>NZ_PEBS01000021.1 GCF_002869965.1 Janthinobacterium sp. ROICE36
AGAGAGATCGGTTCGTTTGCCATTTACGCGTCCAAATACCGAGAGTAAACGCCTTTCTCAACGTGTTTACAAGCAATATTTCACCCTATCGTCACTCCGAGCACCTACCCTTCATGCAATCGCCCTGTCACCCTGGCCGGCGCATTGCTGACAGTATCCATGTTGCAGGGCTGTGCCACGCCAATCAAGGCATCGTCCACGCAGAATCCGGCACCGAGCGAGGCGTTTTCGTCGTTTGGCCGTATCGAAGTCAAGCCGACGGTATTTGCCGAGGGCTACAAGGGCAACCAGGCTGGCATGGCAAAAATCGACGAAAACATCCGTAAGGGCCTGGCCGAATCGCTGAGGACCTGGAACGCGGCGCCGGCCAATGGCCGCGTATTGATCATTGAGCCGATTGTGGAAGAAATCCAGTTCAAGAGCGGCGCCAAGCGCGTATTCCTGGGCCCGTTGGCTGGCAGTTCGGGCGTTCGTATGCGCGTCATGATCCGTGATAACAAGGGGGCGCTGGTTGCGACACCGGAGTTCTTCCAGCGTGCCGACGCCATGGCCGCCGGTTTTACGTTTGGCGTGCATGACAACCTGATGTTGACGCGCATTGCCAACCTGACCAGCGCGTACATCAAGGCCAACTACGTGCGTGCCGAAGGCGGCGCGACTGGCGCCGATGACAAAGCCGTCGCGGCACCCATGACGAACTAAGACCGGCACGGCGCGCAAGCGTCAGCGAGGTTGCTAAAAATGGCAGCGATGGGAGACCGCGCTGCCACTTTTTTTTGCCGTGCTCTTTTACCGGCCTTCGTGCTGCCGATTTGTGGCAGACTGCGCCTTTGCCTATCCATCTGCTGCCATGTCCCCAGCTCTGTCCGGCGCCAGCATCTGCCTGCTCGATATCCGCACCATCGCTGTTGCGCAGCTTCATCAATATGAATCCTGGCTGGGTGCGGCGGAAGCGGCCCGATACGCGCGCTTTGTGCGGCCGTTGCGACGGCGCCAGTTCCTGCTGGGGCGCGCCTTGTTGCGCGCGGCCATGGGGGAAATACTGGAGATGGCGCCGGAGTCCATCGCGCTGGAAGAGAGACCAGGCCAGGCGCCGCGACTGTTGGCACACGCCGGCGGTCCCTATTTCAGCATTTCGCACAGCGGCCACTGGGTCGCCTGCGCGCTGAGCGATACTACGCCTCTGGGACTCGACATTGAGTTGTGCGACGTGCGGCGCGACGTGCTGGCGCTGGCGCAGCAGGCGTTTGGTGCGGCCGTGGTGGCCGAGCTGGAAAAGTTGCCGCCAGAGGAGCGTCGGGTGGCGTTTTACCAGCGCTGGAGCGAGGCTGAGGCGCGCTACAAGTTGGGCATGGATGCCGCTGCTTGTGTGACTATCGCGCATGCCGAGTTGTCCATCGTGTTGTGCAGCGCTGCGCCGCTGGCGCAGGCGCCCGCCTGGCTATAGTCCGGCCTGGCGCCAGACTAATTTCCCCGCACCACGATTTCCTTCGCCTTCGGCTCGCGTTGGCGCACGAAGCGCACGATGGAGTCGACGGTGACGACGTCGATCTGGCGCGTCATGCGGCGCTCGAACGGGTGGTCGTCAAAAGCGATATTGGCACGGAACATGCGCGCGCCCAGGCGCGTGGCGGCGGGTATGCTGAGCGTTTGCGGCGCGTAGCTGGCGCTGCGCAGCCAGCTTTGTGCTTCGGCGCGCGTTTCGATCTTGCCAGGCTCGTTGCTGGCGGCGGCCAGGGTTTCCAGTACCCATTGGTTCGAGTTCTGGTACTTGGTGGAAAACGGGTAGGCCAGCATATTGTAATGCGCCTCATGCAGGCGCTTGGGCGTGCTCGACGTCAGCAGGCGCACCAGTTGCTGCTGCGTATCCTGGCCCGGAATCAGGATCAAGGTTTCATACATGAACACATCATCCATGAAGAAATTACCCAAGCCTTCGTTGTACAGCGACGATTGTGCCGTGCCGCATTCATTGAGTTCATGCACCACCAGCCAGCGCCCTTTCGGGTGGTCGCGCCAGGCCAGCGCCATGTGCGAATAGCGCAAATTGTACTTCGACAGGTCCTGGCCGGCGCGTGCCACCAGCGCCACTTGCGCGCCCGAGGCATCGAGCGCCTGTAAGGTCTTTTGCGCCAGGTCCATCGATTTGACGAGCGTGGTGGCATCCGTTTGCTTTTCCTCGCATGAGCGCCCCGCATGGGCGGCACCGGCCAGGGCCAGGCTGATGATAATGGCAGTCAGGCGTTTCATGGGTTCACGCTTTCGAATGGTAGAGGATGGCATTGCCAGCCGCGTTCGGCACATAGGCGATGGCCTTGCCCGACAGCAGCAGCATGTGGCCCGTCGAGACGGTGACGACGTTGACCGCTGTGCCGGCTGCCAGCGACAGGCCTTGCGTGGCTTTCTGGCTCAGCTTGACGGAGGCCGTGGCGGCGGAGGACGCGCCTTTGGCCACGCTTTTGAGCACAAGGATGCTGCCGTCGGCCGTGTCTTCCACCTTGTCGATGACGATTTCACCGGCGGCGGCCAGCACCGACATGGAGCCGACCAGTACGATGGCCGACGCCATGCTGGCGTTGTCGGACGCGTTGGTGGTATCGGAGTTGGCGGCCTGGGCCGTCAGGCTGGCGGCGCACAGCAGGGTAATGACGAGTACGTGTTTCATGGAGATCCTGTTCTTCTTGATGGGTGCATTACACTTTTGAGTGGTGCAGCAGCGCTTTGCCCAGTTCGTTCGGGATGAAGGCAATGGCCTTGCCGGACATGACCAGCATGTGGCCGGTGGACAACGCCACCACATTGACCACGGTGCCGGCTGCCAGCGACAGGCCTTTGGCCGCTTGCGCGCTCATCTGGATGGACGCGCCGCCAGCCTCGGAAGCGCCTTTCAGTACGATGACGATGCCTTCGCCCACTGTTTCCACGCTGGCGACGAGCACCTGGCCGGAAGCAACCAGCATCGACATGGAGCCGGCGACGACGACGGCGGAACCCTGGCTGAGGTTTTGCGAGCCATTCGACAGATTCTCGGACGCGGCAGCGTGGACCAGGCCGGGAGCGGCCACGGAGAGCGTCAACAGCGACAGGGACAGGCAGAGGGGCAGCAGGCGTTTCATGTGTTTCTCCTTCAAGTGTGCCAAGTGGCATCGCCATCATTGTAGACTGTGGGCAATTGGTCAATGAAAACGCTACTCGTAGCGGGAAGGCATACTGCAGGTAGCGTATTGCGCTACTTTTTTGCCGCCAGAACCGATGCTATTTTTATAAAGGAAGTGCATGCCGCAAACCCACGCCTTGATCGAAGCCTTGAAGCGCCTGTTGAAAGCGCGCGCCGTCACGTATGCCGAACTGGCCCAGCGCATCGGCGTGTCCGAAGCCAGCGTCAAGCGGATGTTTTCGCAGAAACAATTCACCCTGCAGCGGCTGGACCAGATACTGGTGGCCGTGGGCAGCGATTTCCAGCAACTGGCGATGGCCGTGCAGGCGGCGCATGCCGCACCGACCCTGATCACGGGGCTGACGTATGCACAGGAAAAGGAAATCATCGACGACACCCGGCTGTTCGTGGTGGCCGTCTCCGCCCTGAACCTGTTGCCGCTGGAACAGATCGTTGCCATCTACGACATCAGCGAGGCGCAAGCCGTCAAATACCTGCTGCGCCTCGACAAAATCGGTTTCCTGGAACTACTGCCGAACAACCGGGTCAAATTGCTGGTGGCACGCACGTTTGCGTGGATACCGAATGGCCCGATACATACCTATTTCAAAAAGGAAGCGTATGGCGATTACCTGAATTCGCAATTCGATGGCGAGACAGAGTTGCTGCGCCTGGTGAACGTGATGTTGTCGAAAAAATCCACGGCAGCCTTGCTGGACAGGCTCAAGCAAGTGGCGGTGGAGTTTTCGCAGCAGCACCAGGAAGACGCGCGCCTGCCTGGCGAAGAGCGCCTGGCCATCAGCTTCATGCTGGCGGCCCGGCCCTGGATGCCGCAGACGTTCAAGGCGCTGCTGCGGCAATAAGCCAACCAGCCTAAGCATGGTGGCAAGCCAGCATGGCCTGCAAGAAGGCCCACAGCGAGGTCCGTTGCTGCCCATTAGTCGCACTGCGTGCCGTCGCGTGTTTGCTACTGGTCCGTTTTCTCCTGTTTCATCTGCGCCAGCAAGCGCCAGGCAAAAAAGCCTAGCACGGCCACGCCCAGCAGCAGTGCCGCCCACAGCGCGGCCAGGCGCCATGGTGCGCCATCGCTGGCGATGGTGGGCGCGGGGGCTGCGCCCCCGTTGGCCTGCAGCGGGCCGGTGCTGACCGTCTTGAGCGCCAGTAATTCGTCTGCCTTGAAGCCGGGTGCCACCTGCGACAGCGGCTGGACCACGGACGCCGCATCGCTCCTGCCGAATGCCAGCCGATAGGGCGGTTTGCCGCTGGCCAGCAAGACGACGGTGGCGGGTGTCCAGCCCAGGCGTAAAGTGGGGGCATTGCCGGCGGAGAGCGCTTGCTCTGGCGACGTCTGCATCACCCATTGTGCCGTCTGCGTCACGGGCATGGCCAGTTCACCCGAGATCCTTTCCTTGCCATCGATGCCGATGCGGTAAAACGTGGTGCTCAGCAAGGGATCAAAATACGCGCCCTGTGCGGGACGCGCTTGCTGGCGCAGGTGCAGCCGGTGCCGGGGAATATAGCTGTTCTGGCGATACACTCCAAGGGTCACGGGCATAACCACATTGCTTTGTGTAAATTGCAGGGCGATGCTGTCGGCGGGAATGGCGATGGGCGTGGCATAGCGCCATTCATCGTCTTGCTTGCCGGGCAAGCCTTGCAGCACGATGGCGGCGCGCGGCGGGGTGACTTCCGTTTCGCTGACGGCTTGCGCCGTGATCGCAGAAAATGCCAAAGCTTCGCCCGCTTGCCAGCTCAGGCGCGCATAGCGGAAGGCACGTGGCGCGAAGGCGATGCTGTCGTTGGCGAGGGTTTGCGTGTCGCTGTTGCTGAGCCAATTCAGGGTGGTGGTGCCAATGGCATCCCATTGTTTCAGGTCATCGCTCATTTCCAGTAGCACTTGCGCACTGTAATTGTCCGTGCTGGCTGGTGGCGTGAAGCGCAGGGCGGCGATGCGCCGGCCTTCCTTCTGCTTGCCCAGGTCGAGGATCAGCGCCTGCAGCGCTGCCGTGCTCGCTGCCGTGCTGGCGCGCGTGCTGACCGAGAGCAGACGGCCATCGTCCGCCGTGCGGATATCGATGCCTTGCAAGCCAATGCCTGGCGTGCCCGTCACGGGAAAAATGCGCGCTGGAATGTTTGTCTGCTGCGTGGCCGATTGCACGGGCGGCGCGACTATGGCATAGGCCAGGCGCTTGCCGTCGCCATCGAACAGCCGCACGTCGGCCAGGCTGGGCGACCTGGCGTGCAGGTAGACTTCCCGGGGCAGGGAGAACTGGACAAGGCCTGCGCCGGCCGGCACCCGCACTGGCATGCTCCAGCCATAGTCCTGCGGCCGGTCGAGTGGCGCCGGGGTGGTGGCCAGCGCGCCGCCAGCGATCAGGCATGTGCCGAGGAGGAATGGGGATTTCATGCGACTCCTTGCTGAGCTTCGGCCGGCGCGGGCGCAGCAGCCTTTGGGAAAGGCGCCAGGTAGCCGATCAAGACCATCAGCAAGCCCACGCCCACGAAGGACACAATACGCTCGATGCCGCCCACGTTCGACAGGTCGATCAGGAACAGTTTCAGCACGACCAGGCCCAGTAGCACGGCACCCATGCTCCATTGCTGGCGCCGCTGCTGGCGGGCCGCGTGGCGCATCAGCAGCAGGGCCGTGATGCTCCATACCAGCGACAGCATGGCTTGCACGAATTGCGAGGCCAGCATGGCGTCGAAACGGTAGGGCACGCCCAGGTAATTCGTTACCGTGCGCAGCAGCATCAGGTTGAACCAGACATACACGCAGCAGGCGGCCACGGCCGGCAAGCGCGCTTGCCACAGGGCGGGCAACGGCACTTGTTTCGCCGGCAGCAAACGGTAGCTGGCAATGGCCAGCAGGATGGCAAAGCCGGTGCTCAAGTCCAGCGGATTGAGCAATGGTAAATAGGGCAGGGGCGCCATGGCGCCATCATCGACAATATTCCATGCAGCAATCAGCAGCAGCGACCATAGCGCCCCCAGTGGTATCAGGGTACGCTGGTACCACGCGGCAATCGGCGCCACCGGCCAGGCGCCTGCGCGGCACCGATGGATCAGCCAGGCCAGCGCCAGCATCATGCTCCAGGCCGGCAAGTAGCGGGCCCAGGCGGGGCTGACGCTGCCTTCATGGCCAGCCAGCCAGGCGTTGACGTGCATGGCGCCCACGGGCCACAGCATCAGCCATGGAGCGGCCGTGCGCAGCGTATGCAAGGAACGCAGCGCCCGCACGTCGAGTTGCCAGCCCGCTTGCGGCCAGGTTCGCAGCAAGTATTCGCCGGCTACCAGGGCACAGGTCAGGGCCAGCCAGCTCAAGCCGGTCGGCAGGTAGTCGCGCAGGTACAGCGCCAGCAGCAGGTTGGCGCTCCACAAGCCCAGGCCGAGCCAGGCGGCCATGCTGAACCAGCGCAGTTGCGGCCAATCGAGGCGCCGCGCCAGGAGGGCGAACACGGGTGTCGTGACGCACACGGCAATCAGGTACAGCGCCAGCCAGTGTTCGCCCGCGTGCGACTTCAGGGACAGGTCGCCGTCGATCAGGCGCAGCAGCCAGCTGACAAGCGGCACGAGGATGGCGGCAAACCACAGCAGGCCGCTCCAGAGCAGCAGGGGCCGCGCGACCAGGGCCAGCAGCTCGTCGCCGCCGCGCGTGCGCAGCGCAAGGAGGCGGGCGCTGGCAAAGGCGGCGGCGCCCAGCAACAGGGCGCTGAGGAATGAACCGTCGAACAGGCTGGCCGGGTGCTGGTCCCAGACCCAGCTGGCGCGGCTCAGTAACACCAGTCCTGCGAGGACTTGCACGGCCAGCAGCAGGGCGCGCGGCGCATGCCATTGTTCGCGTCGCGCCAGCGCCGCCAGCAGGGCGGTCACGCCCAGGGCGCTGACGGTCAGCAGGTTCAGCTGCGCGGTGGCATCTGTGCGCAGCAGGATTTCGCTCCAGATGCCGCCCAGCAGCCAGGCCGTGGCGGCGGTCAGGAACAGCACGGACAGGCTGCTCATGAATTCCGGATACATGTGGCCGCCGTGGCGGCGGAAATTGAAGGCCATCACCAGCGCGGCAGCGGCCAGCAACGCGCAGCCGAGCCAGATGTTGGCGTGCAGGGCCGCTGCCGTATCGAGTTTCTGCATGGCAACGAGGAAGGAAATCCAGGCGGCCGCCTGCACCAGCAGGCCGAAGGCCCAGGCCAGGGTCTGGCGCTGGCGCAAGCCGACCCAGACGATGCCCGCGCCTTCCAGCGCCCAGGCGGCGGACGTCCAGCGGCCGTCGAGGGCGAACGGAATGGCCAGCGTGCCGAAGACGATGCCCAGCGCCAGGAAGGCTTCCGCCAGCAGTGTGAAACCTGCGCGGCGCCACAGCTCCACGGCCAGACCCGTGTAGCCCAAGCCGGCAATCAGCGCAGAAAACGCCAGGCCGAAGTGAAAGTGCTGGGCCAGACCGTATTGCAAGCCCATGGCCGCCAGCGGCGTGCCGAAGACGAGCGTGCCATCCACATAGTGTTTCAGGCGCGGCGCCTGGCGCGCGCAGTAGGCGATCGCAATGCCGATATAGAACAGCACGAACAGGATCAAAAACAGCTGCGTCGACAGGTAGTGCTCGGGCGTGTAGCGCAGCACGCCCCAGGTGGTGGCGACGACAAAGGTAAAGCCAAAGCTCAGCACATTCAGGACGCGCCAGGCGCGTTTCAAGGCGATGGCAAAGACGCCCGCGTTGAGCAGTGCGTAATAGCTGAACAGGCCGATATGGCTGCCGCTGCCCGTCGACACAAGCAAGGGCACGGCAAAGCCGCCGACGATGCCGAAGACGGCCAGCCAGACGGCGTTTTGCAGCACGGCCAGCAGGCAGGTGAACGCCGTCAGTACGAACAGCACGGCAAACGCCAGGCCCGCCGGGATCAGTTCATACAGGCGAAAGGCGCCGAACGTCACCAGCATCAATATCGCCAGCGCCGTGCCCTGCAGCGGCAAGCTGATGCCGGGACGGCTGAGTCGGATGCGCCAGGCCCAGGCCAGCAGGGCAATATCGGCCAGCACGATGCCGGCCAGGCGCAGCTCGATGGGCAGCGTGACCTGCGCCGACACGTACTTGAGCAGGAAGCTGACGCCGAGGAACAGGATCAGCAAGCCCAGCTTGGCGACCAGGTTGCCGGTAAATAGCCAGTTCTTCGCCTTGGCAACGAGGCCGTCCGGGTGCGCGATCCAGGATGGGGTGTTGGGGGCGGCAGGTGCGGGCTTGGTTGGGGGAGGTGGTGCCGATGGCGCGGGTGCGAATGTGTGGACTGGAGCGGCTGGCGCGACTTTTGCCAGTTCGACCGGCGCCATCATGGCTGCTTTCGGCACCGGTGCAGGCGCGGAAATAGGAGCAGGCACCGGCACAGGCGCAGGCGCAGCACGCTCCACGGGGGGCGCGATAGCCGGCGCTTTGTCCTGGCCTTCCAGCGTTTGCAGGCGCTTGTGTATGCTATCGACTTCCTTGCGCAGGCGGGCCGTCAGCAACTCCAGATCGGCCACTTTTCTGCGGTACTGCAGCACCAGCACGAAGCCGGTAATCAGCAAGCCAAGGATGAACAGCGTGATCAATCCAAACATGGGGCAGCTTTCCTGGAAGAGCGGGGCGAAGGTGCCCACGGTATGCGCACATTACCTTATTATCAAGAAACAGGCGATTTTTGTCGTGCCAGGGCAAGTGCCGGGCCTTGTTCGGCTGCAAGACAAGCATGGGGCCGCAGCGGGCTTTTCTATTGATGCCGAGCAAGATGATGACATTCAGATTGTCGTGCGCGAGATAGTGCTGTATTTTAGCAATTCCTTAATTGCCAGTTCCCCATGCCATGAGTCAAAGCAGCCAGTTTTCCTTATTGTCGCAGCGCCGTTTCGGGCCCTTCTTCTGGACCCAGTTCTTTGGCGCCTTCAACGACAATCTGTTCAAGACGGCCCTGATGGTGATTCTCGCCTATGACGCGCTAAGCTGGACCACGCTGGACCCGTCCACCATCACCAATCTGATCCCCGGCCTGTTCATTTTGCCCTACGTGGTGTTTTCGGCGACGGCGGGCCAGCTGGCCGACAAATTCGAAAAAGCGGGCCTGGCGCGCTTCGTCAAATGGATGGAACTGGCCATCATGGCCGTGGCCGCCACCGGCTGGATGACGCATACTTTGTGGCTGCTGGTAGCAGCCGTGGTGGGCATGGGCGTGCATTCGACCCTGTTCGGTCCCGTCAAGTATGCGTATTTGCCGCAGCAACTGAAGCCTGAAGAATTGGTCGGCGGTAATGGCCTGATCGAGATGGGCACCTTTGTCGGCATTTTATTGGGCGAAATCCTGGGCGCCGTCCTGATCGTGCACAAGCCGCTGGGCGTGGAACTGGTGGCCGGCGCGACGATTGTCGTGGCCATTTTCGGGCTGCTCGCCAGCTACCGCGTGCCGCGCACGCCGGCGCCCGAGCCGGAGCTGAAGGTGAGCCTGAACTTTGTCGCCGAATCGTTCCGCAACCTGAATTTCTCGCGCAAGAACCGTCCCGTCTTCCTGGCCATGCTGGGCAATTCCTGGTTCTGGTTTTACGGCGCCCTGATCCTGGCACAGTTCCCCGTGTATTCGAAGGATTTTCTGCATGGCGACCACAGCGTATTCGTGCTGTTGCTGACCGTGTTCTCCGTCGGCATCGGCACCGGTTCGCTGCTGTGCGAGCGCCTGTCCGGCCACAAGATCGAGATCGGCCTGGTGCCGTTCGGCTCCATCGGCTTGTCGCTGTTCGGCATCGACCTGTATTTCGCCAGCAATGCCTATGCGAATACGCAAATGGTCGACGCGCTGGCTTTCGTCAGCCAGGCGGGCGTGCCGCGCATCTTGCTCGACATCGTCATGATCGGCGTGTTCGGCGGCTTCTTCATTGTGCCCCTGTTTGCCCTGATCCAGACGCGCTGCGACCCGAAACACATTTCGCGCACGATCGCCGGCATGAATATTTTGAATGCCCTGTTCATGGTGGCGGCAGCCGGCGTAGCCATCGTGCTGCTGGGCCAAGGCTTTAGCATACCCCAGCTGTTCCTTGTCACGGCCATTTTGAATGCGCTGGTAGCGGCCTATATCTTCTCGCTGGTGCCGGAATTTCTCATGCGCTTCCTGGCCTGGATACTCATCCAGACCGTGCACCGCGTGAAAGTCGTCGATGGCGAACGCATCCCCACGGAAGGCGCGGCGGTGCTGGTGTGCAACCACGTCAGCTATGTGGACGCCATCGTCATCATGGCGGCCAGCCCTCGTCCCATCCGTTTCGTCATGGATCACCGCATCTTCAAGATGCCGCTGATGGGCTGGATTTTCCGCACGGCCAAGGCGATTCCCATCGCGCCGGCCAAGGAAGATCCTTTCCTGATGGAAAAGGCCTTCATCGATATCGCGCAAGCGCTGCACCAGGGCGAACTCGTGTGCATCTTCCCTGAAGGCAAGCTGACGCGCACGGGCCAGCTCGGCGAATTCAAGGGCGGCATCGCCAAAATCGTCGAGCGCAGCAAGGTGCCCGTGATTCCGCTGGCCCTGCGCGGCTTGTGGGGCCATCTGTTGAGCCACCGCAATGGCCATTTGTTCGAGCGCGCCTTCAAGGCGGGCTTGCGCTCGCGTTTGTCGCTGGCCGTGGGCATGCCCGTGGCGCCCGAGGCCGCCACGCCGGAATTGCTGCAGCAAAAGGTGCAGGAATTGCGCGGCAAGTGGAAATGAACGTCATTGCGCTCGCGTAGCGGCTCCCGTCCGCTGCGCCAGGTGTGCGCGGAGCAGGGCGCCGATGGCGTCGAAATCCACCGGTTTCGTCAGGTGATGCGCAAAACCGGCTTGCTCCGTGCGTGAGCGCGCCTCGCCCTGACCCCAGCCCGTCAGGGCGATCATCAGCACCTCGCGTCCCTGCGCACGCTGGCGTATCTGGCGTGCCGCTTCATAACCATCCATGTCCGGCATGCCCAGGTCCATCACGACCAGTTGTGGCCATGCCATATCAACGGCCGCCAGCGCCTGTTTGCCGCCATATGCGACGCTGGCGGCATAGCCGTCCAGCTGGAACAGCCTTTGCAAGGAATCGGCCGCGTCGCGATTGTCGTCCACCACCAGCACTTGCACCGGCTGGTGCGCGCTGGCGGGCGACTCGCTCCCGGCGGCGCCCGGCGTGGAGGCCGGCATGTCGCTGGCGCTGGCCGGCAGCGTGACGATGAAGCGGCTACCACGGCCGGGGCCGTCGCTGTAGGCGTCGATGCTGCCACCGTGCATTTCGGCAAATTGGCGCGCCAGGCTGAGGCCGATACCCAGGCCGCTGGTCATCTGGCCCGTCACCGTGCGTCCCTGTTCGAACATGGAAAAGATGCGCGCGATGGCTTCCGGCTCGATGCCGATGCCATTGTCTTCGACCGCCACCTGCAACTGGCCCTGCGCCTGGCGTGCCGTAATGTCGATGTGGCCGCCGTCTGGCGTGAACTTCACGGCATTCGAGACGATATTGGCAAAGATTTGCACCACCCTGGCGTAGTCGGCGTGCAAGGTTACGGCATGCGATGGCAGATCGAGGGCGATGCTGATGTGCCGCTTGCTGGCCGCAGGCTGGCACAACTCTGTCACATGGTCGAGCACTTGTTGTAATTCAAACTCCGCGCGCATCAGCAACACCTTGCCGTTGCTGATGCGCGCCACGTCGAGCAAGTCATCCACCAGCCGCGTCAGGTGCGTCACCTGGCGCTCGATCACGTCGCTCACCTTGCCGACCTGCTCGGATGTCGGGAACAGGTGTTTGAGCAGGGCCACGGACGACTTGATGGGCGCCAGCGGATTGCGTAGCTCATGCCCGAGGCTGGCAATGAACTCGTCCTTGCGCCGCTGCGTCTCGCGCATCTGGTACTGGCGCTGGCGCGCGTGCAGCATGGCGTGCGCCGACGTGATCAGGGTCAATATGTGCACGGGGCGTTCCAGCAGGGTCAGATTGCCCAGGGTGGCAATGGCTTGCCGCAAGGGCAGGGAATCGCACCCCGCGTGCGTCAGCAGAATGAGGGGCAAGTCGGACCAGTCTGGCTGCTGACAGGCGTAGGCTTCGAGCGCGGAGTAGACGCCTGCATGCAAGGCCTCGTCCACCGTCAGCACGCCGCCGGCGCCCAGCGCCAACTGCTCGGCCAGCTCGTCGGCGGAGCGGCAGGCATGGCTGGCGATGGCATCTCTGGCGAGCACCTTGGCGGCCAGGGCGGCGTCCTGGCCGCCAGGCGCGTAGATCAGGATGCGCTGCTCCATGGCAATTTCTAGGGCAAGCCCGACAGGATGCCGTGAAAACCGGCCAGGGCCGGGCCGATGCGGATGCCCTGCGGGCTGATTTCGAAGCGGCGGCTGCTGCGTTCGTGCGCGCTGCCGCGTTTCTTGACGATGGAAATAGCTTGCCTCACCTCGCCTTCCGTTTCGTCATAGCGCAACATGATGACGCTGTCGGCCAGGTAGCTGGCGTCGGCCGAAGTGCTCATGCAGGTGCCCAGCATGTGTTGCTGCACGCCGACCAGCAGGGTGACCACGCCGCGCTGGCCCAGGTAATTGAGCAGTTCATGCAGGTGGGTGCTCTGGAAGCGTTCATCGGGCACCGCATGCATGTAGCCGTTCAGGCTATCGATGACAATCACGCGGGCGCCCCGTTCCGCCGCGTCGACCACGGCCTGGGCGAATTCGCCCGGTGTCAGCTCGGCCGGATCGATCTGCTGCGCGCTCAACAGGCCTGTGTCGAGCGCGGCCTGCAGGCGCATGCCCACGTTGTCGGCCCGGTTCAGCAGCTTGCTGCGTGCTTCCTCGAACAGGAACATGGCGCACGCTTCGCCGCGCTTTGTTGCCGCGTGCACGAATTGCGCCGCCAGGGTGGACTTGCCGCTGCCGGCGGGGCCGGAAATGAGGGTGCTCGAGCCTTCTTCCAGGCCGCCGCCCGTCATGGCGTCGAGTTCGGGCACACCGCTCGACAGGCGCCGATGGTCGCCATCGCGCCGCGTGTCGGCTGCCACCAGGCGCGGATAGACGACCAGGCCGTCACGGGCGATCTTGCAGTCGTGCGTGCCGCTGCGAAACGGCACGCCCCGGTATTTCACCACCCGCACGCGGCGCCGGTCATTGCCATACGCCTGGTTTTGCAGTTCCAGCGAGATCACGCAATGGGCCACGCTACGCACTTGCAAGCCGTCGTCGAGCGTGGAACGGTCATCGATCAAGAGGGTGGTGCAGTGCCGGCTGGCCAGGAATTGCTTCAACGCCACTACCTGGCGCCGGTAGCGCAGGGGATTTTCCGCCAGCAACTGCAGTTCGGACAGCGAATCGAGCACCAGGCGGGCCGGATGGTGCTTGTCGATGGCGGCCAGGATGCGTTGGTTGGTCGAGGCCAGCTCGATTTCGGACGGATGGAAGATGGTGTACTGGCGCTCCGGGTCGAGCATGTCCTCGCTGGGCGCCACTTCTTCGATGGCGATGCCGGCCAGGTCCCAGCCATGCGACAGCGCGGCGCCGCGCAGCTCGATCTCGGATTCGGCCAGGGCGATATACAGCACGGACGCGCCGCTGCGCGCGCCTTCAGCCAGAAATTGCAGCGCCAGGGTGGTCTTGCCTGTGCCTGGCATGCCTTCGACCAGGTACAGGCGCTCGGCCAGCAAGCCGCCCGTCAGTACGGTGTCGAGGCCGGGGACGCCTGTCGACAGCAGTGGCGGCGCGTCCAGGCCGTTTGCGTCCTCGTGTTGCGCCATTCGTTGCGCCATTCCTTGCGCCTGTGCTGTCGTCATCGCGCCCCCGCTTTGCCACACTGTGATGTGTATATTAGCGCGTCTGCCGATGCATGTCTTTTCGATACCATTGGTAAATAATTATTTGACCACGCCTGCCGTCAGGGCCAGTGTTGCGTCCTTGTCGGTCAGTTCAGCAAAGAAATCTTGACCCTGCTAAAGTATTCACGCAATCCACCTTTTCCGCTGTGTCGTTTTTGCCACCGCCCGCCAGGTTCCTGGTCAACTTTGCTGGTGTGCCACCGCAGTTGCTGTCCTCATTTTATTGCCTCATTGATAATTAAATTCGCTTGATAGTTGCTATGTTTCAATTGTAACGATGCTTGACGATTTTAGAATGATCGTTCATTCTTTGATCTGCGTTAATAAATTTAGTCATTTCTAACGACACTAGCCAGCTTCTTTTTCAGAAAGTCCAAGATGCAACCAACCTTTTCCTTGACGTCGCCGCGTACGAGCGGCGCTATTGCCGTTCTGTGCGCCACTGTAATCATGGCCGGCTGCAGTAAAAAACAGGAAGCACCTCACGCGCAGCAAGCGCCACAGGTGGTCGTGTTTACTGTTAATCCGGCCGCGTTGCCGATGAGCGCCGAATTGCCCGGCCGCACGAATGCCTATCAGGTCGCCGATGTGCGCCCGCAAGTCGGTGGCTTGATCCAGAAGCGCCTGTTTGTCGAAGGTAGCGAGGTGAAAGCGGGCACGGCCCTGTACCAGATCGATTCGGCCACCTACCAGGCGGCCTATAATTCAGCCAAGGCTGCGTTGTCGAAAGCCAAGGCCAACCTGCTGACGGCCGGCCCGAAAGCCTCCCGCTACAAGGAACTGGTTGCCATCGAAGGCGTGAGCCGCCAGGAATACGATGATGCTATCGCTGCGTTCGAGCAAGCCAAGGCAGACGTTGAGTCCGCTACTGCGACACTGGAATCGGCCAACATTAACTTGAAATACAGTACCGTGACGGCACCGATCAGCGGCCGCACCAGCCGCTCTTCCGTGACGGCCGGCGCGCTGGTCACGGCGGGCCAGGCCGAAGCGCTGACGACCGTGCAGCAACTCGATCCGATGTATGTCGACGTGACCCAGTCGAGCACCGACCTGCTGCGCCTGAAACGCCAGATGGCTGACGGCTCGCTGAAGAAAGTGGGCGAAGGCCAGGCCAAGGTCGACCTGATCCTGCCGGACGGCAGCAAGTACAGCGAACCGGGCAAGCTGCAGTTTGCCGGCGTGACGGTCGATCCGACCACCGGCAACGTGATCTTGCGCGCGCTGTTCCCGAACCCGAAAGGCGAATTGCTGCCAGGCATGTACGTGCGTGCGCAGCTGGAAACGGGCGTGGATGAAAAAGCCATCACCGTGCCGCAAGTGGGCGTGACGCGCAACCAGAAAGGCCAGGCGACCGCCTTGATCCTGAACAAGGAAAACAAGGTCGAGCAACGCGTGCTGACCACCAGCGGGGCCGTCGGCACTGACTGGCTGGTGACGTCCGGCCTGGCCGCAGGCGACCGCGTGATCGTGGAAGGCTTGCAAAAAATCAAGCCAGGCGCGCCAGCCGTTGCCGTGCCGGCCAAGGCTGCTGCTGCGCCTGCCGCTGCCGCTTCTGCCGCCGCGTCGGCTGCCAGCGCCCACTAATTCAGGAGAATATTAATGGCCCGTTTTTTCATTGATCGCCCGATTTTTGCATGGGTGATCGCGATCGTCATCATGCTTGCCGGCGTGATTTCGATCCTCAGCCTGCCGATCGCGCAGTACCCGAGCATCGCTCCGCCGTCGATTTCGATCAGCGGCTCCTACCCTGGCGCTTCCGCCAAGACCGTGGAAGATGCGGTGACCCAGGTCATCGAACAAAAGATGAAGGGTATCGACGGCTTGCGCTACATGGCGTCGTCGAGCGATGCGACTGGCGGCATCAGCATCACGCTGACGTTTAGCAGCGGCACCAATCCCGACATCGCCCAGGTGCAAGTACAGAACAAGCTGCAGCTGGCCACGCCACTGCTGCCGACGGCTGTCACGCAGCAAGGCCTGGTCGTGTCGAAAGCCACGAAGAACTTCCTGATGGTGTTCGGCTTCATTTCCGAAAACGGCAAGATGGACCAGACCGACTTGAGCGACTATGTGGCCGCCAACGTCGTCGATCCGCTCAGCCGTGTTGCCGGCGTGGGCGACGTGACACTGTTCGGTTCGCAGTACGCCATGCGTATCTGGCTCGACCCTGCCAAGCTGCAAAGCTTCAGCCTGACCCCGGCGGACGTGATCACGGCCGTGCAGGCGCAGAATGCGGAAGTGTCGGCCGGTGAGCTGGGCGGCACGCCGTCCGTCAAGGGCCAGCAGCTGAACGCCACCGTGTCGGCGCAAAGCCGCTTGCAAACGGCGGAGCAGTTCGGCGCCATCTTGCTGAAAACCTCGACCAACGGTGCCATGGTGTACCTGAAGGACGTGGCCAGCATGGAACTGGGCCGCGAGAACTACAACACCGTGGCCCGCTACAACGGTCATGCGGCTACCGGCGTGGCGATCAAGCTGGCGACGGGCGCGAATGCACTCGATACGGCCAATGCGGCGAAAGCCATGCTGGGCAAGCTGAGCAAGCAATTCCCTGAAGGCATGAGCTACCAGGTAGCGTTCGACACCACCCCGTTCGTGAAACTGTCTATCGAAGAAGTGGTCAAGACCCTGGTCGAAGCGGTCATCCTGGTATTCCTGGTGATGTATCTGTTCCTGCAGAACTTCCGGGCCACCCTGATCCCGACCATGGCCGTGCCGGTCGTGCTGCTCGGTACTTTCGGCATCCTGAACGCGTTTGGCTATTCGATCAACACCTTGACCATGTTCGCCATGGTACTGGCGATTGGTTTGCTGGTCGATGATGCCATCGTGGTGGTGGAAAACGTTGAGCGCGTGATGAGCGAAGAGGGCTTGTCGCCGCTGGAAGCGACGCGCAAGTCCATGACGCAGATCACGGGCGCGCTGGTCGGTATCGCCATGGTGCTGTCGGCCGTGTTCGTGCCGATGGCCTTCTTTGGCGGTTCGACGGGCGTGATTTACCGCCAGTTTTCGATCACGATCGTCTCGTCGATGGTGCTCTCCGTCATCGTCGCGCTGGTGTTTACGCCAGCCTTGTGCGCCACCTTGCTCAAGCCGGTCGAGAAGGGCCATCACGCCAGCAACAAGGGTTTCTTTGGCTGGTTCAACCGCAGCTTCGACAGCAGCAGCAACAGATACCAGGGCCTGGTTGGCAGCATGATCCGCCACCGCGGCCGTTCGATGTTGCTGTATGTCATCTTGCTGGCCGGCCTGGTAGTCGTCTTCATGCGCCTGCCGACCTCCTTCCTGCCGGAAGAAGATCAGGGCATCCTGTTTACGCAGATTCAATTGCCGACGGGCGCCACGCAAGAGCGCACCCTGAAAGTGATCGAACAGGTCGAAGACCACTTCATGAACAGCGAGAAAGACAACGTCGCTTCCGTGTTTGCCGTCGCCGGTTTCAGCTTCGGCGGTAACGGCCAGAACACGGGTATCGCCTTCGTTCGCCTGAAAGACTGGTCGCTGCGCAAGGATGTGGCGCAAAAAGCGCCGGCCGTGGCCGGTCGCGCCATGGGCAAGTTGTTGCAGATCAAGGATGCGATGGTGTTTACGTTTGCACCGCCTGCCGTGCTGGAACTGGGTAACGCCACCGGTTTCGACATGCAGCTGCAGGATATCGGCGGTGTCGGCCATGACGCCCTGATGGCGGCGCGTAACCAGTTGCTGGGCATGGCTTCGCAGAATCCGGCCATGGTCGGCGTGCGTCCGAACGGCCAGGAAGATACGCCGCAGTACAAGATCGACATCGACCAGCAGAAAGCGACAGCGCTGGGCTTGCAGATCTCGGAAATCAACCGCGTGCTGAGCGTGGGCTGGGGTAGTTCGTATGTGAACGACTTCCTCGACCGCGGTCGTGTGAAGAAAGTGTTCATGCAAGGCAATGCCGAATCGCGCATGCTGCCGGAAGACTTGAACAAGTGGTTCGTGCGCAATACGGCTGGCCAGATGGTGCCGTTCTCGGCCTTTGCCACCGGCAAGTGGATTTACGCATCGCCACGCCTGGAACGCTACAACGGCTTGCCGTCCGTAGAGATCCTGGGTACGCCGGCACCGGGCCAGAGCACGGGCGCGGCCATGAACGCGATGGAAGAGATGGTCGCCAAACTGCCGCCTGGCATCGGCTTCAGCTGGACCGGCGTCTCGCTGGAAGAGCGCGAATCCGGTTCGCAGACGCCGCAGCTGTACGCGCTGTCCTTGCTGATCGTGTTCCTGTGCCTGGCAGCGCTGTATGAAAGCTGGTCGATTCCGTTTTCCGTGCTGCTGGTGGTACCGCTGGGCGTGATCGGCGCCGTGCTCGGTACGTGGATGTTCGGCCTGTCGAATGACGTGTACTTCCAGGTGGGCTTGCTCACGGTGGTGGGCCTGTCGGCGAAGAACGCGATTCTGATCGTGGAATTTGCCAAGGAAATGCAGGAATCGGGCATGTCGCTGCTGGACGCGACCTTGCATGCGGTGCGTTTGCGTCTGCGTCCGATTCTGATGACCTCGATTGCCTTCGGCCTCGGTGTGTTGCCACTGGCCATCTCCAGCGGCGCCGGTTCCGGCAGCCAGAACGCCATCGGTATCGGCGTGCTGGGCGGTATGTTGACGGCCACGTTCCTCGGTATCTTCTTCGTGCCGGTGTTCTTCGTGCTGGTGCGCGGCTTCTTCTCGAAGCCGGACGCGCCAACCACGCCGGCGACGCCTGGCTCGCCAGCCGTCACGCTTTCTAAGGATGCGCATTAATATGAAAAAAACGCTACTCTCCATGGCGGCACTGGCCTTGCTGGCCGGTTGCAGCCTGGCTCCCACGTATGAGCGTCCGGCAGCGCCGGCGCCCACGGCGTGGCCGACGGGCCCTTCCTACAAGGCCGACACGGCCGCCGACGCCAAGCCGGTGGCGGACGTCGCCTGGCGCGAGTTCTTTGCCGATGCGCGCCTGCGCCAGGTATTGGAACTGGCGCTGGCCAACAACCGCGACCTGCGCGTCTCGATCCTCAACATCGAGAAGGCGCGCGCCACGTATGGCATCGAACGCGCCGCGCTGATCCCGACCCTGTCGGCCTCGGGCGGCCAGTCGGCCAGCCGCGTGCCGAAGAACGCCAGCGCCAACGGCGAAGCGTCCATCAACCGCCAGTACACGGCGAACCTGGGCGTGTCGGCGTACGAACTGGACTTCTTTGGCCGCGTGCGCAGCCTGTCCGACAGCGCGCTGGAGCAATATCTGGGCACGGAAGAAGCACGCCGTGCGCAGCAGATCAGCCTGGTGGGCGAAGTGGCCAGCACCTATCTGAATCTGGTGGCCGACCAGCAGCGCCTGCGCGTGGCGCAAGATACGCTGAAGAGCCAGCAGTCGTCGTATGACCTGGCCGTGCGCCGCTTCAACGCCGGCGCCACTTCGGGCCTGGACAAGTACGATGCCCAGACCAGTGTCGAGTCGGCCCGTTCCGACGTGGCCGTGTTCACCAGCCAGGTTGCGCTGGATCAAAACGCGCTCGTCTTGCTGGTGGGCGGCCCCGTGCCGGCCGACTTGCTGCCGCCAGCCGAGTTCGGCGCCGTGACGGCGCTGACGGACATTCCGGCTGGCGTGCCGTCGGACGTGCTGCAACGCCGTCCCGACGTGCTGGCGGCCGAGCGCACCTTGCGCGCTGCCAACGCCAACATCGGCGCGGCGCGCGCAGCCTTCTTCCCGCGCATTTCGCTGACGGCCACGGCAGGTTCGCTCAGCGACAACCTGTCGGGCCTGTTCAAGGCGGGCAGCGGCACGTGGAGCTTCATTCCGCAGATCAGCTTGCCGATCTTCGATGGTGGCGTGAACCGCGCCAACCTCGATATTGCCAAGGTGCAGCGTGAAATCTCGGTGGCGCAATACGAAAAGGCGATCCAGGTCGCCTTCCGTGAAGTGTCCGATGCACTGGCCCAGCGCGGCACCATTGACGAGCGCCTGCAATCGCAGGTCTCGCTGGTCGAGGCGTCGACGAAGAGCTACACCATCCACGAGGCGCGCTACAAGCAGGGTGCCGAGTCCTACCTGAACGCCCTGGTGGCCCAGCGCGCGCTGTACACGGCGCAGCAAAGCCTGATCACGGCACGCCTGGCCAAATCGACCAATCTGGTGACCTTGTACAAGGTGCTGGGCGGCGGTTGGCAGCCTGAGCAGACAGCCGTTGCGGCGGCTGGCGGCGTCCAATAATCACGGGGACGCCGACGCCGTCCTTGTCCGCAAGGGCAGGGCCGGCGCGCTACTGGAAAATCATGAACCAAGTTGAAAAGAAGCATCCGGATCCCGAGCGCGCCAACACGCGGCGCAAGCAGGTGCTCGATGCGGCCGAAAGCTGTTTCAGCCGCCGCGGTTTCCACGGCGCCAGCATGGCCGAGATATCGAAAGCGGCCGGCATGAGCGCGGGCCACATCTATAATTATTTTGACAGCAAGGATACGATCATCGCCGCCTTCGTCATGCAGAATACGGAGCGGGTGTCGAACCTGATGCAGGACTTGGCACAGCGCGAAGACCCGCTGCAGGCCGTGATCGACAATGCGGGCGAGCATGTGCTGGAAAGCCTGGACCCGACAACCTGGCTGATGCCTCTGGAGATCTTTGCCGAGGCATCGCGTAATCCCGCCATCGCCGACCTGTTGCATTGTTCGGACCAGCGCTCGCGCGAGCTATTCCTGATGATCATCAAGGAAGCGCGCATCAAGCGCGGCTTGCCGGCCGACGAGGAAATGCTGGAGGGCCGGCTGAATACCATGATCGCCATGTACCAGGGCTTGCCCGTGCGTCTGGTGCATAATCCCGATGTCAAGGTGGAACCCTTGATCGCCGGTTTCCGCATCGTCCTGACGGCATTGCTGCTGGGCGAGTAGAACGCTTTGCCCTCAGGCTGAAAAAACTTTGCGCAGTTCGCTATGAATCATGCGCAAAGCATGGCAAAAACCTAAAAGCCTCTGCTATAATTCCCACCTCGTCGGGGCGTAGCGCAGCCTGGTAGCGTACATGCATGGGGTGCATGGGGTCGGAAGTTCGAATCTTCCCGTCCCGACCATAGGATTCAAGGAGTTACGGCTTAAGCTGTATAAAAACCCAGCACCGATATTATACGTTTGTATAATATCGGTGCTGGGTTTTTCCGTTTACGTGAGCTATTCGAGCCATGGCAGTGCCATCGGAATCTCGGATGCGTCGGGGATAACCTCCTTGATATAGACGTCGGTGGTCTTTCCAGACGTGTGTACCAGGCGCTTTTGAATGTCACCACGGTCCTCACCACGGCGCGCCGCATCGGTGGCACTAGCGCCCGTCTATCCCGGAACACCACATCATCCTTCATGCCGATGCGCTCCTTGGCCCGATCCCACCTTGAACTCAACCCGGAGCGGGTATAGGCGCCTCCTTTTTGCGTCGGAAACACGTACTGGCTGATCAGTCCATACTTGATCTTCAGCCCCCTGGCTCGCGCGATCATCTCGGCAATCTCGGGGGTGACGACGATATCGACTGCCTTGCCGCTGGTCTTCTGCGTCTTGCTCGGCTTGATGCGGATCCTGCCATCCTCGATCTGCGATTCCTTCAGCATGCGGATATCGATCCCGCGTGCCCATAGTAGGTAGGACATGTCGATGATGCAGGCGAACATTGGGCCGCTGGCCGTCGGGATGCCAAGGCCCGTACCCTTGCGCTCCTTGCTCATCATTCCCGCCTCGCGGATCGCTTGCACCTGAGCATGTGTGGCCCGCACCTCGCGGCGGCCGGTCTTGTAGCTGGACATGTCGAGTTGGTCGACGCGCTTATCCTGGCGCAGGCCTAGTGCGCCAATGATGAACTTGAACAGCCTGCTCATCAGCGCCGCATACCTCTTCGCTGTGTTCGGCGTGCTTTTGAAGTTGTCGCGCATGAAGCCTGCGCAGTCCTTGGTTGTTACCTGGGATGCATGGAATTCTTCGAACTCGTCCGCGATCACGCCCAGGTAACGACGGTAGGCACCCTGGCCGGCATGGCGTTCACGCCCGCCACGTTCGCCCGCGGCGTCGACATCGTCGGCCCGTCGAAGCTGTTTACCCTGCTGCAAACCATTTCACCGTGCTGGAAAGCGGGCAAGCAGCAGTTCTACAAGCGCATGGGCGACCCGAGCACGGAAGAAGGCAGGGCGCTGCTGAAGGAGCGCTCGCCGCTGAACTTTGCGCAGCATATCCAGCGGCCCTTGCTGATTGGTCAGGGGGCGAACGATCCGCGCGTGAACGTGGCTGAATCGGACCAGATCGTGGCGGCCATGGCGGCGTAGAATATTCCCGTCACGTATGTACTCTTCCCCGATGAGGGCCATGGCTTTGCCCGGCCCGTGAACAACATCGCCTTCAATGCGGTGACGGAAAATTTTCTGGGGCAAGGCCTGGCTGGCCGCACCGAGCCGATCGGCGCCACTCGGAAGACGTCCACCGCGCAGGTCAAGCATGGCGCCGAGTTTGCGCCGGGTTTGACACAGGCGCTGCAATAAATCTGGCGGGCAGTGCTGCCGGCTGGCAATAAATTGTGCAGGTGGCTTGCAAGGTGACAGCCTCCCGCGTGGCGTGCATACCACTGATTGCCGGGGAGGCGCTATGCCTGTTTGATGTGGTCACGGCAGGTAAAGCGGCAGGCATGCGCTTGCCGAAGTCGCGCCATGCAATGCCGCTTTTCGGTTGCGGTGCCACCAGTCCTGGGCGGAAAAAGAGCAGCTATCCCCTGCTGCACCTGTGATCGGCAAGTTGTGGCGCGAGCATGGCGCATGGCGAATTGGTCAATACAGTGGTTAAAGGGGCCTTCCTCTCTTGAGATTGTTGTTGAATAAAGACATTTTGTTATTGCAATTGATTTTCCGTAAATATCTGCGCATTTAATAATTTTTTATTGTTGCCTTGTTTTTAATGCGTAGTAGCATAGATTGACGTAAAGCAAGGTTCAATCATGCTGGGGAGCCATCTTCAGCCTTGTGGATGGCTAGCTGTCATCGGCGTGCATGTTTGCCATGACCGTTATCCGTGCAGGGCCCAGCGCCAAGATAAATGTATCGAGGGAAGACAAATGTTTCTAAATTTGACGAAATTTGGATGGCTTTCTGCTCCTGTCCGTGGCCTTGATGTGGCTGTCGCCTGCGCGGTGGTGGTGACACCGGCTGGCATGTCGTGGCGCTCGCCCTGGCTGATGCGGCTGGCGGCGGCCCTGCTGTTTCCCTTGCTCTCCCTGTTTTCCCTTCAAGCCTCTGCCGCCAGTGCCTGCCCGAGTCCGCGCAGCATCAGCGTAGTGGCAGGGCAAGAGTATTACGAGGACTACTCCAATTCGGCTTGCTCCCCCTTCGGCCTGACGGGTACCCTGGTGGCGCCGCAATACGGTACGCTGGAGGATTCGAATGTCACGAATGCCGTGCGTTACAAGAACACGAATCTCAGCGCGACCTCCGATACCTTTACCGTCAAGGACGATGTGGCGCAGCCCATCGTGTATAACGTCACGATCACTTCCGCCATCACGCTGACGCCTGCCACCGTGCCC
The DNA here is from genome assembly GCF_002869965.1 of Janthinobacterium sp. ROICE36. Lineage (GTDB taxonomy): Bacteria > Pseudomonadota > Gammaproteobacteria > Burkholderiales > Burkholderiaceae_D > Janthinobacterium. Next base: position 23,527 of record NZ_PEBS01000021.1, read on the forward strand.
AGTGCCACGGTGGCCCAGGCTTACTCGGTAACGGCCCTGAGCGCGACGGGTGGCGCGGCGCCATATACATACGCGGTGACGGCCGGCAGCCTGCCTGCAGGCATGAGCCTGTCTAGCGCAGGGAGCTTGTCTGGCACGCCGACGGCGGGAGGCGCGTTCAATTTCACCGTGCGCGCCACGGACTCGCTGGCCGCCAGTGGCACGCGCGCTTACTCACTGTCAGTCAATGCGCCGACGGTCACTATCACGCCGACGACGATGCCGGCGATGACGGCCGGCGTCGCCTACAGCCAGAGCGTCACTGCGGCAAACGGCACGGCGCCAACTACCTATGCCATCACCGGCGGCAGTCTGCCCACGGGTCTGAGCCTGGCATCGGACGGCACCTTGTCCGGCACCCCCACGGCAGCGGGACCGTATAACTTCACCGTCACCGCCACCGACAGCAGCACCGGCAGCGGACCCTATACGGGGTCGCGCGCGTATTCCGTCACCGTGGCGGCGGGTGCGCCCGTTGCTGGCAACGTCAGCGCCACGGTGGCCTATGGCAGCAGCGCCAACTTGATCACGTTGAACCTGAGCGGCGGCGCGGCGACGTCGGTGGCGGTAGCGTCCGGCGCCTTGCACGGCACGGCGACCGCCAGCGGCACCAGCATCACTTACACGCCGACGGCCGGTTATGGCGGTAGCGACAGCTTTAGCTACACGGCCAGCAACGGCATCGGCACCTCTGCGCCGGCCACTGTGACGATCACGGTCAGTGGGCCCACCATCACAATTACGCCAAGCACCGTGCCGGCAGCAGCCGTGGGTACGGCCTACAGCCAGAACGTGACGGCCGCGAACGGTGCTACGCCGTACACCTACGCGATCAGCGCTGGCGCCTTGCCGGCCGGGGTGAGCCTGAATACTTCCACTGGTGCGCTGTCGGGCACGCCGACGGCGGGCGGTAGCTTCAACTTTACCGTGCGCGCCACGGACAGTTCGGCGGGCAGCGGCCCGTATTCCGGCACGCGGGCCTACTCGCTGACGGTGGCGGCGCCAACGATCAGCATCACGCCGACGACGATGCCGGCGATGACAGCCGGCGTCGCCTACAGCCAGGGCATCACTGCAGCAAACGGCACGGGGCCATATGCTTATGCCATCACCGGCGGCAGTCTGCCCACGGGTCTGAGCCTGGCATCGGACGGCACCTTGTCCGGCACCCCCACGGCAGCGGGACCGTATAACTTCACCGTCACCGCGACCGACAGCAGCACCGGCAGCGGACCCTATATGGGGTCGCGCGCGTATTCCGTCACGGTGGCGAACCTTGCGCCCATTGCCGCCAATGTCAGTGCCACGGTGGCCTATGGCAGCGGTGCCACCGTGATGCCACTGAGTTTGAGCGGCGGCGCGGCGACGTCGGTGGCCCTGGCATCCGCCGCCAGTCATGGCACGGCGACGGTCAGCGGTACGAGTATCAGCTATACGCCGACGGCAGGGTATTCCGGGCCAGACAGCTTTACCTACACGGCCAGCAATAGCGGCGGCACTTCGGCGCAAGCTACCGTGACGATCACGGTGACGCCCAACGCGCCCATTGCCGGCAATGTCAGTGCCACGGTGGCCTATGGCAGCGGTGCCACCGTGATACCACTGAGTTTGAGCGGCGGCGCGGCAACGTCGGTGGCCCTGGCATCCGCCGCCAGTCATGGCACGGCGACGGTCAGCGGTACGAGTATCAGCTATACGCCGACGGCAGGGTATTCCGGGCCAGACAGCTTTACCTACACGGCCAGCAATAGCGGCGGCACTTCGGCGCAAGCTACCGTGACGATCACGGTGACGCCCAACGCGCCCATTGCCGGCAATGTCAGCGCCACCGTGGCCTATGGCAGCGGTGCCACCGTGATACCACTGAGTTTGAGCGGCGGCGCGGCAACGTCGGTGGCCCTGGCATCCGCCGCCAGTCATGGCACGGCGACGGTCAGCGGTACGAGTATCAGCTATACGCCGACGGCAGGGTATTCCGGGCCAGACAGCTTTACCTACACGGCCAGCAATAGCGGCGGCACTTCGGCGCAAGCTACCGTGACAGTAACGGTGAGCGTTCCCAGTGTCAGCCTGACGCCGGCCAGCTTGCCCAACCCGACGGCGGAAGCTGCCTACACTGCTACCCTGACGGCAGCAGGCGGCACGGCGCCCTACACATTTAGCGTCAGCAGCGGCAGCCTGCCTGCCGGTTTGAGCCTGAATGCGGCCACCGGTGTGGTTTCGGGTACGACGAATGTGGCGGGCAGCTTCACCTTCAGCCTGCGCGCCAGCGACAGCAGCACGGGCGCGGGTGCTCCGTTCAGCGCGACCAACAGCTATACCGTGAGCGTCGGCGCGCCGACGATCTCGGTGACGCCGGCAACGCTGCCGGCGGCGATAGTGGCCACGGCTTACAGCCAGCAACTGTCGGCCAGCGGCGGCGTCGCTCCGTATGCCTATACGGTGTTGAGTGGCAGCCTGCCGGCCGGTCTCACTCTGAGCAGCAGTGGTTTGCTGAGCGGTACGCCAACGGCGGCCGGCAGTTTCACCCTGACCGTGCAAGCGGCCGATGCGCATTTGTTTACCGGCACGCAAAGCTATACCCTGGTCGTCGCATCTGCCACGCTCAGCCTGACGCCGGCCAGCTTGCCCAACCCGACGGCGGAAGCTGCCTACACTGCTACCCTGACGGCAGCAGGCGGCACGGCGCCCTACACCTATAGCGTGGCCAGCGGCAGCCTGCCTGCCGGCCTGAGCCTGAACACGGCCACGGGCGTGCTGTCCGGCACGACGAATGTGGCGGGTAGCTTCACCTTCAGCCTGCGCGCCAGCGACAGCAGCACGGGCGTGGGCGCGCCGTTCAGCGCGAGCAATAGCTACACCGTGACGATTGCGGCACCGGCCATGAGTCTGACGCCAGCCAGCCTGGCGGCGATACGCGCCGGTGATGCCTACAGCCAGCAGTTCACGGCTGCCGGCGGCGTCGCGCCGTATGCATATTCGGTCAGCAGCGGGGCCTTGCCTGCAGGCCTGATGCTCGATGCGGCGAGCGGCGTGCTGAGTGGCACACCGACCGCGTTCGGCAGCTTCGTTTTCACGCTACGCGCGGCGGACGCGCACCAGTTCACGGTGCAGCAAGCACTGACCCTGCAGGTGAACCAGGCGCCGCCACCGGTGCCCAATGAAACGGCGACCACTTCTGCCAACCAGGAAGTGAGCCTGACCATCGCTTCCACCGATGGCAGCCCGATCACGGATGTGACCATCGTCACGCCGCCGCAGCACGGGCGCGTCACGGTGGTGGCGAGCGGCGCGGCGGGGGGCGGCAGCGGCCGCGCTTTCAAGGTGACGTATGTGCCGAATGCGAACTACTTCGGTCCGGACGCCTTCAGCTACACGGCGACGGGCCCTGGCGGCACGTCCGCGCCAGCCACGGTCAGCCTGGTGGTAGCGCCGCAGCCGGTGCCCGTGCCTGTCGCCAAGACGGCGACGGTATTGGCCGGCACGCCGGTGACGCTGAACGTGACGGAAGGCGCCACGGGCGGGCCGTTCACGGCAGTGGCGATTACCACGCAGCCAGCCAGCGGCACGGCAGTCGTCAATGGCATGGACATCGTCTACACGCCAGGCATTAACACCAGCGGCGACATCAGCATCGGCTACACCGTGTCGAACCTGTTCGGCACCTCGGCGCCGGTCATAGCGACGATCAGCGTCAATCCGATGCCACAGGTGGCCAGCCAGAGCGCCACGGTGGTGGCCGGCCTGACGGTCAATGTGGACCTGACGGCTGGCGCCACGGGCGGCCCGTTCACGGCGGCCAATGTGCTCAGCGTCACGCCGGCGGAGGCGGGCAAGGCGGTGGTGCGCGACGTGGGCACGGCAGGCAAACCAGCGTACCAACTGAGCTTTGCGGCTTCGGGCAAGTTTGCCGGCGCGGCGGTGGTCAGCTACACGCTGAGCAATGCTTATGCGACGTCGAAGCCGGGCGTGGTCAACGTCACCGTGACGGCGCGCCGCGATCCGTCGGTCGATCCGGAAGTGATCGGCCTGCAGGCGGCGCAAGCGGATGCGGCGCGGCGCTTCGCCAGCGCGCAGCTGTCGAACTTCACGCAGCGTCTGGAAAGCCTGCATGGCGACGGCTGGGGACGTTCCAGCTTTGGCCTGAGTCTGACGCCGCCGAATGACAGCGGCAATCCGACGGCGGCGCTGGCGCGCTGGCAGGCGGACGAAGCGGACCGCGTGTTTGGCACGGCCGTGAAACCGTTCATGCGCAAGGCGGCCTTGCGCCAGACCGATGCCGGTTTCAGTAGCGACCGGCAACAGGTGGATGTCAGCGGCGCCACGAATGGCTTGCCGGACATGCCGCAGAGGCCGGACACGCAGAAGCAGGCCTTGTCGCTGTGGCTCGGTGGCGCGGTCGACTTCGGCCAGCACTATGTGAATGGCCGCGATACGGGCTTCCGTTTCCGCACGAATGGCGTGAGCGTGGGTGGCGATTATCGCCTCAGCGACCTGGCGACCCTGGGCGTGGGTGCCGGTTTCAGCCATGACCGCAGCGACGTGGGGCAGAACGGCAGCCGCAGCACGGCCGACAGCGCCGTGGCGGCCGTGTATGGCAGCCTGCGTCCGAGCAAGGGCGTCTTCCTCGACGGCGTGCTCGGCTACGGCACCTTGCAATACGACGAGTCGCGCTACCTCGCCGATGGCAGCGGTTTCGCCACCGGTGACCGCGACGGCAAGCAAGTGTTCGGCGCTGTTGTAGGCGGTATCGAGATGCGCCATGAGACCTGGATGTGGTCGCCGTATGGCCGCGTGGAACTGATGTCGGCCCAGCTCGATCCGTACACGGAGAAGGCGGCGGGCATGAATGCCTTGAGCTACTTCAAGCAAACCGTGCGTTCGCGCATCGGCGCGCTGGGCGTGCGGGCCGAGGGCTTGTACGTGGGGGGCCTGGGCACGTGGTTCCCGCGTGCGCGGCTTGAGTACCGCCACCAGTTCCAGGGCGCCGATGATGCGCGCCTGGCGTATGCCGACCTGGCGGCCGATGGCCCCGTGTACGTGATCCGCACGGTGCCGCAGCAGACGGGCAACTGGGCTGCGGGGCTGGGCGTGAAGCTGTTGCTGTCGAATGGGATGACCATCACGCTGGACTACAACAGCAATCTGAACATCGATAGCGGGCGTACCCAGTCGGTGATGTTTGGTATCGCCATGCCGCTCAAGTAATCGGCCAGCTAGCAGGCAAGACCTGATCGCCGGCCCGGAATCAATCCGGGCCGGCGATTTTTTTTTTGGCTATGTCAGTGTCAGGCGTGGGGACGCTTCCATCGCCACCACCACCTGCAGCAAGGTATCGCCAAAGCCGCCCCGTGCCCTGGCATGGCGGCGGGCGCTGGTGGTGACGCGCGGCGCAGCGCTCCAGGCGATGTGTGCGCCGCACGCCTGCAAGGCGGCCACCAGGGCCACGTCTTCGCTGCAGGCCAATGGTGCAAAGCCGCCGGCGCGCAGGTAGGCGCTGGCGCGCACGCCGAAGTTGGCGCCATGGATGTGGCGGTGGCCGTCGGCATCCGTATAGGTACGGGTGAAGTGTGCGAGCAGGGCCGCAGCGTTGGACCCGTGCGGCGACCAGTCGTCCACCGCGACCGTGCCGCACACGGCATCGGCGTTCAAACCCAGCTGGGTGCTCAGCCACGAGGGCGAAACGCGCGTGTCCGCATCCGTAAAGGCCAGCCAGCGGGCGCCCCGTTGCAACAGCAGTTGCGCGCCGGCGGCGCGCGCGGCGCCCACGTTTTGCGCATTCACGGCGATGCAGTCCAGGCGCCAGCGCAGGTCCGCCTGCATGGCATGCGCCAGCACGATGCGTTGCGACTGGTCGCTGCAGGCATCGAGCACGATGATGATGCATACCGCCTCGCCATGCAGCAAGGGACAGGTGGCGGCAAGGCGCAACGCTTCCAGGCAGGCGCCCAGACACGCTTCCTCATTATGTACGGGCACTACCACGCCGATCATGCGTAGCCCTCGCGCTGCGCCACCGAACGCGCATCGTTTGACCAGATCCCCAGCAGGAAGTCGGTTTCTTCGTGCCGCAGCACGCGGTGCAGGCCGGGCGCGTCCTGGAAGGCCGCATGCACGCGCACGGTCGAGACGATGCGCTGTGCAAACGGCGCGCGCCAGTGGCACAGGACGATGCTGCCGCCCGGCGCCAGGCTGGCGATGCTGTGTTCGACCACCCGCGCCAGCTCTTCCGCCGACAGGTAATAGGCGATCTCGCTGAGGACGATCAGGTCGAACTTGTCGGCGCCGGGCAGGATGCGCGGCCAGTCCTGCGGCAGCCGGTGTTGTGCCAGGCTGACGTTGGCGCCGCACCCTGCGTCCAGCAGACGCTGGTGCGCCAGCCGCAATGCTTCAGCCGAGAGATCGGCCGCCAGCACCCGGTCGCAGCGCTGCGCCAGTTCGACCGTCAGCTCGCCATTGCCGCAGCCCGGTTCAAATGCGTGGCGGTAGTGCTGCTGCGGCAGGCTGGCCAGCAGCAGGGCGCGCTTGCGCACCTCGTACCAGCGCTGGCGCACCAGCCAGGGGTCGGCATCCTGGCGATACAGCTGCTCGAAATAGCTGCCGCGCTGGTCGTCCGGCGTGGAAGAGGCGTTCATAGAAAATACACCTCCCAGGCGTGCAGCAGGCGTTGCAAGGCGTCGCCGGCGACGATGGCGGGGCGGCCCGTCGACGGGTCGTCTTGCATCTGGCTGGCGAAGCAGCGCAGGGCCGCGCGCTTGCGCTGCAAGACGGGGGCTGGCAATGGCAGGCGGTGTGCGCGGTGCCACGGTACGCGCATATCGCCGGGTACGGCCCAGTGCCAGCCCCAGACGGGCATTTCTACCAGGGTGGCGCCGCTGGCCGAACATGCCGAGGCGCAGGCCCAGCCGCACGCTTCATGGTCCGGGTGGCCGTCCAGGCGCCACGTCGTGAAGACGATGTCGCCGGGACGCAGTTGCGCGGCCAGTGTTGTGCTCAGCTGCGGCGTCATGCTGGCCACGCCGCCATCGGGCAGGTGCAGGCGCAGCCACGTGGGCGGTGCCAATCCCAGCGTGGCCAGCGCTTGCGCGGATTCTTGCGGGCGCACCTGGCGCAGGCGTTCCTGCGGCCAGAGGGGCGAGCCCGGGTGGCTGGCATCGCCATCGGTGACGGCGACGAACAGCAATCGGCTGCCCTGCGCCGCCAGCAGTTGCAGCAAGCCGCCGCAGGCGAGGATTTCATCGTCGGGATGGGGCGCGACGATGACGGCGCGCGTCCCTGGCGGCACCAGTGCGTGCGCGCCGATGGTGGGCAGGTCGTTCAGCCCCGGCCAGGATAGCCAGGCCTGGGCTGGCGTGCCGCCGCCGTCGAGGCGGCGCGCATGCGTATCGGAATGGGCGAGCATGTCACAGCGCCCACGGATGTTCTTCGGCGCCGGCGACGATGCCGCCCAACACGGCCTGATCGCGTTCGGCATGGCTCTGGCGCAGGAATACGGGCAGGTCGGCCGCCAGGCGCGCGAAGCGGGCATCGCGGCACAGGGGGGCGGCGCCCAGCGCACGCGTGGCCAGGTGCAGGACCAGAGTGGCGGCATCTTCCACCGTCAGGCGCAGGCGCAGCGCCAGGCCCATGGCGTCGCGCTGCGGTTGTGCGTCGATGTGGGCCGCGCCTTCGCGCAGCAGGGCGCCGGCGGCGCGCAGCGCGCAGTCGATTTGCCCCAGTTGCGCCAGGCGGACGGCATCAGGGGCTGCATGCTGCGCGCGCGCATGCAGGTGGCTGGCGACGGCGCAGGCCGCGCCATACCAGGCGGCCGCGATGCCGGCGCCGCCATGCCAGAAGCCGGGGCGCTGCAGATACGCGCCCGGCGCGCCCACGGGAAAGGCCCGCGCGCCGGCAAAGGTCACGTCGACGCTGGCGCAGGCAAGCATGCCGACGGCTTGCCAGCCTTCATCCGTGACGTGTACGCCCGGCTGCGACAGGGCCACGGAGGCCAGGCATGCCCGGCCGTCCTCGTTCCAGCAGCTGATCAAGGCATGGCTGAGTCCATTCGCCCCGGAGCACCAGGCCTTGCGGCCATCGAGCACATAGCGGCCATCGGCCGCCTGTTGCAACTGCACGCGTGCGCCCGGCATTTCCGCGCACCATACGCCCCAGCTGCTGCCGGCCGGCACGCCGGGACCGTCGATTTCCGCCAGGATGGCCAGCGCATCGGTATGACCCTCATACAGCTTGAGCAGGGACAGGTCGATGGCGGCGATGGCGGCCAGCATTTGCCAGCGCTGCAGGGTGGCGCCGTGGCCGGGCAGGGGTAATTGATCCAGCCCCGCGTCGCGCAGGCGCCGCAAGCCTTCGATCGGATGGAAAGCGCTGTCCTGTGTCTGCAGCAGCGCAGCCAGTGCCACGTTGGACGGCAGGGAAAAGGCATTGGGCGACATGGCAAGCTCCTGTTTTTCAACAGAATAGCTTTGTATTTTCGCAATGTATGTTCGATTCTGCACATACACTCGCTAACGGCCTCGAGTCTATGCGGCAGCGGGCGCGACGGCTCCGCGCGGCCCCACAGCAGATCAAGCGCTTATTTTTTCACATAATGCATGTCCAGCACATACGCACCCTTGTCCAGCATCACCGTATACAGGTCGTTGCCGCGCAGGGACAGGCCGCCGGGGACGCTTAATGCGGGATGCATGCCTTTGTCCTCCATGCAGGAATCGCCATTGTCCACGTCGACGCACCAGTTGTTCTTGCCATCCAGCAGTACATATTTCACGCTGGCACCGGTCCTCTGGAACCTATAGGCTGGGACCGACGAGGTGATCTTGTCGACGCGCAAGGTCGTTGCCGCAGCGTTTTCCGCCAGCTTGATCTGCATGTCGGCGGTGCCGTCCGGCTTGCCGGTGATCTGCGCGCTCATGCCGTCTGTCGCGACCACGGGGCCAGAGCAATCGGACTTGAAGTAGGTCTCGCCGGTCGGCGTCAGTTCCAGCGAACCGCTGCCGTCGGTCTTGAACGCGATGACGAGCAATTGGCGGTCGTGATGGTCGCAAGCCGACTGCCAGGTGCCGACATACGCGGCCAGCGGCGAGGTGCTGCCGGAATCGCCGGCAAGCTGCTGTGTCGTACCTCCACCGCCACCGCAGGCGGTCAGGAGTGCCGTGGCCGAACCTGCCAAGACTGCCAATAATTTTTTCATTCAGAGTCCTTTTTATCCGGCAGCGTTGCGTGCCGTAAACGCGGCCTGATTATAGGAGTATCGACAGGGGGAAATTCTCACCGAATCTATCCCGGCAGCATTTAATTCTGTTTATCTTGCCTGCCGTGTAGTTTTTGGTGCATGCCGCTTAAAACTCTTCCCAGTCATCGCCGGCCGCTGCCTTGGCGGGCGCGCGCTGTGCCGATGGCGGCTTGGCGACGCTCAGGCGCTTGGCTGGCACGGGTGTTTTGGGCGGCGCGGCGCGCGGCGCAGCCACGTTTGCTGCCGGTGCCGTCTGGCGCACCTGCTCGCCCAGCTTGAAGACGCTGACCACCTGGGCCAGATGGCTGGCCTGGTCTTGCAGGCTTTCGGCGGCGGCTGCCGCTTCCTCGACCAGGGCCGCGTTTTGCTGCGTCACGCCATCCATTTGCGCCAGCGCCTGGTTGACCTGGGCGATGCCGTCGCTTTGCTCGGTGGTGGCAACGCTGATGTCGGCCATGATGGCGGTGACCTTGCGCACGCTGTCGACCACCTGCTCCATGGTGGCGCCCGCTTCATCGACGAGTTTGCTGCCGGCGGCCACCTTGCCGACGGAATCGTCGATCAGCAGCTTGATTTCCTTGGCCGCGGCGGCCGAGCGCTGCGCCAGGTTGCGCACTTCCGTGGCGACGACGGCAAAGCCGCGTCCCTGTTCGCCCGCGCGCGCCGCTTCCACGGCCGCGTTCAGGGCCAGGATATTCGTCTGGAAGGCGATACCGTCAATCACGCTGATGATGTCGACGATCTTGTTCGACGAGTCATTGATCGAGGTCATGGTTGCTATGACCTTGCCAACCACTTCACCGCTCTTTTGTGCCACGCTGGACGCGGAGGCCGCCAATTGATTGGCCTGGCGCGCATGGTCGGCGTTTTCCTTGACCGTGCCCGTCAGCTCCTCCACCGAAGCGGCCGTTTCTTCCAGCGAGCTGGCTTGCTGTTCCGTGCGGGCCGACAGGTCGTTATTGCCTTGTGCAATTTCCGCACTGGCACGGGCCACGTTGTCGGCGCTGGCCTGCACTTGCAGCAGCACGGCATGGATCTTTTCCACGAAGTCGTTGAAACCCTTGCCGATCACGGCCAGCTCGTCGGTGCCCTTGACTTCCAGCTTGACGCGCAGGTCGGCGTCGCCGCTGGACAGGTCCGTCATGGTGCGGCCCAGGGTGCGCAAGGGGCGCGTCAGCTGGTTGACGACGAGGATCAAGATGCCTGCCGTGGCTGCCGCACACAGCAGGGCAACGATCAGGGTGTAGATCATCAGCTCGCGCGCCGAGGCGATGGCCACGCTTTTCGGGAAGTTCAGTTCCACGCTCCACGGCGCGATATCGGGGTGGATATGCAGCGGCTGCAGCAAGTGGATGTAGCCCTTGTCGTCCTCGTATTCATACGGCTGGCCCTGGCGTACTTTTTCCAGGCCGGCGGCCGGCACGTCGTCGGCCTTCTTGCCCAGCCGTTCGGGCACGGGGTGACTCGCGTACAGGCCGCCGTTCGAGATCAGGGCCAGCTTGCCTCCCTCGATCACTTTCAGGTCGGCCAGGATTTTCGCCAGGCGCGTGAGCATGAAGTCGGCGCTGGCCACGCCCTTGAAGCTGCCGTCGATCATGATGGGCGCGACCAGCGAAGCCATCAGCACATCCTTGCCATCGACGGGGTAGATATACGGTTCCGTAAAGAAGGTTTTTCCCGTGCGCTTGGGCACGTCATACCAGTCGTTGGCACCCGGTTTCGGGTCGAAGACGATGGGTTCGACTTGCAGCTTGCCGCCGGCGCCCCGCGTCCAGTAGGGCATGAAGCGGCCGCTGGCGTCGTAGTTCGGCTTCTGGTTGGCAAATTCCGCATCCTTGCCGTCAAGCGCGTTCGGCTCCCACGTCACGGCCGCGCCCAGCAAGTCGTCCGAACTGGTCAGGGTGGCCTTGGTCAGTTCATTGATCTGCTCGCGCTGCAGGGGCAGGCTGGCGCTTTTGGTGCCGCGCATGGCGCCGGCCAGGCTGCTGACGCTGGACAGGTTGCTGGCGATGCGTGCCTGCAATGCGCCCGCCACTTCGCGCGCCGACGTGCGCGCCAGTGCCAAAGCGGCCGCCTCGGCGCTGGCGCTGCTTTTGTAGCCGATCACCGCCGCCGTGACGCCCAGACTGATGACGGCGAGCGCGGTGGCGGCGACGCAGATTTTGCTGTTGAGTGAGAGTTGCATGATGCGGTTCCTTGATAGAGAGGATATCGGTGTCATGGGCGGCGCGCGTGGCGCACCTAGAATGCCTTGCTGATGGCCACGACCAGCGTGGCTGCGGCGGGATTCGAGGTGTCGAACTGGCCGGCCGCATTCGGTATGCCCAGCGTGTAATGGTCGTAGGCGTCGCTGGCGCCCCAGGCGCGCGTGATGGCGGCGCTGGCGCTCCAGCCGCCGTCGAAGGCCCTGGTGACGCCGACCTTGGCGTCGCGCCAGTTCCAGATGGCATTGCCGCTGCCCGCCACCCGGCCATTGCCGGCGTGCAGGTTCAAGGTCCAGGCATTGCCCAGGTCGACATTCGCGCCCACGTCCAGGTAGCCCGTGCCGCGCGCATTGCTGATGCCGAAAAAGTCCCGTGTGACGGTATGGTTGTACTTGGCGTACAGCATCTTGTAGCTCAGGCCCAGCGACAGTTCGCCATAGTCGTACTTGACGCCCGTGGCGCGGTAGATGGCACCCGGATACTTGTAGTAATACGCCAGCACGCTATAGCCGAGTTCGCCCACCGTGCCGCCGTAGCCGCCATACAGGTCCCATTCGAAGCTTGCATCCTGGATATAGCGGTCGCTGACGGTGGAAGCCCATGTCCCCAGCGACCAGCCGCTGGGGTGCGCGTAGTCGGCACCCGCTTGCAGCGCGGGTTTGCCCCAGGTCTGGCGAAAGCCGCGCGAAATGTATTGCGAGGCGAGGCTGGCATTGGCGCTGAAGGTGGCGGTGGTGCTGTCCGTGGTCTGCGCCTGCACGGGCAGGGTGGCGAGCAGGAAGACACAGCCCAGCAAGGATGTTCCGGGGAAATGGCGGTTCGATGGCATGGCAGTCGGCTCCGTATTTGCTGGCAGCGGCCGTCCAGGCACGTTGCCCTGATGGTTGCAATAAAATGCGGAATGGATTTTGCGCAAGCAAGGCGACGCCGCGTGCATGTTCGCAGGAACATGCCTACATTCTCACCAAACGTAACTGAAAGGATAGGGGCTAGGGCTAGTGGAAGTCAATAAAGTTGCGCTACGGAAATCGTAAGTTGTTGTTTCCTGGCACTTTTTCATGTGCCTGTCACACCCGGCCTGCCACGGCAGGCTGCCTGTTGCAAGCAGGCCAGCAAGCGGGGCAGGGCCGCATGCAAGGCAGGCAGCTCGCCATCCTGCAGCTCGGTCTGCATTTCCACCAGGCCCGATGGCTGGCCCCAGACGACCTTGGCGTTCAGCCGGGCGCCGGCGCCGAGTCCCGTAACGCTGACCAGCAGGGCGACCTCTTCGGGGGCATCCTCGGACACTTCCCCGAGCAGGCAGGAAATGCCGAAATGATAATCCTCGAAAGCGCTGGCCGTACCGCTGGAAAAGGCGAACACGGAGGCGAGCACCTGTGGCGCAGCGGTCGCGAGTGGCGGCAGGGCGGCGCGGAACAGGGGCAGCAAGTCGTTTTCTAGCTGGAGTACCAACGGATGAGTGTGGCTGAGGACGGTCATGTGCGGGCGAAAGGAGTGGCGGCGCGCGATGGTAGCAGTTTTTGCTGCGGCCGTGGCCCGTCGTCAGCTGGCGTAGCCGTTGGCCATGCTGGCGATGCTGCTTTTCATCTGTTCGCGCAGCGCAGCGCGGCGGGCGCCAGCACTTCCACGCCACCGTGCAGACCGAGCAAGCACCATTGCAGTTCGCGCGTGTTGGGTACGGTGGCGCTCAGGTGCAGCGAGCCATCCTCGCGTTCCTGCAATTGCTGTTCCGTGCTCAACGGCGTCTCGTACAGGTGCTCGCCGCTGCGTAGCGAATCGCGCCCCCATTCTTGCCCGCCCCTGCGATAAGGCACGACGCGTTGCACTAGCATGCTGCCGATAATGGGTCCTGCCAGTGAATCTGTTGCAGGGCGCATCGAGCCGAATCGGTTGGCGCTGCGCATCAAGGGCCACGTGACGGCGAAGATGATCTCGTTGGGCTAGGAGTCGGACCTGTTCCGCTTTACCTTGAAGCACAGCCTGCTGTTTGCCGTCAGCATCGGCATCATCACCCTGCTGCAGGCCTACGTATTCACCGGTATGATCCCGCACTGAGCGGCCCGTAGAATTACGTAGTAAAACTAGATGAACTGATGATAAAACATGCAGAGGGTCATTAAAATGACCTGATGCACCGCAGCATATCCAGGATGGCCCGCGGCGCAATGCCGGGTCTGCGGCGATGCCGTCGGCATCGAGACCCGATCCCAGTAAAGGCAGGCTGATGCAGGCCTCGTCGATCAGGCGCGCCGACATGGTGCGCACCGTTTCGCGCAAGGCCGCCTGCGCGTGCGTGGCGCGCGGCGAGGCGTTCAGCAGCACCAGCGGCTTGTCGATGAACGATTCATTTCCCACCATCCAGTCCAGCGCATTTTTCATGGGTCCGCTCACGCCGTGCGCGTACTCGGGGCTGGCCAGCATCAGCACGTCGGCCGCCAGGATGGCGTCGCGCAGGCCCGTCACAGCCGGCAAGTTGTCGGCGTTGAGGTCGGGATTGAACAGGGGTAATTCGCCCAGTCCCTGATAGATGCGGATTGCATATGCCGCTGGGGCAAGCCGGGCGATGGCGTGCAGCAGGGCGGTGTTCAGCGAGGCGGCGCGCAGGCTGCCGGCGATGGCGAGGATGGTGATGGGTGTCTGCATCCCGTCTGTATAGCCCATCCTGTGCTCAAGCGCAAGGCGAGCAGGATGGCGCTATCGATATTGCAACAGCCTATGATGGGCTGCGATGCGTGGCTGGGTACTGCGGCACTCTTAACGGCTCAGGCCGCTCATCCAGCTAGGCTGCGGGTTGGCACGGGCCAGTTCGCGCATGCGGTATTCCAGATCATAACGGTCGGTCGATTCGGCCAGGTAGGCTTCTTCGTAAGCGCGTTCGCGGCGGTCGCTGCTGTGGTTCAGCCAGGCGCCCAGACGTTTGGCGGCGTTGACCAGGGTGGCGACGATATTGCTGTTTTGCGTGGTGTGATAAGTAAATGCGGTAGACATGGCAGACTCCTAGTGTGGCGTGCCGCGTTGTGCTGCACTGCAATATAAGTATAGCGATTCTAAGTTATAAGGCTACTTTTTATTTCAAATGTCAGCTATTCATTTTTCGAATAACAGGCGGGAAAGCTGCGCAATACGGGGCTTTAAGGCATAATGCCGGCGCAGTATCGTAGTTTTACTACAAGACTGTTTTGTCCTGGATGTTGTTTTCAGACGCAGCCCGCAGGCGTGCCGCGCCCACAAGACATCGTTCTGAGGAGAAACAGTCGGCCGTGCGCCTGCCGCGCGCAAGAGTCGTCATGTCCGCCCCTGTATCGCTGATGGCAGTCATGGCCCACGCTGATATCTGCGTGGCTATTGCGTGGCGCTTGCGCGCCCTGGTGCTGCCCGGGTGGAAACGCTTCCATGCCTGGCAAGATCAACTTGGAATTGAAAAATGGAGAAGGTATGGAATACGTAAAGCAAGGCCAGGGCGTACAGTCCTCCGCACAGGCCGGCACGCAAAACAATACAGGCGCCCTGATCATTGTCACGGTGCTGTTTTTCATGTGGGGACTGCTGACCTCGCTCAATGATGTGCTGATTCCCCATCTGCGCTCGATCTACACCTTGAGTTATGTCCAGGCGATGCTGGTGCAGTTCTGCTTCTTTGGCGCCTACGCCATCGTTTCGCTGCCGGCCGGCATGCTGATCAAGAAGATCGGCTACCAGCGCGGCGTCGTCGCGGGCTTGCTGATCGCCGCTGCCGGCTGCGCCATGTTTTACCCCGCGTCCACCGGCAGCTATGCGCTGTTCCTGCTGTCCTTCTTCATCCTGGCGGCCGGCATCACCGTGCTGCAAGTGGCAGCCAATCCCTACGTGACGGAACTGGGCGACCCGCAGAAGGCGTCTAGCCGTTTGACCCTGACGCAAGCGTTCAACGCGCTGGGTACCACGGTGGCGCCGGCGCTGGGCGGCATGCTGATTTTGTCGGGCACCGTGTTGACGGTGCAGCAGTTCGACCTGCTGCCGGCCGCCGAGCAACTGGCCTACCGCGCCAAGGAAGCGGCCTCCGTGCAAGGTCCTTACCTGGTGCTGGCCGCCACCTTGGTGATCCTGGCCGTGCTGTTCGCACTGGCAAAATTGCCGAAGATTTCGCATGCGGACGATGCCGCTGCCCTGGCGCAGGATGGCCACAAGGTCTCGATCTGGTCGCACCGCCACCTGGTGCTGGGCGCGCTGGCCATCTTCCTGTATGTGGGCGGTGAAGTCAGCATCGGCAGCTTCCTGATCAACTTCCTGGGCGAGAGCCATATCGCTGGCCTCAGCCACGCCGACGCCGCCTATTTCGTCAGCTATTACTGGGGTGGCGCCATGCTGGGTCGCTTCGTCGGCTTTGCCGTGATGCGCTATGTCAGCCCTGGCAAGACGCTGGCCTTCAACGCCGCCATCGTCATCGCGCTGATCCTCGTCGCCGTGTTCTCCAGCGGTCACACGGCCATGTGGGCATTGATCGCCGTCGGTCTGTTCAATTCCATCATGTTCCCGACCATCTTCAGCATGGCCCTGAACAAGCTGGGTGCGCAAACGGGGCAGGGTTCGGGCATCCTGTGCATGGCCATCGTCGGCGGCGCCATCGTGCCGTTCATTCAGGGCTTCCTGGCCGACCACATCAACCTGCAGCTGTCCTTCCTCGTGCCGGCCCTGTGCTACACCTTCATTTTGTACTTCGGCTGGAAATACGCCAGCATGTACAGCGAAGGCGCAAAATAAGCCGCGCTGTCGTGATCAATCAAAAGGGTGGCCTCGGCCACCTTTTTTTTCATCAGTGCGCGAATTGCGTGCCCAGTACGTCCTGGCAGACCTCGAGCCAGGCGCGCGCCGCGTGCGACAGATAGCGCCCGCTCCAGACGTGCGCCACCTGCCATGCCACCTCCGGTTCGACGAGGCGCACCGCCTCCAGCGGTTCGCCGGCAAGGCGGTGGATGAACGGCTCGGGCAGCAGGGCCACGCCCAAGCCGGCCGAGGCCATCGCCACCAGCCAGTCCCACTGGCCGCTCTGGGCCGCAATGGTCGGCGTGAAGCCCGCTTGCGCGAAATGCTGGCGCAGGCTGCGCGTGAGGGCGAAATCATCTTTTAACAGCACCAGCGGCAGCTCGGCCAGCGCCTTGAAGGGCAGTGCCGTGCGTTTTTTTTGGAACGTGCCCGGTTCGGCCAGGGCCCAGATCGGGTAGCTGGCCACTTCCACGGCCACGAGGTCCAGTTGCGGGTCTGCCGGCAGCACCGTCATGCCGATTTCCAGTTCGCCGGCCGCCACCTTGCGTTCTATCTGCTGGCCCGTGTCTTCCTGCAGGGTCAGGCTGATATGTGGGTGGCGCGCGCGGAACGCCTTCAATACGGGTGTAAACAACACATTGATCATGGGCGGGATGCCGACCGTCAGGCTGCCGCGCTGCAAGGCCTGGGTGTCGCGCACTTCCAGGGTCAGCTGGCGCATGTTCGCCAGCATTTCCTGCCCGTGCTGGTAGACGATGCGGCCCGTGTCCGTCAGGGTCAGCTTGCGCCCGTCGCGCACCAGCAGCTGGGCGCCCACTTCCTCTTCCAGCTGGCGCACCATCTTGCTGATGGTCGACTGGGTCAGGTGCAGCGATTCGGCCGCCTGCGTAAAGCTCGACAGGCGCACGGTTTCGACAAAATAGCGCAGGGAACGGATATCCAAGATGGGGCTCGCCTCGGCGCGGTATGAAAATATCGACTGGATGTGAAGAAATTAATTCATGCCATGCATGTAGTCGGGATTTTATACTGAATCGACTTATGGGGCTGGCGTATGACAGCCATCCAGTTTGAGAATACTAAGAATATCAGGAGCATCACGATGTACGAGGACCGTATCCGCCACCCAGGCTTGCTCAGCAAAATCATGAGCGCCGATGAGGCAGCCAAATTGTTCCACAACGGCATGCGTGTTGGCATGAGCGGCTTTACCCGTGCCGGCGACGCCAAGGCCCTGCCGCGCGCGCTGGCCGAGCGCGCCCTGCAAGAGCCCTTGAGCCTGACCCTGATCACCGGTGCTTCGCTGGGCAATGGCAGCGATGGCCTGATGGCCGAGGCGGGCGTGCTGGCGCGCCGCATGCCGTTCCAGGTCGACCCGGTCTTGCGCGGCAAGATCAACAAGGGCGAAGTCATGTTCATCGACCAGCATCTGTCGGAAACGGCCGAGCAGTTGCGTTCGGGTAACCTGGCTGCCGTCGATATCGCCGTCATCGAAGCGACGGCCATCACGGCCGCTGGCGCCATCATTCCGACCATGTCGGTGGGCAATTCCGCCGCCTTCGCCCAGCAGGCAACGCAGGTCATCATCGAAATCAATCTGTCCACGCCGCTGGCGCTGGAAGGCTTGCACGAAATTTATGTTCCGCAAGCCCTGCCGGGCCGCGAGCCGATACCCCTCACGCGCGTCGACCAGCGCCTCGGCAGCACGGCCATTGCCATCGACCCGGCGCGCATCGCCGCCATCGTCATCACGGACAGTCCGGACAGCCCGTCGAACGCCTTGCCGCCCGACGCGGAAACGCAGGCGATTGCCAGCCACGTGATCGCCTTCCTCGAAGGCGAAGTGGCAGCCGGGCGCATGGGCCCGGAATTGCTGCCCCTGCAGGCGGGCATCGGCACCATCGCCAACGCCGTGCTGCATGGCTTGATCGGTTCGCCCTTCCAGAACATGACGATGTATTCGGAAGTGTTGCAGGATAGCGCCATCGCGCTGCTCGATTCGGGCCAGCTGGCGTTTGCCTCTGCCTCGTCGATCACCCTGTCGGCCGCCGTGCATCAAAAGCTGATGGACAATATCGACCATTACCGCTCAAAAATCGTGCTGCGCCCGCAAGAGATCAGCAACCATCCGGAAATCGTGCGCCGCCTGGGCATCATCGCCCTCAACACGGCGCTCGAGTTTGACATCTACGGCAACGTCAATTCCACGCACGTGTGCGGCACGCACATGATGAACGGCATCGGCGGCTCGGGCGACTTTGCACGCAACGGGCAAGTGTCGATGTTCGTGTCGAAATCGGCGGCCAAGGGCGCGCGTATTTCCAGCGTCGTGCCGATGGTCTCGCATGTGGACCATACGGAGCATGACGTCGACGTGCTGGTGACGGAGTGGGGCTATGCGGACTTGCGTGGCCTGGCGCCGCGCGAACGGGCGCCGTTGATCATCGAGCGCTGCACGCATCCCGATTACCGCGATCAATTGCGCGCGTATTTTGACGCGGCATGCCAGCGTGGCGGTCACACGCCGCACATCCTGGAGCAGGCGCTGTCGTGGCATACGCGCTACCAGGAAACGCAGAGCATGCTGGCAGCGCAGTAAGCTTCGTTGGCATCAAGACAGGGCAGGGCGGCGCATCACCGCGCGTGCGCCTTTTCGCCTGGCGCATGTTGCGCCAGATCAAAGCTTAGGCCGCAGGTGCAAAGCGCAGGCGGATGCCTGCCGTGACGACAGCCAGCAAGTCGTCGATATGCGCATTCACTTCCGGGTGCGGCGTCCATGGGTCGCCCGCATCCATGACGATGCGCAGGGAAACGAGGCCGTGCAGCGATTGCCAGAAGATTTGCGTCATCGTATGCAGCGCCGGCTCGTCTTGGCGCACCTTGCCCGCCTGCGCCAGTTCGCCGAACAGGTGCAGCGCATAGGCGTACGGGTCTTGCTCGATATTGCCGTGTTCGACTTCGACGGCGTCGATTTCCGCATGCGGGCGCAATTCCATGAAGATCAGCGAATACTCGTCCGGATGCTGGAAACCGTACTCGATGTAGGCGCGGCCGACCAGGCGGATGCGATCCCATGGGTCAATGCTGGTGGCGCAGGCCGTGCGCATGGCGCGCACCAGTTCCAGCAAGTCCTTGTCCATGGCCTGGGCAATCAAGGTAGCCTTGTCGCGGAACAGCGCGTACACGACCGTGGTGGAAAAACCGGCCGCCTCGGCCACCTTGCGGATGGAGACGGCGCGCGCGCCGCCCTTCTTGATGAGATCTTTGACGACGTCGATGATGTGCTCGCGCCGCGCCTGGGCCTCGCGCAACTTTCTTTCCTGAATATTGGTCAACTTCTTGTCCACGACTCTTTCCTGGCGACACGATGAAAGCAAGAATTATAGGGGGGCGATGGGCTGCCAATGTGTCTGGCATTGTTACAATTCGGTTTTTTGTCCGGCCGATGCGACAACGCACCGATTTTTCGCCCTTTTACCCGGCACTTTTCCATCGATGCCCCGGATTGGTGCATAAATCACCCGCCCAGGCTTTGCGAACGGGGCCAAAGGGCGGAAAATACCGGGATAGCTTACACTGCGTTTTTAGCGCGACGGCGCTAGCCCACGAGGCAGCGCCGGAACTCTTACATTGGACGGTATCATTATATGACCATTAAAATCAGCCAAAACTTCGACTCGGGCGCCATCGAGGTGGTGAGCGCTACCAGCGCCAACGCCATCGACCTGAACTTGCGCAAGGATAGCCACGCCGATATCCACCAGTGGTTCCATTTCCGCCTGCAGGGCGCGCGTGACCAGGCGTGCACGCTGCGCATCCTGAACGCGGGCCAGGCCACCTATCCGGCCGGCTATGAAGGCTACCAGGCCGTGGCCAGTTACGACAGCGAAAACTGGTTCCGCGTGCCGACTGCGTTCGATGGCCAGGTCATGACAATTACGCATACGCCGGAACTCGACAGCGTGTACTACGCCTATTTCGAGCCGTATTCGTGGGAACGCCATTTGCGCCTGCTGGGCGAAGTAGCCGAGCATCCGCTGGCGCGCGTCTCTGACCTGGGCAGCACGGTCGACGGCCGCGACATGAACATGGTTACCATCGGCAACCCGCAGGCGGAAAAGAAAATCTGGGTCATCGCGCGCCAGCATCCAGGCGAATCGATGGCCGAATGGTTTGTCGAAGGCCTGATCGATTCCCTGCTGGATGATGCCAACCCGATCGCGCGCAAGCTGCTGCAGCGCGCCGTGTTCCACATCGTGCCAAACATGAATCCGGATGGTTCCATCCGCGGCAACCTGCGCACGAATGCGGCCGGCGCCAACCTGAACCGCGAATGGATGACGCCATCGCTGGCGTCCAGCCCGGAAGTGCTGTGCGTGAAAAACAAGATCCACGAAACGGGCGTCGACATGTTCTTCGACATCCACGGCGATGAAGCGCTGCCGTACAACTTTGTGGCCGGCAATGAAATGCTGGAAAACTTCACGCCGGCGCAAGCGGCGCACCAGAAGGCCTTCATCGAGCGCTACAAGCAGGCCAGCCCTGACTTCCAGGACAAGTTCGGCTACGCGGCCAGCAAGTACAAGTCGGACATGCTGACCCTGGCGTCGAAATACATCGGCCACCACTTCGGCTGCCTGGCGCTGACCCTGGAAATGCCGTTCAAGGAAAACGCCGACTTGCCCGATCCGGCCGTGGGCTGGAACGGCGCGCGCAGCGCGGCACTGGGCGCGGCCATGCTGCAGCCTATCCTGCTGTCGCTGGATTGAACGGCGTTGATCATGGGCGTCGAGATCGAGCGTAAATTCCTGTTGCAAGGCGATGCCTGGCGCGGCCTGGGGCAGGCAGTGTTGCTGCGCCAGGGCTATTTATCGTCCGCGCGCGAGCGCGTGGTGCGCGTGCGCATCGAGGGTGAGCAGGCGATGCTGACCATCAAGGGCGCGAACGTGGGCGCGACGCGCGGCGAGTGGGAGTATCCGATTCCGCTGGCGGACGCCGTCGAACTGCTCGACGGCCTGTGCGAACAGCCGCTGATCGAAAAAGTCCGCCACCGCATCGAGCACGCGGGCATGGTGTGGGAAGTCGACGAGTTCCTGGGCGCGAATGCGGGCTTGATCGTGGCCGAGATCGAACTGGCCTCGGAAGACCAGCCCTTCGAGAAACCCGACTGGGTCGGCGCGGAAGTGTCGGGCGATGCGCGCTACTACAACGCGAACTTGATCCGCCAGCCGTTTTCACAGTGGTGATGGGGCGATAAACGCGGCTTGAAATGCAAAAAGGCGGAACCTAGGTTCCGCCTTTTTTACGTCTGCCGATTTAGTGGAAGTGTTCGGTGCCTTGCGGCGTATCTTCCGGCATTTCCGCATGCGCCAGCTCACCGACAGGGTCGGCAAACAAAGGCGCGCCGCAATCGTCGCAGTATTCACCGACAAAACGTTCCGCATGGCGCTTGATCTGCGTCACGCCGGCCGCGTTCAGGTGCTCGATGATTTCATCGACGGGCGTCTTTTGCTTGTCCAGCGCGGCAATGCCGACCTGGATCAGGCCTTCGATGGGCGTGCCATCCTCGTCTTCCTGGCCGTACAGGGGCCAGACGATGCCGTAGATGACGTCCGGCGTCTGGCGCAGGGTGAAGGCGATGCGGTACTCGTCGACCTGGCCATCGGCCGCTTCTTCACCAAAGCCGGCGATGACGGCACGCAGTTCCGACGGTTCGATGGCCAAGGTGTGCATCAGGTAGTGCACGGCGGCGCGTACGGAGACGGGGCGTATCAGCTTGTCCGCTTCGCGGCAGGCCACGTAGTACGCTTCCGGCAACAGCAGTTCCAGGCCGCAGCCGGGCAGCAAACGGGCGATGGTCGGCGTCGCCTGCGTGCGCCATTGTTCCAGGGCGGCGCTGCGCTCGGCGATGAAGTCGAGCTGGCTCGACGGCGTCTGCCAGCGGAACAGCGGGGCACCGCTTGGCGCCACCACGGCTACCAGCAGGTAGCGCGTGTCGGCCAGGAAGGGCGCCGTTTCCGCCTCTTTGCTTGAGGGCTTGACGGCCGTGCCTTTCAGGGCCGCCAGTGCCAGCTTCTGCGTCTTGGCATAGGTTTCGACGTGGCTGCGCGGCAACTGGTCGATCGAATACAGGGTCGGCGCCATGGCCATCTTCGTGCCATCGGCCAGCAGGTGGGCGGCGAAATGCGCGGACAATACGCCGTGCGCATCGCCGGCCATGGGGCCGGAAGCGATGGAAAAGCGCGTCCACGCGAGGATGGGCACGGCCACCAGCAGGGCGTCGTAGCGCACGTCTTCATGCGTGATGACGGTCGATTCGCTGACGGCTTCAACGCAGTCCATCAGCACGTCGTAGGCGTTCAAGTCTTCCTTGAACAGGCTGCCCAGGGTGTTGTCGATGGTGTCCTGGTGGCCGGTTTTGAGTAATTTCTGGAGCTGCGTATCCAGGCTGTGTTCCCAGGACCGCTCTTCGAGACGGCTGGCTGCCTGTACAATCGCCTGGGCAAAGGTGACCAGGCGCTGGCTGTCGGCAGTCAGTTTATGGGATGAATCTTTGGAAGGACGACGCATGGCGGGATAAGAGTCTCGGAAAGTGAAAAAAATGGATCAGGCTAACAAGGATAAACCCTTATAACCGTATTGTAGAGGATTCGGCCGCACGCAATACGTAAGCTCTCCTCAGATCGTGCCAATAGTCTGAATTTCAAGGAAAAACGGGACGCAGGGACGAAAAAAAGCGCCGGTCGAAACCGGCGCTCTTATCTTGCCTCACAGCTGGTCTGATTACTCGGCCAGCAGCTGACGCAGCACGAATGGCAGGATACCGCCATGCTTGTAGTAATCGACTTCGATCGGCGTATCGATGCGCAGCAGCACTTTCACGTCGACGCTGCTGCCGTCGGCGCGGTGGATCACCAGGGTGGCCAGTTGCTGTGGCTTGATTTCGCCTTCGAGGCCTTTCAGGTCGAAGGTTTCATTGCCGGTGATGCCCAGGGTTTGCACGCTGTCGTCGCCGATGAATTGCAGCGGCAGCACGCCCATGCCCACCAGGTTCGAGCGGTGAATACGCTCGAACGAACGGGTGATCACGGCTTTCACGCCCAGCAGCTGGGTGCCCTTGGCGGCCCAGTCGCGCGACGAGCCCGTACCGTACTCTTCGCCGCCGAAGACCATGGTTGGCGTGCCTTCAGCAACATATTTCATCGCTGCGTCGTAGATCGACATTTCTTCGCCGGAAGGCTGGTGAACCGTGATGCCGCCTTCGACCGCCGAACCGTCTGCCTTGGCAGGGATCATGCGGTTCTTGATACGCACGTTGGCAAACGTGCCGCGCATCATGATTTCATGGTTACCGCGACGCGAGCCGTAGGAGTTGAAGTCCGCTTTCAGGACGCCGTTTTCCTTCAGCCATTTGCCTGCAGGACCATTTTCCTGGATCGAGCCGGCTGGCGAGATGTGGTCGGTGGTGATGGAATCGCCGAACACGCCCAGTGCGCGCGCGCCTTCGATGCCGGTGGCCACTGGCGCGGGCGTCATCGAGAAGTTGTCGAAGAACGGTGGTTCCGCGATATAGGTCGATTTCGGCCAGTTGTAGACTTGACCGGAGACGGTCGTGACTTTCTCCCACAGCTTGCCTGGCGCGCCCTTGACGTCTGCGTAGTTGTCCTTGAACACCTTGGCGTTCATGGCGAACTTCATCATGGCCGACACTTCAGCCGAGGTCGGCCAGATGTCGCCCAGGTAGACGTCCTTGCCGCCCTTGCCCTTGCCGACAGGTTCCGTCATCAGGTCGCGCGTCATGTTGCCGGCGATGGCGTAGGCGACGACCAGCGGTGGCGAAGCCAGGAAGTTCGAGCGGATGTTCGGGTGAATACGCGCTTCGAAGTTGCGGTTGCCCGACAGCACGGCCGAGGCGACGATGTCGTGCGTGGCAATGGCGGCGTTCAGCTCAGGCGTCAGGTCGCCCGCATTGCCGATACAGGTGGTGCAGCCGTAGGCGGTGACGCCAAAGCCCAGTTTTTCCAGGTAAGGCAGCAGGCCGGCAGCCGTCAGGTACTCGGTCACGACGCGCGAGCCGGGAGCCAGCGAGGTCTTGATGTGCGGCGCGACTTTCAGGCCAGCTTCGACGGCTTTCTTGGCCAGCAAGCCGGCAGCCAGCATCACGCTCGGGTTCGAGGTGTTGGTGCACGAGGTGATCGCGGCGATCAGCACGTCGCCGTTCGACACTTTCACGCCATTCGTCGTTTCGTACACGGTGTTCAGGTCGGCCGGGTTCTTGTTGAAGCCGTTTTCCGTGGTTGGCTTGGCGAACAGCTCGGCGAAGTTCGCTTTCACGTTGCCGATTTCGATACGGTCTTGCGGGCGTTTCGGGCCAGCCAGCGACGGTGCGACCGTGGCCAGGTTCAGTTCCACCACGCGGGTGTAGTCGATGTCGCCCGCTTTTGGAATGCCGTACAGGTTTTGCGCCTTGAAGTAGCTTTCGAACGCAGCGATTTCAGCCTTGCTGCGGCCGGTGCCCTTGAAATAATCGATGGTCGCATCGTCGACCGGGAAGAAGCCCATGGTCGCGCCGTATTCCGGTGCCATGTTGGCGATCGTCGCGCGGTCCGTCAGGGTCAGCGATTCCGTGCCTACACCGAAGAACTCGACGAACTTGCCGACGACTTTCTCTTTGCGCAGCAATTCGGTGATGGTCAGCACCAGATCGGTGGCGGTGCAGCCTTCGCGCAGCGCGCCGGTCAGGTTAACGCCGATGACGTCAGGCGTCAGGAAGTAGACTGGTTGGCCCAGCATGCCGGCTTCCGCCTCGATGCCGCCCACGCCCCAGCCGACCACGCCGATGCCGTTGATCATGGTGGTGTGCGAGTCGGTGCCGACCAGGGTGTCAGGGTAGTACACGTCGCCGGCTTTCTTGCCTGCGTAGTGCACGCCGCGCGCCAGGTATTCCAGGTTGACCTGGTGGACGATGCCGAAGCCTGGTGGCACGACGCCGAAGGTGTCGAAGGCCTGCATGCCCCATTTCATGAACTGGTAACGCTCGTTGTTACGCGAGAATTCCAGTTTCATGTTCAGGTCCAGGGCTTTCTTTTCGCGGTAGTGGTCGATGGTCACCGAGTGGTCGACCACCAGGTCGACCGGTACCAGCGGTTCGATCTTCTTGGCGTTGATGCCCATCTTGGCGGCCACGTTGCGCATCGCTGCCAGGTCTGCCAGCAATGGCACGCCGGTGAAGTCTTGCAGCACGACGCGCGACACTACGAACGGGATCTCGTCGGTGCGCTCGGCGGTCGGGCCCCAGCTCGCCAATTGCTTGACGTGTTCTTCGGTGACTTTTTTGCCGTCGCAGTTGCGCAATACCGATTCGAGCACGATGCGTATCGACACTGGCAGGCGGGAGACATTGATGCCCAGGCTTTTTTCCAGTGCCGGCAGGGAATACAGCTTGCCCTTCTTGCTATCCGAAATATTAAAGTCCTTGAGCGTGTTCAGAGTGTTGCGGGACATGACCTCTCCTTGTTGGGTATCGTCTATTTATTGATGATTCAAATTACAAAACATGACTGAGCCCCCGAAGAGGCCCTTGCTACGCACATCAGCCGCCGGTGACTGGCAAGACGCCCAGCGATGGCGGGGCTTCCACCGAGGCTGCCGACTTGGCTTGCTCCGCATCCTTGCATTCATTGGCCAACTGGCGGCCCTGCTTGGAATCGAGCAGCATGCCTTTGGCCGGGATGCCGATCCAGACCAGACCGTACAAGCGGTTCTCGAAGCGGTTGGCGCCGGTGGTGGTGCCAACGCGGCTCAGGCGGTGCAAACGCTTCTTCCAGCGC
Source organism: Janthinobacterium sp. ROICE36 (assembly GCF_002869965.1). Taxonomy (GTDB): domain Bacteria; phylum Pseudomonadota; class Gammaproteobacteria; order Burkholderiales; family Burkholderiaceae_D; genus Janthinobacterium. Next base: position 49,575 of record NZ_PEBS01000021.1, read on the forward strand.
AGGGCGATGTGTTTGTCGTCAGTCGCATTGGTGTAGATGGTAATTTTATTACCAAGTTCACAATTGAAATCGGTGGAGGCCGAGCCAACGGTGTTCGGCTCATCGGCTTCTTCCTTGTCGAGCACCGACATGGCGAGCGGATGCGCTTCCTTGGCGGCTGCCTTGGCCTTGACGGCCCTGGCCTTCGGCTTGGCCTTCACAGCCTTGGCTTTTGCCGGCTCTTTGCTGGCCGTGGCAGCGAAGCTGGCTGGCGCCAGCGTGAGGGTCATGGCGCCCAGCGCGACGCTGCAGGCAATGGCTAATTTGGAGAGGGACATCGTGTAATTCCTGTCAGTTTTCAGTGGTGCTGGTAGGCAGCGCGTTGAGTAATGCAGCGGCAGCCTCGGGCAAGCCGAGGCCTGCCAGTTTGGCGCGTTGCAAAACGGTCCAATAATATCGGTAGCTGGCGCGGTCGTGCAAGCGGCCATTTTGCGCAATCGGTCCCCAGTTGGCGCGCAGCGCCTCATTCAGGATGTTGCTGGCTTCGTTGACTTCCGACAGTCGCGGCGTAAAGGCCTTGATAATGGGCTTGATCTGGTCCGGATGGATGCTCCACATGCGCGTGTAACCGAACTCGGCCGTCGCGCGCTGGGCGTCATTCGCCACCACGGCCGAATCGCGCACGTCCGTCGTCACGTTGTGCGACGGAACCTTGCCGTGCGCGTGGCAGGCGGCCGCCACCTCGAGCTTGGCGCGCACCACCAGCGGGTGCGTAAATTGGCCCGGCGTGCGCATGGCGGCGGCGGGAATGGCGCCGTAATGGGCCGAGACGAAATCCATGATGCCGAAGGACAGGCATTCGACCTGGGGCAGGGCGGCGATGGCGTAGGCGTCGCGCAGCGCGCCATGCGTCTCGATCAGGATATGCACGGGCAGGTTGTCGCGGCCGGCGCGGCGCGCGTGCAGGTTGATCAGGTCGATGGCCAGCATGGCATCTTGCACGCCGCCCACCTTGGGTACGGCGATGTAGGCCAGGCGGGCCGCGGCGGCGCAGATGATTTCCACGTCGCGCGCGAAAAACGGGCTGTCGACGTCGTGCACGCGTACGCCGATCCGGTTGAACTGGTTCTCGTCGCTGGCCAGCAGGCCGGCGATCATGTGGGCGTGGGTTTCTTCGTTGCCGGCGCTGGCGCCGTCTTCGCAGTCGAACGTGATGTCGAACAGGGGCCCAAGCTCTTGTTGCAAAGCAATCGATTTACGCATCAGCTTTTCAGAGCCGGCGTAGTGGTCGCAAGCGGCGAGCAACAGCGGCTGGCGTTTGCCTTGGAATAAAACCTCGGAAGGGTGCATGCTTAAGGCATTTCTGCAGGTAAAAACTACTTGATAAAACAGCCGCGCCGCGAATCTCGCGGGGCGGCCTTCTTGGCGGGCGGCGCGCAGGCCGCGCCGCCAATGCTGGATTTATGCCAGCAGGTGTTTCACGCCTTCGCGCTCTTCGGTCAGTTCTTTCAGGGTCAGGTTGATGCGCTCTTGCGAGAATGCATCGATTTCCAGACCTTGAACGATGGCGTACTCACCGTTGTCGGTGGTGACCGGGAAGCCGAACACGGTGCCTTCAGGGATGCCATACGAGCCATCGGAAGGTACGCCCATGGTGGTCCACTTGCCAGCCGTGCCCAGCATCCAGTCATGGATGTGGTCGATGGCGGCGTTCGCTGCCGACGCTGCCGACGACAGGCCGCGCGCTTCGATGATGGCCGCGCCGCGCTTGCCGACGGTCGGCAGGAAGGTGTTGGCGTTCCATTCCTGGTCGTTGATCAAGTCCTTGACGGCCTTGCCGTTGACGGTGGCGAAACGGTAGTCGGCGTACATGGTTGGCGAGTGGTTGCCCCAGACGGTCAGCTTCTCGATGTCCTTGACGGCGGTGCCGGTCTTAGCCGCGACTTGCGACAGCGCGCGGTTGTGGTCCAGGCGCAGCATGGCGGTGAAGTTTTTCGCCGGCAGCGACGGTGCCGATTTCATGGCGATGTAAGCGTTGGTGTTGGCTGGGTTGCCGACCACCAGAACTTTGACATTGCGCGAAGCGACGGCGTCGAGCGCCTTGCCTTGTACCGTGAAGATCTGCGCGTTAGCTTCCAGCAGATCTTTGCGTTCCATACCCGGGCCGCGTGGACGCGCGCCCACCAGTACGGCGACGTCGACATCCTTGAATGCGGTCAGCGGATCGGAGTGGGCGGTCATTTCCGTCAGCAGCGGGAAGGCGCAATCGTCGATTTCCATCATCACGCCCTTGAGCGCCTTCTGGGCTTTTTCGTCCGGGATTTCAAGCAGTTGCAAGATGACAGGCTGGTCTTTGCCGAGCATGTCGCCATTGGCGATGCGGAACAACAGGGCGTAGCCGATCTGGCCGGCGGCGCCGGTCACTGCAACACGCATTGGGGTTTTAGCCATGATGAATCTCCAAAGTGGGAAAGAAAACGGGCTTGAAGCTGGGCTTACGCTTATCCGGAAAAACTATAATGATACCAAAACCGGCCGGCGCCACCGAATTGCTGGTGTACGCTGCCGTCACGCTCGTGCTGCACGAGGCCAGAGTGGCTGGCCGACAACATAAAACGCTGGCTCACAAGTTTTATCGAGGGCAGTTTAGGCCTCTGATCTGTATCTGTCAATCATATCTTATGTCTTATATAAGACAGATAACTATAGGTGTTTTACTGGACGCGGGCGGTGATTTGTGTTGAAATGTCGGACTATGAATTCCGCCTCGTCCAATCTGACCAATAATGCCACTGCTGCAAGCGGGGCGGTCAGTCCGACCGCGAGCTCCCCGGCCACGTCCGTCGCCGCAGCTGCCAGCACGCCAGTCACTGTGGTGTCCAGCAGCGATACCACTACGGCGATGCCCGTCGCCACGCCTGTAGTCAATGCCTCACCCACCTTCAGTCCCCTGTACCAGCAGATCAAGGCGCTCATTACGCAGAGCCTGCAATCGGGCGAGTGGAAGCCGGGCGAGCTCATTCCCAGCGAAGTCGAGCTGGCAGGGCGCTTCAAGGTCAGCCAGGGCACGGTGCGCAAGGCCATCGATGAACTGGCCGCCGAGAACCTCGTCATGCGCCGCCAGGGCAAGGGTACTTTTGTTTCCACCCACCATGAGGCGCGCGCGCATTTTCGCTTCCTGCGCCTGGTGCCGGACGAAGGCGTGCCGCATTATCCTGAAAGCAAGTTCATCGAAGTCAGACGCGTGCGCGCGCCCGCCGACGTGGCGCGCCTGATGGACCTGAAGTCTGGCGACGCCGTCATCTTCATCAAGCGCGTGCAGTATTTCGACGGCGTGCCGACCATCGTCGAGGAGCTGTGGCTGCCCGGCCTGATCTTCAAGGGCCTGACGGCCGAGCGCCTGGTGGAATACAAGGGCCCCATGTATGGCCTGTTTGAAACGGAATTTGGCACGCGCATGATACGCGCGTCCGAGCAGATCCGCGCCGTGTGCGCCGATGCGGGCGCCGCGCAATTGTTAAATATCGACCTCGGCACGCCCTTGCTCAGTTCCGAGCGCGTGTCGTTTACCTACGGCGACAAGCCGGTCGAACTGCGCCGGGGCTTGTACCTGACCAGTCGTCATCATTATCAGAATGAACTCAGCTGAAGTGGACGGGTGCCTCCGGGTGCCCGGAAAAGCGGCAAGGCTGACGTGCATCGCTTGCAAGATGCCTGCCGCAAGGCGGGCACCGGAGACAACGGAAAGCGCAGCGATAGCATGGCCTGCCCCGGCGGGCCGTGCTTTGCCGGTGATTCTGTAATTAAATTACGTGAACTACGGAAAGTAGCGCGGTATTTTGTAGTAAAAAACCATTTTGGTTATATGTAACAATAGATATTGGTATGGGTTGCGAAAATCGGCGAAAATCGCGGCTTCAATATTTAGTTGAAATTCAAAGGGGAGGTTTTTGTTATGTCCGAAGCCGTAAGAGAAGTACCAAAAAAAGAACGGCCGCAATTCCGTAACATTCATGTTACCGAATTGTCGAACTACCGCATGGCTGTCGGCGCCATCGTCTCGATCCTGCATCGCATCAGCGGTTTCATCATTTTCGCCCTGCTGCCATGCATCCTGTACATGCTGGAACTGAGCCTGCGCTCCGAGATGTCCTACGCCTACTTCCAGGGCATCGCCTCGCACTGGTTCGTCAAGCTGATCACCCTGGGTCTGGTCTGGGCCTTCCTGCACCACTTCTGCGCCGGCATCCGTCATTTGTTCATGGATGTGCACGTTGCCATCGAAAAAGATTCGGCCCGCAAGACCGCGACGTCCGTACTGGTCGTGAGCCTGGTGTTGACGGCCTTGGTCGCTTTGAAACTGTTTGGAGTATTTTAAACATGGCAGACAATAATATCGGACCGAAACGCCTCGTCGTCGGTGCCCATTACGGCTTGCGCGATTGGCTGGCGCAACGCGTCACCGCCATCGTCATGGTGGCGTATGTGGCCATCCTGCTGATTTCTTTCTTGACTGGCAGCAACTTCAGCTATGAAGGCTGGGCTGGTCTGTTCGCACAGCAGTGGTTTAAATTGTTCAGCCTGGTGACTTTCCTGGCGCTGTTCTACCACGCATGGGTCGGCGTACGCGACATCTGGATGGACTACGTGAAAAGCGCTGGCCTCCGTTTGACCCTGCAAATTGCCACCATGCTGTGGTTGATCGCTTGTGCCGGCTGGACGGTACAGATACTCTGGAGTGTGTAATCGTGGCAGCATATAAATCTGCAATCCCTACCCGCCGCTTTGATGCGGTGATCATTGGCGCCGGCGGTTCCGGCATGCGCGCGTCGTTGCAACTGGCTGAAGCCGGCCTGAACGTCGCTGTCTTGTCGAAAGTCTTCCCGACCCGCTCGCACACCGTTGCGGCGCAGGGCGGTATCGGCGCGTCGCTCGGCAACATGGCTGAAGACAACTGGTTCTGGCACATGTTCGACACCGTCAAGGGTGGCGACTATCTGGGCGACCAGGATGCCATCGAATTCATGTGCCGCGAAGCACCGAAAGTCGTGTACGAACTGGAACACTTCGGCATGCCATTCGACCGCAACCCTGACGGCACCATCTATCAGCGTCCATTCGGCGGGCACACGGCCCACTTCGGCGAAAAGCCGGTGCAGCGCGCCTGCGCTGCAGCCGACCGTACCGGCCACGCCCTGTTGCACACGCTGTACCAGCGCAACGTGCGCGCGCGCACGCACTTCTTCGTCGAATGGATGGCAATCGACCTGATCCGTGACGCCGAAGGCGACGTGATCGGTGTTGTCGCGCTGGAAATGGAAACCGGCGAATGCATGATCCTGGAAGCAAAGACGACGGTGATGGCAACGGGCGGCGCAGGCCGCATCTTCGCCGCCTCGACGAATGCCTTCATCAACACGGGCGACGGCATGGGCATGGCAGCACGCGCGGGCCTGCCGCTGCAAGACATGGAATTCTGGCAGTTCCACCCGACCGGCGTGGCCGGCGCAGGCGTCTTGATCACCGAAGGCGTGCGCGGCGAAGGCGGGATCCTGATCAATAGCGAAGGCGAACGCTTCATGGAGCGCTATGCGCCTACCCTGAAGGATCTGGCGCCGCGCGACTTCGTCTCGCGTTCGATGGACCAGGAAATCAAGGAAGGCCGCGGCTGCGGTCCGAACAAGGACCACGTGATGCTGGACCTGCGCCATATCGGCGCCGACACCATCGCCAAGCGCCTGCCGTCGATCCTGGAAATCGGCCACAAGTTCGCCAACGTCGACGCCACCAAGGAACCGATTCCTGTCGTGCCGACGATTCACTACCAGATGGGCGGTATTCCGACGAACATCCACGGCCAGGTCGTCACCCCGACCGGTCCGGATAATTCGGCCAAGATCGTCAACGGCCTGTACGCAATCGGCGAATGCGCCTGCGTGTCGGTGCACGGCGCCAACCGCCTGGGCACGAACTCGCTGCTCGACCTGGTGGTCTTCGGCCGCGCGGCCGGCAACCACATTGTCAACAGCGGCCTGAAAGCCAAGGAAAACAAGCCTTTGCCAGCCGATGCTGCCGACTTTGCCATGGGCCGCCTGGCGCGCCTGGAAAATTCGACCGGCACGGAAACCGTGCAGGGCGTGGCGAACGAGATCCGCGCCACGATGCAGAAGTACTGTGGCGTGTTCCGTACCGACGAGATGCTGAACAAGGGCGTCGAAGAAATCATGAAGCTTGACGAGCGCCGCAAGCACGTCTCGTTCAAGGATAAATCGATGGTCTTCAACACGGCCCGCGTGGAAGCGCTGGAACTGGACAACCTGATCGAAACGGCGAAAGCGACCATCGTTTCGGCCGCTGCCCGCAAGGAATCGCGCGGCGCCCACGCCCAGGACGACTATCCGCAACGTGATGACGACAACTGGATGAAGCACACTCTGTGGTATTCGGAAGGCAACCGACTGGCATACAAGCCAGTCGTGACCAAGCCGCTGACGGTTGATACCTTCAAACCGAAACCACGTACTTTCTAAGGCTATACCATGGCACGCACTCTTAAATTCAAAATCTACCGCTACGATCCTGACCAGGATGCCAAGCCGTACATGCAAGACCTGACGGTCGAACTGAAAGACACCGACAAGATGCTGCTCGACGCACTGCAGCGCATCAAGGCGGACGTGGATGACTCGCTGGCCCTGCGCCGCTCGTGCCGCGAAGGCGTGTGCGGTTCGGACGCGATGAACATCAACGGCAAGAACGGCCTGGCATGCACCACCAACCTGAACGAACTGTCGGAGCCTATCGTGCTGCGTCCGTTGCCAGGTTTGCCAGTCATCCGCGACTTGATCGTCGACATGACGCAATTTTTCAAGCAATACGATTCGATCAAGCCTTTCCTGATCAACGATTCGATCCCGCCTGAAAAAGAACGCCTGCAGTCGCCGGAACAGCGCGAAGAACTCGATGGCCTGTACGAGTGCATCCTGTGCGCATGCTGCTCCACGTCGTGCCCGTCGTTCTGGTGGAATCCGGACAAATTCGTCGGTCCGGCCGGCCTGCTGCAAGCCTACCGCTTCATCGCCGATTCGCGCGACGAAGCCACCGGCGCGCGTCTGGACAATCTGGAAGACCCGTACCGCCTGTTCCGCTGCCATTCGATCATGAACTGCGTCGACGTCTGCCCGAAAGGCTTGAACCCGAACAAGGCGATCGGCAAGATCAAGGAATTGATGGTCCGCCGCGCGATCTGATTCTCCTGATCGCGTCCGCCGGGCGCCGTTTGCTGGAAGAGGGTATCCTCTCTTGCCTGCAGGCGGCGCCTGCAAAGCAGCAGCGTGCCGCAAGGCACACGTAAAGTGGTAAACCAAATGACAGAATCAATTTTGTCCTCGCATCAGGCCGACCCGGCCAACCGCGCCCGCCTGCGCTGGCGTTCACGCCGTGGCCTGCTGGAAAACGACATTATCCTGACCCGTTTTCTCGATGCGTATGAAACCGAATTGACCGATGAAGAAGTTGACGCGCTGACGCGTTTGCTGGATTTATCGGACAATGCGTTAATGGATCTGGTACTGGCCCGTAAAGAGCCGGAAGGCGAAGTCGATCTGCCGCATGTGCGCGCACTGCTGCAACGACTGCGCATTGCCTAGACGCCTGGGCGATATATTGCAAACGGTGCGAGTGGCGCGCTGTAGCACTGCCGAATTGCGGTGCGAATTGCAGCCAGAATTTTTGATTTTAATTTCGACTCACTCCCGAGAAGGAAGAGCCCATGAATATCTCTGACACAAAAGCTACCCTGTCGTTCTCCGATGGCAGCCCATCGCTTGAATTTCCAATCTACAAAGGCACGGTTGGTCCGGACGTCATTGACATCCGCAAACTGTACGCCGGTAGCGGCAAGTTCACCTACGACCCAGGCTTTATGTCGACGGCCGCCTGCAACTCGTCGATCACCTATATCGACGGCGACAAGGGCGAGCTGCTGTACCGTGGTTACCCGATTGAACAGTTGGCCGTCAACGCCGACTTTATGGAATCGTGCTACCTGCTGCTGAACGGCGAACTGCCGAACGCGGCGCAGAAAACCAAGTTCGTCGACACCGTCACCAAGCACACGATGGTGCACGAACAGATGCAATTCTTCTTCCGTGGCTTCCGCCGCGACGCGCATCCGATGTCGGTCCTGGTGGGCACCGTCGGTGCGCTGGCATCGTTCTACCATGATTCGCTGGACATCAACGACCCGCGTCACCGCGAAGTGTCGGCCATCCGCCTGATCGCCAAGATGCCAACCCTGGTCGCCATGACCTACAAGTACTCGGTCGGCCAGCCGTTCGTGTACCCACGCAACGACCTGTCGTACAGCGCCAACTTCATGCACATGATGTTTGCCAATCCGTGCGAAGAGTACAAGGTCAACGACGTGCTGGTGCGCGCCCTGGACCGCATCCTGATCCTGCACGCGGACCACGAGCAAAACGCATCGACATCGACCGTCCGTCTGGCCGGTTCGTCGGGCGCCAACCCGTTCGCCTGTATCGCTGCCGGTATCGCCTGCCTGTGGGGCCCTGCCCACGGCGGCGCCAACGAAGCGGCACTCAACATGCTGAAGGAAATCGGCACCGTCGAGAACATCCCTGCCTTCATCGAGCAAGTCAAGGACAAGAACTCTGGCGTCAAGCTGATGGGCTTTGGCCACCGCGTGTACAAGAACTTCGATCCACGCGCCAAGCTGATGCGTGAAACCTGCTACGAAGTGCTGCAAGAACTGGGTCTGCAAGACGACCCGCTGTTCAAGCTGGCGATGGAACTGGAAAAGATTGCACTCAACGACGATTATTTCGTTTCGCGCAAGCTGTACCCGAACGTCGACTTCTACTCGGGCATCGTGCAATCGGCGCTGGGCATCCCTGTGTCGCTGTTCACCGGTATCTTCGCTATGGCCCGTACGATCGGCTGGATCGCCCAGTGGAATGAAATGATCGCCGACCCAGAGCAAAAAATCGGCCGTCCGCGCCAGCTGTTCGTCGGTTCGACCACGCGCGAAGTACTGCCACTGGACAAGCGTTAATCCACGGCGGTATCAAGCAAGCAAAAAACGGGCTTCGGCCCGTTTTTTATGCCCGGCTGTTATGCTCGGGCCCTGGATCAACAGGAAGCACAACGCGATGAACGAAGAAACATGCGCGCCCAGCGGCGTGGCCCTGAACGATACGGGCTTTGGCTACACCCTGTCGTTGATCGGCGGCAAATACAAGATGCTGATCCTGTATGCGCTGGCGGAAAACAAGGTGCTGCGGCATAACGAACTCAAGCGGCATCTCGGCGGCATCGCCTTCAAGACCCTCAGCGTCGTCCTGAAGGAGCTGGAAGCCGACGCGTTGATCCTCCGCAAGGAATATCCGCAAGTGCCGCCCAAGGTTGAGTATTTCCTCTCAAGCAAGGGCGCCTCGCTGATCCCCGTGCTGCATACCTTGTGCGAGTGGGGCGAGCAGCACCAGCCAAGTTGATACGGATGCGCCTGGCAAGGGCTTTCTATGGTTTAGTAGCTTACTTTTTGTATGGTACGTGTAGTTAATGTGCGTACTTGTGAAAAGTACTCGCTATGGCTATGCTGTTTCTGGCTTTGGAGACGCCATCACGCGCTTCGGGCAGGGTATCGGTTTGCCTGTTTTTCGGCGAATGCGGGCCCGGTGCATCCATCCCATACTCAGGAAAGCAGCATGAAGAAAACCCTCGTTATTGTCTTCCATCCCTCCATCGCCACCTCGGTGGCCAACAAGCGCTGGCTGCAGGAGCTGGCGCAGTATCCCGACCGCTACACCATCCACAATGTGCAGCAGGCTTATCCGGATGGAAACATCGATGTCGCGTGCGAACAGGCGCTGGTGGAGGCGCACGCCAATGTGATCTTGCAGTTCCCCGTGTACTGGTTTAACTGTCCGCCCTTGATGAAGCAGTGGCTCGACGAAGTGCTGGCGTATGGATGGGCTTACGGCACGGGCGGCGATGCCTTCCAGGGTCGCAAGGTGGCGCTGGCCGTCACGGCCGGCATCCGCCAGGAGGACTTCACGCCGCAAGGCAAGTGGAACGTCACCCTGGCGCAGCTGCTGGCGCCGTTTGATGTCACCCTGGCCTATGTCGGCGCCGACAACTGCCGCTTTTTTGCCTTCTATGGCGCGGAAGACGGGCCGAAGGAAGCGGGCTATGCGGACCGGCTGGCGCGCAGCGCGCAAGAGTATCAGCATTTCCTGGCTGCGCTGTAAGGCCGCTGCCTGCGTAAGGCCAGGCGACTGGGCGCGAAAAATAGGGTAGATTGCCATACTTGGTCGCAGGCACCGAACAATGAATGGAGGGCAGCAGATGGACCGCATCACCGCCGCACAGGTATTTGTCGCCATCGCCGAGCGCGGCAGCATGGTGGCCGCCAGCGAGGCGCTCGATATGTCGCGCGCCATGGTGACGCGTTACCTGGCCGAGATGGAGCAGTGGGCGGGGGCGCGTCTGCTGCATCGCACCACGCGCCGCCTGAGCCTGACGGATGCGGGCGAGGCCACGCTGGCGCGCTGCCGCCAGATGCTGGAAGTGGCTGGCGCCATGGCCGTCGCCTCGCCCGAGGGAATTGATACGCCGCACGGCTTGCTGCGCATTAGCTGCTCGCAATCGCTGGCACAGACGGCGCTCGCTGGCGCAGTGACCGCTTACCTGCGACGCTACCCGCGCGCCGCCGTCGACCTGCAGATGGAGAATCGCGCCGTCAACCTGGTGGAGCAGCGCATCGACCTGGCGATCCGCATCACGAACGCGCTCGAACCGAACCTGATCGCGCGCCAGCTGGCCAGTTGCGCGTCGGTGGTGTGCGCTGCACCATCGTACCTGGCGGTGCATGGCACGCCGCGCCGTGCAGAGGACCTGGCCCTGCATAACTGCCTGACCTATACGTATTTCGGCAAAAGCCTGTGGCAGTTCACGCACGATGGGGGAGCGCTCACTGTCCCCGTCAGCGGCCGCCTGTCGGCGAATGAATCGCTGGTCCTGCTGGTGGCCACGGTGGCGGGGGCGGGCATCGCCATGCAGCCGCGCTATTCGGCCGCGCCGCTGATCGCCAGCGGGCAGCTGGTGGAACTCCTGCCTGCTTACTTGCCGCAAGATATGGGCATCTACGGCATCTATACGTCGCGCCAGCATATGTCGCCCCTGCTGCGCACCATGCTCGACTTCCTGGTCGATTGGTTTGCCGGTGATCCCGATTGGCTGGCGGCCATCAGGGCACCGTTGTCTGGCAGACCAGTTGGACGCAAGCGGCACGCCAGCGTGGGTAGGGAAATGCCGTAAGCGCAACAGTAACAGGCTGGCAAGCCCGGGAAAATCAAGGACACAGCTTACATTTGCTTGCCAAATAAAATTCAACTAGCCGTTGTTGCGTTACAATACCGCGTGCTATTCTAAATGACGCTATGCAGAATGCTGGTGCAATAAAAAAGCCCTTCCCCACAACTTGATGTGCAATCCGCTAACCGGTCAGGCCGTGTCGCGGAAGGTTAGATTAACCCGCTAATTCCTCGCGAAACGCGAAGAAAGGTGAGCAATATATGCAGCAATTAACGACCAATTCCTACCTGTTTGGTGGGAACGCTCCGTACGTGGAAGACCTGTACGAAGCGTATCTGAACAACCCAGGCTCGGTACCCGATAACTGGCGCTCCTATTTCGACGCGATGCAGCACGTGCCTGCCGTCGATGGCAGCAACAAGCCTGACGTGGCGCATGCCTCCGTCGTCGCCTCGTTCGCCGAGCGCGCAAAAGCAGGTCCGATCCGCACAGTGACCGCTTCCTTCGATGCTGAAATGGGTCGTAAACGTGTTGCTGCTACGCAACTGATCGCCGCTTATCGCTACCTCGGTTCGCACTGGGCCAATCTGGATCCGCTGCAACGCCAGGAACGTCCGATGATCCCTGAGCTCGAGCCGAGCTTCTACGGTTTCACCGACGCGGACATGGATACCGTGTTCAACATCAGCAATACCTATTTTGGCCCCGAGACCGCCACCCTGCGCGATCTGCTGAACTATCTGCGCGACACCTACACGCGTTCGATCGGCGCCGAATTCATGTACATCTCCGATCCGGCCGAAAAGCGCTGGTTGCAAGAGAAGCTGGAATCGATCCGCTCCACCCCGAATTTCACCCCAGAGAAAAAAATCCACATCCTCGACCGCCTGACCGCGGCTGAAGGCCTGGAACGCTATCTGCACACCCGTTACGTGGGCCAGAAGCGCTTCTCCCTGGAAGGCGGCGAAACCTTCATCGCCTCGATGGATGAAACCATCCAGCGCGCCGGCGAAAAAGGCGTGCAGGAAATCGTCATCGGCATGGCCCACCGCGGCCGCCTGAACGTACTGGTGAACACCCTGGGCAAAGCGCCACAGGAACTGTTCGAAGAATTCGAAGGCAAGCATGGCGACGACCTGCCTGCCGGCGACGTGAAGTACCATCAAGGCTTCTCGTCGGACATCTCCACCGCAGGCGGCCCGGTCCACCTGTCGCTGGCGTTCAACCCGTCGCACCTGGAAATCGTCAACCCTGTGGTCGAAGGTTCCGTCAAGGCCCGCATGGATCGCCGCGGCGACGCGCAGGGCGCGCAAGTGCTGCCTATCCTGGTGCACGGCGATGCCGCTTTCGCCGGCCAGGGCGTGGTCATGGAAACGCTGAATCTGGCGCAAACCCGTGGCTACCACACGGGCGGCACGGTGCATATCGTGATCAACAACCAGATCGGTTTCACCACCTCGGACCCGCGCGATGCACGCTCGACCCTGTACTGCTCGGACGTCGTCAAGATGATCGAAGCACCGGTCCTGCACATCAATGCCGATGATCCGGAAGCCGTGGTGCTGGCGACGCAGATTGCGCTCGACTACCGCATGGAATTCAAGAAGGACATCGTCCTCGACATCATCTGCTACCGCAAGCTGGGCCACAACGAGCAAGATACCCCGGCACTGACGCAGCCACTGATGTACAAGAAGATCGGTCAGCATCCAGGCACCCGCAAGCTGTACGCGGACAAGCTGGCAGCGCAAGGCGTGATCCCTGCCGATGGCGGCGACAAGATGGTGGCCGCTTTCCGCGACGCCATGGACGCCGGCAAGCATACCGTCGATCCGGTCATCTCGAACTTCAAGAACAAGTACGCCGTCGACTGGCTGCCGTTCCTGAACAAGAAATGGACCGATTCGGCCGACACCGCCGTGCCGATGACGGAACTGAAACGCCTGGCCACCCGCATCACCACTGTGCCGGAAGACTTCAAGGTCCACTCGCTGGTTGAAAAAGTACTGGGCGACCGTGGCACCATGGGTCGTGGCGAAATGAATCTGGACTGGGGCATGGGCGAACACCTGGCCTACGCCTCGCTGGTATCGTCCGGCTACGCCATCCGCCTGACGGGCCAGGACGCCGGCCGCGGTACCTTTGTGCACCGCCACGCCGTGCTGCATGACCAGAACCGCGAGCGTTGGGATGCAGGTACCTACATTCCGCTGCAAAACGTATCGGACAACCAGGCGCCGTTCACCGTCATCGACTCGGTGCTGTCCGAAGAAGCCGTACTGGCCTTCGAATACGGCTACTCGACCGCTGAACCGAACACCCTGACGATCTGGGAAGCCCAGTTCGGCGACTTCGCCAACGGCGCGCAAGTGGTGATCGACCAATTCATCAGCTCCGGCGAAGTGAAGTGGGGCCGCGCTTCGGGCCTGGTCATGATGCTGCCGCACGGCTACGAAGGCCAGGGTCCTGAGCACTCGTCCGCGCGTCCTGAGCGTTTCCTGCAGCTGTGCGCAGACAACAACATGCAAGTGGCGCAGCCGACGACGGCTTCGCAAATCTTCCATTTGCTGCGCCGCCAGATGGTGCGCCAGTTCCGCAAGCCGCTGGTCATCCTGACGCCGAAGTCGCTGTTGCGCAACAAGGATGCCGGTTCGCCGCTGACCGACCTGGCCAAGGGCGGTTTCCAGACCGTCATCGGCGAAGTCGACGACAAAATCGACGCCAAGAAAGTCAAGCGCGTGGTCGCCTGCTCGGGCAAGGTGTATTACGACCTGGTCAACGCACGCAAGACCCGCGGCCAGACCGACACGGCCATCGTGCGCCTGGAACAGCTGTATCCGTTCCCGCACAAGTCGTTCGCTGCTGAACTGAAGAAGTTCCCGAACCTGGTCGAAGTCGTATGGGCGCAGGACGAGCCGCAAAACCAGGGCGCCTGGTTCCAGATCCAGCACAACATCTTCGAAGGCCTGGAATCGGGTCAGCGTCTGGCTTACGCCGGCCGTCCTGCTTCGGCGTCGCCTGCTGTCGGTTACTATGACAAGCACTACGCCCAGCAAAAAGATCTGCTGGAAACGGCATTCTCGAAGCTGAAGGGTTTTATCCTGACCAAGTAAGTGGCAGGAGCTCGCATACATCATGACGGAGCGCCGCCCTTGCTACGCAGGGGCGGTGCCGCAATAACAAAATAAACGGAGTTTTACATGGCACAAATCGAAGTCAAAGTTCCCCAGTTGTCGGAATCGGTTGCAGAAGCGACCTTGCTGGCATGGCACAAGAAAGTCGGCGAACCAGTCGCGCGCGACGAAAACATGATCGATATCGAAACCGATAAAGTGGTGCTGGAACTGCCGGCACCAGTCGCTGGCGTGATCGTGCAGATCATCAAGGCCGACGGCGCCATCGTCGTCGCCGGCGAAGTCATCGCCATCATCGATACCGACGGCTCGGCCAAGGTTAGCCCGATGGAAGTGTCGGCTATTCCTGCGCCAGCCCTGGCTGCCGCAGCCCAGGACGCATCGACCGCTTCGGCGCCAGCCGCTGCGACCAAAGGCGATGTCGCCATGCCTGCCGCTGCCAAGATCCTGTCCGAAAAAGGCCTGTCCGCTGGCGACGTCGCCGGTTCCGGCAAAGATGGCCGCGTGACCAAGGGCGACGCCCTGGCCGCTTCCGCCAAGCCAGCTGTCGCGCCACCGGCGCCAGCCGCTGCCAAGCCAGCGCTGCAGCAAGTTGCGACGCCGTTGGCCGCGCGCCTGGGCGACCGTCCGGAAGAGCGCGTGCCGATGAGCCGCCTGCGCGCGCGTATCGCCGAGCGTCTGCTGCAATCGCAATCGACGAACGCCATCCTGACCACGTTCAATGAAGTGAACATGCAGCCGGTCATCGACCTGCGCAACAAGTACAAGGACAAGTTCGAGAAAGAGCACGGCGTCAAGCTAGGCTTCATGTCCTTCTTCGTCAAGGCCGCCGTCGCCGCGCTGAAAAAATACCCGATCATCAATGCCTCCGTTGACGGCAATGACATCGTCTACCACGGCTACTTCGACATCGGCATCGCTGTCGGTTCGCCACGCGGCCTGGTGGTGCCTATCATCCGCAACGCGGACCAGCTGTCGATCGCCGACATCGAGAAAAAAATCGGTGAATTCGGCGCGAAAGCCAAGGAAGGCAAGCTGACCCTGGACGACCTGACGGGCGGTACGTTCTCGATCTCGAACGGCGGCACCTTCGGCTCCATGCTGTCGACCCCGATCATCAACCCGCCACAATCGGCCATCCTGGGCGTGCATGCGACCAAGGACCGCGCCGTTGTCGAAAACGGCCAGATCGTGGTGCGTCCGATGAACTACCTGGCCATGTCTTACGACCACCGCATCATCGACGGCCGCGAAGCCGTCCTGGGCCTGGTGGCGATGAAAGAAGCGCTGGAAGATCCTGCACGCCTGCTGCTGGACCTGTAAGCACTGTAGACCCCCGACGTCGCCGCCGGGGCAATGTAGTTGATAACCCTTGCCAGAAGACGCAGCTGGCTGATCTCAATGAAAGAGGATTCCTATGAACGTCTCTGAAGAAATCAAGCGTCTGCACGAGTTGCACCTGGCGGGCGCCCTGAGCGACGCGGAATTCGCGCAAGCGAAAGCCAAGCTCCTGAGCAATATCAACCTGGACAAACCGGACAGTCCATCGGACTCCGGTCCGGCGAACGACCTGGTGCAGGAATTCAACCGCCTGCGCCGCTCGCGCAACGACCGCTGGCTCGGTGGCGTCTGCGGTGGCCTGGGCCGCGCTTCCGGCATGGAAGCGTGGATCTGGCGCCTCGTCTTCGTCCTGTTTACATTGACCTTCGGCTTCGGCGTGGTGATTTACCTTTTATTGTGGATTTTCGTACCAGACGAAGAGATTGGAATAACAAAACATGAGTACTAAACAATTTGACGTAGTTGTCATCGGTGCGGGCCCTGGCGGCTACATCGCCGCCATCCGCGCAGCCCAGCTGGGCTTTTCCGTCGCCTGCGTCGACGAGTGGTCGAACGCCAAGGGCGGCGCCGCTCCTGGCGGTACCTGCACCAACGTCGGCTGCATCCCGTCGAAAGCGCTGCTGCAATCGTCCGAGCATTTCGAACACGCTGGCCACAGCTTCGCCGAGCACGGCATCGATGTCGCCGGCCTGAAGCTGAACCTGGGCCAGATGCTCAAGCGCAAAGACACGGTCGTCAAGCAAAACAACGACGGCATCCTGTACCTGTTCAAGAAGAACAAGATCGCCTTCTTCCACGGCCGCGCCGCTTTCGCTGCCGCCACCGCTGGCACGTATGAGATCAGCGTGACGGGCGAAGCCAACGAAACATTGAGCGCCAAGCACGTGGTCATCGCCACGGGCTCGAACGCACGCGAACTGCCGGGCGCACCATTCGACGAGAAACTGATCCTGTCGAACACGGGCGCACTGGCCATCGACGCCGTTCCAGCCAAGCTGGGCGTCATCGGTGCCGGTGTGATCGGTCTGGAAATGGGCAGCGTCTGGCGCCGCCTGGGTTCCGACGTCACCGTGCTGGAAGGCCTGCCGGTCTTCCTGGGCGCCGTCGACGAGCAGATCGCCAAGGAAGCGTCGAAGCTGTTCATCAAGCAAGGCTTGAAGATCAACCTCGGTTGCAAGATCGGCGCAATTACGCCAGGCAAGAAAGACGTCACCGTGGAATTCGTGGACGCCAAGGGCGAAGCGCAAAAAGCCGTGTTCGACAAACTGATCATTTCGATCGGCCGTACGCCGAACACGAATGGCCTGGGTTTTGACAAAGTCGGCCTGCAACTCGACGAACGCGGCTTCATCGCCGTCGACGGCGACTGCAAGACCAACTTGCCGAACGTGTGGGCAGTAGGCGACGTCGTGCGCGGCCCGATGCTGGCGCACAAGGCGGAGGAAGAAGGCGTTGCCGTGGCCGAGCGTATCGCCGGCCAGCACGGTCATACCAACTTCAACACGATTCCCTGGGTGATTTACACCTCGCCGGAAATCGCGTGGGTCGGCAAGACCGAGCAAACCCTGAAGGCCGAAGGCATCGCCTACAAGGCAGGCACCTTCCCGTTCATGGCCAACGGCCGTGCGCGCGCGCTGGGCGACACTTCGGGCATGGTGAAATTCCTGGCCGATGCGACCACCGATGAAATCCTCGGCGTGCACATCGTCGGCCCGATGGCCTCCGAACTGATTTCCGAAGCCGTCGTGGCGATGGAATTCAAGGCCTCGGCCGAAGACATCGCGCGCATCTGTCACGCGCATCCATCCTTGTCGGAAGCGACCAAGGAAGCGGCACTGGCGGTTGACAAGCGCACGTTGAACTTTTAATTGTAGTTACTCCTACAGGGGCGCTCGCGGATTTTTTCCGCCGGCGCCCCTGTGCGTTAAAGCGAATCCCATGAACGTAGAAGAGTTTTACCAGCACGCGTTGCAGAAGCGCGATTTCAAGGCCGATGCCGCCCAGCGGCGCGCGGTCGACCGCCTGCAACTGTGCTATGACGAGTGGGTGGCCTACAAGGGCCAGCGCTCGAGCACCTTCAAGCGCCTGCTGAACCGTCCTGCCGTGCCGAAAGGCGTGTACATGTGGGGCGGGGTGGGGCGCGGTAAATCGTTCCTGATGGACAGTTTTTACTCGGTCGTGCCCCTGGTGCGCAAGACGCGATTGCACTTTCATGAATTCATGCGCGGCGTGCACCAGCAGCTCGATGAATTGAAAGGCGTGGCCGACCCGTTGGATGAGGTGGCCAAGCGCATCGCCAAGAAATACCGTTTGATCTGCTTCGATGAATTCCACGTCTCCGACATCGCCGACGCGATGATCCTGTACAACCTGCTGTCGGCCCTGTTCGCCAATGGCGTGTCCTTCATCATGACCTCGAATTACGATCCGGACCTGCTGTATCCGGACGGCCTGCACCGCGACCGCATGCTGCCGACCATTGCGCTACTCAAGGACAAGCTCGACGTGATGAATGTCGATGCGGGCGTCGATTACCGCGGCCGCGCGCTGGAGCAGGTGGAAAGTTACTATACCCCGCTGGGCGCGTCCACCGACAAGGCCCTGCGCGACGCTTACACGCGCATCGCCGAGACGGCGGACGAAGACGCGCGCATCCGCATCGAGAGCCGCGAAATCCATTGCCTGCGCCGCGCCGGCGGCATTATCTGGTTCGATTTCGCCACCCTGTGCGGCGGCCCCCGTTCGCAAAATGATTACCTGGAAATCGCCAGCCGCTTCCATACGGTGGTATTGTCCGGCATACCGGCCATGTCGGCGGCGCAGTCGTCCGAAGCGCGCCGCTTCACCTGGCTGATCGACGTGTTTTATGATCAACAGGTCAAGCTGATCATGTCGGCCGAAGTGGCGCCCGAGCAGCTGTACACGAACGGCATGCTGGCCAACGAGTTTCACCGCACCGTTTCGCGTATCATCGAGATGCAATCGCGCGAATACATGGAAAAAGAACAGCGCGGCGCGGCCGACGCGATCGTTTGAGGCAGAAATAATGAATATGATGGCAAATACACTATACAAGCTGGGTGCGGCGCTGGGCCTGGTCCTGGCCTTGTCTGCCTGCGCGCACCAGGGTGCTGCGGCATTGGATGAGGTTGGTGCCCCGCAGTTGGCCGCGACCCTGTCGGTGGAAGAGGCGGACGCCAAGCTGAAGCAGTCCGCCAGCGAGCGCGAGGCGGCGGAAAATGAGTTTGCCGTGCGCGAACTGGAGTGCTACAACAAGTTCTTCGTGAATAACTGCCTGGACCAGGCCAAGGAAAAGCGTCGCCTGATCCTGGTGCGCCTGCGCGCCGTCGAAGCGGAAGCGAACTACTTCAAGCGCGCCGAGTCCGTGCGCCTGCGCGATATCGACCTGGCCAGGACGCAGGAAAGTGCGCGCCTCGACGCCGAGCAGCGGGCTGCGGCCATACCCAAGCCCGTGAAGGTCGTCGCGCCCGAGCCGGCGCCGCCCAAGCCGGAAGGCAAGAGCATTGCCGAGCGCGACGCCGAGCAAGCGGCGAAGGTGGCGAAGCAGGCTGCCGCCGACGCTGCCGCCGCGCCGCGCCGCGCCGCCCGCGAGGCAGACTATGCGCGCAAGCAGGCTGACGCCGTGGCGCGCCAGAAAAGAGTGGCGCAACGCCTGGCCGAGCGCCAGGCCGAAGCGCAGGCCAAGGCTGCGGCAGCGGGCGCGGCCAGCACGCCGGCCGTTGCTGTGCCTGTGCCGCCGGTCAATTAAGGCCGCCGTGCAAGGGGGGGCATGCGGGAAATGGCGTGCCGTAAGGCGCGCGGCAGGTTAAACTACGCACTTGCCGGTGATGCCGGCGTCGATGGCTGCCTGCGTACGCTGCGCGCGCCGGTTTAACAACACTGTTACCAACACTGCCTGGAACGCAACACATGAGCGATGCACAGCATATAGAGCGGCGCCTGATTGAACTTAACGTGGAACACCGTGACCTCGATGCCGTCATCGAGTTGCTGATACTTGATGGTCACCATGACGAGCTGCAACTGCGCCGCCTGAAAAAGCGCAAATTGCAATTGAAGGATCACATCACCTTGCTGAAAATGCAGTTGGTGCCCGATGTTCCCGCCTGAGGGGCGCCAGTAGCGTCCAGTCCCGCCTTCACCTAAGTATATTTTGACCGATCACAATTTATTGCCCGCAAGCCCAGATGGCCAGCCTGCCGATTTGCAATCCAGTCTGTCAACCGAACCGCAGGCCGCGCCTGGCAAGCACGATGCCGACATCGAGCGCCTGTTTGGCGCCGGCGGCCCGCTCGGTCCCGCCGTGGGCAGCTACAAGCCGCGCCGTTCGCAAACGGAAATGGCCAAGGCCATCGCGCATGCCATCGACAGCCAGACCACCCTGATCGCCGAGGCGGGCACGGGCACGGGTAAAACCTTCGCCTACCTCGTGCCGGCCCTGATGTGGGGCGGCAAGACCATTGTGTCCACCGGCACGAAGAACTTGCAGGATCAATTGTTCCTGCGCGATATCCCCACCGTGCGCGCGGCGTTGCAGGCGCCCGTCTCCGTCGCCTTGCTGAAGGGCCGCTCGAACTACGTCTGTCACTATCACCTGGAACGCACCCTGCAGAACGGGCGCATGACCTCGCGCGACGACGTGGGGCATTTGCGCGAAATTTCGCGCTTCATCAAGATGACCAGTTCGGGCGACAAGGCGGAGCTGGCCAAGGTGCCGGAAAACGCCATGATCTGGAACCTGGTGACATCCACACGCGACACCTGCATGGGCGCCGAGTGCCAGTATTACCAGGATTGTTTCGTCATGAAGGCCCGCAAGGAAGCCCAGCAAGCCGACGTGGTGGTGGTCAACCACCATTTGTTCTTTGCCGACGTGGCCCTGAAGGACACGGGGGTGGCCGAATTGCTGCCTTCGGCCAACACCATCATCTTCGATGAGGCACACCAGTTGCCCGATACGGCCACTTTGTTCTTTGGTAATACGGTGTCCACCTCGCAAATCCTGGAGCTGTGCCGCGACGTGCTGGCCGAAGGCCTGGCGCATGCGCGCGGCATCGACTGGGCAAAAACCGTCACGGTGGTGGAAAAGGCGGCGCGCGACCTGCGCCTGACGTTCTCGCAGGATATCGTGCGCCTGTCCCTGCCGCAAATCGCCCCGTCGAGTGATTTTTTTCCCGCGCTCGACACCCTCAAAGATGAGCTTGACGGCATGGTGGCGGTGCTGGAAACCCAGGCGGAACGGGCGGAAACCCTGGAGCAGTGCCGCGTGCGCGGCGTCGAGCTGGCGCAGCAGTTGAGCGGCTGGAAGTTCGATCCGAAGGCGAAAGTGGCGGCCGGTGAAGAAGCCGTGTTCTGGGTGGAAGCGTTTTCCAGCTCCTTGCAGTTGCATAAAACGCCATTGTCGATTGCACCGATTTTCAACAACCAGCGCGAAGGCACGCCGCGCAGCTGGATTTTCACGTCCGCCACCCTGGCCGTGAAGAATGACTTCAAGCATTTTTCTGAACAGATGGGCTTGACGGGCGAACCCTCGCACACCTGGCCGAGCCCGTTCGACTATGGCCAGCAAGGCTTGCTGTTCGTGCCGCAAAACCTGCCGCAACCGAATTCGCTCGGCTATACGGATGCCGTCATCGACTGCGCCTTGCCCATCATCGAGGCGGCGGGCGGGCGCACCTTCTTCCTGTGCACCACCTTGCGAGCCGTCAAGCGCGCGGCCGAGCGCCTGGCCGACGAATTCAAGCAGCGGGGCCTGAACTTTCCCCTGTTCGTACAAGGCGACAAGGGCCGCACGGAATTGCTCGATCAGTTCCGCGCCGCAGGAAATGGCGTGCTGATCGGTAGCCAGAGCTTCTGGGAAGGCGTCGACGTGCGCGGCGATGCGCTTTCTCTGGTGATCATCGACAAGCTGCCGTTCGCGCCGCCCGACGCCCCGGTGCTGGCGGCGCGCATCGAAGTGATGGAAAAGCAGGGCAAGAACGGCTTCATGCACCATTCTCTGCCGGAAGCCATCATCAACCTGAAGCAGGGCGCAGGCCGGCTGATTCGTGACGAGGGTGACCGCGGCGTGCTGATGATCTGCGATCCGCGCCTCATTTCCAAGCCGTACGGCAAGCGCATCTGGCAAAGTCTGCCGCCGTTCAAGCGCACGCGCGATGTCGCCGAAGTGGTGGAGTTTTTCCGCAACCTGCCCGCCAAGGGCGCTTAAGTCCTGTTTGCCGGCGCCACGCGTGCGCCGGCGTATTTCCCTTTGTTATCAAGCCACTAGCGTTTCTTGCCCAGCGCTTGCCTGCGCGCCTGGCATGCCAGAACTAAGCGTGATCGCGCCAGTTTCTGGCTTGTTCTGAGAGTTCCAGGACGCCAGACACATCTTTGCGCCAGCGCAAACAGGGCTGTTGCCGGGCGGTCTACAGTGAGCGCATGCCTTGCAGGATCAAGGCGCGGCGATGGCAGGGCCGCACGGGGAACAGGGGGATGCCATGGAGATCCGCTACGGCTGTTTCTTGAGCTATGCACACGGCCAATATGCGTTCATGAACAAGTTCAAGAATGATCTCATCGAGGCGCTGGCTTGCTATCTGGAGCCGCACCTCGACCGCGAGGAAGTGCTGTTCATCGACAGCGAGCAACTGGGTGGCGGCGACGATATCGACCTGCGCGTGGCGCGCGCCATGTGCCAGAGCGTCTGCATGATCGTGCTGTACACGCCCAAATATGAGGCGCACGGCTATACGCGGCGTGAATTTGCCGCCATGCAGCTCATCGAGCAGGAGCGGCGCGCCTGGTATGAACTGCCCAGCCACCTGATCATCCCCATCATCATGACGCGCCATCCGGACGGCTTGCCGCCGCAAATCACGGAGTCGGGCCTGTACGTCGATTTCTCCGGCTATACGCTGGCCAGCGGCGACCTGAAGTCGAATCCGCAATACCTGCCCGATATCGAACGCATCGTGCAGCGTATTGCCACGCATTACCACTTGCTCAAGCGGTCGACACCGCCCGGCCACGATTGCAGCCGTTTCGTGTTACCCGCTATCCCGCCGGAATGGCGCGCCATTCCGCCGCCCCACTTTCCACGTTAATCACGTAAAGGTCCCGTCATGGAATGCCAACGCCTCTCCCTGCCACCTTTGAGCGCCCCTGGCGAAGTCGTCACCTTCTATTCCTACAAGGGCGGTACCGGCCGCACCATGGCGCTGTCGAATATCGCCGTCCTGCTGGCGCGGCGCGAAAACGCCAGCGTGCCCGTGCTGATGCTGGACTGGGACATGGAGGCGCCGGGCCTGCACCATTATTTCGAGCAGCACGAAGAGCGACCGGGCGTGCTCGAGTTCTTCGAGGCCTGCCGCCAGCAGCTCGAGCGCATCAGCCTGCAAACGGCGGGCGCGCGCGCCGGCGGGCCGGGAGCGGGGCGCGAGGATGCGGCGCTGGCCCAGCGCGTGCTCGACGCCATCGACTGGCAGCAATACGTGGTGCGCGTCGACCAGGGCAGCCCGCTGTACCTGATGCGCGCGGGGCGTTTCGATGCCAGCTACAGCGAGCGCCTGGCGCAGATGCGCTGGGACCAGTTGTTCGACACTTGCCCGGCCCTGTTTCGCTGCTTCGCCGATACCCTGGCGCAGCATTTCCGCTATGTACTTGTCGATTCGCGCACGGGCCGCACAGACAGTGCCGGCATCTGCACCACCTTGCTGCCGAAAAAGCTGGTGGTGGTCTTCACGCCGAATCGGCAAAGCCTGGAAGGCGTCGATGCGCTTGTCACGCGGGCCATCGAGTACCGCCGCAGCCATGAAGACGAACAGCGTCCGCTGCTCGTGTATCCCTTGCCCTCGCGCATAGAAATGGGCGACGGCGCGCAGCGCGCCGAGTGGCGCCGCGGTGACGCGCACAAGGGCATTGCCGGCTTCCAGCCCCTGTTCGAGCGCCTGCTGCGCACCTCCTACGGTTTGCCGCAGATTGCCCTCGACAGCTATTTCGACGAAGTCCAGCTGCAGCAGACGAAAACCTTTGCCTATGGCGAGCAGCTGGCCGTGCGCATCGATCAGGGTGGCGACCGTTTTTCCCTCACGCGTACCTTCGAAGCCTTCCTGCACTGGCTGACGGGCGGCTATTTTCCCTGGCAATCGAGCCGTGAAATCGCCTTGCTGGGCGCCATCGGCGAAGCGCGCCAGGCCTTGCTGCTCGAAGCGGGCCGCGCCGTGGCCCTGCCGCTGGCGCGCGACCTGGCCCGCTTGGGCGAGCTGTACCACAAGGACGGGCGCAGCGCGCAGGCGCTCGATGCCTTCCGCCAGAGCGTCGAGATCCGCGTGCGCCTGCTGGGCGAGGAACATCCCGACAGCCTGGCGGGCAAGAGCGGCATGGCGCGCCTGCTGCGCCAGTTGGGCAAGCTCGATGAAGCCCGCTTCCTGGAAGAAGACGTGCTCGACGTGCGCGAGCGCGTGCTGGGCCGCGAGCATCCCGACACCCTGGCTGCTCGGGCCTGCCTGGCGCAAACCCTCTTGCTGCAAGGAGAGCTGGCGGCGGCGCTGCTGCTGCAGGACACCGTGCTGGCAACTTGCGCGCGCCAGCTGGGCGGCGAGCATCCGCTGACCCTGGAGGCGATGGACGGCCGCGCCGCCACCTTGCTGCGCATGGGCCGGCTGGCGCAGGCGCAGCAAGTGCTGGGCACGGTGGTAGCGGCGCGCGAGCGCCTGTTTGGCGCCGAGCATGGCGACACCTTGCGCAGCAAGCTGACCTTGGCGCAGGCGCTGGGGCACGAAGGCGACCTGGACGGCGCGCGGCGTCTGTTCGTTGCCGTGCTGAAAGCGCAGGAGCGGCGCCTGGGCAACGACCATGCCGCCACTCTGGCCACGCGCGACTTGCTGGCCGATATCGTGGCCGGGCAGGGGGACTGGGCCGGCGCGCGCCAGTTGCACGAAGACCAGGTGGCGGCGCGCGAGCGCACGCACGGGCTCGACCATCCTGAAACCCTGATGAGCCAGCGCAAGCTGGCCGAGGCGCTGCTGCGGCGTGGCGAGCTCGATGCGGCGCGCAGCGTGCAGGAACAGGTGCTGGAAGTGCATGCGCGCCTGCTGGGCGAAGACCACCTCGATACCTTGCACAGCAAGAAGCAATTGGCCGGCACCCTGCAGCAGCAGGGTGAGAGCGAGGCGGCGCGCCTGCTGGAAGACGCGGTGCTCAGCGGCAGCGACCGGCTGTTGAATGCCTCCGTCACGGGGCATGCAGACAGCGTGCTGGACGGCGCCCGGCATTTACAGGAAACCATCCTGGCTGGCCGCGCCAACGGGCACGAAGGGGCTGAACCGGACACCCTGGCCAGCATGATCTTGATGTTGCAAGGCATGATAGAGCGCGAACAGTATCCGCAGGCGGTCGAACTGGCCGAACAGTTGAAGTCTTGCCTGCTGCGTCCGGGGGTGCCAGGCAAGTTGCGCAGGCGCGGCATGGCGCAGCTGAAACGTCTGTATAAATTACAAGGTGATCTGAATGCTTTGCTGGCCTTGCAAGAGGATGAAGTGCAGGCGCTGGAAGGGGCGTTGTCGGAGGCGCGCATCGAGCAACGCTGACGCTGTGCGCCATGTCCGCGCGGCGGCACAAATAATGCAGTCTATCGGCGTGTGGCACGCGCAGTGTTGGCATTGCTTCAGGTAAAATCTCGTTATGAGAATTCTTATCAGTAACGACGACGGTTACCTGGCGCCAGGCTTGGCAGCCCTGGCCGACGCGCTCGCGCCCATTGCCGACATCGTCGTGGTGGCGCCCGACAGCAATCGTTCGGGCGCGTCCAATTCGCTGTCCCTGGACCGGCCCCTGTCCGTGCACAAGGCTGCCAACGGCTTTTATTTTGTCAATGGCACGCCCACTGACTGCGTGCATGTGGCGCTGACGGGCATGCTCATCGAACGCCCCGACCTGGTGGTCTCGGGTATCAACAACGGCCCCAACATGGGCGACGACACCCTGTATTCGGGCACCGTGGCCGCCGCCACGGAAGGCTATCTGTTCGGCATTCCCGCCATCGCCTTTTCCCAATCGCAGTTTGGCTGGGCCAACCTGGATGCGGCCGCCCGCGTGGCGAGGGAAATCGTCGAGCGCCAGTTTGACGCCCTGCAGAAACCGTATTTGCTGAATGTGAACATCCCCGCCATCCCTTACGCGCAATTGCAAGGCATGGTGGCCACGCGCCTGGGCAAGCGCCATTCGGCCGAGCCCGTGATCCGCGCTCTCGATCCCCGTGGTCGTGAAATCTTCTGGATCGGTCCGGCCGGTGCCGCCAAGGAAGGCGGTCCGGGCACGGACTTCCATGCCGTTGAACATGGACAAGTCTCGATCACGCCGCTGCAGATCGACCTGACGCATACCACCCAACTCGATGCACTGGCAAAAGGCCTGGCATGAGCGCTCACTATGACTGACAAGCCGCGCACCTTCCCCCTTACCCTCGATTCACTGGCCGGCAAGCCTGCCAGGCAAGGCGGGGGGCAGTCGCTGGCGCAGTCGCGCATCGCCACGCCGCAGACGGCGACGCAAAATGCG
Source organism: Janthinobacterium sp. ROICE36 (assembly GCF_002869965.1). Classification (GTDB taxonomy): domain Bacteria; phylum Pseudomonadota; class Gammaproteobacteria; order Burkholderiales; family Burkholderiaceae_D; genus Janthinobacterium. The sequence continues at coordinate 75,923 of NZ_PEBS01000021.1, forward strand.
GCGCACACTGCGGCCAGGGGAGGCGCGCCCTACCACGGTGCCACGCTGCCCATCGCGCCATCGCGCGCGCAGGCCATCGCCAATGAGCGGGCGCAGCCGGCCGTGGTGTCGCCGCCACGCCAAAACCCGCTCGTCTCGGACGCCGTGCGCCGGGCCATGGTGGCGCGCATCGCGAAACAGGGCGTCAAGGACCAAATGGTGCTCGATGCCATGCAAGCCGTGCCGCGCCACATATTCATGGACGAGGCACTGGCGTCGCAGGCATATATCGATGCCTCCTTGCCCATCGGCCACCATCAGACCATTTCGCAGCCGTATATCGTGGCGCGCATGATCGAAGTGATGCGCCAGGGCGGCAACTTGCAGCGCGTGCTGGAGATCGGCACCGGCTGCGGTTACCAGGCGGCAGTGCTGTCGCTGGTGGCGAAAGAGGTGTATTCGATCGAGCGCATCCGGCCTTTGCACGAGCTGGCGAAGGCCAATTTGCGCCCGCTGCGCGTGTCAAATCTGCGCTTGCAGTACGGAGATGGTATGCTTGGCCTGCCGCAGGCGGCGCCCTTCGACGGGATCATCCTCGCCGCCGCCGGCCTGGAAGTCCCGCAAGCCTTGCTGGAACAGCTGGCGCCCGGCGGGCGTCTGGTTGCGCCGGTGGGGGCAAAATTGCAATACTTGCAACTCATTACCCGGGTGGGGAAAATGGAATGGACCAGCCAAACCCTGGAAGATTGCCATTTCGTGCCTTTGCGCCCGGGCACCATATGATCCCCGGATCAGCTAGCAAGCAGGACCTGAATATACATGCGAATGATTAAGAAAACGAATGATTAAGAAAAACAATGTACTCCTCTGTAGCCTTGCGCTGGCCGCCCTGTTGAGCGGTTGCGGCACGACGAGCGTCCAGGCGCCCGTGGTGGAACGCCATCCATCGAGCAGCAGCGCCGCCGCCAGCGATCCGCGCGACCGCGACCCGGCCTTCTATACGGTCAAGCGCGGCGACACCCTGCTGCGCATCGCCCTTGAACACGGCCAGAATTACCGCGACCTGGTGGCCTGGAATGACTTGAGCAACCCGAACGACATCAAGGTCGACCAGATATTGCGCGTGCTGCCGCCAAACGGCGACACGGGCGGCGCGCAGACGTCGGCCATCGTCATGCCGCCCGTCACGGAAATCAAACCGGCCGCGCCTGTCGTGCCGAAGAAAACGGGCCCGCGCGGCGAGAAGCGCGCGTATTCCGACGCCACCCTGGCCGAATTGCGCGCCGACGGCGGCGCTAGCGACACCAGGCCTGCGCCAGCAGCCGCTGTCGCCGCTGCACCGGCCGCTGCGGCAGCCCCTGCGGCATCGGCGCCTGGCGACGAGAAGATCAGCTGGATGTGGCCTTCCGAAGGCAAGGTCATCGGCACTTTCGACGAGGGCAAGAACAAGGGCGTCGATATCGCCGGCAAGGCGGGCCAGCAAGTGGTGGCGGCCGGCGCGGGAAAAGTCATGTATGCCGGGAGCGGAATCCGTGGTTATGGTAATCTTGTTATCGTGAAGCACAGTAATAGCCTGTTGTCGGCGTATGCGCATAACCGCAGCATCCTGGTGAAGGAAGGGCAGAATGTCAACAAAGGCCAGGCCATCGCCGAAATGGGCGATTCCGATGCCGACCGCGTGAAGCTGCACTTTGAAATCCGCCAGCAGGGCAAGCCTGTCGACCCTTCGAAATTCCTGCCTAACCGTTAGGTAAAGCAATGACACACGCGCCGCACGATCAGCTGGACGATGAGCCGGAACTGCCGGAAGACGGGGCAGACGAAGTCGTGACGGACCAGGTCGGTGAACTCGACGGTGTTGACGCCGTCGATGCAGGCGGGGGCGGCGAGGTGGCCAGCGTCAGCGTGCTGGTCGACAGTGTCGATGAACTGAAAAAAGTGCTGGCGGCCGAGCTGTCGACCGATACCACGCAGCACTATCTGAACCAGATCGGCACGCGGCCATTGCTGACGGCGGCGCAAGAGGTGCATTACGCGACCCTGGCCAAGCAGGGTAATTTCGACGCCCGGCAAACCATGATCGAGCACAACCTGCGCCTGGTCGTGTCGATCGCCAAGCATTACATCAACCGCGGCGTGGTCTTGCTCGACATGATAGAGGAGGGCAACATCGGCCTGATGCGGGCCATCGACAAGTTCGAACCCGAGCGCGGTTTCCGTTTTTCCACGTATGCCACCTGGTGGATACGCCAGAGCATCGAGCGCGCCATCATGAACCAGGCGCGCACGGTGCGCCTGCCCGTGCACATGGTGCGCGAACTGAACCAGATTCTGCGCGGCAAATACCACCTGGAAGCCCAGCATCACGACGGCAAGGATGCCACCGCGGAAGACATCGCCCACCTGGTGGGCCGTCCCGTGGAAGAGGTGCAGGATATCCTTGCCCTGTCCGAGCACGCCACCTCGCTCGACGCGCCGCTCGACAACGATCCGCAGTCGTCGCTGATGGACATGCTGCCCGGCGCCAGCGAAGATAGCCCCGACGCGCGCGCGGAACACCATGAAATGACGGTGCTGGTGCGCGACTGGCTGACCAAGCTGCCCGACAAGCAGCGCGTGGTCATCATGCGCCGTTTCGGCCTCGACAACGACGATCCTGCCACCCTGGAAACCCTGGCCGAGGAAATGGGCGTGACGCGCGAGCGCGTGCGCCAGATCCAGCAGGAAGCGCTGATTAAGTTGAAGCGCGCCATGGCGGCGCGCGGCGTCGTGCGCGACTCTTTACTGTAAGCCACCCGGTCCCGCTACTTCAGGGACGGCATCTGCTATCATACGCCCCGCTCGCGGCGCCTGACCTTCCCCCCATTCTTTCAAGTTCCAGCGCGGCCCTGCGTCCCGGCCCACTCTTACCTATTGATCGCTATGCAAGAAAATATCATCGAAATCAAATCGCTCGACATGGACGCCCGTGGCGTTGGCCATATTGAGAACGAAGACGGCTCGCCGGGCAAGGTCGTGTTTGTCGAAGGCGCGCTGCCGGGCGAGCGCGTCAGCTTTGTGACGTTCAAGAAAAAGAAGAACTGGGAAATGGCCCGCATGACGGCGCTGCACCGCGAATCGGCTATGCGCGTGACACCCAAGTGCAAGCATTTCGATCACTGCGGCGGCTGCTCGATGCAGCATCTGGAGCCGTCGGCGCAGGTGGCGATCAAGCAGCGCGTGCTGGAAGACAATTTGTGGCATATCGGCAAGGTGCGTCCGCAAAGCATCATGCGCCCCATGTATGGTCCGACCTGGGGTTATCGCTACCGCGCGCGCCTGTCCGTGCGCCACGTCAAGAAGAAAGATGCCGTGCTGGTGGGTTTCCATGAAAAGAAATCGGCCTTCGTTGCCGACATGGATAGCTGCGAAATCTTGCCGCCGCACATCTCGGCCATGCTGCTGCCGCTGCGTGGATTGATTGCTTCGCTGTCCATCTTCGAGCAGATGCCGCAGATCGAGCTGGCCGTGGGCGAAGACGTCACCGCCATGGTCTTGCGCATCATGGCGCCGTTGACGGCGGACGATGAAATGAAATTGAAAGCCTTTGCCGACGAGTACGGCGTGCAATGGTGGTTGCAAGTCAAAGGCCCGGAAACGGCCGTGCCTTTCTATCCGCTGGACAAGCAATTGCACTATCTGCTGCCGGAATTCGGCGTCAAGATGCCGTTCAAGCCTGTCGATTTTACGCAGGTGAACCACCACATCAACCGTGTGCTGGTGTCGAAAGCCCTGCGCTTGCTGGAAGTGCAGCCGAGCGACCGCGTGGCCGACCTGTTCTGCGGCCTGGGCAATTTCACCTTGCCGCTGGCCACGCAGGCCAGCGCAGTGGTGGGCATCGAAGGCAGCACCACCCTGACGGAACGGGCGCTGGAAAATGCGCTGGCCAATGGCCTGGCGGAAAAAACCTCGTTCTCGACGCGCAACCTGTTCGAAGTGACGACGGACGACCTGATCGCCTTGGGCAAGTTCGATCGCATCCTGGTCGATCCGCCGCGCGATGGCGCCATGGCCTTGTGCCAGGCGCTGGTCGGCCTGTCGCAAGTACGTCCCGACCTGCTGCCGAAACGCATCGTCTACGTGTCGTGCAGCCCGTCGACCCTGGCGCGCGACGCCGGCATCCTGGCGCTGGAAGCGGGCTACGTGCTGAGCAAGGCGGGCGTGGTCAACATGTTCCCACACACTTCCCACGTGGAATCCATGGCAGTGTTTGATTTGGCGCAATAAGCATTGAAAACACGGCGGGTGGCCAGGCAGGCACCCGCCGTTGCCGCATTCAGCAGCCCAGCAAGCTACCGCAATACCACTTACAGCGTGTTATAAAATTGGTCTGATTTTTCTCCATCGATCTCTCCTGTTTTCCCGCCCTCTGCCGTTTTTTCATTGTCCAGTAGGACAACACGCCGTCTGCATGGGCCGCTGCGCTTTTTGCGTGAAGTGGTCTTACCCACTTTGAGGCCACTTTAAAACCACTTGACCGCCTATTTTTTCAGCAGCATGCTGTTCTTGCAACTGCAAAAAACAAGATCACAGGGTAGCTTTTCATTGAAGCAGAGCGGTATTTCCGCAAACCTGAACAGGAGACAGCGTGGAAAATTTAATACTCAAAAAAACCATCAGGAACATGATGGTATGTCTGGCCAGTGGTGGCGTGCTGGCGGCCTGCGGTGGTGGTGGCGACGCCAGCGCACCGGGTGGCTCACAATTGCTGGCGGCCAGCACGGTAGTCGCCTGCGTGCCATGGCAAGAGGGAGGCACCTACAATGCCGGCACGGTGGTCACTTACCTGGGCGCCAACTACACGGCCCTGGTGACGCAGACCGATCACGTGGGCGCGGGTTGGAACCCCGTCTCCACGCCTAGCCTGTGGAGCGCCGGCGGCACTTGCGATGGCGGCACCACGCCGACCCCAACGCCGACACCCACACCGACCCCGACACCGACCCCTACCCCGACACCGGTGCCAACGCCGAACCCGACGCCCCCTCCGACCCCGCCCCCCCAA
>NZ_PEBS01000022.1 GCF_002869965.1 Janthinobacterium sp. ROICE36
CACGCCGACGTCCGCCTCCTGGCTCAACATGGTCGAGCGCTTCTTCCGCAGTTTGACAACGGATCGACTCCAGCGCGGAGTCTTTCGTAGCGTCCATGAACTGACCGTCGCAATCCATGAATATATTGCGGCCCATAATCAGAATCCGAAGCCGTTTGTATGGACCGCCAAGGCTAACGACATCCTGCAAAAAGTGATCCGTGCCAATCGGAGGCTTAGTTCAAAGAATAACGAAGCACTACACTAGCGGCTTTTAGTGAATTATGTGCCGCGCTTGCCGCGCGCCGAATTCCTGGCCTTTTCGGCCGCAATCTCTGCCGCTTTCGCCGCTTTTTCCGCCATCTCGGCCGCGTGCAGGGCCAGCAGGGCCGCGCGCGTATCCGGCGTTTCCAGCGAGATGCGTCCCAGGATGCCGCTGCGGTAGTCGAGCAGCAAGGTATGCGAGGCTTTCTCGAAATCGTAGTCGCCGCCCTTGATGCGGAAGCCACGCTTGGCGGCGATGCCCTCGACCACGCCAATGGCATCGACTTCGCCGACCTTGGTGCCGTAGCGGGCCGTCAGCAAATCCGGATAGCGCTTGAGCAATTCTTCGGCCAGGAACACGGCCACTTCCTCTTCGATCAGCGCATTCGAGCCGATGGCGTGGCTGGCCGCCAGCATCAGGCCGTCGCTGGGGATGGCGATCTTCGGCCACAGCATGCCGGGCGTGTCGACCAGGATGGTGTTCTTGTCGAGGTACAGCTTTTGCTGCATTTTGGTGACGGCCGGCTCGTCGCCCACCTTGGCCACGCGCTTTTTCAGCAGCGCGTTCATCAGGGTCGACTTGCCCACGTTGGGAATGCCCATGATCATGATGCGCAGCGGCTTGGTCGGCACGCCGCGGTGCGGCGCCAGCGATTTTGCCAGGTCAGGAATGCGCGCCACGTCGCCCGGCTTCTTGGTCGTCATCGCATACGCGGTCACGCCTTCCTGGGCATTGAAATAGGCCACCCAGGCGGCAGTGGCGGCCGGATCGGCCAGGTCGGTCTTGTTGAGGATCTTCAGGCAAGGGCGCTGGCGGAACAGGCGCAACTCGTCCACCATGGGATTGCAACTGGCCGCCGGCAGGCGCGCGTCCACCACTTCAATCACCAGGTCGGTATTTTCCATGGTCTCGGCCGCTTTCTTGCGGGCCGCGTTCATGTGTCCTGGGTACCATTGTATCGCCATGCTCTTGCCTTCAGTTCGTTCAGTCAATCCGCTATTTTACGTGGTTGCCGCCACGACGTCCCATTTTCCACCGCCAGCGCCAGCCGTGCGACGCGGACGAGACAATTGGTGATAATTTAGCAGTTACTTGAATGGTAATATCCGCAGTCCGTCCAGCCTGGCCGGTTTCCCTATTGCAAGCTCAACCTGGCACGCATTCCATGCATCTTCCCCGTTTTTTCCTTCTTGCCCCCCTTTGCGCCTGCCTGCTGCCCGCCATGGCCCAGGAACAAGCGGTGGCGCCTGGCGACACGGCCAGCCAGGCAATGCAGCAGCTTGTCAGCGTGCAAGGCACGCGCGATCCCGATTTGCGCCCTTACCGCACCATGCTCAAGGGACTCGACGCGTATGCCGACCACCAGCGCCTGGCGCCGGGCGCGCCGCTGCGCTTCATGCTGATCCCCGCCACGCCCCAGGTCAGGCTCGATGGCGTGACCCTGCACCTATCGGCCGACAAGCTGTCGATCCCCGTCCTCCTGGCGGCGGACGGTGGCTTCACCTTGACGCGCGACAAGACCGCCTACGACGCGAATGCCGACCTGGTCAGCAACAAGAAGCGCGACACCCTGCGCTGGCGCGCCGACATCCACACGCCGGGCCTGCCCCAGAACGTGCGCCGCCTGGGCGACTTGCGCCTGGAATGCGAAATCCGCTGGGCCGTCGAGCAGGATGACCTGCCCTTTGTCCGGCGCAACTTGTTCCGCCTGGCGGGCGGACCCTGCAACTCGTCGTTGATATACGTGCCGTTTCCCGTGGCGCGCAAGCTGCTTGCCGTGCAGGCACGCTCGGGCGAGCGCATCCTGGACATCCGCGTCACGCATGACCGGCAACGCTACGTGCCGCCCTTGCATGACGTGAGCTGGGACGACAATACCCTGCTGACCCTGACCTACGCCGACGATGAAAAAATGGCCGAAGCCGCCCCCGCAGCGCCCTTGCCGGCAGCACAGCGCCAGTAAGGCGAGCGTGGGCAGCCATGTAAAATATTTCCATATGGATTTTTATATTCACTGAAAGAAACAAAAAAGTATGCTCTAATATCGCCTCTTAAATGAAAAGCAATTATTTTCCAGGCTGGCTAGGGGAGATACGCGATGGGGATAGGTCGATATGATGAAGGAACACACTGGCATGGCGCCAGCGGCACACGCGCAATGCGAAGGCGCCAGCCCGCGCCCCGCCAAAGCGGCGCCCAAGCGGGTACCGCGCAATGCCAGCATGCAGCAGTGGAAGAAGCAATGCCGGCAGTTGCAGGGGCAGGTGGCGCAGTTGGAAGAGCGCCTGAAACGCCAGAGCGCCGACAGCTATGGCTTGCAAATGCTGTATGACCAATTGGTCAATGAAATCAAGCACCACCGCGACATGTTGCAGCTCGACAGCTTCGACGCGGATAAATCATCGCTCGTCTACACGCAAGCCTGGCGCCGCTTCATGGCCGGCGACGCACTCGATTACCAGACGCACCGCCATACCAATTCCCGCAGCCGTCCGAGTTTGCTTTAATTACAGCTCCGCCAGCGCCTTCACATGCGCCGCCACGCTACGGCCCAGGGACGACAAGTTGTAGCCCCCTTCGAGGCAGCTGACGATGCGGCCCTTGGCATACTGATTGGCCACAGCCATCATCTGCTGCGTCAGCCACGTGTAGTCGGCCTCCACCAGGCCCATGCCACCCACGTCGTCTTCGCGGTGGGCATCGAAACCGGCAGAAATGAAAATCATCTGCGGCTGCTGCCGGTGCAGCGCCGGCAGCCAGTGGTCGAGCACCAGCTGGCGCACGGCATCGCCCTTCGAGCGGGCCGGCACGGGCACGTTGACGCGCGTGTCGGTGTAGGACTCGACATCGCTGTACGGATAAAACGGGTGCTGGAAAAAGCTCACCATCAGGATGCGCGGATCATTTGCCACGGATTCGGCCGTGCCATTGCCATGGTGCACGTCAAAGTCGACGATGGCGACTCTGTCGAGGCCCCGCACGTCGAGTGCATGCTTGGCGGCGATGGCGACATTGTTGAACAGGCAGAAACCCATGGGTTCGCTGGGCCGCGCATGGTGGCCGGGCGGGCGGATCGCGCAGAAGGCATTGCTGATCTCGCCATCGATGACGGCATCCGTGGCCGCCACGGCCGAACCAGCAGCGGCCAGCGCCGCCTCATAGCTGTGCGCGTTGAGCAGGGTATCGCCGTCGAGCGGATAGTACTCGCCCTCCAGCGGTACATTGTCGCGCACCAGGCCGATGGCCGTGGCGTTGTGGTTGCGCTCGATATCGGACAATTGCGCGCGCACGCCGTCGCGGTGCTCGACCAGGTCGCTGATATGCGCGAGGATCAATTGATCATTGATGGCCTGCAAGCGGGCCGGCGATTCTGGGTGCCAGTCGCCCATTTCGTGGCGCTGGCAATCGGGATGGGTATAAATGGCTGTGCTCATGCGCTGTACTGGTTACCTCTGTCTCTGCTCTCTATCCATACCGGGAACGCGCACCGAAGTTACCGCAGCGCATTCCTGCCTGCCTGGCGCGTTCTCGCATAAAATCACTGGCTGGTCTGTGCCGCCCTTGCCGCCTTTGCTGTCACGCTAATCTACCACGAGCGCGCAGCAAGCGGGCAGCGCCGTTTGACCTGGCCAAAGCGATTGTAAATTAAATAATCCCACGCATTGCGATAAAAATAACATGTTTTCGAAAATACACCAGGCCGCACAGCAGATCGGCGAAGTTCTCGTCGGCAAACACTTGCAGATCCGCCAGACCCTCGCCTGTGTCCTGGCGGGTGGCCACCTGCTGATCGAAGACGTGCCCGGCGTAGGGAAGACCACGCTGGCGCATGCGCTGGCCATCTCGCTGGGCCTGCAATGGAAGCGCCAGCAATTTACCAGCGACCTGCTGCCCGCCGACGTGGCTGGCATGAGCGTGTATGACCGCGCCAGCGCCAGTTTCATCTTCCACCCCGGCCTCCTGTTCACGCAAGTACTGCTGGCCGACGAGATCAACCGCGCCACGCCGAAGACGCAATCGGGCTTGCTGGAAGCGATGGAAGAGCGGCAAGTGACGCTCGATGGCGTCACGCACGCGCTGCCGCAGCCGTTTTTCGTCATCGCCACGCAAAACTGCGCGCACCAGCTGGGAACCTTTCCCCTGCCCGAATCGCAACTCGACCGTTTTCTCATGTGCGTCACGCTCGGCTACCCCGATGCGCCCGCCGAACGGGCGCTGCTGCTGGGCGCTGACCGCCGCGCCATGCTGCACACCTTGCCGGCCGTGATGAACGCGGAGGCATTGCTGCAGGCGCAAGCGGGCCTGCGCGCCATCCACGCCTCGCCCGCCGTGGTCGACTACGTGCTGGCCCTCGTGCATGCCACCCGCGTGCCCGGCGTCTTTGCCGATGGCCTCAGCCCGCGCGCCGCGCTGGCCCTGGTGCAGGCGGCGCGCGCCTGGGCCGCCCTGGCCGGACGCGACCACGTCACGCCCGACGATGTGCAAGCCGTGCTGCTGCCTGTCTGCGCCCACCGTCTGCATGCGGCGCAAGGGACCACGGACAGCCGCGCGCTGCTGCAGCATCTGCTGTTGAGCATCCCCGTCTGAGCGGCATGCGCTGGCGCACTATTCCATGGCTGCCGGCGCGCCCCTGGCTGGGCGCGCAGCGCGTGCACATCCGCCCCTCGCGTGCGGGCCTGGCATTTGCCGCGCTACTGCTGGCGCTGTGGGTCGCCGCCGTCAATGAGCGCCTGGGCCTGGGCTATGCGCTGACGTATTTCGCGGCCGCCAGCGCCATCGCCGACATGCTGTTTAGCAGCCGCAACCTGGCGGGACTGTCGCTGGCGGCCACGCCGGGCAACCCCGTGTTTGCGGGCAGTCACGCCTTGTTCACCTTGCGCCTGATCAATCGCAGCACCCGCCCGCGCCATGCGATCCGCCTGGCGGCGCGCGGCGCGTCGGCAGTGCCCGGCCTGGCCGATATCGCCGCCCACGGGGAAACAGCCGTCAGCATCGGCGTGCCGACGCAGCAACGGGGATGGCTTATTGCGCCAGCCGTGCGCCTGTCCGGCAGTTTTCCACTGGGCCTGTTTGTTGCCTGGTGCCATTGGCAGCCCGAGGCGCGCGTGCTCGTGTATCCACGCCCCGAGCAAGATGCGCCGCCGCTGCCCTGGCTGACCGGCACAGTACGGCAGGCCAGCCAGCCAGGCTCGGGCGGCGGCGCCCTGGAACTGGTGGGCGTGCGCGCCTACCAGCCCGGCGACGCCTTGCGGCGCCTGGCCTGGCGCCAGATCGCCCGCCATGACGGCGAGCATTTGTTCAGCAAGCAATTCCAGCCTGGCGCCGACGCACCAAAGAGTGCAGCCCCCAGCGGCGGCATGCTCGACCACGCGGACCTGCACGCGCTGGCGCCGGAAACGCGCCTGTCCCGCCTGGCCGCCTGGGTGCTGCTGGCGGAACGCACGGGCCTGCCGTATGGCTTGCGCCTGGGTGTGCTGACTTTGGCACCGGCCCTGGGTGCCAGCCAGCGCGACGCCTGCCTGCGCGCGCTGGCCCTGCATGGTTCGCAGCACGATTTGCCGCCAGCGCAGGGGACGCCATGAAAGCCTGGCTGAGCGGCTTGCCGCGCGAAAAGGCCGACATCCTGCTGCTGTTGCTGGCCGCCGCCATGGTGCTGGCGCCGCACGCACTACACCTGCCCGCGTGGTTGTCGATAGCGACAGCGGCACCGCTGCTGTGGCGCGCCATCATTACCGTGCGGGGCCGGCGCCAGCCCCCGCTAGCCCTGCTCGTGCCGCTGGCCTTGCTGGGCATCGCCGGCGTGTACGCCAGTTATGGCACGCTGCTGGGACGCGATCCCGGCGTGGCCATGCTGGCCCTGCTGCTGACCTTGAAATCGCTGGAAATGCATGGCCGGCGCGACAATTTTGTCTTCGTTTTCCTCAGTTTTTTTTTGCTGTTGGCCAATTTTTTTCATGCGCAAGACATCCTCAGCGCCGCCTGGATGCTGGCGACTGTCATCGTCCTGCTGGCCGTCCTGCTGTCGGCCCAGTACGGCACGCTGCAGCCCCGCCTGGCGCAAAGGCTAGGCTTGCTGGGGCGCATGCTGGCGCTGGCCATTCCCCTGTCAGCCGTGATGTTTCTTGCCGTGCCGCGTCCCGACGGCCCCCTGTGGGGTGCGCCGCACGAGGGCGCGCAGGCGCGCACGGGCTTGTCGGACAGCATGCAAGCGGGCGCCATCGCCTCGCTGGCCCTGTCCGGCGAGCCCGTCTTCACGGCCCGCTTTTCCACGCCGCTCCCGCCGCAAGACCAGTTGTACTGGCGCGGCGTGGTGCTGGGCGACTACGATGGCGCCACCTGGACGCGCAGGGGCGCGGACCGGCGCACGCCTGCCAGCGACAGCCGGATAGACATCAGCCTGGAAGGCCAGCCCAGCCACTACGAAGTGACCTTGCAAGCGAGCGGCCAGCGGCGCATCTTCGCCCTCGACCTGCCGCGCAGCATCGAACGCTTGCCCGGCAACCCCTACGTCGTCTCGTCCGCGCTGGAAGTGCTGACCATACAAGCCATTACTTCGACCGTGCGTTATCGCGTCAGTTCCCAGCCCCGCTACCGGCTGCAGGCAGGCTTGTCGCCTGAACAGCAGCAGCCATGGCTGGCCTTGCCCGCTGGCAGCAACCCGCGCAGCGTGGCCTGGGCCCGCGCCCTGCGCGGCAGCGGCGCGCAGATGCTGGCCCCCGCCAACGCCATCGCCGCCGTGCTCGATCACTTCCGCCGCGCGCCCTTCCGCTACACCCTGCAGCCACCGCTGCTGGGCAAGCAAGGCGTCGACGACTTCCTGTTTACCACGCAGGCGGGCTTTTGCGAGCATTACGCGGGCAGCTTCGTCGTGCTGATGCGCGCCATGGGCATCCCCGCGCGCGTCGTCACGGGCTACCAGGGCGGCGCACGCAACACTGACGGCGGCAGCCCCAGCCTGACTGTGCGCCAGTCCGATGCCCATGCCTGGAGCGAAGTGTGGCTGGCGGGCCGGGGCTGGGTGCGCGTCGACCCCACCAGCGCCGTCGCGCCCCTGCGCACCGAGCGCAACCTGGACGCCGCCCTGCTGGCGTCGCCGTCGCCGTCGCCGCTGACGGCCTGGCGCGCCCTGGCCGGCCTCGATGGCGGCGCACACGGGGCGCTTGCCGCATGGCGCCAGCAATGGCAGCAGGCCGAGCACGACTGGAGCCGCTGGGCGCTCGACACCACGCCACAGCGCCAGCGCGCCATGCTCGACAGTTTGAACAAGCTGCCGGCGACGACCCTGGCACTCGCCTGCGCCGTGCTGGCCCTGCTATCCGCCGCAGCTGGCGCACTGGTCTGCTGGCGGCAAGCGCGGCAGGGCGATCCGCTCGACGCCCTGTACCTGCAGTTTTGCCACCAGCAAGCGCGGCGCGGCCACAGCCGTGCGCCGCATGAAGGGCCGCACGGTTATGCTGCGCGCCTGGCAGCAGGCAAGGCCACACCCGAGGCGCACGCCGCCATTGCACAGTTTCTGGCAATCTATGCTGCGATGAAGTATGGTAATGCCAACCCAGACGAACTATCCCGCGCGCGGCGCAGCTTGCGCCGCCTGTTAACCCAATGCCGATGAGACGCTCCTTGTTACCGATCAAAACCTCCGCCCTGTCCCTGCTCCTCTCCCTTCCCCTGTGCCTGGCGACCGCGCACGCAGGCGAAAACAACAACATTTCCGCCGCCGACCGCGCCCGTGCCGTGCGCGCGGCCAAGGCGCCACCCGCCAAGGCGACAGCCAAAAAAGCACCGGCGAAATTCGACTTCGAAGGCGAATTTGTCGACTATGCCAACTGGAAAGAAGTACGCGCCTTCCTCGACGAAATGTCCGCCAAGCATGGCTTTGACCGCGCCGAGCTCGATACCCTGATCGGCAAGGTGCGCTATGTCGATTCGACCGTGCAGTTGATGAAGCCGGCGCCGCCGGGCAAGCCGAAGAACTGGCAAGCTTACAGCGCCCGCTTCATCGAGCCGGTGCGCATCAATGCGGGCGTGAAATTCTGGGAAGAGAACGCCGAAGCGCTGGCGCGCGCCGAACGCGAATATGGCGTGCCGGCCGAGATCATCGTCGGCATCATCGGCGTGGAAACCGTGTACGGACGCAACACGGGCCGTTTCCGCGTGCTCGACGCGCTGACGACCCTGGCGTTTTCCTATCCGGAAAGCCCGACGCGCGCCGCGCGCATGGAATTTTTCAAGGGCGAACTGGAAAACGCGCTGCTGTACGCACGCAAGGATGGCATCGATCCACTGACCCTGCTCGGCTCGTATGCGGGCGCCATCGGCCTGCCGCAGTTCATGCCCAGCAGCATCATGAAATATGCGGTGGACTTCGATGGCGATAGCCACATCGACCTGCGCAATTCCAAGGCCGATGCCATCGGCAGCGTGGCGCATTTCCTCGTCGAACACGGCTGGCGCCGCGATGACCCGGCCATCAGCACATATCGCGTCACCGTCTCGGCCAACCACGCCTGGGAAAAATTCATCGGCCAGGGCTTGCAAGCCACGTACCGGCTGGAAGAATTGCAGGAGGCCTGCGTGACTACCGTCTCGCCCACGCCCCGGAACATGTTGTTCGGCTTGATCGATCTGCAAAATGGTTCCGAAGCAACTGAGTATTACTTGGCAAGCAATAACTTCTTTGCTATAACTCAATACAATAGAAGTTATTTTTATGCCATGTCAGTGATTGACTTGGGCAAGGCCATCAGTCAAGTGCGCGCACGCTAACCAAAAGTCAGTGTAAAGTTATAATATTACTTGTAAGAAAGCGTAAGCGATGTTGAAGCGACCAGAAAACAAGTCTATGGTAGTGCCGATAACATATGCCAGCCTTGCTCGCCAGCCTTTGTGCGGCACGGAATACAGAAATGGTTTTATACTTAACTTTTGTCAAAGTACAATTTTTGTTCTATCATAGAGCATAATAAAGAATAAATAGCTGTTGCAACAAGACAACACCTATTTTATACAAAGCAAGATTGCAGAGCTTTCCGGACTGAAATGGAATCCTGTTGTACAATTGTGTATATATCATGAAAAACTGTATCCCGGATCGTACCGTGTGTGAATTTGTTCCTTTTAGTAAAGAATGAACATGAACGCAGCAAGAGCGAGCTCCGAGTGTTTTTTACTTTGCAGTGCAACTACAGAAGGAACATTAACATCATGACAAATCAAGTCGGCATTGATATGAATAGCGATTCGGACTCCGACGATCTGCTCCAGTACAACCCAAACAGATTGCTCGATACCCTGATCGAAAACCTGCGCCTGAAAAACGACGCAGCGCTGTCGCGCGCGCTGGAAGTCGCGCCACCAGTCATCAGCAAAATCCGTCACCACCGCCTGCCCGTCGGCGCATCGCTGCTGATTCGCATGCACGAAGTGAGCGACCTGAGCATCCGCGACCTGCGTTACCTGATGGGTGACCGTCGTAACAAATTCCGCATCAGCGACAAGCAATTCAAGCCAAAAGAAGGCGAAACGCCACAAGGCTGATCCTGCCAGTTTCGCAGGCTTTCCCTCCCCGCCATGGGGAGGGGGTATTTCCGGTAGTTCTCAGGCCGTTCTGGCCGATATTATTTTCCCGTATTAACGATCAAGCAGGAAACACGCCGGTGGACAAGTAACGGTCGCCGCGGTCGCAGACGACGAACACGATGGTCGCGTTTTCCACCGTTTGCGAGATGCGCAGCGCGATTTCGCAGGCGCCGGCCGCCGAGATGCCGCAGAACAAGCCTTCTTCCGCCGCCAGACTGCGCGCCATGCGCTCAGCCACACCCTGGCTCACGTATTCCACCTGGTCCACGCGCGACTTGTCGTAAATTTTCGGCAAGTACGCTTCCGGCCATTTGCGGATGCCGGGAATCTGCGAACCGTCCTCGGGCTGTGCGCCGATGATCTGGATGGCGCGATTCTGTTCCTTCAAATAGCGCGACACGCCCATGATGGTGCCCGTCGTGCCCATGGCGCTGACGAAGTGCGTGACCTGACCATTGGTATCGCGCCAGATTTCCGGTCCCGTGCTTTCATAGTGTGCGCGTGAATTATCTTCGTTGGCGAACTGGTCGAGGATCACGCCGCGGCCATCCTTTTGCATTTGCTCGGCCAGGTCGCGCGCATATTCCATGCCGCCCGTCTTCGGCGTGAGCAGGATGTCGGCGCCATAGGCGGCCATGCTCTGGCGGCGCTCCACGCTGAGATTGTCTGGCATCAAGAGCAGCATCTTGTAGCCGCGCAAGGCGGCGGCCATGGCCAGCGCGATGCCCGTATTGCCGCTGGTGGCCTCGATCAGGGTATCGCCTGGCTTGATGACGCCGCGCTCTTCAGCGCGCTTGAGCATGGACATGGCTGCGCGGTCCTTCACGGAGCCGGCCGGGTTGTTGCCTTCCAGCTTGCCGAGGATGACGTTGTTGCGCGCAATCGCATCGGCGCCCGGCAAGCGCGTCAGTTGCACCAGCGGAGTATTGCCTATCGTATCTTCAAGTGTCTTGTAAGCCATCGTGTCTGTTTGAGTCATTTCAACAAAGACCCATTCTAATATGAGATGCTGGACGGCGTATGGCTAAAAGCCGTTGCTCCGCCAGGCAGCCCGCGCTGCGGCCACCCGCACGCCAGGCCGCATGGCGCCTGGCTTTGCGCCCTGCCAAGGTGGCCACGTGCGGCGCACCAGCGGGCCGCGCGCGCATGCGCTAGACTCGTGGCGGTTAGTTATTTTAGTAATTTGCTTATTCAATCAATGGATCAGTCATGAGCAGCAGCGCACCCGAATTCATCCCCGAAACCACGCAGGACGATGCCGTCCAGGCCAGCAGCCTCGATATCCAGGGCCGCATGCACCAGATTTCCCCCGTCTTCACCGAAGCGGAACTGCGCCGATTGCAACGCTATGGCAAGGTTTGTCACCATGCGGACGGCGCCACCCTGTTCGAGGCGGGCAGCAGCAGCTTCGGCATGCTGGTCATCCTCGCGGGCCACGTCGCCGTCACGCGCCACGAAGGTCTGGGCCGCACCTCGCTGATGCGCGAAATCGGCCCCGGCTATTTCATCGCCGAAGTGGCGCAGCTGTCGGGCCGCCCCGCCCTCGTCAACGGCCATGCCGTGGGCGACGTGGATGTGCTCGTCATCAGCTCGGAATCCCTGCGCGCGCTGATCGTGGCGGAAGCTGAAATGGGCGAGCGCATCGTGCGTGCCCTGATCCTGCGCCGCGTGGCCTTGATCGAAGTCAATTCGGGCGGCCCCGTGCTGGTGGGCCCCCGCAGCAATGGCAATCTGTTCCACCTTCAAAGTTTTCTATCGAGCAACGGCCACCCGCACACGGTGCTGGACCCGGCCAACGATGCGGCTGCCGCTGCGCTGGCCGCACGCTACCAGCCCACGCCACAGGAGTGGCCGCTGGTCGTTTGTCCCGACGGCAAGGTCATGAAAAACCCCGGCAATGCGGAACTGGGACGCTGCCTGGGCATGCTTCCCGATTTGTCCGGCGACAATATCTTCGACGTGCTGGTGGTGGGCGCCGGACCTGCCGGCCTGGCCACGGCCGTGTATGCCGCATCCGAGGGCCTGACCGTTCTGGCGCTGGAGCAGCGCGCATATGGCGGCCAGGCGGGCGCCAGCGCACGCATCGAAAACTATCTGGGCTTTCCCACCGGTATTTCCGGCCGCGCGCTGGCGGGACGCGCCTATGTGCAGGCGCAAAAGTTCGGCGTCGAAATCGCCACCCCGGCCAGCGCCGCCAACTTGCTGTGCGATACCTGGCCCCTGCGCGTCAAGCTGTGCGACGGCACGCAGGTGCGCGCCCGCACGGTGGTACTGTCCTGCGGCGCGCGCTACCGTCGGCCCTCGCTGGCCAACCTGAAAACGTATGAGGGACGGGGCGTGTATTACTGGGCCTCGCCCATCGAAGCCAAGCTGTGCAAACAGGAAGAGATCATCCTGGTCGGCGGCGGCAATTCGGCCGGCCAGGCGGCCGTGTTTCTCTCAGGCCACGCGGCCAGGGTCCACATGGTGATCCGCGGCGAAGGGCTGGCGGCCAGCATGTCGAGCTATCTGATCGAGCGCATCGCCGCCACGCCCAACATCACCGTGCACACGCACACGGAAATCATCGCCCTCGAAGGCGACGAGGATGGCTTGACGGGCGCCCGCTGGCGCAACAAGCAGACCGGTGAAGAGTGCGATTGCGCCGTGCGCCGCGTGTTTCTCTTCGTCGGCGCCGATCCGAACACGGACTGGCTGCACGACTGCGCCGTGGCCGTCGACGAACAGGGCTTCATCCGCACGGGCTTCGACGTCACGCGCGCGGAATGCCGCGCCCATGGCCACGACCACGCCGAGTATCGAGCGGACTTGCCCGAGCGCGCCGCGCTGGAAACGAGCGTGCCGGGCGTGTTCGCCATCGGCGACGTGCGGGCCGGCTCGACCAAGCGCGTGGCCGCCGCCGTGGGCGAAGGCGCGGCGGTCGTTTCCCAGATCCACGGTTTTCTGGCGCGCCTGCCCGTCAACAACGTCTAGCGCAAGGCTGTGGGGTAGCTTGCCACGCTGACATTGCCATCCTTGTCGACGGCCTGGACACCGAAGAAATAGTTGTCTTTCGATAACTTCAGCCTTGCTTGCGTGACATTGCCTACATCCTGCGCGCCCTGCCACTGGTCTGCCGTGGTGGCGCGCCACACGATGCGGTAGCCGGCCAGGTCCGGCTCCGTATTTGGCTGCCACTGCAGCGAGGTGGCGTTTTCCAGCTGGGCCGTGCGCATCTGCACGCCGGCGGGCGCGGCAGGTGCCAGGGCCAGCGAAGCGAGGGCCGCCGCATTCACCCTCGCCACTTTCGCCACGTAATCATAGTCAACGAATTGCGGCAAGTCGCCATACTGTACGCCGTTTTCCACGCGCACGTCCTGATGTTGGTGGGCAAAATCCTCGTTCGGTTCCGTGAAGCGCAGCGCAGCGTAACCTTGTGCGAGGAAGGGCATATGGTCGCCGCCGCGCAGGTAGCGGTCGGCACGCTGGATCACGTTGACTGTAAAGCCCGGCACGTAGCGCTCGCCCACCTGTTTCACATGGCGCGCCAGCTGGCGCGAGATGGAATCATTTTCTCCGCCCGTCGCCACCAGGGCGCGCACGCCATCGCTCATTTCCTTCACGGCAGGGATACCCTCGGCAAACAGGCGCACCTGGCCACCATCGATCCTGCCGTCTTCGGCGCGCGAACTACCGATGATGTCGTTATTGAGCATGCCGGCGATGTTGAGCTTTTTCAGCTTCGCCTGCTGCGCCCAATGGCCGGAACCCAATAACCCCTGTTCCTCGGCCGCCACCGCCATGAAGACGAGGGTGGCGTCGAACTGGTAGCGCGCCATCACGCACGCCATCTCGATCACGGCCGCCGTGCCCGAGGCGTCATCGTTGGCGCCGGGCGCGTTGCCCTGCGCATCCATCACGTCGGTGGCGCGCGAATCGTAGTGGCCGCTGACAACATAGATGCGCTCGGCAGACTGCGGCTGGCTGCCTGGCAGAGTCGCCACTACATTGACGATTTCCGTCGGGCGCGCAATGCGCTTCGACACGGGCGCCACATGGCTGTCGAACGCCACCTGCAGCCGTCCGCCCGCCTGCGCACCGCAACGCTCCAGCTCCTCCTTGATCCAGCGCCTGGCCGCGCCGATGCCGCGCGTGTCGGACACGGTATCGGACATGCTGTGGCGCGTCTGAAAGCCCACCAGCTTGCGCACATGCGCCTCGATGCGCTGCGGCGAGATGGCGGCCACCACCTGCCGTATCTGCTGCTGCGCCGGTTCGGCGCCCGGCGCCGCCGCCACGCCCGCCGACAGCATGGCTGCCGTCATTGCCATCAAAATCCTTGCCATGCGTGCTTCCCCCGACGATTGTTTGAGCTGGTCATTCTCGCATTTTTGACGCCAGGCAAGCATGTTTCCGGATGAAAATCGCGCATGATAGAAACGATTACAATCGGCTCGTTCCCGTTGCGCTCACGAAAGACAGCGCATACGCCAGCCCATCCTCCCCCCGCAGCGGCAATACGCGGACGGTCCGCTGACGGTGCGCCGCATAGGCATCAAATTGTTGCTGGCCACGCTGCTTGCCATGCTCAGCATCGCTGCCCTGTAAAGCTACGGGCGTTTCGCCGATCGCTCGCTGGCGGAACCAGGCACGGCCTTGCCCGCGACAGCCGGCGCCACACTGCTCGTCCGCGTGCTGGCGCCGCAACGGATGCACCGCCCGGGTCGCAGCCTGGGCCTGCAATTCCACATCTGGCATCACGACGTGACAGGGCGCCTGCTGGTGCGCGTGTTGTTCGACGATATCAACGCGCGCAGCCAGGACGCTGCGATCCTCGCGCTCGACAGCCCCCTGCCGAGCGACGTGCGCATCGTCAATCCAGGCCGCAAGCGCGACGCTATCTGCTTGCGCGCATAGCGTGGCCCTGCGCGCCGTCAGCCTGAACCGGCGCATGCACAACAAGGTCTCGATGGTCGACGGCAGGGTCGCCCTCGTCGGCGGGCGCAATATCGGCGATGACTATTTCGATGCCTCCGAGCAAGTCAAGTTCGAGGATACCGATCTGCTGTCGGTGGGCGCGCCCGAACTGCAGGCTGTGCGCGCCGCCTCGATGCGCTCACGGGCGAAGTGGGCACTTCGCCCTATCTGCGGCAGCTGAGCGATGCGCACCAGTTGCAAGCCCACCTCGATGGCCGCTTGCGCCTGCACGGGAGCGCGCAGGTGCAAGTGCTGTCGGACCCGCCGGAAAAAGCCGCCCGCGTGGCCAGTTTGCAGCGCAGCGAGCACTGGCTCATGCACAGCTTGCCGCCCCTGCTGACGCAGGCGCGCGAGGAAGCGCTGCCAGGTCCTGCTCGACGGCGGCATCTGGCTCCCTGCACCGCAAGCACATCAGCCTGCTGGGGTCGAGCCGCGCCAGCCTGCATATCAAGGCCGTGGTGGTCGATGGCCAGCGGGGCATCGTCGCTTCTTTCAACCTCGATCCCCGCTCGGCCCAGCTCAACACGGAAATGGGCGTGCTGTTCAACGATGCGGCGCAAAAAAACCCCGCGCGGCCGGTACCACGCGGGGTTTTCTTCTCGTACGGCGCGGCACCACCACGCGATACGCTTTACAGCAACACGCTTACTTTTTCTCGGCTTCAGCCTTCTTCGCATCGGCTGCAGCCAGCTTCGCTTCTTTCTTCGCGGCAGCGGCAGCGGCCTTGGCTTCTTTCTTGGCCGCAGCAGCTTCCTTCTTCGCTTCCACAGCGCTCTTCACAGGCGCGGCGCCATCGGCTGCAGGAGCGGCAGCCTTGGCAGCGGCTGCTTCTTTTTTGGCGGCAGCAGCGGCGGCCTTGGCTTCTTTCTTCGCGGCAGCCGCTTCTTTTTTCGTTTCAGCGGCTGTCTTGGCTGGCGCCGCAGCGGTATCGGTCGCAGCAACTGGCTTCGGTGCGGCTTCTTTCGCTGCAACTTCCTTCACAGCAGTGTCCTTTTTTGTCGGGGCAGCTTTCGCCACCGGGGCCGCTGGGGCGCCGGACTTGGCCTGACCATTCACCTGCAAACCCGCTTCCGACAGTTTCAAGGAACTTTTCGGCCCGATGCCCTTCACGCGGCTTTCAAAATCGGCCCAATCCTTGAAGGCGCCGCCCTTGGCGCGTTCATCGACGATGGCTTTCGACGTGACGGGGCCGATGCCCTTGACGCTGTCGAGTGCCGCCTGATCCGCCTTGTTGACATCGACCTGGGCAAAGGCAAAGCCCATCGTCGCGATCAGGGTGACGATGGCCAGTAGTATTTTTTTGAACATGGGTATCTCTCCGTGATGTGGTTTCAAGATGACTCGAACGCAAGGGAAGAGCAGCGCCTTAACGGCTTTAACGCCTGTGGCGTGATACGGTTGACAAGACGGGGCAGCGGAAGGAGGGGAAAACCTGCGCCAGATCAAACGAGGCGGCGCAGGTAGAAGGGGAATGCAGGGGATTATTGTGGGAACAGCTCTTCGCGGGTGACGGTGGCCGTGCCCAGCTTGCCGACGACGATGCCGCCAGCCCGGTTGGCCGTGCGCACGGCGTCACCGAGGCCCATGCCGGCGCCCAGCATGGCCGCCATGGTGGCGATCACCGTATCGCCGGCGCCAGAGACGTCGAACACTTCGCGCGCATCGGTCGGCATGTGCAGCACCTCGTCGGCCGTGTACAAGCTCATGCCTTCTTCCGAACGCGTCAGCAGCAAGGCTTCCAGGCCCAGTTGCGCGCGCATCTGCTGCGCGCGCTCCGTCAATTGCTCTTCCGTATTCCAGTTGCCGATCACGCGACGCAGTTCGGACTTGTTCGGAGTGAGCACTGACGCTCCCGCATAGCGGCTGAAATCATCGCCTTTCGGGTCGACCATGACGATCTTGCCGGCGGCCTTGGCAGCCCTGATCATCTCGGCGACATTCACCAGGCTGCCCTTGGCGTAGTCCGACAGGACCACCACGTCGTAGTGCGGCAAGAGGGCATTAAACTGCGCCAGCTTGTCGCGCAGCACCGTATCGCTGGGCGCATCCTCGAAGTCGATGCGCAGCATTTGCTGCTGGCGGCCGATCACGCGCAGTTTGATGATGGTGGAAATGGCCGCATCGCGCTGCAAATAGCTGTGAATGCCGCCGCCTTCGAGCAGGCGCTCGACCTGGCTGCCGGCCTCGTCGTCGCCGACCACGCCCAGCAAGCTCGTCTTCGCTCCCAGCGCGGCCGCGTTGCGCGCCACGTTGGCCGCGCCACCCAGGCGCTCTTCGCGCTTCTCGATGCGCACGATGGGCACGGGCGCTTCCGGCGAAATACGGCTGACATCGCCGAACCAGTAGCGGTCCAGCATCACATCGCCCACCACCAGCAGGCGCACCTGGGCCAGTGCGGCCGGCGCCGTCAAGGCTGCCACCTCGTGGGTGCTCATGCGCGCGTCAGGATCGAGCGACCGATCCCGTGGTATTCGATGCCATTCTCGGCCATGACGGCCGGCTCGAACAGGTTGCGGCCGTCAAAGATCACGGCCTGCTTCAGGCGCGCCTTGACCTGCTCGAAGTCGGGGCTGCGGAAGGCTTTCCATTCAGTCACGATGACCAGCGCATCGGCGTCTGTCAGCGCATCCTTCGGACTGTCGGCAAAGCGCACCCTTGTTAATTGCTCCGGCGTCAAGTCCAGTTGCAGCACGCGACGCGCCTCGGCCATGGCAACCGGGTCGTACACGGCTACCGTGGCGCCCCGCGCCAGCAAGTCCGCCAGCAGGACGCGGGCCGACGCTTCGCGCATGTCGTCCGTATTCGGCTTGAAGGCCAGTCCCCATACGGCAAAATGCCGGCCCGTCAAATCTTCGCCGAAGCGAGCGACCACTTTGCGTCCCAGCACCTGCTTCTGCTGGTCGTTGACGGCTTCTACGGCACGCAGGATCAGCAATTCCTGGCCGTAGCCGCGCGCCGTGCGCTCGAGCGCCTGCACGTCTTTCGGGAAGCAGGAACCGCCGTAGCCGCAGCCCGCGTACAGGAAGCTGTAGCCGATGCGCGGGTCGGAACCGATGCCGTGGCGCACGGCCTCGATGTCGACACCCACCTTGTCGGCCAGATTGGCCAGTTCATTCATGAAGGAAATACGCGTGGCCAGCATGGCGTTCGCCGCATACTTCGTGAATTCGGCCGAGCGCACATCCATCCAGTAGGTGCGCTCGTGGTTGCGGTTGAACGGCGCGTACAGGCTTTTCAGCAATTCGCGCGCACGCTCGCCGTCCGGTGTGGCATCGACGCCGATGACGATGCGGTCGGGGCGCATGAAGTCTTCGACGGCCGCGCCTTCCTTGAGGAATTCCGGGTTCGACGCCACCGAAAACGTGGCGGCCACGCCGCGCGCGTCGAGTTCGCCCTGGATGGCAGCGCGCACTTTTTCGGCCGTGCCGACGGGCACGGTGGACTTGTCGACGATGACCTTGAAGTCCGTCATGTACTTGCCGATGCCGCGCGCGGCCGCCAGCACGTACTGCAGGTCGGCCGAGCCGTCTTCATCGGGCGGCGTGCCGACGGCGATGAATTGCATCACGCCGTGCGCGGCGGCAGCCTCGACGTCGGTGGAAAAGGTCATGCGTCCGGCGGCGCGGTTGCGCGCCACGACTTCTTCCAGCCCCGGTTCATGGATGGGGATGCCGCCGCTGTTGAGCAAGGCTACCTTCTGTGCGTCCAGGTCGAGGCAAAAGACGTCGTTGCCCAGTTCCGCCAGGCAGGCGCCCGTCACGAGCCCTACATAGCCGGTGCCGATAATAGTGATTTTCATGGATGTACCGTATGGATAAAAAGCAGGTCTTACATAGAAGTACACGCCACATTGCTCAGGGCAAGGTGGCGTGTACGAATCAGTTCATGACATTGAGTTCTTCGGTGCGCCGCGGTGGATACGTTTCCCAGCGGTTGCAACCAGGGCAGTGCCAGTAGAATTGGCGTGCCTTGAAGCCACAGTGGCTGCACTGGTAGCGGGCCAGCTTTTGCGTATAGCCGTGCACGAGGTTTTTCACCATCGACAGCTCGGACCAGATGGCGGCAGGGGCATCCATCATGCGCGCCTCGAGCAGTTTATCCAGGCCCAGCAAGGTCGGCGTGCGGCGCAGCTCGGCGCTGACCAGCTGCTTCGCTGCTTCCACGCCGTCGAGCTCGATGACCGCCTTGAAGACCACTTCGATCAGGTCGATCGACGACGCCTCTTCCAGGTAGGAACGCAGCAGGTTGACGCCTTCCTGCGCGCGGCCCACCTTGGTGTAACCATCCATCAGGCGCTGTGCCACCAGGGCCACGTGCGGAACGCTTTGCTGCTCCACGCGGCGCCAGGTAGTCAGCGCGCCTTCCACGTCGCCGCGCGCCAGCAGCACGTCGCCCGTCAGGATGGTGGCGCGCACGCTCTTGCGGTCCGTCTGCAGGGCTTTTTCCAGCAGCGGCATGGCGTCGTCCGGCCTCATGTGTACCAGCGCGTCATGTGCCAGCTCGCAATAGAACTGGGCGATTTCCTTCTGGCGCGCTCCGGCGCCCGATTCCTGCAAGCCCACGGCCGCTTCGATGGCGCGTGGCCATTCCTTTTCGCGCTGGTAGATTTCCAGCAGCGCGCGGCGCGCCTGGGCCGCATATTGCGTGTCGATCAGGCTATTGAAGGTTTCTTCGGCGCGGTCCAGCAAGCCCGCCTTCAGATAATCCATGCCCAGCTCATAGGCGGCATGACCTTGCTGTTCCAGCGGCAGGTCCGGGCGCGCCAGCAAATTCTGGTGCACGCGGATGGCGCGCTCCGTCTCGCCGCGGCGGCGGAACAGGTTGCCCAGCGCAAAGTGCATATCGGCCGATTCCGGGTCCAGCTTGACGACTTCGATGAAGGCATCGATGGCCTTGTCATGCTGCTCATTGAGCAGGAAATTCAAGCCCTTGAAGTAATTGCGCGGCAGGCTGCGCGATTCGGACACCAGTTGATGAATGTCAACACGCGCGGCAATCCAGCCCAGCGCGAAAAACACCGGGATACCCAAGAGCCACCAGAGTTCAAAATCCATGCGATTGTTTTTATTCGAGTAAGAGAGATAGGAGCGATGGCGCCGATTACTGCGCGCTTACGCTGTCCGGTTGCGGCTGGATATTGCTGGCCACGCCAACGATTTGCAACGCGGCAATGGTGGTTTTTTGCTTGCTCGCTTCGCGGCGGTGACGGAACACGGTCGGCGTCAGGGCCAATACGCCCAGGCTGGCGCCGGCGACAAAAAAGCCCAGCAGCATCAGGACCAGGGGGCCGCGAATTTCATAATTGAGGAAAACATGCAGGTCGACAACCTGCGCATTCTTCAGTGCAAAACTGAAGAACAGGACGAAAAGAACACAGCCAACGATGGTGGAGATGATTTTCATCGATAGGTCCAGAGTGAACAAAAAAATGCCCGTGCCGACATGGCACAAACGTAGGGTGCTGATCAAACCGTAGCGAGCGGCAGTGATTTGTGGCCGAGAAGCGCAACCGTACTGAAGTACGGTGAGCATCGCCGGCCGCAAAGCGCGAGGCGCAGTAGGTTTGAGCAGTGCTCTACAGCATATTAACAAAAAAAAGCGGCATCCAAGGACGCCGCTCTTTGTGTCGCCTTCCAGCAGACGATTAATCCTCGATGATCGGTTGCCCGACCATCGCGTCCACCCGCTCGCGCAACTGTTTGCCCGGTTTGAAATGCGGTACCCGTTTTTCAGGAACCATCACCTTGTCGCCGGATTTCGGGTTGCGGCCGATACGCGGGGGCCTGCTGTTCAGGGCAAAACTGCCAAAACCGCGGATCTCGATACGCTGACCGGTCGCCAGGGCGTTGGTCATCGCATCGAGAATGGTCTTGACGGCATACTCCGCATCTTTCGCCACCAGCTGAGAATAACGCTCAGCGAGGCGGTTGATCAGCTCGGACTTTGTCATCTGCCGTATCCGCAGTCTTAGTTCTTGTTATCGAACTTAGCTTTCAACAAGGCGCCCAGGCTGGTGGTGCCCGAAGCTGCGTTGTTGTCGGTAGCTGCCATCTTCTGCATGGCTTCCTGGGTTTCAACGTTGTCTTTCGCTTTGATCGACAGTTGGATACCACGGGCTTTGCGGTCGATGTTCAACACCATTGCTTCGACGGTATCGCCGACTTTCAGGTGCGTACCAGCATCTTCAACGCGGTCGCGCGAGATTTCGGAAGCGCGCAGGTAGCCTTCGACTTCTTCGGACAGTTGGATCACGGCGCCTTTAGGCTCAACCGATTTAACGGTGCCGGTGACCAGCGAGCCTTTGTCGTTCATGGCTGCGAAGTTGTTGAATGGATCACCTTCCAGTTGCTTGACGCCCAGGGAAACGCGCTCGCGCTCAACGTCGATGGCCAGAACGATGGCTTCCAGTTCGTCACCTTTCTTGAAGCGACGCACGGCTTCTTCGCCGGTTTCGGTCCAGGACAGGTCGGACAGGTGCACCAGACCGTCGATGTTACCGGCCAGGCCGATGAACACGCCGAAGTCGGTGATCGATTTGATCGCGCCGCGGACTTTGTCGCCCTTCTTGTGGGTCACGCCAAAGTCATCCCAAGGGTTGGCTTTACACTGTTTCATACCCAGCGAGATACGACGACGCTCTTCGTCGATTTCCAGAACCATGACTTCTACTTCGTCGCCCAGTTGGACAACTTTGTTAGGAGCAACGTTTTTGTTGGTCCAGTCCATTTCGGAAACGTGTACCAGACCTTCGATACCCTGTTCCACTTCAACGAACGCGCCGTAGTCGGTGAGGTTCGTGACTTTACCGAACAGACGGGTGCTTTGTGGGTAACGACGGGACAGACCGGTCCAAGGATCGTCGCCCAGTTGTTTCACGCCCAGCGAAACACGGTTTTTCTCTTGATCGTATTTCAGGACTTTGGCGGTGATTTCCTGGCCAACCGTCAGAACTTCCGACGGGTGACGTACACGGCGCCATGCCAGGTCGGTGATGTGCAGCAAGCCATCGATACCGCCCAGATCCACGAACGCG
The DNA here is from genome assembly GCF_002869965.1 of Janthinobacterium sp. ROICE36. Classification (GTDB taxonomy): domain Bacteria; phylum Pseudomonadota; class Gammaproteobacteria; order Burkholderiales; family Burkholderiaceae_D; genus Janthinobacterium. The sequence goes on from NZ_PEBS01000022.1 coordinate 21,813, forward strand.
CCGTAGTCGGTGATATTTTTGACGACGCCGGTCACGACCGTGCCTTCTTTCAGCGTTTCCATCAGTTTCTGACGCTCTTCGCCCATCGAAGCTTCGATGACGGCGCGGCGGGACAGAACCACGTTGTTACGCTTGCGATCCAGCTTGATGACCTTGAATTCGAGGGTTTTGCCTTCGAATGGGGTGGTGTCTTTGACAGGACGGGTATCAACCAGCGAGCCCGGCAGGAATGCGCGGATGCCGTTGGTCAACACGGTCAGACCGCCTTTGACTTTACCATTGACGGTACCGACGACGATTTCGCCCGATTCCATCGCTTTTTCCAGAGCCAGCCACGAAGCCAGACGCTTGGCTTTATCGCGCGACAGGATGGTATCGCCGAAACCATTTTCCAGCGATTCGATCGCCACGGAAACGAAGTCACCAACTTTGACTTCCAGTTCGCCGTGGTCGTTCTTGAATTCTTCGACAGGGATGAATGCTTCGGATTTGAGGCCAGCGTTCACGATCACGAAATTGTGGTCGAGGCGCACGACTTCAGCGGAAATAACTTCGCCGGAGCGCATATCTTGACGCGACAACGATTCCTCGAAGAGCGCAGCAAAACTTTCCATACCGGTAGATTCGTTAGTTGTAACAGTAGACATAGGGTTCACACAGGTTATCCAGCAGAGATCGCACGACGCGACTTAAACTGGGTTAGGTTTTTGACACACCCGGACAGGCCAGGAGCCGTCAACGGGCACCACATAGCAGAACAACACGCTATTTTGCTGCAGCTGCATACCATTTCAACACGGTTTCAACGGCAACATCTGCCGTCATGGCCGAGGTATCGAGGACATGCGCCCCTTCCGCGGGGACCAGCGGCGCAATCGCACGGTGAGTATCACGTTCGTCCCGCGCCTGCAAATCCATCAGAAGGTCTTCCATATTAGCAGAAAAACCCTTGTCTATCAATTGCTTGTAGCGCCGTTGCGCGCGCGCCTCGACGCTGGCGGTGAGGAACACCTTCAATTGGGCATGCGGAAAGATCACCGTGCCCATGTCGCGTCCGTCGGCCACCAGGCCGGGGGTCTTGCGAAAACCCAGCTGCAAGCCCACCAGAGCCTGGCGCACCGTTGGCAGTACGGCAATCTTTGACGCCGTGTTACCCACTTCTTCGGCACGGATCTGCTCGCTGACGTTTTCCTGCGCCAGCAGGATCTCGCCGCCTGCAAAATGGCAGGGCAAGTGTTCGGCCAGCTTGGCCAGCGCGTGCTCGTCGCGCAAGTCCGTGCCGCGACGTAGCGCCGTCAGCGCCGTCAGCCGGTACAGCGCGCCCGAATCGAGGTAATGAAAGCCCAGCTTGTCGGCCACGCGGTGCGCCACCGTGCCTTTGCCGGAAGCGGTGGGGCCGTCGATGGCGATGACTGGAATGTTGGAGGTCGACATAGTATTAAACAATCAATTAAATCAGGGTGTCTTTGGCTATCCCCGCAAACGCGGCGAAATACTCGGGGAAGGTCTTGGCCACGCATTTCGGGTCGTTGATGCGCATGGCGTTGCCGCGGCGCGCGGCGCCATCGAGCGAGGCCAGCGAGAAGCACATGGCCATGCGGTGGTCGTCGTACGTGTCGATGGTGGCAGCCTGAATGTGCGCCGGCGGCGTCACGCGCAGGTAATCGGCGCCCTCTTCCACTTCCGCGCCCAGCTTGCGCAATTCCGTCGCCATGGCAGCCAGGCGGTCCGTCTCCTTCACGCGCCAGCTGGCGATATTGCGCAAGGTCGAAGTGCCATCCGCGTACAGGGCGGCCACGGCGATCGTCATGGCCGCATCGGGAATGTGGTTGAAATCCATGTCGACGGCCTTCAAGACGCCATTTGAACGGGCCTCGATCCAGTTTTCGCCCATGGTGATGGTCGCGCCCATCTGCTGCAAGGCTTCGACGAAGCGCACATCGCCCTGGATGCTGTCGCGTCCCACGCCCTCGACGCGCACGGGACCGCCGCCGATGGCGCCGGCCGCCAGGAAATACGAGGCCGACGAGGCGTCGCCTTCGACGTGGATGGTGCCCGGGCTTTGATACTGCTGGCCCGGCTGCACGGTAAACGACTGCCAGCCGTCCTGCTCGACCGTCACGCCGAAACGGCGCATCAGGTTCAAGGTGATCTCGCTGTAGGGCTTCGAGATCAGCTCGCCCGTGACGGCGATGGTCACCGCATGCTCGCGCGCCATCAGCGGTGCCACCATCAGCAGGGCCGTCAGGAACTGGCTCGACACGTTGCCCCGCACGGCGATGCGCTGCGCATGTATGTGGCCGCGGCGGATGCGCAGTGGCGGGAAGCCCTGCTCGCCCGTGTATTCTATCTGCGTGCCGACGGCGTTCAGCGCGTCGACCAGGTCGCCGATGGGGCGCTCGTGCATGCGCGACACACCGTGCAAGGTGTAGTCGCCGCCGATGACGGCCAGCGCCGCCGTCAGCGGGCGGATCGCCGTGCCGGCGTTGCCCATGAACAGGTCCGCCTCGTGATGCGGGAAGACGCCGCCGCAGCCTTCCACGTGGTGCACCTGGTGGGCCGTGGCCGGGTCGCCCGTCAATTCATCCTGCGTCCATTTGACGCCCAGCGAGGTCAATGCCGTGAGCATGACGAAGGTGTCGTCGGAGGCGAGCAAGTCGATGATTTTCGTCGTGCCCCTGGCCAGCGCAGCCAGCAGCAGCACGCGGTTGGAAATGCTTTTCGAGCCGGGCAAACGCACCGTGCCTTCGGCGTGCATCACCGGCGTCAAATCGATATGGTGGGGGTAGTGCTTGGTCTGGGTCATGCTGGAATCCTTGAGTATTTATTGTGCGGGCGCGGCTGGTATTTCCGCCGTTTCAATCGCCTCGTTCCATTGCTGGCGCGCGTGCTGGGCGTTCGCGTACACGCCCTCGATGGCGGCGCCGTCGTTGGCCGCCAGGTGGGCGCGCAAGGTCGTCAACTGCGCCAGGTAAGCGTCCAGTTCCTGCAGCAGCGCCGGCTGGTTGGCCAGGCTGATGTCGCGCCACATTTCCGGCGATGAGCCGGCGATGCGCGTAAAGTCGCGAAAGCCGCTGGCCGCATATTGAAACAGCAGGCCCGCGTGCGGTTTCCTGGCGATGTCGTCGACCAGCGCAAAGGCCAGCAAATGCGGCAGATGGCTGACGGCGGCAAACACCTTGTCATGTTCTTCGGGCGTCAAGGTGTGCACGATGGCGCCGCAGGCGCGCCACGCAGCCGCCACCCGTTCCACATCGACGGCACTATTTTCCGCCAGCGGCGTAAGCACCACTTTCTTGCCTTGATACAGATCGATGATGGCCGCATCGGGGCCATTCGTCTCGCGTCCCGCGATCGGGTGGCCGGGCACGAATTGCCCCAACTTGCCACCGAGAACCGAGCGCGCGGCCGCCACCACGTCGCTTTTCGTGCTGCCCGCGTCGGTGACAATGGTACCAGGCTGCAAATGCGGCGCGATGGATGCCAGAATGGCGCCCGTCTGCGCCACGGGCGCGGCCAGCAGCACCAGGTCGGCGCCAAGCAAGGCATCAGACAGGTCGCCGCCGATCTCGTCGATGATGCCCAGTTCGCGCGCGCGCGACAGCGAGGCCGATGAACGACCCATGCCAATCACCGTGCCGACCGCACCCGCGTGTTTCAAGGCGCGCGCAAACGAGCCGCCGATCAGGCCTACGCCGAAGATGACGATTTTTTTCAGTGCAGGCGTCGTCATATCGTCAGGCCAGCGCTTTCGTCAGCGCGGCGATGAAGATGGCGTTTTCCTGCGGCAGGCCGATGGAAATGCGCAGCCATTGCGGCAAGCCATAGCTGCCGACGGGGCGCACGATCACGCCCTGTTGCAGCAGCGCCAGGTTGACTCTGGCGCCGGCGCCATCATCGTCACCCACTTTCACCAGCACGAAATTGCCGTGCGACGGCACGAATTCCAGGCCCAGTTGCGTGAACGCTTCGATGAACTGCTGATAGCCGGCCGCGTTGTTGCGCGCGCTTTGCTCGAGGAATGCCTTGTCGTTCAGGGCGGCAATCGCCGCCGCCTGCGCCAGCGAATTGACGTTGAATGGCTGGCGGATGCGGTTCATCAGGTCTGTCAGCGCCGGCTGGGCGATGGCGAAACCGATGCGCAGACCGGCCAGGCCATAGGCCTTCGACAGGGTGCGCGAGACCACCAGGTTCGGATACTGGCGCACCCACGCCGTCGACTCGTACTGGTCGTCGGCCGACAGAAATTCGTTATAGGCTTCGTCCAGCACCACCACCACGTGCTGCGGCACCTTCTGCAGGAACGCTTCAAGCTGCGCGGCAGTCAGGAAGGTGCCGGTCGGGTTGTTCGGGTTGGCGATGAAGACCAAACGCGTGTCGTCGGCAATCGCCGCCGCCATGGCGTCCAGGTCATGGCCATAGGCTTGCGCCGGCACGACGATGTGGCGTGCGCCCAGGCCTTGCGTGGCCAGCGCGTACACGGCAAACGAATACTGCGAGTACACCACGGATTGGCCATGCTGCACAAACGCGTGCGCGGCGATTTCCAGGATGTCGTTGCTGCCGTTGCCCAGGGTGATCCAGTCGGCCGGCACGTCGTAGCGTTTGGACAGCACGGCTTTCAAGTCAAAGCCGTTGGCGTCCGGGTAGCGGCCCAGGTCATCGATGGCGGCGATCATCGCCTGCTTCGCCGATTCCGGCATGCCGTACGGGTTTTCATTCGACGCCAGCTTGACGATGGCTGCCTCGTCGAGGCCGAATTCGCGCGCGACTTCCGCGATCGGCTTGCCGCTCTGGTAAGGGGCGATGGCGCGGACGTATTCTGGACCGATATTTTTAGACATGGTGCTCTTTAAAAAAGTGGGTAATTGTTAGAATAGCTATAACTTCACAGGCTGACCGGATACGACCCCAGTACCTTGAAAAACGCCGCATTGCTCTGCAGTTCGGCCAGCGCCTGGGCGACGGCCGCGTCGTGCACATGACCTTCCACATCGACATAGAAATAATACTCCCAGCTGCCCATGCGCGCCGGGCGCGACTCGAAGCGCGTCATCGACACGCCGTGTTTCGCCAGCGGCGCCAGCAACTGGTACACGGCGCCCGCCTTGTTCGGCACGGCCAGCACCAGCGAGGTCTGGTCCATGCCCGACGGTGCGGTCTGCAAGGTGCCAACGACGGCAAAGCGCGTGCGGTTGTGCGGATCGTCCTGGATATGCCCCTTGACCACGCCCAGCTTGTACTGCGCGCCCGCCAGTTCACTGGCGATTGCCGCCACCGCGCCATCTTCGCCGGCCATGCGGGCCGCTTCGGCGTTCGAGGCCACGGCGTGGCGCGCGATGTGCGGGTAGTTCTGGTTCAGCCAGACCTGGCATTGCGCCAGCGCCTGCGAATGGGCGCAGATGGAGGTGACGCCATCCATGTTGCCGCTTTTGCTCATCAGGCTGTGGTGCACGGCAATGGCCACCTCGCCGCTGATGATGAGGCTAGTCTGCAGCATCATGTCGAGCGTGCGGTTGACGGCGCCTTCCGAGGAATTCTCGATCGGCACCACGCCGAATTCCGCCGTTCCCGCTTCGGCGGAGCGGAACACTTCATCGATGGACGCGCACGGCAAGCCTTCGACGGCGCTGCCGAACTGCTGATACACGGCCTGTTCGCTGAAGGTGCCGGCCGGGCCCAGGTAGGCCACGGTGACGCGCTTTTCCAGCGAGCGGCAGGACGACATGATTTCGCGGAAGATGGTCTGCACTTCGCGGTCGCCCATGGGACCTGGATTGCGCTCGGCCACGCCGCGCAGCACCTGCGCTTCGCGCTCGGGGCGGAACACGGGCGCCTGTGTTTCGGCCTTCACGTGGCCCACTTGCTGGGCGATTTGCGCGCGGCGGTTCAGCAGCTCGAGGATTTGCGCGTCGATCGCATCGATCTGTTCGCGCAGCGGTTTCAATTTATCGGTCATGGTTGGTGTGTTTCGTCAGCTGTACTTCAATCATGGCCGCGCGGCCTGCGCCGGCGGCGGGCCGGCGCGGTCGTCTATGCGACTCAGCGTCCGGCAAACTCGTTCAAATAGTTGACCAGGGCTTGCACGCCCTCGATCGGCATCGCGTTATAAATCGATGCACGCATGCCGCCGACGGACTTGTGGCCCTTCAGTTGCAGCAGGCCGCGCTGCTTGGCGCCGGCCAGGAATGCGTCGTTCAGACTTTCGTCGCGCAGATAGAACGGGATGGTCATGCGCGAGCGGTATTCCGGGTCAACCCGATTCTGGTAGAAGTCGTCCGCATCGAGCGCCGCGTACAGCAGCGCCGCTTTGTCAATATTACGCTGTTCCATGGCTGCCACGCCACCTTGGCGTTTGAGCCACTGGAAAACCAGGCCGGCAATATAGATGCCGTAGGTGGGCGGCGTGTTGTACATCGATTCATGTTCGGCCACGATGCTCCAGTCGAACGCGGACGGGCAGATAGTCAGGGCCTTGCCCAGCAAATCTTCGCGCACGATGACCAGCGTCAGGCCGGCCGGGCCGATATTTTTCTGCGCACCGCCAAAAATGACGCCATATTGCGATACGTCAATGACCCGCGACAAAATGTGCGAGGACATGTCGGCCACGATGGTGGTGCCTGCCGGCACATTCGGCGCCTGCTGGAATTCCACGCCGTCGATGGTTTCGTTGGTGCAGATGTGCAGGTAGGCGGCGCCCGGCGTCAGCTTCCACTCGGAGACCGGCGGCACGCCCGTGAAACGGGCGGCCTTGGACGACGCGGCCACGTTCACGTTGGCATACTTGGCCGCTTCCTGGATCGACTTGCCCGACCACGAACCCGTGTGCACGAAGTCGATGGTGGCCGGCTGCTGCGCAGCCAGGCCCACCAGGTTCATCGGGATGATGGCGTTCTCGCCCAGGCCACCGCCCTGCAGGAACAGGATCTTGTAGTTCTCGGGCACGGCCAGCAGTTCGCGCAGGTCGGCCACGGCCTGCTGGTAGATGGACATGAATTCAGGACCACGGTGGCTCATTTCCATCACCGACATGCCACTGCCATGCCAGTCCTGCATTTCCGCGGCCGCTTGCGCCAGTACTTCCTTGGGCAGGACGGCGGGGCCGGCGGAGAAATTATAGATAGGGCTTAAGGCTTGATGGGTCACGATACGGTCCTTGGAAAAATGGCGTTATTGGGGCGGCTGCGTGGCCGCCCGCATGACCTGCTCAAGCACGGCATTCACGCGCGGAATTACCACGCGCTGGCTGATGGCCATCGATTCGGCCGACAGTTGCGACATGCTGGCCAGCATCTTGCGTCCCAGCGGCGTCTTGTAGAAGGCCGTCAGCTGCTCGACTTCCGGCACCGTGTAAAAGCGCGCGTACAGGGAAACCATTTCGGCGCTCAGCTCATCGATCAGGGTCGGGTCGGCCAGCACCTGCGTCAGGGTGGCGATGGCAACAGGGATTTCTTCCTCGGCGCTGGCCATCGCGCGCGCCTTGCGCTGCTCATCCAGCTTCGGGTTGCTGCTGATTTGCTGCTGCGCCGACTGGCGAATCATGGCCGGCACCGATTGCAGCATCTGGTCGAAGATGCTGCGCGTGAGCTGCGGGAACTGCATCGCGTCGAGCATGCGCCGCACGGCCACTTTCATGGCGGGGCTGGGCGCCACCTGGCGGGCGGACGTGGCTTGCGCACTCTGGGCCAGGGCCGGCAGGGTCGCAAGGAAGGCCAGCGAAAACGCGGCGAAGAAGGTGGCGACGATTTTTCTCATGGCATGCGGGACTTTACAAAAGAGGGGAACTACCTGGGGGTACGCAGGCTGGCGCTGCGAATGGCGCGCCAACAGCAATTGGGGCTCCCGAAAGAGCCCCAATCATCTTACTCGGGCTGGGCCGGATCAACAGGATCAACAGGATCGGCTGGTTCAGCCGCTGCCGGCGCAGCTGCGGCCTCCAGGCCCGCCTCCGTCGTCAGCTCGACTTCGTCGATATCCGTTTCCACCACGCGCTGCAGGCCGGACAGCTTGGTGCCATCTTCCACGGCGATCAGGGTCACGCCCTGCGTCGCGCGGCCCATCTCGCGGATTTCCGACACGCGGGTACGGATCAGCACGCCACCGGTGGTGATCAGCATGATTTCATCGGTGGTGTCGACCAGGGTCGCGGCAACCACTTTACCGTTGCGCTCGCTGGTCTGGATGGCGATCATGCCTTTCGTGCCACGGCCATGGCGCGTGTACTCGGTGATCGGCGTACGCTTGCCATAACCGTTTTCGGTTGCCGTCAGCACCGACTGTTGCTCGTTCTCGGCCACCAGCAGGGCGATCACGTGCTGGCCTTCTTCCAGGTTCATGCCGCGCACGCCGCGCGCCGTGCGGCCCATCGGACGCACATCGTTTTCATCGAAGCGCACTGCCTTGCCCGAATCGGAGAACAGCATCACGTCGTGCTGGCCATCGGTCAGCGCGGCGCCGATCAGGAAGTCGCCGTCGTCCAGGTCGACCGCGATGATGCCGGCCTTGCGTGGATTGCTGAAGTCCTTCAGCGGCGTCTTTTTCACGGTACCGAGGCTGGTCGACATGAACACGTAATGGTCTTCCGGGAACGTGCGGTTCTCGCCCGACAACGGCAGGATCACGGTGATCTTTTCGTTGTCCTGCAGCGGGAACATGTTGACGATCGGCTTGCCGCGCGAATTGCGCGAGCCTTGCGGCACTTCCCACACTTTCAGCCAGTACATGCGACCACGATCCGAGAAGCACAGGATGTAGTCGTGCGTGTTGGCGATGAACAGCTGGTCGATCCAGTCTTCCTCTTTGGTCGCCATGGCCTGCTTGCCCCGTCCGCCGCGTTTCTGCGCGCGGTATTCGGAAATCGGCTGCGCCTTCATGTAACCGGTGTGCGACAGGGTCACGACCATGTCTTGCGGCGTGATCAGGTCTTCCGTTTCCAGGTCGGTCGCATTGAGCTCGATCTGCGAGCGGCGCACGTCCTTGTTGCCGGCGCCGTATTCGTTCTTCGCCACCGTCATTTCATCGGTAATGATGACGGTGACGCGTTCCGGCTTGGCCAGGATGTCGAGCAAGTCGGCGATATGTTCCATCACGTCCTTGTACTCGTTGACGATCTTGTCCTGCTCCAGGCCGGTCAGGCGTTGCAAACGCATCTGCAAGATTTCCTGCGCCTGGTCGTCCGACAGCTTGTACAGGCCATCCGTTTGCATGCCGTAGTGTTTCGGCAGGTTTTCCGGACGGTAGGCATCGATGCCGCCTGGCGTCGTGCCGTCGCCCGTGCGGGCCAGCATTTCGCGCACCACGGACGAATCCCAGGCCTTGGCCATCAGCTCGACCTTGGCGATCGGCGGCGTCGGCGCGGCCTTGATGATGGCGATGAAGTCATCGATATTGGCCAGCGCGACAGCCAGGCCTTCGAGCACGTGGCCCCGTTCGCGCGCCTTGCGCAGTTCGAACACGGTACGGCGCGTGACCACTTCGCGGCGGTGCGACAGGAAGCATTGCAGCATCTGCTTGAGGTTCAGCAGCTTCGGCTGGCCATCGACCAGGGCCACCATGTTCATGCCGAAGGTATCTTGCAACTGGGTCTGCTTGTACAGGTTGTTCAGCACCACTTCCGGTACTTCGCCCCGTTTCAGCTCGATCACCACGCGCATGCCCGACTTGTCGGATTCGTCGCGGATGTCGGAAATGCCGTCGAGCTTCTTGTCGCGCACGTTCTCGGCGATGCGTTCCAGCAAGGATTTCTTGTTGACCTGGAATGGCAGCTCGTCGACGATGATGGCGATGCGGCCGCCATCCTTGCCGTATTCTTCGAAGTGGGTCTTGGCGCGCATCACCACGCGGCCGCGGCCCGTACGGTAGCCGTCGCGCACGCCCGACACGCCATAGATGATGCCGGCGGTAGGGAAATCGGGGGCGGGAATGATCTCGATCAATTCATCGATCGTGCACTCGGGGTTGCGCAGCACGTACAGCGCGCCGTCGATCACTTCGGTGATGTTGTGTGGCGGAATGTTCGTCGCCATGCCGACGGCGATACCGGACGAGCCATTGATCAGCAGGTTCGGGATACGCGTCGGCAAGACCGTCGGCTCCTTTTCCTTGCCATCGTAGTTGGGCTGGAAGTCGACGGTGTCCTTGTCGATATCGGCCAGCAGTTCGCCGGCGATCTTGTCCAGGCGGCACTCGGTGTAACGCATCGCCGCAGCGCCATCGCCGTCGACGGAACCGAAGTTGCCCTGGCCATCGACGAGCATGTAGCGCAGCGAAAAATCTTGCGCCATACGCACCAGTGTGTCGTAGATCGAGGCATCGCCGTGGGGATGGTATTTACCCATGGTTTCGCCGACCACGCGGGCGCACTTGACGTAAGGGCGGTTCCACACGTTATTCATTTCATGCATCGCGAACAAGACGCGGCGGTGCACTGGCTTCAAGCCATCACGCGCATCGGGCAAGGCGCGACCGACGATCACGCTCATGGCGTAATCGAGGTAGCTCTTGCGCATCTCTTCTTCGAGGGAAATAGGAATTGTTTCTTTTGCGAATTGATCCATTGGCGGTTCGACTGATCTCAGGCTGTGGTTAACTTATCTGTTACGCAATGTATGACGCAATACTGCATATCCTAGGCGGCTGTCGTCGTGGACGCCGCACCGCGCGCTGCTGGCGCGGCCCGGCTTCCATGTCGCAGAGTGCCCGAGCAAATCGGCGAACTGGCGGCACGACCAGTACGCGTACCGCAGGGGTAGGTCCTGGCCATGTCGTGCCGTCGTGGCATTTGCTCGACACTCTTAACAGTCAAGCGCACGATTTTAGCATGCGCGCCCAGCTACCTGTACAAATTGGCCATGCCGACAATATTGACAGTTTGCACCGGCGCCGTGCACGCCGGCTTGTCGATAATGCACAATGGCCATACCAGTTCAAGACGATTGCCCTTCAACGTGGCAAAAAAAAGCGATCAATTGTTACAGATGCGTTACAAATGGGCATTTTCGTTGCGCAAAAACAACGTGCGGTCTAAAATCGGGCAAGCTTTGATTTAACCACGGTCGTGCACCCCTGATGCGTGTGGCAAAATGACTGGGAAGTTAATTGCTAGTTTCGCAATCTGAAACGAGCGCATATGGTCTACATGATAAAATCTTGGCACGTAGCACCAGTAGCGCAGTGTTGTTCTGCGGATATCACCCCCCGAAAGGAAAAAAGAATGAATAAATTTGTAACGCTGTTTTTCGCTGCATCCGCAGTGATTGCTGGCTCGGCTTCGGCCCAAACCCCAACCTCTCCACCATTCGCGCCAGTTACCACTGACATCAAAGCACCAAGCCCAAAAAGCGCTTACGTGCAAGATGCCCGCGGCGTGATCGTGCGCGATCCATTCGGTCTGTGCTGGCGCACCGGCTACTGGACACCTGCTGACGCGGTGCCAGGTTGCGACGTGCCACTGTGCGTCGAGCCAGAAACCCTGCAAGACGGCAAATGCGTCGCTCCACCAGCGCCAGTCGTACCAGCACCGGCACCAGCCGTTGTCGTACCAGTACCAGTCGTCGTTGCTCCTACCTCGGAAAAAGTCAGCTTCGCTGCTGATGCATTCTTCGATTTCGACAAAGCTACGCTGAAGCCAGAAGGCAAAGCCAAGCTGGACGAGCTGACCGCACAACTGGGCGGCATCAATCTGGAAGTCATCATCGCTGTGGGTCACACCGACTCCGTCGGCACCGATGCTTACAACCAAAAACTGTCGGTACGTCGTGCTGATGCTGTCAAAGCCTACCTGGTCACCAAAGGCGTTGAAAGCAACCGCGTGTACACCGAAGGCAAAGGCGAGAAACAACCTGTTGCTGATAACAAAACTGCCGAAGGCCGTGCGAAAAACCGTCGCGTGGAAATCGAAGTTGTTGGTACCCGCAACAAGTAATAGCTGAGCCCCTGGACTTGCCGCAAGTCATCGCGCAAGTCAAGGACAGCATGAAAAACCCCGCCAAGGCGGGGTTTTTTTCGTCCGTGGCTGCCCGATTGTAAAATTGCCGCTATTATTCGACCTATGAACGCCGACCCTCTCGAAATCCAAAAATTCAGTGAGCTGGCCCACCGCTGGTGGGACCCCACTTCCGAGTTTCGTCCCTTGCACGAAATTAACCCCCTGCGTCTGGAATGGATCAACGCGAAAGTGCCGCTGGCCGGCAAGCGCGTGATCGACATCGGCTGCGGCGGCGGCATCCTGGCCGAATCGATGGCCCGCAAGGGTGCCGACGTGACGGGCATCGACCTGTCCGACAAAGCCCTGAAAGTGGCCGACCTGCACAGCCTGGAATCGGGCGCCAAGGTACGCTACAAGCTGATCGCCGCCGAAGCCATGGCCGAGGAAGAGCCGGGCCAGTACGACGTCGTAACCTGCATGGAAATGCTCGAGCACGTGCCGGACCCCGCCGCCATCGTCAAGGCCTGCGCCACCCTGGTCAAGCCGGGCGGCCACATCTTCCTGTCGACCCTGAACCGCAACCCGAAAGCGTATCTGTTCGCCATCCTGGGTGCCGAATACCTGCTGCGTTTGCTGCCGAAAGGCACGCACGACTATGACAAATTCATCACCCCGGCCGAACTGTCGCAATATGCGCGCAGCGCCGGCCTGGACATCAACAGCATGCGCGGCATGGGCTACAATCCGCTGACCAAGATTTACTCACTTAATAGCGATACCAGCGTCAATTATCTGGTGGCCTGCACCCGTCCACTGTAACCATCACGCACAATAAAGGCGGCTACGGCCGCCATTTTTCGTTCCTACTTGACACACTTTGCCCGCCATGATCACAGACCATCTGCCAGCCCCGCGCGCCATCCTGTTCGACCTCGACGGCACCCTGGCCGACACCGCGCCCGACCTGGCAGCGGCCATCAATCTGCTGCGCGCGCGCGCCGGCCTGGCGCCGACCCCGTATGACATCCTGCGCCCCACGGCCTCGGCCGGCGCGCGCGGCATGATAGTCGCGTCGTATGGCATCGGCCCAGGCGAAAGCGGCTACGAAGCCCTGAAAGACGGCTTCCTGAACAATTACGAAGCGGCCCTGGCCGTGCAAAGCCATTTATTCGACGGCATCCCCGCCCTGCTCGACGGCTTGACCGCCCTGGGCCTGGCCTGGGGTGTGGTCACCAACAAGGCCGCCCGCTTCACCGACCCGCTGGTGGGCCAGATCGGCCTGGGCGCGGCCGGCTGCGTGATCTCGGGCGACACCATGGCGCACCCGAAACCGCACCCCGCCCCCTTGCTGGAAGCGGCGCGCCGCCTGGCATTGCAGCCAGAGGAATGCTGGTACGTGGGCGACGACCTGCGCGACATCCAGGCCGGCCGCGCCGCCGGCATGCGCACGGTCGCCTGCGCCTGGGGCTACTGCGGCCCCGTCGAGCCGCAACACTGGAATGCCGACCATTTGCTGGACACGCCACTGACCCTGCTGGAGCTGGTCAGCGCGGTGGTGAAGGCGGCACAGGCGCGGCAACTGGCGGCTTGATGCACTTCACTTTCCGCTGCGGAAAGCTGGGGTCTGACCCGACGGGTCAGACCCCTTACGCCGATGGCGCGAATGCATCATGCAAGAGTGTGAAGATTGCGCTACAATGAAGGTTCTGTGGGGACGACCTGGTTTCGACGTGGGTTGCAAAGCAGCGCAGGGCATACCGAGGGCGGGCTACCTCGTAAATACAACCTGAAAAAACTTAACTGCAAACGATAACTCGTACGCACTGGCAGCTTAATTGCTGTTAGCTCTAGAACACCTCGTCCCTGGGGTGGGCCGTCAAAAGCTCTAGAGTCATTTACAGGGACTCGTCTGATGCTGGGTTACTTAGCGTCCGACTAAATAATAGGTAACTCGCTTGCCCATAACGTGCACATCCGTGCTGGCTGAGTTAAATTAAATGATAGTGCTAAGTATGTAGAACTGTCTGTAGAGTGCTTGCGGACGCGGGTTCGATTCCCGCCGTCTCCACCACTGAATAAATAAAAGGGCTTCCCCGTTTTGGCGGGGAGGCCCTTTTTATTTATTCCATGCATGCAGAACGCAGGCAGCGCATCCGCGTCCGGTACGGGCGCGGCGGTTTTGCGGGGCTTCGGCGAGCGCAGCTCGGCGCCGCAAAACCGGGTTGCGCTTGCAAGCGCAACCCTCTCCGATTCGTCTGGCTAGCTTTTGCGCCGCAGGCGGTTTTTCCTAACAACAACATCAGCCGCTCAGGTCGTGTCCAAATGCATTCGGATACGATCCCGACATTCCAGAATCATTGCTGCGATAGTAATCGCTTAATCGCCCTCCGATACTTTTCCACCCGCGCCAGATCCTTCTGCGTCGGCGCCCCTATCCTCGACAAATCGCTATTCTCGGCCAGATCAGCCAGCTTGACAGCCTTGCCAACCGGATCCAGCGCCGCGCGGGCGATGAAAGCCTCGTACGACTCGCCTTCAATCCTGGTCACGGCGCGCACGCCGTCGATGACTTCCTGGGAAAACCCTTCGCGCGCCAGGTCGGCGAAGGCGACTTTTCCGTCGCTGTCTTCCACCACATCATGCAGCACGGCAACGATCTGCTGGACGCCGGGGGCGACGCGCAGCATCACGCGCAAGGGGTGAAGTAGGTACGGCGCGCCACCCTTGTCCGTCTGGCCGGCATGGGTAACTGCGGCGATTTCAATCGCGCGCTCCAGGGTGGCGCGTCTTGCGTGTTGATTCATGTTCACTCCTTGTTCACTCCACTTTGATTGCTGCCCCTGTTGCGCGCCAGCCGCGGCGCTGCAAATGACAAACGCTGGTGCACAGCAAGGCTGGCAACAATAAATTGAAGACAGGTATGCGCATCAGCAAACACAGCAGCAGGCCCAAGGCAAAAATCGCCGGGCGCTGTTCGCGGCGCAACGCCGTTTGCTGTTCCACGCTGATCAGCACCTTCGTGCCGAGGCCTTAGCCACGGCCAGCAGGCGCTCCGGACGGCTGGTGAGATCGCGTGCCAGGAAGGCCAGGAACTGCCCCAGCACCGTGTCATTGCCTGCGGAAGCGTCGGCGCGCGTCATGACCACTTCGCCATGCGGGCGAACGGAGTAGTGGATCTTGTCCCGCTTGCCCAACCGCAAGGCGCGACGCACGGTTTCCGGCACAGTGGTCTGGTAACGGTCGGTCGGCGTAGATTCGATGTCGTGGATCGCGGCCATGATGCTCTCCGGTCAAAAATAGGAATACATGCATGGCAATGCGATTGCATTACCTTGCATTGCCGACTTCGCCCGGCCCCGCAAGATTCCGGGCAATACGTAGATGACACGCGAAGCAGGGGCGCAATAGCCCCATCCATCGCGTCAACGGCGTACACTGACTCCTTTTCCATCAACGCATTGGTCTATCGTGAAACTATCGCGCTTTATTATCGGCCATCTGGAGCAGATCCTGGAAGAGTGGGAACTCTTCGCCAG
The DNA here is from genome assembly GCF_002869965.1 of Janthinobacterium sp. ROICE36. GTDB lineage: Bacteria > Pseudomonadota > Gammaproteobacteria > Burkholderiales > Burkholderiaceae_D > Janthinobacterium. Next base: position 37,278 of record NZ_PEBS01000022.1, read on the forward strand.
ATCGCTACCCATTCCTGGAACCGCCATCTCGAAAGCAGAATTACGCGATCATGCAAAACAGATGCTGGAAACCATCGTGCGCGACATGGACGTCATCGAGGACGCGGCACAGCGAAAGAAGAAATCGACCACGGGCGTGTCGGAAATAGCGGGCAAGGAAACCGCAGCCGCGACGCATGGTTCCCTGCGCCAGCAGATTGGCTTCACGATGCCGCAGCTGACGGCGGAATTTCGCGCCATGCGTGCCAGCGTTCTGCGCCTGTGGATGGCACAGGTGTCGGTAGCGTCGAAAACGGCAACAGAAGACATCCTGCGCTTCAATGAAGCGATCGACCAGGCGCTGCAGGAATCAGCCATACGCTATTCGCAGCAGAGCGATCGCACCCGCAATACCTTTCTCGCCATTCTCAGCCACGATCTGCGCAGCCCGCTGACCACCATGACGATGGCAGGCGCTTTGCTCAACCGGCCGAGCGCGAGCGCTTCTTCCACGGTGGAGATCGGTGCACGGGTTGCCCGCAGCGCGGCCGCCATGACAACCATGGTGAACGATCTGCTGGAATTCGCCAGGACGCAGTTGGGGGGACGCATGCCCGTTTCGCCCACCTTGGGCGACCTGGGGGAAATCTGCAAGACGGCCGTCGAGGATGCCTCTGCCGCTCACCCGAAATGCAAGTTTGAACTGAGCACCACCGGCGAGATGATCGGTGACTTCGATGCGGCCCGCTTGGCCCAGCTGTTTTCCAATTTGCTCAATAATGCTGCGCAATATCGCACCGACGACCAACCGGTGACCATCACAGCTTGCGGCGATGCCGATACGGCAGTGGTACAGGTAAAGAATTTTGGCCGCCAGATCCCGGAGGCCGCGCTGAAGAGCATATTCGATCCCCTGGTACAACTGGCCATTTCCGACGATCACAAGGCACCCAACGCCACCAGTATCGGCTTGGGTCTGTTTATCGCGCGTGAAATCGCCAGCGCGCACGGCGGCACCATCGGCGCCGGGTCGAGCCTGGAATGCGGCACGGTGTTTACCGTGCGCCTGCCCAGGGTGTCGCTGAACGAGGGAGCGAACGGCGGCTAGGGCGGACCGGCAGAAAACGACATCGCCTGCCGACGCCCCTGCCAGCACAGGCTCGCCCTACCTGCGGCTGAGCGGCACATACTCGCCCGGCAAGCTGGCCGCTTCCAGCGCATCGGCAAAGGCCAGCAAGAACTTCGCCGGGCCATGTTCCGACACCAGCAGCGAGTCGCCCTTGTGGCGCAGCAGTTTCAAGACTTCCTGCTGGTGCGCCTGGTATTGCTGCGCATGGCCGTAGAAGGTCTGATACATTTCCAACGCTTCCATGGCTTTCGCGGCCAGGATGAATTCAGGTTTGTCCATCACATCTCCTCTTGATCAGCTCGGAAACACAGAAGACGCATCATCCCTGCCCTCTGCGTACAGCCATCACCGTCGGTATGGCCGCACTTCCATCATACGCCTCATCGCCTAGGCACGGTAAGGCTCGCCAGACAGGATGCCCTGGTACTGGCTGAGGGTGCTACCGATCTTCAAGCCATCGGCATCGATATCGTAGAAGCGGATATCCTTGCTGTGACCGCTGCCGCGCACCTTCACCACCGAGACCACGCGCTTGAACTGGCCTTCGAGCTCGATGTAACGCTGCATGACGATGGCATCGGCCAGGAAGGCGTTGCCGTAGGAACTGAAGCGCAGCATGGTGTACTGGTCTTCCAGCTCGGCCGTCATCAGCACGGACACGCCCATGTCCGTCAAGGCCGCCACCAGGCGGTACAGCGATTCGCGGAAATCCTCGCGGAACATGGAGGCCAGCGCCATTTCAAAGCCGGACAGGGAATCGATGACCACGCGCTTGGCCTTCATGCGCGTGATCATGCCCACCAGGTCATGCAGGATTTCATCCAGCGACAAATCCAGGGTGCGCGTGTTGATCACGCCGATCTGGCCGGAACTGACGAGCGTATTGAGCTGATGGCTGAGCAGCTGGTTCGGGCTTTTCTCGAAGGCGGCGATCACGCCGGGTTCGCCGCAGCGCACGCCTTCCGTCAGGAATTGCGTGGCCAGCACGGTCTTGCCGGAACCCGATGGCCCCACCAACAGCAGCGAATAGCCGGCCGGCAAGCCGCCGCCCATCATCTGGTCGAGGTCCGGCACGCCCATCGACAGGCGCTCGTTGGCGGAAATACTGACTTCTTCCATGCCGCTGGCCTTCAGCACGGCGCGGGAAAAAATTTCCACCCCATCGTCATTGATGCGGAAGGTGTGCACGCCCAGGCTTTGTGACTGACCGCGCATCTTGACCACCTGGATCTTGCGCACCATGGCATCGCGGTGCACCATTTGCGACAGCCATAAAATGCCGTCGGCGACGGTAAACACGGCGCTCGATTCGGCCTCGGGCGCCAGGTATTCGCCGATCAGGAAGGTCGTGGCCAGCCAGCTGGTCATTTGCGCGCCCAGTTGCTGCACAAAATTCTGCAGGCCGGCAGCGCCCGTCTCCATGGCCTTGGCTGACTGCACCACGGAGCGGAAGGAATCGACGAAGACGAGGCTGGGCGAGAACGCTTCCACCTCTTCGGCGATGCGCGTCAGCACGCGGTTAAAATCGCCTTCCAGCAAGTCAGCCGACAGATTGACGAACTTGATCGACTGGTTGATCTTTTCCACATCGAAGAAGGGAAATTGCTGCTGATAGCGCAGCATCTTCAGCGGTGGTTCGCCCAGCACCGTGAAAAACAGCGCCTTGCGCTCGGGCGTGGCGAGGGAAAACATGATCTGGTGGGCCAGCGTCGTCTTGCCGCTGCCGGGCGTGCCCGCCACCAGGTTGAAAGAAAACTCGGGTATTCCGCCTCCCAGCAGTTCGTCCAACCCCGGCACGCCAGTGGCCAGGCGGTGGATGGTGACTTTGTTCATTCGTTCGGCTCCGTTCCAGCATTATTCACAACGCCATCACCCCAGGCCTTCAGGAGGATGCTATTCGTTAAGAGTTCGCCAATTAATAAAATAAGGGTGTTGATGAAGTGCATCAACATCGCCGTGCTTGCAGTACAGGCGACGATGTCCGCCTGTCCCTGCAAGCTGGCGCGCAAGGCGGTCATGGCAGCTGCCAGTGCTTGCGGCGGATGGGGCGTCAACCAGCTGAACTGTTTCTGACTCTGGCGCAGGCTGCGGGCATACATCAACGCCACACCCCGCTCACCAATGATCTGAATCAATTCAGTGGCCAGCTGATCCCACAGGCGAATACTGACGACTACCACTGCACCTGGGTCGCGTAACAGCGCATGCTCAATCATGCGCTGCCGCTGTTCATGGACTGTGGCCATAATCGGATCTTTTCTCTGCGGTTTTCGGTGCATGGACCATGTTAAACAAAAGCATCAGGATTTCCTCGTCCATCAGCGCGGAACCGTTGCCATGATTATTCTCGACAAGGCGTCGATATTGATGGGCTTTACCAGGTAGTGGTCAAACCCTGCCTGCCCAGCGCGGTCGAACTCGCCGAGCTGGCTGTACCCCGAGGCGGCGACAAAGCACGGCAGCGGTGCCACCAGGGCGGCACGGGCCGAACTGATGAGCTGATAGCCATCCATGCCCGGCAAGCCGATATCGCACACGATCACATCGTAGGGTGCATCGAGCGCGGCGCGCAAGCCGCTGGGGCCGTCATTGCGCACGTCCACATGGTGGCCGTCCTGCGTCAGCAGCAGCGCCAGCATTTCCGCCGCATCGGCATTATCCTCGATCAGCAATATGCGGCGTGGCAGTGCGCACGCCGCAGGTACCGCCTGCATGCCCTGCGATGGCGGCGCCAGCGACGACAAGGGCAACTGCAAGACAAACTGGCTGCCAAAGCCGACCCCTGCGCTGAAGACATCCACGGTGCCGCCATGCAACTGGGTAATGATGCGCACCAGCGACAGGCCGATGCCCAAGCCGCCCTGCGCCCGTTCCAGCGAACGGAAACCCTGGGTAAACAGGTCGAAGATGAAGGGCTGGATATCGAGGGCAATGCCGGCGCCATCGTCGCTGACGGCAATTTCCACCAAATCATCGTGGCGCCTGACGACGATGTCGATGTGGCCAAACTCGTGCGTAAATTTGCTGGCATTGATGAGCAAGTTGGCAAACACTTGCGTCAGGCGCACCAGATCCCCTTCGATCACCAGCGCTTCCTTCGGCAGGTTCACGCTCAGCACTTGCTGACGTTGGCTGATGCTGACCTGGCCAACTTCCACGGCACTGGCGAGGATGTCGCTCAGCAGGATGGGCGCCAGCTGCAAGTTGATCTTTCCGCTGCTGACGCGCGAAGCGTCGAGCAAGTCGTCGATCAGGCGCGCCATATGCCCCACCTGACGGCCGATCACACCATGCACATCCACCAGTTGGGGATCGAGGTCGACCTTCTTGGCCAGCAAGTCATTGGCCATCGCCAGCGGCTGCAAGGGATTGCGCAACTCATGCGCGAGCATGGCCAGGAATTCCGTCTGGCGCAAGGTTGTCGCTTCGGCGGACGCTTGCATATCCTGCGCGCCAAACGTCGCCAGCACGAGATTTTGATTGGCTTCGCGCAACTGCATGATCAACAGGCCAAAGGCGTCGGATTTATCCTTTTCCTGCAACTGCATCTTGGCCATGATCAACAGTTGATTGATCGTTTCGCGCAGCAGTTTGACTTCGCGGTTATGCAAGGCCTGCAGATTTTGCTCGGAGGGTAACTGCTGGGCGGGCGCATCCTCAGGATCCGGCGAGAGTGCTGTGTAACGCATGGTGACGATGTACGGCCTGTGGGGGCCGACCTCAAGGACAACTCTTCGTTACGCAGCGTTCACTCAGACATCGCCGCGCACGCCAGCTCTATTGCTGCATACGGTGCTTACTATCCGAACACGATACTCTATTTTCCCTATGAAATGAAAGCATTAGATTACTTATCGTCAACAGTGCGCAGGGGTAGCACGTAATTGGCCAGCTGCCAGCCCATGGCCAGGGCCGATTGCTCCGCCTCGTGCTGCGTGCTGCGATTTTCCAGATTGGCTTGCCGCACATCTTCATAGCCGCACTTGCTCAGCACCAACTGTCCCTGCCAGCACCCCTCGGGCAATTCGCAGGCGTAGGCCGAGATCAGGAACCCATTATGGGTGGTGGGATTCGCATAAGACATGAGGCCTCCGCAGGATTGCCAGCGACGCAGTGAACAAGCAGCACAGTCGTCATTTCAGTATAGTCAGACTGAGTGTAACCGCAATGGGGCTCGAAGCAAGCGTAATCCGACGTGAATGCCATGTAAATCAATTACATACGCATCAGTCCGCCTGACGGATAGGGCACGCGTGCGCATTGGCAACATATTACATTCCGTGCAAAAATGCGCCTGTCGCAACCTTGCCCCGCATTGTTCCATGGACCAATACCATTTCCTCGTCGGCGAATTCAGCAAGAATAGCCCGTTTGTTCCCGCCGCGGCCAGCACGCAGCTGTTTGCCTGGTTCGAACACGTGGACGAGCGCGTCGAGCGCTACGGCAGCCGGCGCGGCAAGGTCGTTAAATTCTCGCAGAGAAATTACGAGAAGAACCTGTTCGCGCCCGACGAGGCCGACGAAGTCACCCACTGCGACGCGCTGGCCGTGTATCAGCCGAGCGTTACACTGCTGCTGGCGATGCGGGCCCGCAAACTGCCGTTGCCACAGTTGTGCGACGGCGTGGCAAGCATACCGGGCTTGCTGGGCGCCCATCTCGATAATTGAACTCCATGACCACGCACCTTTCCCTGCACTGCTATCTGCAAGACGCGCCTTCCGAACGCCCCCTGCCCTGCTCCGACGTCACCATCCACGCCGACCCCGCCACCCTGCGCGCCATTGCCCATTTTCTGCTGGCCAGCGCCGACGAATTTGATCTGGCGCAAGAACGCACCGGCATGCACGCGCATTTGCAGGATGCATGAACTGACTGGCAGGACGACTTCCCCGATCTGGTCGTGGTGGCGGTCTAGGGTGGCGGCCTGGCTGGCGCGCCTCGGGTAACATACGCCACCTTTGCTATACAGAGATCGCTCCATGCCTCAATCCTGCTCCTTGCCCGATTCCCGAAACGCCCTGCCCTGGCTGCGCACCGCCGTGCTGGCCGCCGCGCTGGCCAACCTGTCCGCCTGCGCCAGCCCGCCCGCGCACGAAGCGCTGTTCCTCACCACCACCTTCACGCCCGCGCATTCCTTTACCAAGGGCATCGAAGGCCCGGCCGTGGATGCGGATGGCAATATCTATGCCGTCAACTTTGCGCGCCAGCAAACCATCGGCAAGGTGCGTCCCGATGGCAGCGGCGAAGTGTGGCTGAGCCTGCCCGGCACCAGCATCGCCAACGGCATCCGCTTCGGCAGCCGGGGTCAGATGTATTTGGCCGACTACATGGAGCACACGATCTACCTGGTCGATCCAGCCACGCGCGCGCTGTCCATCCACGCGCGCGAGCCGCGCATGACGCAACCGAACGATATCGCCATCACGGCCGATGACGTGCTGTATGCCAGCGACCCGAACTGGAAGGAAAACACGGGCCGCGTGTGGCGCATCGCGCAGGACGGCACAGTGACGCTGGCGCTCGACACCATGGGCACGGCGAACGGCATCGAAGTGAGCCCGGACGGCAAGATTTTGTATGTGAATGAAAGCGTGCAGCGCAATATCTGGATGTATGACATCGCCGCGGACGGCAGCCTGAGCGGCAAGCGATTGCTGATCAAGTTTGACGATTTCGGCATGGATGGCATGCGCGTGGACGTCGATGGCAACCTGTACGTGACGCGCTACGGCAAGGGCAGCGTGGTCAAACTGTCGCCGCAGGGCCGCATCCTGCGCGAAATAAGCGTGCCCGGCGCCAAGCCCAGCAACATCACCTTCGGCGGCCCCGATGGCCGCACGGCCTACGTGACGGAAGTGGTGCAGGGACGCTTGCTGCAATTGCGCGTCGACCGCCCGGGACTGGAATGGCAGCGCGCGCAGCAACACAAGAGCAATGCGGCGGCAGCGGCCGCCCCGCCACCGGCCGCAGCGCAGCAGGTCAGCGCGGAATGATGCGCTCCGCCTTCAGGCGCTCGAACAGGGCGATGAAGGCATCTTGCGTATCCTGGTAATCAAGAAAGCCCGCTTTGCGGCTCTTGCCCATGTCCGTCATCACTTCCATCGGCCGTCCCAGATCGGCATCCGTATGCCACCAGGAGGCAAGGCAGCCGATGTCCGTTTCCACCAGATCATGCTGCTGCGCGATGGCCCGCCATTGCGCGGGCGCATCCTGCATGCGGCCGGCCAGCGGCGCCATGCTCACGGGCAAGTCCGCCGCTGCCACGCCAAAATACGCGGCCAGGCGCGGCCACAACCACTTCCAGCGAAACACGTCGCCATTGACGATATTAAAATCTTCATTGCGCGCGGCGGGGCTGTCGGCCGCCCACGCCAGGTGGCGCGCAATCTGGCCCGCATCCGTCATGTCGGACAAGCCATGCCACTGCGCGGGCGAACCGGGAAAGACGAAAGGCTGGCCGCTGGCCTTGCACACATTCGCATACACGGCCAGGGTCAGTCCCATGTTCATGGCATTGCCCAGCGCGTAGCCGATGATGGTGTGCGGGCGGTGCACGCTCCAGCTGAAACCATGGCGTTCAGCCGCTGCGAACAAGCGGTCTTCCTGTGCATAGTAAAAATTCTCGACGTCCTGGCGGCCCTGCTCTTCGCGAAATGGCGTGACGGACACGGCGCCTTGTCCATACGCCTCGAACGGTCCCAGATAATGCTTGAGACCCGTCACCAGCGCTGCATGGCGCAGGTGGCCAGATGGCCCCAGCGCGGCCAGCACATTGGCCACCATGGCGCCATTGACACGCATGTTTTCCTGCTCATTGGCCTGCCGTGCCCAGGCCGTGAAGAAGACGTGGCTGGCATTCATGCCTGCCAGGGCAATGCCGACAGCCGCGCCATCCGTCGCATCGAGCGGCAAGCATGCGCAGCCGGCGGGCACGGGCGTGCGGCCGCGCGAGACGCCCGTCACCTGCCAGCCTTGCGCCAACAGATGCGTGGCCAGATTGCTGCCGATGACGCCGCTGGCGCCGATGATGAGGGCGTGTTTTTGCATGAGAGCGTGCCTCCGAAAGAAAAAAACCATCATATCCGCGACTGGAATTCTTATCTGCGATACTATTTCATCTTATTCATGAATAATATTCGCGAATCATGTTTTCATCGGAACATTTAAAGGGCCTCACGCCCTTCCTCGCCACGGCCGACGCGGGCAGTTTCACCAAGGCGGCCGGGCGGCTGCACCTGAGCAGTTCGGCCGTCAGCAAGAGCGTCGCGCGCCTCGAAGAACGCCTGGGCGTGCTGCTGTTCGAGCGCAGCACGCGGCGCTTGAAACTGAGCGACGCTGGCCGCGCCTATTACGCCACCTGCAAGCGCGTGCTGCAGGAACTGATGGACGCGGAAGACGTGCTGGCCGAGCATGCGACGGAACTGGCAGGCAAGGTGCGCATTGGCGTGCCCGCTTCGTATGGCCGCATGCGCGTGATGCCGGCGCTGATTGATCTGTGCGAAAAATATCCGCAGTTGCAGCCGTCGATCACCTTCAGCGACCGCTTTGCCGACCTGTTCGAAGAGCGCATCGATATCGCCGTGCGCATCGGCGCGCCGGGCAACTGGCCGCAGACGCTGGGGCAGATGCCGCTGGGTGAAGAACGCCTGATCTTTTGCGCGGCACCCGCTTATTTGGCGCGGCGCGGCGCGCCGGTCGCCATCATGGACCTCGATGGCCACGACTGCATCGCCTACGGCCGGGGCGACGGCACGCCGGCGCCGTGGTTGTTTGCAAACGAGGACGGGGTGGAGCGGCGCGCGGTCCGTCCGCGCCTGACGGTGGGGGATGCCGAGGCGCAGACAGCCGCCGTGCTGGCCGGCCTGGGCATCGCGCAGCAGGCGACCTGGCTGGTGCAGGAGCACCTGGCCAGCGGCGCCATCGTCGAAGTACTGCCGGCCTGGGCCACGCCAGGCTTGCCGCTCTCCCTGGCCTGGCCGCTGGCGCGCCAGCTCACCGCCAAGACCGGCACGTTGCTCAAGGAATTGAAACAGCGCCTGACGATCAGTTGACCAGCTGACGCTTAATACAGAACGTTCTTCGCTTCCGGCAGGTCGACATTGGCCTTGGTGACAATCACCACGCCCGTGTTGACGAACGGCGCGACCTTCTTGCCTTCGATCAGGCTGACCAGGGTTTTCACGCCCAGCGCGCCCATCGAGTACGAACCCTGCACGGCGGTCGCATACAGGGTGCCGTCCTTGACGAAATTTTTCAGGTCTTCATTGCCATCGAAGCCGACGGCGATCACCTTGCCGGCCTTGCCCGCCTGCGCGATGGCGCGGCCCATGCCCACGGCCGTCGGCTCGTTCGCGCCGAAGATGCCCTTCAAGTCCGGATTCGACGCCAGCACGTCGGTCGTCTGGTTCAACGCCGTGGCCATCTGCGACTGCGAGTAATACGTGCCGACGATCTGCAGCTGCGAGTTCTTTTCGATATAGCGCTTGAAGCCGCCCACCCTGCCCGTCTCTGAACCGGCGCCCGCCACATACGACATCACGGCGATCTTGCCCGTCTTGCCGACCTGCGAAATGAGGGCCTTGGCGCTTTGCTCGCCGGCCGCCTCATTGTCGGTAGACAGGAAGGACTGGTAGTAACGCTTGCCGCTGTCGGCCACCAGCGAATCGATCAGCACCACGGGAATTTTCGCTTCCCACGCTTTCTTCAAGGCCGGCACCAGCGCGTCCGGGTCCGACGCGGCCAGCACGATGCCGGCCACTTTGCGCGTGACGGCGTTTTCCACCATGCTGACCTGGTCGGCGATCGCCGATTCCGAGGCAGGCCCCTGGAAGGTCAGGCTGTAGCCCTTGGCATCGGCGGCGCTGGCCGAGGCACCCTTCTTGACGTTTTGCCAGTAGTTGGAATTGGTCGTCTTGACGATCACGGCGATCTCGCCCGGGGCGGCGAAGGCAGCGCTGGAGCTCAGGGCGAAGGCTGCGGTCAACAGACCGAGCAAGATGGTGTTGAAGGCTTTGAAGGTTTTCATTGTCGTCCTCATTTAATTATAGATTTATGGGTGTGACTACTTTCAGCTACTGCTTCAGGCGCGATTGCGCTTCTGATCGATCCAGACGGTCAGCAAGATGACCAGTCCGATAATGATTTGCTGGATAAAGCTCGATACCCCGTTCATGTTCAAGCCGTTGCGCAGGATGCCGATGACGAAGGAACCGATGACGGTGCCTGAAATGGTGCCGATGCCGCCGATCAGCGAGGCGCCGCCGATCACGGCGCTGGCAATGGCATCGAGTTCGTACATCATGCCCTCGTTCGGCTGCGCCGTCACCAGGCGCGACATCAGCACGCAGCCCGTCAAGCCAGACAAGGCGCCGGACAAGGTGTACACCAGCAGGGTCACGCGGCCCACCTTCACGCCCGACAGGCGCGCCGCTTCCGCATTCGAGCCCACGGCATAGATATGCCGGCCAAAGGTGGTGCGGATGAGCATGATGGAGACGGCCACGGCGATCACCACCATCAGCACCACCGGATACGGAATGCCGGGAAAGACGACTTCGGGAAAGGTACCGCCCGTGTCGCGCTCGATGCGCCACAGCACGCCGTTGCCCAGTTCGCCAAACGAATCGCCCAGGCCGGAAATGGCGCGCGCGCCCGTCACCTGCAGCGCCAGGCCGCGCGCGATCAGCATCATGCCAAGCGTGGCGATGAAGGGCGGCAGTTTCAATTGCGTGATGCAGAAACCGTTGACGGCGCCGCACATGGCGCCCACCACAACGCCGCCCAGCATGGCAACCGGCACAGGCACGCCGCTCTTGACCAGCAGCGCGGCGGCAACGCCGGCCAGCGCCAGCACCGAGCCGGAACTCAGGTCGATGCCGCCCGTGATGATGACGCAGGTGGCGGCAATGCCCAGGTAGGCGATCGACGTGACTTGCAAGGCCACGCTCATGCCGTTGCTGACGGAGAAAAAGGCGTTGCTGGTCAGGGAAACACCAGCAGCAACAGCGACAGGCTGCCTAGTGCGGCGAATTTTTGTATCAGTTCTTTATTCATTTTTTAAACTTTCTGTTTTTAACGGACTGCCGCCTGGCCAAGGGCGGGACTGGCGACGCGCCCCGACGCCAGCTGCATGATCTCTTCCTGCGACGACTCGCGCGTATTGACGATGCCGCTGATGCGCCCTTCATGGAATACGGCCACCCGGTCCGTCATGCCCATGATCTCGGGCAGCTCGGACGTGATGAGCACCACGCCGATGCCGTCCGGGGCGAGCTTGTCGAGCAGCTGGTAGATGGCGAACTTGGCCCCCACGTCGATGCCGCGCGTGGGTTCGTCGAAGAAGATGATTTTCGATTCGCGGTACAGCCATTTGCTGATGACGATCTTTTGCTGGTTGCCGCCCGAGAGGTTGCGCGCGATCTGTTTCGAGGTCGGCGTCTTGATGCCCAGCGCCGCGATGTACTGCTGCGCCACCGCCTCTTCCCTGGCGAAATCGATGAAGCCGAAACGGTTCGCCAGCCCCGATACATTGGTCAAGGTCAGGTTGGCCGCCACCGACATGCGGATCGCCAGGCCGTGGCTCTTGCGGTCTTCCGACAGGTAGGCGATGCCGTGTCCGATGGCGTCGATGGGGCTGGCGATTGTCACTGCCATGTCGCCCAGATGGATCGCGCCGCCGGTGAGCGGATCGGCGCCGAAGATGGCGCGCGCCACTTCCGTGCGCCCCGCGCCCATCAGTCCGGAAAAGCCGAGGATCTCGCCGCGCCGCAAATCAAAGCTCAGCGGGCCGAAAACATCCTTGCGGTGCAAATCGCTCACGCGCAGCAGCACCTCACCGGTTGGCGTTGAGAGGCGGTCGGGAAATTTTTCATCGAGGGTGCGGCCCACCATCTTTGCCACGATGGCGTCCAGGCTGGTGCTGGCAAAATCGTCGGTGCAGACGAATTTCCCGTCGCGCAGCACCGTCACCCTGTCGATGATGTGCTGCATCTCCTCCAGGCGGTGCGAGATGTAGACCACGCTGACGCCAGTGCGCTTGAGTTCATTGATGATGTCGAACAGCTGGCCCGTCTCGCTTTCCATCAGCGACGACGTGGGCTCGTCCATGATCAGCACTTCCGTATTGAGCGACAGCGCCTTGGCGATTTCCACCATCTGCTGCTGGGCGCAGGACAGGTTCTTGACCAGCTGGCGCGGGTCGATGCGCAGTTTTAAACGGTCCAGCAGCGCCTGAGCATCAAAGCGCATTTTCTTGCGGTCGATAAAGATGCCGCGCACCGGTTCGCGCGCCAGGAAAATATTCTCCGCCACGCTCAGGTGCGGAATCAAATTCAGTTCCTGGTGGATGATGGCGATGCCGGCCGCCTCCGCATCCACGCTGCAGGCAAAACTGCACACCTTGCCCTTGTAGACCAGTTCTCCCTCGTCGGCCTGGTACACGCCGCTCATCACCTTCATCAGGGTGGACTTGCCGGCGCCGTTTTCGCCACACAGCGCATGCGCCTCGCCCTTGCGCAGGCTGAAACTGACGTTATCGAGCGCCAGCACGCCGGGGAAGCGCTTGCTGACCTTGTTCAGCGCCAGTATCTCTTCGGATTGATTCATGCTGTGTCTCCTCCACTCCACTGCCATAGGCCGGCGCGCCGGTGTCTGAGCACCTTGGCGGCACGCCGGTCTGCTACTCGCTTAACTGTCGATCAGTTGCGGATTCCAGGCATGCACGGTCTGCCGCTGTTCACCCAGGCCTTCGATCCCCAGGCGCATGGTGTCGCCCGGTTTCAGGTACACGGCCGACGGTTTCTGGCCCATGCCCACGCCCGGCGGCGTGCCGGTGCTGATGATGTCGCCCGGGTACAAGGTCATGAAGCGGCTGATGTAGCTGACCAGGTTGGCCACGCCGAAGACCATGGTCCTGGTATTGCCGTACTGGACGCGCTTGCCGTTCACTTCCAGCCACAGGCCCAGGTTTTGCGGGTCCGCCACTTCGTCGGCGGTCACCAGCCAGGGGCCGATCGGGCCGAAGGTGTCGCAGCCCTTGCCCTTGTCCCATTGGCCGCCGCGCTCAAGCTGGTATTCACGTTCGGACAGGTCATTGACGACGCAGTAGCCGGCCACGTGCGACAGTGCATCGGCTACGCTCACATAGCGTGCGGTGGTGCCGATCACCACGCCGAGCTCCACTTCCCAGTCGCTTTTCTTCGAGTCCTGCGGCATCACCACGGCATCGTTGGCGCCGATGATGGCGCTGGTGGCTTTCATGAACAGCACCGGCTCAAACGGCACGGCCATGCCCGATTCGGCAGCATGGTCGGCATAGTTCAGGCCCACGCACAAAAACTTCCCCACGTCCTTCCACGGCGGCGCGATACGGCCGGGATGGTCCACCACTGGCAGGCTGGCGATATCGAGCGCCGCCAAGGTCGCCAGGCTATCCTTGCCCAGGGTTGCGCCGCTAATGTCGGGCAGCACGCCGGAGAGGTCGCGCACGGCGCCGTCAGCATCGATCAGTCCAGGTTTTTCAGCGCCCTTGGCGCCATAACGCATCAGTTTCATGTGGTTCTCTCGTTGTAGTAATCAGTTGGACCAGCCACCGTCGATGACGTGCGTCATGCCGGTGGTAAAGGCGGATTCGTCGGAAGCCAGATACACGGCCAGGGCGGCGATTTCCTCTGCCCGGCCCACTCTTCCCATCGGCTGGCGGGCGACAAACGCCGCCTGCACTTCAGCTATGCTCACGCCTGTCGCTGCAGCCTGCGCGGCAATGCGTTCCTTCAGCGAGGGCGACTCGATGGTGCCGGGGCAGATCGCATTGCAGCGGATGCCGCGCGTGACGAAATCGGCGGCCACCGACTTGGTCATGCCCACCACCGCCGCCTTCGAGGTGCCGTAGATAAAGCGGTTCGGCGCGCCCTTCACGCTGGACGCCACCGACGACATATTGACAATGGAGCCGGCACCCCTGGCCAGCATGCCGGGCAGCACGGCGCGCATCAGCCGGTACATGGAGCGGGCGTTGATGTCGAAGGAACGGTCCCAGGCCGCATCATCGCATTCCAGGATAGTGCCGCCATCTACGAAACCGGCGCAGTTGAACAGGATATCGACGGGGCCGATCTCGCCGGCCAGCGCGAGGATCGCCGCGCCATCGGTCACGTCGAGCAGGCGGATGGCGCAGCCCGTCGCCTCTTTCAGAGCGTCGAGCTGGGCCTGGTTGATATCGGTGGCGATCACGGTGGCGCCTTCGCGCACGAACGCTTCGACCGTGGCGCGGCCGATGCCCTGGCCGGCGGCGGTGAGCAGGGCGATTTTTCCTTGTAGTCTGGCGGTCATGTTTGTCTCCTTGTTTTTTAGGTCTAAGCCATATGAAATACGTGTGCCATCATCGCCCAGTGCTCACCCTCGGCGCGCGAGGCCAGCGGCTGCTGGCACGGTGCGCAAAACGTCCACCAGCGCTGCGTTTCGGGGTCGGCGGCGATGGCCGCCATATCGGCGTCAAAGTCCTCGCCGTGGTATTCCCAGTAACCGAACAGCAGGTTTTCCGGCTGGCGCAGGAAGATCGAATAATTGCTGACATGCGCTGCCGAAAGTTTGGCCAGCACCTGCGGCCAGACGGCGGCGTGCAGGGTTTTGTATTCAGCGATGCGCTCCGGCGCGATGCCGATGACCATGCCCATTCTTTTCATGGCGTTTCCTGGTTGATGTCGTAAAAGCGCAGTGCATTCAGGCCAAAAATATCGTTCCTGTCCTGCAGCCCCAGATGCGCCAGCAGCGCTACGCTGGCGGCCAGCCACGCCGCATAGCCGCCGGCCAGGTCCACCACGGGCCAGTCGCTGCCCCAGATCACGCGCCGGGGGCCGAACACGTCCAGCACATGTGCGGCAAAAGGGCGCAGGTCGTCCACGTCCCAGCCGGAGCGCGCTTCCGTCACCAGCCCGGACAGCTTGCAGTACACGTTTGGCAGCGCGGCCAGCTGCGCCATGTCTTCGCGCCAGTTGCCGAAGGCGGCAGCGGCTATCGGCGGCTTGGCCGCATGGTCGATCACGATGGACAACCCTGGATAATCGCGCGCGCAATGCTGCAGCGCAGGCAGGTGGCGCGGCAGCACCAGGGCGTCCAGTCGCAAGCCGTGCGCCACCATGGCGGCCAGGGCTGGCGCCAGCGCGGGATCGGCGATCCATGCATCGTCTTCGAGGTCCTGCAGCATGGGCCGCAAGCCTTTCAGCTTGCCGTTCGACGCCAGGCGGGCGATATTGGCCGGCGCATCAGGCGCCAGTAAATCGGTCCAGCCCACCACGGCGCGAATGAAGCTGCTTTTTTCTGCCAGCGCCAGCAGCCAGCGCGTATCGTCTTCGGACGGCAGGGATTGCACCAACACAGTTCCAGCTATGCCGTGCGCGGCCAGCAAGGGCGCCAGGTCGGCGGGCAAAAAATCGCGGTGGATGGCGGCCAAGGATGGCGGCCAAGGATGGCGGCGGCCAGTTGCCGCCGCGCGCGGCCAGTTGCCAGAAGTGCTGGTGGGCGTCGATGCGCATCATGCGGCCACTCCCGCAGGCAGTGGCGCGCGCGCATCGAGCAAGTCCGCCTCCCGCAGCGCCAGCCACAGGGCGTCGGGCAGGGGCATGCCGAACCAGTCCAGATTTTGCCGCAGCTGCGCCAGGTCCTGCCCGCCCGGGATGCAGGAAGCGACAGCTGGATGGGCCAGCGGAAACTGCAGGGCGGCAGCTTGCAGCGGCACGCCAAAGTCACGGCAGACGGCGTCCAGGTGCGCCACGCGCTTGAGTATTGCGGCTGGCGCATCGGCATAATTGAATTTTCCGTTACCGGCCAGCACGCCCGAGTTGAACGGGCCGCCAATCACGATGGCGTTGCCGCGTTCCACGCACAGGTCCAGCAGCGGCGACAGCGAGGCCTGTTCCAGCAAGGTGTAGCGGCCGGCCAGCAAGGTGCAATCAAGATCGAATTCCGTCATCGCCCGCAGCACGACGTCGCATTCGTTGACACCGAGCCCCACGGCTTTCACCTGGCCGCTGGCGCGCAGTTGGTCCAGCGCGCGAAAGCCGCCGCCGGCCGTCAGCTGGCGCCAGTATTGCTGATCGTGTTCGCCATGCGTGGCCTTGCCGATATCGTGCACGAACACAATGTCGATGCGCTCAAGTCCCAGCCGCTGCAGGCTGTCGTCGTGCGAACGCAGCACGCCGTCATACGTGTAGTCATAATGAGGGCGGAACGGCAGTGGCGCGGCAAAGCCGTCATCGCCAGGACGCACGGAGACGTCGGGCCGCATCAGCCGTCCCACCTTGGTGCTGATCACGAACGCATTGCGGGGCCGCTCGCGCAGGGCCGCGCCCAGCCGGTGTTCGGACTGCGTATAGCCGTAGAACGGCGCCGTGTCGAAGAAACGCACGCCGGCGTCCCAGGCGCCATCGAGGGTCGCGCGCGCCTGCGCGTCGCTGACCGGCTGGTACAGGCCGCCCAGCGGCGCGCAGCCCATGCCGATGCAGGGTAGCGACAGACCACCACGTGGCAAGGTACGCAATTGTGTGACATCCATGAGCTCGGCCCTCAAGCAGCGCGCAATGGGAAGCAGCCTGGCCCCACCGCGTCGAATTGTTTATAGGTCAGTACGAATTCCTGGTGGCCCAAGTCTTCCGAGCGGCTCAGTTCTCCGCTGGCCACGTTCAGCACGGCGGCGACAATCTCCGCCCCCACTTCTTCCAGCGTGGCTTCGCCCGTGAGTATCTTGCCGGCGTTGATATCCATGTCGTCGGCCAGGCGCTCGAAGGTTTGCGGATTGGCGCACACCTTGATGACGGGCGAAATCGCCGAGCCGACCACGGAGCCGCGGCCGGTAGTAAACAAGGTGATGTGGGCGCCGCAGGAAATGAGTTCGACGATTTCCGCGTTGTCCGACACGTTCGGAAAACCGAAGCGCGGCTCGCCGTCCGGCACCACGTCGAGCAGGTACAGGCCGCCGCCGGCCGGCTGATCGCCCGGTTTCAGAATGCCGACGATGGGCGAGGAACCGCTCTTGGCGTAGGCACCCAGCGACTTTTCTTCCTGCGTGGTGAGGCCGCCATCGGCGTTCCCCGGCGAGAAGCTGCCATGGCCCATGATGGTGTAGTAGCGCGCCGCCTTGGCCACGGTTTCGACGATGGCATTCCCCAAGTCCGGGCTGACGGCGCGCCGCTGCATGTGGTATTCGCAGCCCACCAGTTCGCCCGTCTCTTCGAAAATACAGGGGCTGCCGGCCGCGATCAGGGTGTCAAACGCCACGCCGACGGCGGGGTTGGCGCTGATGCCGCTGGTGCTGTCGGAGCCGCCGCAGATGGTGGCGACGACCAGTTCAGCTATCCCCATCGGCACGCGCTCTTGCTGCGCCAGGTGCTCGAGGGCCCAGCTGATCCACTCGACGCCACTGCTCACGCTGGGGCGCGTGCCGCTGTTTTCCTGGATGGTAATCGTATGCACGGGGCGGTCGCTGTCGGCCACCGCGCTGGAGAGTCCATATTTATTGAAACCTTCGCAGCCGAGCGACACCAGCAGCACGGCGCCCACGTTCGGATGCGTCAGCAGGCGGCGCATCACCTGGTCTGCGTATTCATTGGGGAAGCAACCCGTAAAGCCGATCAGGTGCACGGGCTGGCCGGGAAAGGCATTGACCATCAGGCGCGCCACGTGGTGCGCGCATTCGACCATATAGGCCACCACCACGATATTGCGGATACCCTTGCGGCCATCGGCGCGCAGGTAGCCCGACAGGGCGGGTGTCGTTACGGGAGCGTTCATGCTTGGTCGTCCTTGTCCAGGAAATGGTGGCCGTCCTGGCCCAGGGTAAACGTGGGGATGTAATCGCTTGCCAGGTTGTGCGTGTGAATATGCTCGCCAATGGCCACGGGAGCCGTGATGCTGCCGATCAGGGCGCCGTAGCGCAGCACCTTGTCGCCCACGGCCAGCGCACGGCGCGCCACCTTGTGGCCGATCAGGATATTTTGCGCCAGGGTGACCGGCTGGCCATCGATGGCGACGACGTCGCCGCAGGCCAGGGCTGTCCTGGCGATCAGGCAGTTATCCTCGGGCGACATCAGCAGCAGGCTGGCAGGCTGGGTAGCGAGGCTCATGGCGCACCCTCCCCGGCAAAGACGGCTAGGCGCCTGGCTGGCTCAGTTTTTCGCGCGTGCCTATCGATGACAGCATGGTGCGGCGCGAAGAATCGAGGTGCGACCGCATGCACTCTAGCGCCTTGGGTATGTCGTGCTCCGCCAGCGCGCGCAAGATCGCCAGGTGCTCCTGCACCGCGTACTGGTTGCGGCCCTTTTCCTCGCCCTTGTCCCACTGGTAGTGATAGTGGAAGACAAACGAGACGATATCGTAGAAGCCCTGCGCGAAGCGGTTGTTCAGCAGGCCGATGAGAAAGGTGTGGAACTCGCGGTCCAACGCCGGAAACGCATTGTGGCGCGTGTCTATCCTGGCCGCCAGCTTCTCGTGCTGCTTGATCAGCCGCGTCAGTTCCGCATACGCGGGATCGCCATGCGGCAGGTGCGCAAACTGCTCCACGGCAGCCATCTCGAACATGCGCCGCATGTCCGCCAGTTCGGTGGCGAAGGAGCGGTCGAACGCGCACAAGCGCCAGCCGCCGCGCGGTTTCTTCTCGATCAGGCCGAAGCGCGAAAAACCGATCAAGAATTCGCGCACGCTGACGGTACTGGCGCCCGCCTCGCGCGCCAGCTCCGCTTCCGAGAATTCCGCGCCGGGCGGCATGTCGCGCTGGTACACGCGCTCCATCAGTACTTGCTGGATGCGCTCCGCCCCCGACTGCAATTCGGAGATATCGAAGTAGTCGCCCGGTATGGGCTTCCTCAACAAGCGCCGGTCCGCCGGGCTGCCGATCAGCCGGCGCGTCGACAGGTAGGCGATCGCGCTGCGGATCGCCGTGCGGCTGCCCTGGCAGATGGTGGTCAGGAACTGCTCCGTCGGCAGCATCTCGCCCACTGCGACATTCTCGACGAGAAATTGCAACAGCAGATTGGTACTGCGTTTGAAGACGGTGGCGGGTTTGGACATGGATGAATGAACGCGCTATGCCAGCGAAAGGGAAAGTGGATGAGTGGGCCATTTTAGTCGATATCGGATTGGATCGGCATGCCGAAAAAGAAACAACTGCGTTGAGCCGGGCGTTCACGGCTGCGCTCCCGGCGTCAGCATGGCGCGCAGGCGCGGCTGCGCCAGCGCGGGACAAAGCTGCTGCGCCAGCGCCGCCACGGGCGCCATGCGGCGCGCGATTTTTCCGGCGTGGTGCTGGGCGATGTCGGCCAGGCAGTGCGCGAGGAAAGGATTGCCAAAGCGCTCCCTGACCTGCGCCACGTAAGCCAGCGCGGCATCACCGTGCCGCGCCCCCATGGCGGCAAACACGGGCAGCACTTCCTCGCGCCACAAGGCTTCCAGCGCGGCGCGCATGGCGCCATCGTCCATCGCCTCGCGCACCGTCATGCCGGCCGGACTGCCGCGCTCCATCCACAGCTGCGCCAGATAGGAATGGCCCAGGTTGAGCAAGAACAGCTTGCGCTGTTCATATTCGCGCAGGCTGCCCGTCACCACCACCTGCCGATGGCTGCATGGCAGCAGCATGCCTTCCTGCGCCTCGATAGCCCACAGCGCATAGGGCTCGGCCACCGCACCTATCGGTTCGATCGCTTCGGAAACGATGCGGTCGACCAGGGAATTGATCCACAGGCAGCCCGTTTCCAGGTAAGAGATGGCGCCTGGCGAGACTTGCCACTGCCGCGCCAATGTCACGATCACCTGGCGCAGCACCGTGCCGTTGTCGGCCACCAGTTCGCACGGAAAAATCGAGATGGGTGCCGCACCGGCCAGGAAGCGTCCGTGCAGCAGCACCAGCAGCTTGGCGGGAAAGCTGGCGGGAACGGCCGCGCCGTCGAGCATGCCGGCGTGATCGGATTCGTCCAGCTGGTAGCCCGTGTCGCCCGTATTCGAGACGATCACGCGCGCGGCCACGGCCGCATCGCGCACCTGCCGCCAGTCGCTGCCGGCTTGCCACGCTTGCGTGACGGCGTGGGCACGGCGCTCTTCATCTATTTGTGCGCCGTCCTGCCAGCCGCGGATGCGCACCGGATAGCCGCCACTGCGGCGAAACGCCGCCACGCGCGCCGCGCCCTGCGCGCTGTGCGTGGTCTGCACGATGGTGATATTGCCCAGCGCCTGGCCTACCTTGGCCGCTTCGCTGACGAACAGGTCGGCGTGCGCCTGCAGGAAGCGGCTGGTGCCGAATTGCAGGATGGGATTATGCTCGGGGTGAGCCATCTCAGACCTCGACGATGGCCTTGATGACGCCCGCTTCGGGCTGCATCCAGCGATCGAGCACGCCGGTAAATTCGTCGAGCGTGGTGCGGTGGGTATTGAGCAGCGCGGTCGGCACCAGTCCCGCCTTCATGGCCGCTACCACGTCCTCGAAATCGTCGACGGTGGCATTGCGGCTGCCCAACAGGGTCGTTTCGCGCTTGTGGAATTCAGGGTCGGAAAAGGACAGGCGGTCGCGCACGATGGACACCAGCACATAGCTGCCGCCATGGGCAACAAAGTCCAGGCCCCGCTCCATGGCAGCGATATTGCCGGTGGCGTCAAAGACCACGTCGAAAAATTCGCCGCCGGTGGCCTCCGACAACTGCTCCTTGTCGCCGTCGCCCAGTGCCACCGTGCGGGCGATGCCCAGCGCCTCGCGGCAGAACTGCAGGCGATCGACGCGGCCATCGAGCACCGTCACGTCGGCGCCCTTCAACGACGCGAACAGCATCACGGCCATGCCGATCGGGCCGGCGCCCACCACCAGCACGCGCTTGCCGGCGTCCACCACGCCGCGCTTCACGGCATGCGCGCCGATGGCGAGAAACTCGATCATGGCCGCGTCGTCAAGCGAGATACCTTCGGTCTTGAAGACAAAGCGCTCGGGCAGCGCCAGGTATTCGGTCATGCCGCCGTCGCGGTGCACGCCCAGCACTTCGATGCGGGTGCAGCAGTTGGTCTTGCCCTGGCGGCAGGCCACGCAGCTGCCGCAAGACAGGTAAGGCATTACGTAGACCTGGTCGCCCACGGCCAGGCGCGAGCCGGCTGGCGCGCTGTCGATATGACCGGACAACTCATGCCCCATCACGCGCGGGTAGCTGAGGAAAGGCTGGGTGCCGCGGAAGATATGCATGTCGGTGCCGCAGATACCGACGCGGCGTATGCGCAGCAGCACTTCACCCTCGCCGGGCACCGGCACGGGGCGCTGCTCCATGCGCAAACTGCCGGGCGTATCGCAAACGATACTTTTCATCATGGTCGTCTCTCTCGCCGACCGGGTCTTGCCGGCGGCATATTATATTTAACGTACAAACCAACTGTGAAAAAAATCCGCCTGCGCGGATTGTCTTTCCAGTCCTGCCAATGGCGCTTCTTGCTGCGCCGCACAACGATTATGCCATCATGCTGCCTGGCCCGAACCCCCTTCTTTTGCGGAAGCTGTCATTTGGTTTTATAAATATACCGTACAAAAAAATGAAGGTCAACGGATTATTTTTCCGATTTTTTAGGGTCCTCTGCTACATTTCTGCTTGACCCTGACGTGACGTCAGGCGCCATCGTGGTTGCACGCACTGAAGACAAGGAGAAGACGATGCTGTTGAAAATCGGTGAACTGGCCAGGCTCACGGGCCTGACTATCCGCACCTTGCACCACTACGACAGCATCGGCCTGCTCTCGCCTTCAGCGCGCACGCCCGCTGGCTACCGCCTCTACCAGCACGGCGACATGGACCGGCTGCACCGGATCATGGCGCTGCGCAAGTTCGGGCTGTCGCTGGCCGATATTGCCAACGCCCTTGCCGGGCCGGACCTGCCCTTGAGCGCCATCGTGGCGCAGCAGATCGCCATGTTGGAGCGCCAGATCGCGCAGGCATCCACCCTGCGTGGTCGCCTGTGCACCTTGCAGGCGCAACTGGCGCAGGGGCAGGCCCCGGAACTGAGCGAGTGGCTCACCACGATGGAGTTGATGACCATGTACGACAAATACTTTAGCCCCGAAGAACTACAAGAACTGCCGCTGCTGTCCAACGCAGCCGTGGAACAGGAATGGAAAGAACTGGTAGCGAGAGTGCGCGCCGCCAGGGAAGCGGGCGCCGGCCCCGGTGATGCCCAAGCACAAGCGCTGGCCACGCAATGGATGGTCAAGCTGGTGCGCGACACGGGCGCCCATCCCGGCCTGTTCGCGCGCCTGAACGATATGCACGCGCAAGAGCCGTCGATGCAAGCGACGACCAGCATCGATGCGGAGCTGATGCAGTTCATCATCGCCGCCTTCAATGCCTCGCGCATTGCGCTGTATCGCCCTTTCCTCGACGAACAGGAATACGCGCACCTGGCCGCCAATTACGGCAAGCGCTCGGGCGAGTGGCCAGCCCTGATCGCCGCCGTGCGCGCCGCCATCGATGCGCGCACGCCGCCCACCGACCCGGCCGTGCTGCAACTGGCGCGGCAATGGCTGGAATTGTTCCGCGCGTATGCGGGCACGGACCCCGCCACGCAGCTGAAATTTCGCCAGGCGCACCAGCAGGAACCGCGCCTGATGGAAGGCAGCTTCGTCGACGGGGCCATGCTGCAATACCTGGGCGCGGCGATGGCCGTGGTGGCGCAGGAAAAGCCAGCGTAAAAGTTGGCGTGCGGCATTTCCAGGCGGTTGCCATGTAGAATCGGCCTTCGCCCACGAAAGGAAAAACCGATGCGCCGCTTTCTGTTTGCTTGCCTGACCCTGCCCACCCTGAATCTCGCCATGGCCGCCGAGCCGCCCGTGCAAGGCGTGTGGCAGGGCACTCTGGGCAAGGCCAATATCGTGGCGTGCTTCAACCAGCCCAGCCCCACGCAAGGGTCTGACCGCAGCGGCAATTATTACTACACGCGCTACAAGACGCCCATCATGCTGGCCAAGCCGAACGGCAAGAACGACTGGAGCGAATCCGACGCCAAGGGAGATACCACGGGCACCTGGCGCCTGGATGCACCGCAGGGCGGCAAGCCAAGTGACAAGCTCATCGGCACCTGGACGGAGCCGAAAAGCGGCAAGACCCTGCCGCTGGCCTTGACCTTGCTGGAAGCGGCGGGCGACCGCGACCACCCATCCTGCGCCAGCGATGCCTACAACCTGGCGCTGGAGGCCTTCCCCAGCACCAAGGTAAGCAAACCCATCGCCTTCGAAGGCAAGCAATACCGCAACCTGCAAATCGGCGACACCATTACGGCGGAATTGATCGCGCCCGGCGATGGCGTGGCGAAAATCAATGCGCAGTTGCGCACCGTGCTGGCCAGGAACAAGCAGGACCTGGCCGACTTCTATGCCACGCGCCGCGAATACCTGGGCCGCAACGGTTTCACGACGGAAGACGAAGTGTATGCGGAACCCACCTACTGGTCACCGCGCTGGGTGACGCTCAAGTTTTACCGCTGGCCGGCCGGCTATGGCGCCAATGGCATCTCCATCAGGTTCCGCACCTGGGACGTGAAGACGGGCCAGGAAACGGACGTGTGGAACTGGTTTGGCGCCAGCGCCAGCGATGGCGACGACAAGGCCGAATTGCCGGACCGCCTGCGGCAAGCCCTGTACAAGGACGTCAAGATCGACGCCGAGTGCAAGGGCACGGATTACGACGACCGCGGCCGCTTCCACCTGTCATTGAAACCCGAAGGCGTATCGTTTTGGGAAGATTCCAACGGCAGCGGCTGCGAAAACGCCTTCCTGCTGCCCTACAGCAAGGTCGGCCCCTTCCTCACCGTCAAGGGCCGCGCCGCGCTCAGCGATTTGCTGCCGAAGAACTAGCCGCAGGGGCCAGCATAGTCGCTGTCGTCGAGCAGCATATCCTCGAAAAACGCGCCATACGGCAGGGTCGGATGGCGCAAATGAATGTCCAGTATCCAGCGCATGGACGATGGCAAAAAGTCGGCGTCGGCCAGCGCACCCGCGTAAATCGTGGCGTGCGGGAAATCGGAGACGCGATGCCCGCCCAGGTCGAAGTTCAATTCCCAACCCAGCTTGCGCGCTTCCTTCTCTGCGTAGGCATACAGGGCCGCCCCCGTCAGCCGCTCGCGCTGCCACACGCCGCGCACCTGGTGGAACAGGTACTCTGCATCGCGCGCACAACGGGCGTATTCCGCCTGCTCCACACTGTCGCCCACCGTAAATGTGGCGCCGCCATCACCTTCCCACGCCTGCACGCGGGGCGCGATATCGAGGAAGAAAATATCGTGGTCTTGCCAGACCACGCCCGGCTCGGACGCGCGCTTCATCGGCTTCGTCGTATTGCGGCCAGAGCGCACGCGCGTAGGGTGCCAGCTCAGCGCCAGCCCCATGTCCAGCAGCACCTGCTGCGCCTGCGCCACGGGCGAAGCCGCGTCCACCACGGGCGTCAGATGCGGACTGAACTTCGACTGCCCGCCCTGGCGCTGCGTGTACACCACCAGGCACCGCGCCACCTGCAGCGCCTGCTGGGCGCCGCCATCGTCGGCCAGCAAGGATAGCGCCAGGTCGATACCGGCCGTCACACCGGCCGAACTGACCAGCTTGCCGTCGTGCACATAAATGCTGTCCGCATCGACCTGCGCCAGTGGAAAACGGGCAGCCAGCGCCGCCGCGTCGTTCCAGTGCGTGGCTACTTTTTTGCCATCAAGTAAGCCTGCATGGCCCAGCAGGAACGCACCATTACAGATGGAGCCATGGCGGCCCGCCTTGCCTGCCGCCCGCGCCAGCCAGGCATTCAGGACGGCATCGTAGGGCTGCGCCGCAGGCAAGAAACTGTTCGCTTCGGCAAACACGTCCATGGGTCCGCTGACGTCGAGCGCCTGCACGCCGGGAAAGATGAGGATGGCGAGGCTCGGCAAGGCTCAATCCTTTGCCATGGCTGCCACTTGCGCCGCGACCAGCTCGGCCGTCGCCGCCGCCAGGGTCCAGCCCAGGTGGCCGTGGCCCGTGTTGTAGTACACGCCTTGTGCCTTGCCCGGCCCCACTTTCGGCAGCATGGCGGGCAGCATGGGGCGCAGGCCCGCCCACGGAATCACCTTGCGTGTATTCACGTCAGGAAAACATTGCTCGACCCATGCCAGCAGCGGGCGGATGCGGTCGGCCCGGATGTCGTGGTTGACGCCATTGAATTCCGCCGTGCCCGCCACTCTTAGCCGGTCTTCGCCCAGGCGGCTGCTGACCAGCTTGGTGGCGTCGTCAAGCAGGCTGACGCACGGAGCCGCCGCGCGGCTGCCTGCGTCATCGAGCTGCACGGTGATCGAATAGCCTTTCACGGGATACACATTCACATGGTCGCCCAGGGATGCCGCCATGGCGCGGCTGGCCGTGCCTGCGCAGATGACGACGGCGTCGAACAGGGTGCTGTCCTCGCCCAAGCTGACGCGCACCTTGCCGTGCTCGCGCGCCAGCGCCGTCACGTGTGCGCCATAGCGGCACGCCACGCCCAGGCGGGCGCAGGCAGCGGCCAGGCCGCTGGTGAATTTGTGGATGTCGCCCGTGGAATCGCTGTCCGTGTAGTAGCCGCCGTAAAAGTCGCCCGCCAGCGCCGGTTCGATGGCGCGCATCTCTTGCGGCGTGACGGCGCGCCGCTGCAAGCCGCCCCGCGCCAGCAGGCGCGACACGCCGGCCGCCCGCTCGAAGCCCGCACGCTCCCGGTAGATGTGCAAGATGCCGGCGCGGCGGTGATCGAAGTCGATATCTTCTTCTTGCGCCCACGCAAACAGGTGTTCGCGCGCAGCGATCGCCATGCGCGCCGTGGCGATGGTGTTGCGCTCATAGTCCGGCATGGCGGCGAGAAATTGTGCAAACCAGCTCAGCTTGTGCCAGCTGGGCCAGGGATGCAGCAACAACGGCGCATCGCGCCGCGCCATCCATTTCAGGGCGTTCCATAGCGTCGCCTTATGGTTCCACACTTCCGCGTGCGAGGCCGACAATTGCCCGCCATTCGCATACGACGTTTCCATGGCCGCATAGCGGTGCCGCTCGACCAGGGTCACGTCCACGCCCCGTTTCGCCAGCGCATACGCTGTCGTCACGCCCGTGATGCCCCCGCCCAGCACGGCCACGCGCTTCATGGTGGCGACACCTTGTGCACGACGGTATCACCGGCCTGCAAGACGCGGCCATCCTCGGCCAGCACGTTCATGCAGCGCACGGGCAAGCCTGAACCGCGCTGTCGCAAGGTGGAGTGCGCCTCGTCCGCCGCGAACAATTGCGCCTCGCTCCACTGGCGTAAACCCACCACGACGGGAAACAGGCCCAGCCCCTTGGCCGTCAGCACGTACTCCTGGTAAGCCGTGCCGTCCGAGGCGGGCGCGACCGTAAAAATGCCCTCTTCCACCAGGGTGTGCAGGCGGTCGGCCAGGATATTCTTCGCCACGCCCAGGCTTTTCTGGAATTCCCCAAACCGGCGCATGCCGTCGAAGGCGTCGCGCACGATCAGCAGCGACCAGCGTTCGCCGATCACGTCGAGCGCGCGCGCCACGGGACAGGGGTCGGTTTTCAGGCTTTTGCGCTTGGCCACGGGCAGTCTCCAGGATTGAGTGGTTGCATTTTAAAACTTCCCGGCGCAGACGCCAACGGGTTTCAATTTGAAACCACTTACCGACAAGCCTATGCGCGACACAAACCCTCCCCTCACGACAGCACTTCCCCCCACCTTCGTCTGGCTGTTTGCCACGGCGGCCGGCCTCAGCGTGGCCAATGTGTATTACGCCCAGCCCTTGCTCGCCACCCTGGCGCACGAATTCGGCATGACGGACGCCGCCAGCGGCATGGTCATCACGGCCACGCAGCTCGGCTGCGCGCTGGCCCTGCTGCTCGTGCCCTTGGGCGACATGCTGAACCGGCGCCGTTTGACCTTGTTCCAGCTGGGCTTGCTTGCCATCGCCCTGGCGGCGCTGGGCTGCGCCCGTTCCACGGCCGCCTTGCTGGGCGGCATGCTGCTGGTGGGCTTGCTGGGCACGGCCATGACGCAGGGTTTGATCGCCTATGCGGCCAGTGCGGCGGCCAGCCACGAGCGGGGCCGGGTGGTGGGCATGGCGCAGGGCGGCGTGGTGATCGGCCTGCTGCTGGCGCGCACCCTGTCCGGCGTGGTGGCCGGCCTGGCCGACTGGCGCGCCGTGTATTTTGTCTCGGCGGCCATCGCTTGCGCCCTGCTGTTACTGTTGTGGCGCACGCTGCCGCCGGCGCAGCCGGCCAGTCAATGGCTGGCTTACGGCGCCCTGCTCGCCTCCATGCTGGACATGCTGCTGCACAACAAGGTGCTGCGCGTGCGCGGCATGCTGGCCCTACTGATGTTTGCCGTCTTCAATATTTTCTGGAACGCCCTGGTGCTGCCCTTGACTGAGCAAGGCTATACGCACGCGGCCATCGGCGCGTTTGGCCTGGTGGGCGCGATCGGGGCGCTGGGCGCGGCGCGGGCCGGGGCGCTGGCCGACAAGGGCCGGGCCCAGTGGACGACGGGCGCGGCCCTGCTATTGCTGCTGGCCGCGTGGCTGCCGCTCGGCTTTGCCGGCACGGCCCTGTGGCCGCTGGTGGTCGGCATCATCGCGCTGGACCTGGCGGGCCAGGCCATCCACGTGACCAACCAGAGCCTGATCTTCCAGGATGACAGCGATGCGCACAGCCGCCTGGTGGCGTGCTATATGCTGTTTTATGCGGTGGGAAGCGGCGTGGGTGCGATTGCCGCCGCCAGCGTGTACGCGCTGGCGGGCTGGCATGGGATATGCGCGCTGGGCGCGACGGTCTGCTTGCTCGCCCTGCTGTTCTGGCGGCTGACCCTGCCTGCTGAAAGTACTTAGTTCAGTAGCGCCGTGGCGGAACCGTGGCGGTAGGTCTTCAGTGCATCCGGCTGTATCTGGATCAGCGAACCGCTGACTTTAATCAAATGCAAGTCCGTCAACTGGTGCAGCACGCGCGACAGGGTAGCGGGCGCCAGGTTCAAAAACGATGCCAGCAGACTTTTCTTCAAGTCCAGCTTGACCTCGTTCGAGCGCTGCTGGTCCGACGCCTGCAGCAGGTACTCGACCACGCGCTGGGTGGCGTTCTGCACGGAGCAGCGTTCCACGTTGCGGATAAAACCCATCAGGTGGTGCGACAGACTGTTCATCATCTGGCGCGCAATACGCGGCGACTGGTCCAGCAGGCGCAGCAGCGCGTGTGGCGGGATGCGCAGCAGCAGGCAATGCTCGAGCGCTTCGGCGCAGAACGGATACGGTTCGTCGAGAAAAATCATGGCTTCGCCAAAGCTCTGACCCGGGCGGATCAGTTCCAGTACCTTGTCTGTACCTTCCATGGAAAACACGCTCAGCTTGACGAGGCCGAAGACCACCACATAGGCGCCTTCCGCCACTTCGCCCTTGCGGAACAGCACTTTGCCTTTTTCCACTTCGACGCGTACGACATCCTGGCGCAATTGTTCTAATTGCGAAGGGGAAATATGGCGGAACAGAGCCTGGCTCGATAGCAAGCCATCGACGTTGACCTTATGCATGACACTCTCTTATTAGATTAGCGAATGACTAAGAGTGTAATGCGCATGCAGCGTCAAGGCCATACGTCAAAGGAACTAGGCTTGTCTAGGCCAGAACGCCATGCAGATCAAACAATCGCGCTTTTTTTGATATTTATTTACCCAGTTCGCGCTCGACCGCATAGACGGCGATCTGCACGCGGCTGCTGAGCTTAAGCTTTTTGAGGATGTTTTGCACGTGGATTTTCACCGTGCTTTCGGCCACGTCCAGCTGGCGCGCGATTTCCTTGTTGCTCTGGCCGCGCGCCAGGCAAGCCATGGCTTCGCGCTCGCGCGGCGTCAATTTGTCGTAGTCGGCCTGGGGCGCGTTCTGTCCCGCGCGGAACTGCGACACCAGCTTGGCCGTCATGGCGTCGGCGATCACCGATTCGCCGGCGGCGGCGCGGCAAATGGCCTGGCCCAGCTGCTCGGCTTCTATGTTTTTCAGCAAGTAGCCGCGCGCGCCCGCGCGCAGTGCCGCGCCCAGGTCGGCCGCGTTTTCGGACACGGTCAGCATCAGCACCACCATCTGCGGCATAGCCTGCAAGATCAGCTGCAGCGCTTCCACCCCCGTCACGCCAGGCATGTTCAAATCCATCAGCACCACGTCGGGCCGCAGCTCGGCCGTCAGGCGCACGCCGTCGAGCCCGTTCGCTGCCTCGCCCACCACCTGGAAGAGAGGATTGCGCTGCAGCAGCAGCTTGATGCCGCTGCGCAGCAAGGTGTGGTCGTCGACCAGCAGGATTTTGATTGGAGCGTTCACGTATTTGTATCTTCTGACTGGTAGGAATGAATCGTCTGTTACGCCGCCTGGCGCCGGGCTGCCGGCAAGGCCAGCGAGATCGTCGTGCCGCCGCCTGGCGTGCTGTCGATGGAAAATTGCGCACCCAGCCGCTCGGCTCTTTCTTGCATGATACGCAAGCCGATCTGCAATTCCGTTTTCTTGTCGCGCAGGTTGGCGGCGAAGCCTTCGCCATCGTCGCGCACCTGCAGCGCAAAATCGCGCCCGTTTTCCACGCGCAGGGCCACGTTGCTCGCTTGCGCGTGCTTGCGGATATTCGACAGCGCTTCCTGCACGATGAACAGGATCTGCAACTGCTGCTCCGGCGCCAGCGGCGCGCCATTGCCGCTCATGTCCAGGGTGCCGACAACGCCCGTCTGCAGTTCGAACTTGGCCAGCACTTCGCTGAGCTTGCTTTCCAGGTCGCTGCCATGCCAGCGCGTGCGGAAATTGACCAGCAATTCGCGCACATCCTGGTAGCTTTGTTCGACGCCCATGCGCATCAGCGGCAGCACTTCGGCCGCTTCGTCGAGCTGGCCCCGGCGCACGGAATCGTCGAGCATCTGTACTTGCAGGCTGATGAAATTCAAGCTTTGCGCGATGCTGTCATGCAAGCCTTCGGCCAGCAGGCTGCGTTCGCGCGCGACGGCAAATTCCTTCTCGCGCGCGATCAGGCGCTGGTTCTCGATGGCGATGCCCAGGCTCTGGCCCAGCGTTTCCAACCAGCCCTGCTGCTGCGCATGCACGGCTTGCGGGCCCGCAAAGTGCAGCGAAAAACTGCCCACTACCTGCTCGCGCGCGAGGATGGGAAAGACGGCGATGGCAATAAAACCTTCGTCCTGGCAGCGGAAGCGCTGCAGCGCTTCGACCTGGCGGAAATCGCGGATCTGGATCACGCCTTGCGCCACGGCAGCGCCGCACAGGCAATCGTTGTTGCGGATGCAATGTTCCTCTTCCACCATGGCGTCCGAAATACCCTCATGCACGATGATGTGCACGGTATCGTGCTGCGGATCGAGGATGCGCACGGTGCCGCCATCGGCTTGCGCGAACTGCATCACATGGTGCAAGAAGCCACGGCATAGCGCATCAATGGCGTGCTGGCCTGCCAGCAAGGTGGAAATCTCATGCAGGGTGGCCAGCTGGCGTTCCTGCGCGGCGCTCAGGCCGGATTCGGCTTGCGCCAGGCGGCGCTGGCGCCAGCGCGACGCTGGAAGTTGTTTGCGGGAAGGTTGACTGCGCGGCGCATGCATGAAGAACTCGAATCTGAAAAGTGGTGCGCCCGGCAAGCGCTGTGGCTTGCCGGGCTGGTGAAGGTTACAAACGGATCTCGGTGCCCAGCAGCTTGACGAACTGCGCCAGCCAGGCCGGATGCGCAGGCCAGGCGGGCGCCGTGACGAACTGGCCATCCGTGACGGCGTCCGTGACGGCGATGTCGGCATACGTGCCGCCCGCCAATTTCACTTCCGGCGCGCAGGCGGGATAGGCGGAAATGCGCTTGCCGCGGATGACATCGGCGGCGGCCAGCAATTGCGCGCCGTGGCAGACGGCGGCGACAGGCTTGCCCGCCTCGGCAAAATGGCGCACGGCGGCGATGACTTTCTCATTCAGGCGCAGGTATTCGGGCGCGCGGCCGCCGGCGATCATCACGGCGTCATAGTCGGCCGGATCGATCTCGTCGAAGCTGGCGTTCAGGGTAAACAAATGACCCGGCTTTTCCGTGTAGGTCTGGTCGCCCTCGAAATCGTGGATGGCCGTCTTGATCGTCGCGCCGCTTTTCTTGCCGGGACACACGGCATGCACGGTATGGCCGAGCATCAGCAGGGCCTGAAACGGCACCATCGTTTCATAATCTTCTGCAAAATCGCCGGTCAAAAACAGAATTTTCTTCGCTGCCATTTAGTTCTCCTATGAAAGATTGACCCCGCATCCCTGCCTGCAAGACGCACCGCAAGGCGTATCTTAGCGCGACTTGGCGGCCATACTGGATATTTATCAAACTTTTGCGTCTTGATCGAGGATTTTACAGGCTAAGGCAGAATTTTTTACGGGCTTGCAGATCAAACTCGGATACCCCTACTGGAAAGCCTGGCCATGCACACCTCCACCAGCCCCTTTGTTTCGCCTGCCCTGATCCATATCTTCGACCAGCTTGCCGATGCGCAGCAGGCCCGTAGCGCCCTGCTGGAGCAGGGTTTCCCCGCGCACGCCGTGCAGCTCGACACGGTCGACGACGAGGCCGTCACCATGCAGGGCAAGGCGGCGTGGCGCGGCATGTTCCGCCTTGTCGTCGCCGTGCACCAGGCCGGGGACAGCGAACGGGCCGCCGCCATCGTGCAGGCACATGGCGGCAGCGACATCGAACAGCGCACGGCCAGCCACGCGGGCCGCAAGCGATGGCAATGGTGATGGCAAGGCGGATGGCAGAGAACAAGCGGCCGCGCACTGAGCGCGGCCCTCCCCCCGCGCGGCCAAATTATGGCAAGATCAAGCTTCCTTCATTCCACAGTGGAACTTGCCATGATTTTTGAAATTGCCCATATCCAGATCAAATCGGCCACGCATGACGCCTTCGAGGCGGCCGTCGCCAAAGCCGTGCCCCTGTTCCAGCGCGCGCGCGGCTGCCAGTCCATGCGCCTGGAGCGCTCGATCGAAAATGGCGATGCCTACCGCCTGGTGGTGGGCTGGACGACGCTGGAAGACCATACCGTGCATTTCCGCGGCAGCGATGACTTCCAGGCCTGGCGCGGCCTGGTCGGTGAGTTCTTCGCCACCCCGCCCCAGGTCGAGCACATGAACACGGTGGTCACGGGTTTCTAGAGCGGCGCTTGGACGGCGGGATGGTGAAACACCTGCCGTAAATATGCGAGGAAGGTTTCATCCTTGCACAGGGTCTTGCCCGGCGAATCTGACAATTTCGCCACCGACTGGCCATTGCAGCGCACCAGTTTCATGACAATGTTGAGCGGCGTCAAACCCACATCGTTGGTCAGATTGGTGCCGATGCCGAAACCCGTCATGATGCGGTCGGCGAAGTGCTGGTACAGGGCGAAGGCCTTGTCCAGATCCAGGCCGTCGGAAAACACGAGGCGCTTGGTATTGGCGTCGATGCGCAGGGCCGCGTAGTGAGCCAGCGCCTTTTCGCCCCACTCGACAGGGTCGCCCGAATCGTGGCGCAAGCCGTCGAACAGCTTGGCGAAATACAGGTCGAAGTCGGCCAGGAAAGCATCCATGCCGACCACGTCCGTCAGGGCGATGCCCAGGTCGCCCCGGTATTCCTGCACCCAGTCTTCCAGTGCCGCCTTTTGAAAGTCGCGCAGGCGCACGCCGAAGGACTGGAATGACTGCATGTATTCATGCGCCATGGTGCCGATGGGCACAATGCCCAGCTTTTTCGCCAGGTAAACATTCGACGTGCCCTTGAAATACTCGGGCACTTCATGCGCCAGGCGCTGCACCACCTCGTCGTGCCAGGCGCCGGAAAAACGCCGCCGCACGCCGAAATCTGAAAATTCAAACGGGTGCTTGCGCTGCGGCAACTTGCCGAATTCCTTGACGGCCGCCACTTTCAAGCCCAGGCGGTGGCGCCCTTCGCGCATGGCCGCGTCCAGGTCGAAACGGCGGAAATACAGTTCGTTGATGATGTACAGCACGAAAATCTCGAAACCCATCACGTGCACCTGCGGCCCCGCCGCGTGCACCAACAGGGTGTCGCCATCCGTGCTGACCTCGATGAATTTGCGCTGGAAGCGGAACACCGTCAAAAAGTCGACGAAATCGCTCTTCATGAAGCGCAGGGTGCGCAAATAGGCCAGCTCGTCGTCGGCAAATGACATCGAACACAGGTGGTCGAGCTGTTCTTCCAGCGCGACCTTCAGTTCGGCCAGGGGAAAGGCGGTGGCGTTGCGGCAGACAAATTCGTATTCGGTATGAGTATTCGGATGACCGTGCAGCAATGCTTGCCACATTGTAAATTTATACAGATCGGTTTCCAGCAAACTGCGCACTATCGGGGTCATATGTGTTTTCTCCAACTTCCTGAAGCCAGAATAGTACGCCACCGCAAGCATTTCAGCAGGGCACGCTCGACAGTGGCTCAGGCAGCCGCATTGGCCAGCGCGTTAGCCAGCAATTCGGGCAAGACCTCGGCGGACGTCGCCAGCCGCGCGCCGCGCGCATGCATGGCGGCCAGGAAGTCGCGCTGCTGCGCTGCAAAACCCGTGACGGGACTCATGCAGTCCGTCAGCAGCACCAGCCGCGCCAGCGCCTGTGGGCCCTGCTGCGCCTGCAGGTAGTCGGCGATGTGCTCCGTGCTGGCTTTCACGCAGTGGCTGCCCGCTTCGCCGGCGACATAAATCTGCTGCGCCGGCAGCAGGGTGGCAAGGAAATCCAGGTTGCACTGGGTGGCCGCATCCTGCGCGTCGGGCACTTCTGCCATGACGGCCGAGTAATGCTCGGTCCACGGGTTGGAACCCTTGCTCAGCTTGGCCACCACTTGCAGCTTGTCCACTTCCCAGCCGTTATAGGCGGCGCGCACGGCCGCGTGGATATTCTGGCCCCAGCTGCCGATCTCGCAATGCACGGGCCACACCATCAATTGATAACGCCCCGCTTGCTGCAAGGCATCCAGATAGGCCAGCACACGCGGCAAGGCGCCGCTGGCGGCGGGCAGGAACAGGCGGTCGCGTACCTGCTGCGCGCTGATCTGCGTAAACGGCGCGGCGGGAGCCCCATCGCCCGTGCGCCAGAAGGCGGGGTGGGCGATGTCATAGCGGTGGTGGGCATCGAGCGTCACGCTGATCTGCGTCAAACCGCTGCCCCCTTCACGGATTAGCTGCGCCACGCGCAGCATGTCGGCGTGCGCGCCGGGCACGGCCAGGGCAGGTGCCGCAGCTGGCGGCAGCCAGGTGACGGGCAAGTCGCAAAAATCGTTTTGCGGGTCGATGACGAGCAGGTGCAACTGGCGTTTCATGGCGGTCCTCGTGCGTGGCGGGTAGTGCATGATAATGGCAACATCGCCATCACGCCAATCCAGCGGTCGCCATGCACCTTGCAAATCGCAATAACTTGCGTCTGAACAAGCCAGGTCAGGGGTGGAAGACATAACGGCGCCGGCGCCGCTCGACCAGCTTGACGGCCACCTCGCCCGCTTCCGCCATGGCGTCCGCTTCCGTTGTAAACTGCTGGTCGGCCGACACCCGGCGCTTGTGCAGCAGATTCACCCGGTGCATGGGGTTGGACGAGGGGGCATAGATGGCGACGTACGCGCCCCATAGCTTGCAGCCGTGCAAGCGCTCTGCCGTGTAATTCACCTCATAAAAATCAACATACTTTATCGGCACGATGTGCGCTCCAAAAATGACATGGCCGGACAGCTTGTCTCTACGGACTGACACGGTGAGGGCAAAACCATGCGCTCGCGATTGTTCAGGATACTCAATTCAGCTCTCTTTTTATCACGCGGCACAGGAGAAAAAGATGAATGACTACATCATCTTCATGCATGACGACACGGAAATACCGATGGACGTCGCCACGTCCGCCTGGCAAGACTACTTCGCCATGCTCAGGGCCAGTGGCCGCTTCTGCGGTGGCAGCTCCATCGGGCCCGGCATCTGCGTGCACCGCTCTGGCCAGGCCGGACCGGTCACGCCGCACTTGTCAGGCTATCTACGTGTGCAAGCCGAAAGTATAGACGATGCGAAAAAATTATTGCTGGGCAACCCTGTACTGAACGCAGGTGGCACGGTGGAAATCCGCGAGCTGCCACGCGACTGAAGCGGCATGGCTGGGCCTATTTTCCTGCCTCGGCGGCGGCATGCATGGACCAGACGACGCTGAGGATTTTCCATTCGCCGTCGCGCTTGACCATCTGCCACGCTTCCACGCCATAGTTGGACAATGTGTCGCCGACGAGGAATTCGTAGTCGAAGTTGACCCACGCCACATGGCGGTCCTGGGTAATCTTGACGTTGTAGAATTTTTCTTCCGTGCGCTGTGGTTCGCGCTGGATGAAGTTGGCGAAACCGATATAGCCGGCCACCGCGACGCCGTCGAAATGGACGTCCGTCGTGTCGCGCATTTTCTGGATGAAACCGTCGTCGGCCGGCGAAGCGAACAGTATGTTTGTGTGCAACATCAGCGACGACAGCAGCTTGACATCCTTGGCGATCAGGGCCGCCTGGAAGTGGGCGACGACTTTTTCAATGGCGCCGATATCGTCGGGTGTGGAGGCGTGCCGCCCCACGTGGGGTGGCGCCACTGGCGCAGTTTGCGCTTGCGCAATGCCTGCCGCCAGCAGGGAACATCCGAACAGTACTGCGCTTGCCAACTTGTGCATGGAGGACTTTCATGGCGAACCGCTCGCCGGGCTGACACGGGGGTGCCGCCGGCAAGCTTATGTCAATCATGGCAGATTGGCAATCCCCGTGGAGACCTGGTTCAGGCGGCCAGGTCGCGCTCGACGACGCTGGCCCCTTGCGTCGCCAGTTTCGCGACGAATTCGCCGGACAATTGGCGCGACAGGGAACCGCTGTTGCGCACGCTGCTATTGATGTACAAGACCTTGCTCATGAATTGCTCCTGTGGAAATCGGTGACGGGATGGGCCACGTCGCAGCCCTTGCACACAACATAGTTCGGGTCTACCATCGATGAAACCGTGTAAATATCAATGATTAGCATCGAATTTCTAGATATGGATTTGCCATGAGAGAACCGGGCCAGCCTTCGCTCGACCAGTTGCGCGTGTTCGTCGCCGTCATCGACGCGGGCGGCTTCGCCCATGCGGCGCGCCAGTTGCACCGCACGCAGTCGGTGATCAGCTACACCATCGCCAACCTGGAAGAACAACTGAATGTGGTGCTGCTCGACCGCAGCAAGCGCAAGCCCACCCTGACGGACGCGGGCAAGGCCCTGCTGGCCGATGCGCGCGCCGTGGCCCTGAAGGTCGATGGCATGCGCGCGCGCGCCAAGGCGCTGGCCGGCGGGCTGGAAGCGGAGGTATCGGTGGTGGTCGACGTGATGTTTCCCACCTGCGTGCTGGTGCGCGTTCTGGAGGCATTCCAGGCGCAGTTCCCCACCGTCGCCCTGCGCCTGCGCATCGAAGCCATGGGCGCCGTGGCGCAACTGGTGATGGATGGCAGCTGCCACATCGGCCTCGGTGGCTGGATGACGGCCACGGCCGGCGTCTTCGAGCGCCTGGCCGTGGGCCACGTGCGCCTGATTCCCGTGGCCGCGCCCAGCCACGCGCTGGCCCAGCAGGCAGGGCCGATTGCCTCCGGCGTGGTGCGCGAACACGTGCAGCTGGTGCTCAGCGACCGCAGCGACCTGACGCAGGGCCAGGATTTCGGCGTGCTGGGACTGCGCAACTGGCGCCTGGGCGACCTCGGTTCCAAGCACGCGCTGCTGCGCGCGGGACTTGGCTGGGGCAACATGCCAGAGGCGATGGTGCGTGAGGATTTGGCGGCAGGAAGGCTGGTGCACCTGCCGCTGGCCGTCGACAAGGGCGAGAATTATCCGATTTACCTGATCCAGCGCGCCGACACGCCGCCCGGCCAGGCGGGCAAGTGGCTCACCGAGCGCTTTGCGGAGCAGTTGCCGCTGCTGGAACAGGTCTTCTAGAAGCGCGCGCGGGCAGGTATCATGCGCGCATACATTGATAAGGAACCACCATGGCCGGCATCGACGACTTCGTCAACAAACAAAAACCTGGCGCGCGCTTCGTCATCACGGCGCAGATGCTGCGCATGACGCCGCAGCAGTTCGACTCGCTGGCGCAGGAATGGATGGAAGACGGCGGCCCCGGTTTCGACTTGGCCGGCATCCCGCACCGGGTGGTCGTCGACGGGCAGTTTTACATAGCCAGGCTCACCGTGACACGCCACGGCGAGCAGACATAAGGATTACTCGACGCCCAGCACGTGCAGACGCCGGCGCAGGCGCGCCACTTCTTCCGATAAATCGACCACCAGCGCGGCCAGTTCGGCATTCGCGTCGAACACGGATTCGATTTCGTGCAGGCGGCGCGCGCGCACCAGGTCCAGGCTGGTGAAGCGCCAGGCCGTCAATTGCCCCGCTGGCGGGCCATTTTGCAGCAGCACGCCCGTCTGCACATGCTGCACCACCCAGTCCGGCTCCACGGCGCAGGCGCGCGCCAGCTCCTCCAGGCTCAGGGCACGATCTTCGAGCAGTTCGCCAATTATCTTGTTTGTCATGATTTACCCTCCCAGCTTCTGGCGCGGATTGAAAGCCATCTCGCGCGCCATGGTTGCATACAGTTCGCGCGCCTTGTCGTCGTTCGCCGGCGGCAGCACCACTTCCAGCAGCAGATACAGGTCGCCCGGCTGGGCGGCGGGAATGCCGCGCCCCTTCAGGCGCAGCTTGCGCCCCGTCTGCGAATTGGGCGGCACGCTGACGGACACCGTGCCCGATGGCGTGGGAACGTCGATTTCGCCGCCCAGCGCCGCCTCCCACGGCGTGACAGGCACAGTCTCGAACACGTCGCGCCCTTCCAGCTTGTAACGCGCATCGGGTCGGAAGCGGATCTCCAGGTACAAATCACCGGCGGACGCGCCGCCGCTGCCCGGGTTCCCCTGCCCCTTCATGCGCAGCTGCTGGCCCTCCGTGACGCCTTTCGGTATCGTCACTTCCAGGGTGCGCTCGCGCGTCACCACATGGCCTTGCGCGTCCGCTTCGGGCACGCGCATGACGATGTGGCGCTTGGCGCCCTGGTAGCTGTCGTGCAAATCGATGGTGATGGCGGCGTGGCTGTCCTCGCCCTGCATCTGGAAACTGCCGCCGGCGCGGCGGCGCCCTCCCACGTGGGCAAACAGGTCGGCAAAGAAGTCGCTGTCGTCGGCGCCCGACGATTCGTAGCCCGAACCCCAGTCCGGCGGCGGCCGGAATGGCTGGCCTTGGGCGCCCTGGTTACGCCCCAGTTCATCGTAGGCGGCGCGCTTTTCCGTATCGCCCAGCACGCCGTAGGCCTCATTCAGGGCCTTGGTGCGCTTGTCGGCGTCCGGCTCCTTGCTCACGTCGGGGTGGTATTTGCGTACCAGCTTGCGGTACGCCTTCTTGATCTCGGCCTCGGTCGCCGTCTTCTCGACGCCAAGCTCCTTGTAGTAGTCCTTGTATTCCACCGCGCTTGCTCCCCATGGTTGAACTGCCTATGGGAAGGGTACACGAATTGGCAGCGACATAGCGTGCGCACAATACAACACCGCCTGCGGGCGATGGCAGTGCAGTGAAAACTGCCTAGCGCAGGCGGCGCAGCGAGGAAATGCGGCGCTCGAGGCCACCGTGCAGGCGGCCGTAGCTGCCTGGCCCCATCACCACGCAGCGGCCACGGAAGTTGGCATCGACGCAAAACTCCCAGCGACCGTAGTTGACGACGATCGACTCGGCGCGGTCATTGAAGCCATAGCGGCTCAAATCGCGCACTTCGCGGTCCAGGCGCACGGGCCGGCCGCGCATGCCGGCGTCAGGAAACATCAGCACGGCGCCATTCATGTCGGGACGATGTCCGCCGCCATGGCCCGGATAACCGGGATGAGGACGCTCCGGTTCCGGACGCGGCGGATAGGGACGGTGAGCGCCGCCGCCATGGCCCGGGCGGCCCACTTCGCGCACGGAGGAAACGGCGTCATTCATGCCCGGCATGCTGCCGTAGCGGCCAGGTCCAAAGGTACGGCAGTTGCCCCGGTAATTGGCATCCTTGCACACTTCCCAGGTGCCAGAGCGCACGATGATGCTGGAGGTCTTGTCGTTAAAGCCCATGCGCGACAAATCGCCCGTGTCGGAACGCAGGGTGACCGGGCGGCCGCGGAAACCGGCGTCCTCGAACAGGGTGATTTCGCCCGCCGATGCGGCAAGAGGGGCGAGGAAGGTGGCGGCGCACAGCAGCGCGGGCCGGAAAGATCGAACCATGACAACTCCAATACTGAGACATTTTCGCCAGTGTAGTCCAGGCGGCAGGCGGCGAGTGTAACAAAGGGCAAGCAAATGTCAGCGCACGGCAGCGAATGTAAAAACCGCCAGGCGGGATGAACCCGGCAGGCGGCCTGTCAGCATGTCTGCCGCAGAAAATCAGCGCACGCGGCGCAGCGAGGAAATCTGGTTTTCCATGCCATTCAAGCGACCGTATTCGCCCGGTCCGATCACTTCGCAGCGGCCATGGAAGTTCGAGTCGCTGCACACTTCCCACTGGCCCTCGTTGACGACGATGGACGAGGCGCGATCATTGAAGTTGTAGCGCACCAGGTCTTCCGCATTGCGGTTCAGCGCCAGCGGTTCGCCGCGCATGCCCGCTTCGGGGAACAGCACGACGGCGCCGCGTTGCTGGTACTGCGGCTGCTGGTACTGCGGCTGTTCGTACTGCGGCCGTTCGTATTGCTGCTGGCGCCGCGCTTCGCGCTCGTCGACCATGCGCGCCGACGAGACGCGCCCATCGAGGCCGCGTCCCAGGTCGTCCTGGCGGCCGGGGCCGAAGATGCGGCACACGCCGTTATAGTTCGAGTCGCTGCACAGCTGCCAGTAGCCGCTGTGGATGACGATGCTGGTGGTGCGGTCGTTGAAACCGATGCTGACGAAATCGTCCGTATCGCGGTTCAGCCGCGCCGAGCCGCCATTCTGGCCCGCGCCCGAATACACTTCCAGGCTGCCGCCACGGCCATAGCCGCCATTGCCACGGTCTGGATCGCGTCCCGGGCGTCCCGGATTGTAGCCATCGCCGCGCCCCGTTTCGCGCACTGAACTGATGGCGTCGTTCATGCCCGGCAGCGAGCTGTACTCCCCCGGTCCCAGGGTCTTGCATCTGCCGCGGAAGCCGGCATCGGTACACACATCCCAGGTGCCCGAACGCACCAGGATGCTCGACGCCTTGTCATTGAATCCTAAGCGCGACAGGTCGTCCGTCGTCTCGCGCAGGTTCACTGCGCGGCCACGGAAATCAACGTCTTCGAACAGGGTGATATCGCCCGCATGGGCGCCCGCATGGGCCCCCAGCGAAAGCAGCAAGGTCGCCGCGCATGCCAGCGCGTGTTTGAAAGGGCGCGTCATGATTAACTCCATTCTTCATTCTTTGGTGATGATTTTCCTGGCTGTTGCGCCAGGATGCTAGTGTAACAAATACAAGGCTGCGGGCAAAACTTGATCGCACGCTCAATCCAGGCGGCGCAGCGAGGAAATACGCTTGTCGAGCGCAGTATCCAGGACTTCATGCTTGCCCGGCCCCATGCGCTCGCAGCTGCCGTTGAACTGCGAGTTCGCGCACGGACCAAATTTTATCGTTCATGCCCGGCATCGAGCGGTAGTCGCCCCTTTCCAGGGTCTTGCAATCGCCCTTGAAATCGGCATGCGTGCACACTTCCCAGCTGCCCGAATCGACCTGGATGCTCGAGACGGTGTCACTGGAATTGACGCGCGACACGTCATCCGTCGTATCGCGCAAGAGCACCACCCGTCCCTTGAAATGATCATCGGTGTACAGGCGGATCTCGCCTGCCTGCGCCCCAAGATGGACCCACAGCGAACTGGCGCACAGCAGAGCAAAGGCGAACGGGCGATTCATGGGGC
Organism: Janthinobacterium sp. ROICE36; assembly: GCF_002869965.1. Classification (GTDB taxonomy): domain Bacteria; phylum Pseudomonadota; class Gammaproteobacteria; order Burkholderiales; family Burkholderiaceae_D; genus Janthinobacterium. Next base: position 78,312 of record NZ_PEBS01000022.1, read on the forward strand.
GGTCTCCGGTGGCGGCAAAGGCGAGTGATCGACATTGCAATTGTTATCAGTGTAGCCATCCGTAGAAAAAACGGTGTAACAAAGTACGGGAAATACACAAGAAATTGTTACCGAAAGCAATAACAGCTTGTTGCGGGAGCCGCTTATTGCCATTTGGCGTACTCGCTGGCCAGCGTCAGCGCACTTCGCGCACCGAAGAGATGCGCTTGCTCAGGCGTTCGAGGCTCGCGTATTCACCGGGTTCCAAGGTCAGGAGAATGCGGTGTGCCTATTTGCTCATCTTGCCAGAGCGCGCGCAGCCTATCCGCGACTGGCCCACTTAGCAGGGTGTTGAAAAAGGACCCCAGTCCTTCGGATTTTGTCGCCAGACATGCGAATTTTTCGGGCTGGAAGCCGCATTTTTCCTAAAAAGCAGTTTTCAGCCACTTTTCAGGCCGTTTTTTGACATTTTTTAGCGCTTTCCGTACTCTATGGACGGAGTTATCCAACCACCGCCGATAAACGCCAGCCAAAGATCGTCGCCATGCGCGTCAGGTTGTAAGCGGCGAAAGTGAACGTGGTTTGT
>NZ_PEBS01000023.1 GCF_002869965.1 Janthinobacterium sp. ROICE36
TCAAGCTCACCGCGCGTCAGGGCGGAGAGATCGGGAGGGGTACGTTTTTTTGCCATGACAGCATGATGAGCCGGTTTGAAAAGGTTTACAACTGTTTTTTGAAACACTGCTCATGCTGAACAGTTACCTTTTAACTTAATGGACCCGCCCCTCATGGAAATCCATCACCTGAAAACCTTCGCCACGGTGGCGCGCGAGGGCAGCATTACGCGCGCATCCGAACGGCTCTTCCTGAGCCAGCCCGCAGTCAGTGCCCATGTCAAGGCGATGGAAGATTATCTCGGCCTGACCTTGTTTGACCGCACGGCGCGCGGCATGAGCCTGACCAGCAGCGGTCAGCGCATCCTGGCCAAGGCCGAACGCACGCTCAACATCCACCGCGAACTGCTCGACGAAGCCAACCACATCAAGGGCCGCCTGGCCGGCAAGCTGCGCATCGGCGTCGGCGGCCAGTCCAACAACGAAGCCATAGGCCGGCTGGTGCGGCGCTTTTCCGAGCACCATCCGGAAGTCGAAGTCTCGCTGGAACACGGCAGTTCCAGCGGCACCCTGAACGGCATCCGCAACGGCACGCTTGACGCGGGTTTCTACAACGAGGCGCGCTCGCCCGACGATGACCTGATGACCATCGAAGTGGCGTGCTTCCCCGTCTACGTGGCGGCGCCGGCCGGCATGCTCGACATCACCCAGCCGCTCGACTGGAACGCACTGGCCGAGCTGCCGTGGATCTTCGCGCCATCGAGCTTGTGCTGCGGCGGCGCCGCCGAGCACCTGTTCAAGACGCGCAATTTCCGTCCGCGCCGCATCATCAGCATCGACCGCGAAAGCGTCACCCGCTCGATGCTGGCCGAGCGCGTGGGCGTCGGCCTGCTGCATGGCGACACGGCGCTGGAAGCGCAGCGCCTCGGGGAAATCGATATTCTGTGCGTGGCCCAGTCCTCCGTGCGCAATCTGTTCGCGCACCTGGCCTCGCGCGCCAGCGAGCCGATGTTCGAGGCGATCAATGATGCGCTGAGCGAATCGGGCATATTGGCGGCCTGAGCCGCCAATATGCCGTGCGAGTGCCACAGCCAGCGCGGGAAACCTAGCCAGCCAGGCGCTGCATCTGATTGAAGATATTTTTGCGGTGCATTTCTTCGGTGCCGCCCACGCTGGCGAAAGCCAGGGCATTTTTCATCAGCTCGGCCACACGGCCGTTGTGATAGCCAAGACTGCCGTACAGCTTGACCAGACTGGTGGCGCTGTTGATCAGGTCTTCGGATCCCACCAGCTTGGCGATGGAACAGCTCATCAACCCTTCCCGCTGGCCTGCCAGCAATTGCGACAGCGCGCCAAACGCCAGCCATCGCGAACGTTCCATGCCGATGCGGATATCGACCAGGCGCCGCTGCACGTACTGGTGGTTGTCGATGCTGCTATTGAAGCTGCTGCGGCTGGCCGCGTAGCGCATCGCCTCGTCCAGGTAGGGCGCGATCAGGTTGGCCGCCGCCAGGCCGTAATACAGGCGTCCCAGCGAAATGGTGTCGATCAGCGTGGCCAAGCCGCGCCCGGGCGCGCCCAGCAGCTGCGAAGGGAGCACGGCCACAGCATCGAAATGCAGGGCGCCGGTGGGCAGGTTGCGGTTGCCCAGCTTGTCGTCCACCAGGCCGGCGCGCAGGCCCGGCGTGCCGCGGTCGACCAGCGCCAGCGCGATGTTGTGCTCTTCCTTGTCCGCCAGCCGGCAGACGATCAGGGCGAAATCCATGATGGGCGCGTGCGCGATATTGTATTTGCCGCCATTGAGCACATAACCGTCTGCCGTGGTGCGCAAGGTACTCTGGATGCTGCGCACGTCCGTGCCCGTGCCCGGCTCGGCAATACCGGTGGCGCTGACGTCGCCGCGCAGGATGGCGCCGAAATAGCGGTCGCGCTGCCCCTCTGTGCCGTGCCGCTCCAGGCCGCGCACCATGCCGGCCTGGGCGATGACCGACAGCAGCAGTTCCGGCGCACCGATGGTGGATGACAGGCCGTCGAGGGCGGCCGTAAAACGCCACCAGTCGCCCGTCGCGTGATCGCTGCCGGGCACGATCATGCGCCACAGGCCGGCATCGCGCAGGCGCTGCCAGCCGTCAAAATCGAAGCCTTCGGCGCGCGCGGCGGCGCCGGCGGCAATGTCGCTGCCGATGCCGGCGTAGCGCTGGCGTATCTCGCCCTGTTGCGGTGTAAACATCATGCTTGGCCTTGTTGATCAGTTAAAGGTGTAAGGGAAGGAAGCGCAGGCGGCCCCGTGTCAGTCCGACAGGATGACGGAGCGCCCGATGGCGCCATGCAGGTCGAGGCAGCGCTCGAACCAGGTGCTGACGGGATCGTCGACCGGCAGCAAGGGCGTCGGCACGGTGATGCGCGCCCATTGCAGCACGCCGAACAGGATGTAGTCGGCAAACAGGGGTTGCGCGCCGCCCAGCCAGGACTGCTTGGCCAGCACGCTGCGCAGCGGTGCGAATTTTTCCGGCAGGGCCGCCAGTTCGATGTGGCGGGTGGCAGAAGCTTCTTCCAGGGTCTTGCCGAAGCGCTTCTCGCGCGCCGCGCGGAAATACGCCTGGTCCGCCGGCGACATCAGCGCATGCATGTCCATGGCGGCGATGGCCGAGACGGGCGGATGGATGACCGTCTGGCTGAAGCTTTCGACGAAACGGGCCATGGCCTGGCCGCCCGGGCCGCCGAACAGGCTGGGCCGGTCCGGATAGGCGCGCTCCAGGTGCACGGCGATTTCAAAGCTGTCGCCCTCGATGTGGCCGTTGTCGTTCAGCACTGGCACGCTCTTGTAGCTGCCGTCCTCGATACCGGCGATTTCGGCGAAGGAGACGGGCCGCACCTCGGCCTGCAATTCCTTGTGCTTGAGTGCCATGATGATCTTCCATACATGGGGCGAATAATGACGGCGCCGGTCGGCGGCGCACAGGCTATACAGGATGATGGACATGCGGTTCTCTCCAGTTGGGAAGGTCAGGCTGCCGCGCCGCTCAGCGCCAGGCGCTGCACGCCGCTGGCGGGGAAGCGTTCGCGCAGCAGCGCCAGCACCTGCTCGGGACTCGGCAGCGAGTGGTGGCCGTGCATGCGCCCGAGCAGCGGATCGAAATGCTCGCGCCAGACGGGGTCGATGATGATGTAGCCGTCCTCGCGCAGCTGCGCCAGATTGCGCTGCACGGCCGGCTTGGCCAGCATCGGCCCGCCCATCACGGGAAACAGCAGCACGGGAAAGGTGGCGGCCAGGATCACGGTGGTCAGGCGGTTGCCGGAAAAACCGTTCGCCACGGCCGCCAGCGTATTCGCCGTGGCGGGCAGCACCAGCAGCAGGTCATGCTCGGCGGCCAGGCGGCCCGGCTTGTCGGTCGGCCAATCCTGCGGCCGCTCGCCGCTGATGACGCGGTCGACGTACAGCGCGATCGATTCCGGCTTGAGGAAGTTGGTGGCATTCGGCGTCATCAGCACGCTCAGCTCGCAATCGAGATGGTCCTTGATGATGCGCAGATAGTTCGGCAGCAAGGTCGAATCGAGCGATCCCGTGACGCCGATGAGGATGCGCGGCTTGTTTTTTTTGATGGGCGTTTCCATGATGTCGTATCCAGGTAGTGGCACGCGTGTGCCGGGTTAAGTGTGTACGGGCAGGCGGCGGCGCTGGTGCACGCGCACCGCCATGACCATGCGGTTGAGGATATCGGCCAGCAGCGGCTGCGAGGTGGCGAAATTGAGGCGCGCACAGTGCGCGGCGCGCGCGTCGAAGACTTCGCCCGGGCTGAGCGCCACGCGCGCATGCTGGAGGAAGAAATCCGCCGCCGGCTGGTCCAGCTCCAGCGCGCCGCAATCGAGCCACAGCAGATACGTCCCCTGCGGCACGTGGAAGCGGACGGACGGCAGCTCGCGGCGCAGGGTCTGCACCGCGTAGTCGCGCATGGCCAGCAGGTGCGCCAGCACGGCGTCGAGCCAGGGCTGGCCGTCGTTCCAGGCCGCCACGGTGGCGTCGATGCCCAGACTGTTGACGGCGCCAGTCAGGCGCGCCGGCAGGCGCGCGTGGAAGCGCTGCTGCAGCTCCAGCGTGCCGAAATGGGCGACGGCGCAGCGCAGGCCGGCGATATTGAAGCTCTTGGTGGCGGAGTTCAGGGTGACGGTGCGCGCGGCTGCCGCCTGCGACAGCGAGGCCAATGGCAGATGGCGCGCGCCCGGGTAGACCAGGTCGGCATGGATTTCGTCGGACACCACAATCAAGGCATGGCGCTCGGCGAAGGCCAGCACGCTCTCCAGCTCCGCGCGGCTCAGCACGCGCCCCGTCGGATTGTGTGGATTGCACAGGATGAGCACGCGCGTGCGGGCATCGACGGCGTGCGCCAGGCGCTCCAGGTCGAGCTGATAGCCGTCGGCAGCGGCGCGCATTTCCAGCGCGATCAGGCGCCGGCCCGTGCCCTCGACCGCCTCGCGGAACGGCGCATAGTGCGGCACTTGCACGATCACGCCGTCGCCCGGGTCGGAAAACGCCATCACCGCGGCAAACGTCGCCTGCACCAGGTCGGGCAGGACCAGCACCTGGTCGGCCTCGGCGTGCCAGCCGTACAAGCGGCGCATGCGCGCGGCGAAGGCGTGCGCCACGGCGCGGTCGGCCTTGCGCCCGTCGCGCAGGGGGTAAGTGAAATCGACGTGCCGCAGCATCTGCGCCAGCGCCGCCTGCACGGCGGGCGCGGTGCCCAGGTCCATGTCGGCCACGCAGGCGGCAAGCACGCCGGGCTGGTACTGGCTCCACTTGAAACTCTGGCGCGCCAGCAACTGCTCCAGGCTCAGCGCCAGGCCCTCCTGCAGGGTAGCGGGCTGGCGACTCATGCTTCGGTAAACACGCGGTTCAGGAAGCCGTTGAACCATGCCCGCAACGCCTTGTCGTGCAACACTCGTCCCTGCAGGTGCTGTTCACCCTGTTGCGCGTTCGGCAGGTGGAAGCGGTGCGCGCCCTTCACTGCCCAGCGGCGCTGCATGGCCAGGGTCAGCTCGGGATGGTACTGGATGCCCCAGGCTTTCTCGCCGTAGCGGAAGGCCTGGTTGCGGTAGGCGTCGCCCTCGGCCAGCAAGATGGCGCCCTTGGGCAGCTCGAAACCCTCCATGTGGAAGTGGTACACCATATCCGGCCACTTGGGCATGATGCTTTGGCCTTCGGCCGTCGGTTTCAGCCGATACCAGCCGATCTCCGTGATGTCGCCCTCGGCCGCCGTCACCTTGCAGCCGAGATTCTTGGCCAGCATCTGCGCGCCCAGGCAGATGCCGAGGTATGGCCGGTTTTCCGCCAGCGGTACGGACAGCCACTCAATCTCGCGGCGGATGTGCGCGTCGCTGTCGTTCGCGCTCATCGGGCCGCCGAACGAGATCACGCCCGCGTGGCCATCGAGGGTGTCGGGCAGCGGATCGCCGCACACGGGACGGCGGATATCGAGTTCAAAGCCCTTGTCGCGCAGCAGTTTGCCGGCGCGACCCGGCGTCGACGCCTCCTGGCGCAATATCGCCAGGATCGGCCGCTTGCGCCCGCGCCGGCCTTGCATCGTTTCACTCATGCTGTTCTCCTTGTATCTTGTTGCGCCGGATGTAAGACTCGACCAGGCTGGCATACGGCGGCACGAACGTCACCAAAGTCTGCTGGCCCACCTTGATGGTGTCCTTGACGTCGAAATGCAGGTGGATCGGCAGCTTGTCGACCCACGTGTTCGAGATCCTGCCGATGCGCGCGCCGCGCGCCACCGGCTGCAGTTCGCGCACGGCCAGGTCGCTGGTATTGAGGTGCACATAGCGGTACAAGGTGCCGGCGGCTGTCTGCAGGGTCACGCTGAAACGCGCGATTTGCACGATGACGCCATCGTCGGCCGCTACGGCCCAGTGAAAGTTGGCGCGGCAAGTGGCCGGGCGCAGGTCTTGTCCCTGATGTCCGCCGGACAGGCAGAACGGCAGGTTATCCTTGCGCAGCTCGCAAAAATTGTCGCGCCACGGATAGGCATAGTTGGCCTCGTCGCAAGAATCGCCTGCCTTGCCGCGCTGGCCGCCCACGCCATAGAAATGCGAACTGGCGTACGCCGCGCCCTGTTCGATGGGAAAGCGCATGTCCGGGTACAGCACCGCGGCGCTGGCCACGCCGCTGCCGCTGCCGGGCAGCAGCGCGCCCGGCGGCAGGAAACGTTCATCGCTGCCTGCCAGTGCGGGCAGCGCCATGGCACTCAGCACGCCCGCCAACAACATCATCTTCATCATCATGGTTTTTCTCCCGCCACGAGCAGCAGCGCGCGCGCCGCGTCGGTCAGATATTGCGGATCGGTGCAGCGCTTGTCCTTCAGCGGCTCGTCGCAGCTCATGCGCAACGTGTAGGCGGCGCCGAAGCGCGTGAAACTGTAGTCCGCGCCGTCGCCTATCGATTCAAAGGCGCCGCCCGCATGTTCGAGCTTCAGGTCACTTGGTGCGAGGAGGTGCGTGGCGCTGCCGAACAGCCCCAGCTTCGCGCCCGCCGGCGCATACAGGGCCGCATAGGCCGTGCCTTGGCCATGGAAACGCGGCGCGCCCCAGTCGCCTTCGGCCGGCAGCAGCAGTACCGGGATCCTGACTTGCGCCAGCCCGGCCGGCGCCGTGGCGCGCAGCGGCCGCAGCGCCGCGTCGGCGTGCGCCTGGCCAGCCGCGGGCCAGTCGATCGGCGTCAGCACGCGCTGTACCGGTTCGCCGGCGCCGGCGGCGCCCGCGAGCATGGCCAGCGTAGCGCCAAGCGCTTGCAGGGATGCCAGGCACGCCATCTTAAAGGCTGCCCTGGTAGGCCAGCACGGTCTGCTTGAACGATTCGGGTACGGGCTGCGTGGCCTGCTTTTCATAGTCGTACATGACGTGCACGGAAATGGCCTTGGCCATCACCACGCCCTGCTCGTCGCCGATGTGCATGATGTGCTCCATTTCAAAGCTCTTGCCGCCGAATTTGGAGACATGGCTGAGCACCAGCACCTTGTCGCCGTACTTGGCCTGGGCGATGTATTCACACGCGGTTTTCACCATAATGTGCGGCAGCTTTTCGCTCTTCGGGATTTCCAGGATGCGGTGCATGTATTCGAGGTAGGCCGTCTGCATGTACTCGTAGTACACGGGGCTGCTGACGTGGCCCATCGAGTCGGTGTCGCGGTAACGGATGTCGAGATTGGTCTTGAAAGAGCGGCGCATCATTGTGTCCTCATGTGGCGGTTATATCCGGTCAGGCCGGCTTGGGTAGTGACATTTCGCCAATGATGCTAAGACCGAACGAGGGTGCCTCACAAGACGCAATAACTGAGGGCGGACGTCCAAATATCTGAGGAGCCGAATGGTGCCTGTTGCGCTACCATCGCTGCAGAAATATTCCAGCGACAAGGACACGACGCCCGGCGCCGCGGATGCTGCGCGCACTGGCGCGACCGACCGTTTTCCTCTCCCCCAGCGTATTGAATGAAAGGCGCACCGATGAAAATCGCGATCTTGGCAGACCGCCTCGAACTGTTGAACATCAAGAAAGATTCGACCTACGCGATGATGCAGGAAGCGGCCGCGCGCGGTCACGCACTGCACGTGTTCGAACAGCAGCATTTGCACTGCGAAGGCGGCGTGGTCAGCGCCCACGCCGCGCACGTGCGACTGGTCGACGACGCCGGCGCGTGGTTCCACCGGGAGGCGGCGGCGACGCTGCCGCTGGCGCAGTTCGACGCGGTCCTGGTGCGCAAGGATCCGCCTTTCGACATGGAATACCTGTACAGCACCTACCTGCTGGAAATGGCGCAGCGCCAGGGCGCACGCGTCTTCAACCGGCCATCGGCCGTGCGCAACCACAACGAGAAACTGGCGATCCTGGAATTTGCGCCGTTCTGCGCGCCGACCCTGGTCAGCCGCGAGCCGTCGCGCCTGCGCGCCTTCCATGCCGAGCACGGCGACGTGATCTTCAAGCCGCTCGACGGCATGGGCGGCGCCGGCATCTTCCGCGTGCGCGAGGACGGCATGAACCTGGGCGCTACCGTGGAAATGCTGACGCGCGACGGCGCCGTCAGCATCATGGCGCAACGCTACATTCCCGCCATCAGCGAGGGCGACAAGCGCATCTTGCTCATCGGCGGCAAGCCGGTGCCGCATGCGCTGGCGCGCTTACCGCAGGCGGGCGAGGTGCGCGGCAACCTGGCTGCCGGCGGCCGCGGCGAAGCGCGCGTGCTGACCGCGCGCGACCGCGAAATCGCCGACACCCTGGCGCCGCTGCTGGCGGCGCGCGGCCTGCTGCTGGTCGGGCTGGACGTGATCGGCGCGCATCTCACCGAAGTCAATGTCACCAGTCCCACCTGCTTTCGCGAAATCATGCAGCAGACGGGTTTCGACGTGGCGGGCATGTTCATCGATGCGCTGGAAACGGCGGCATCTCTCACGCACACGAACGAGGAGCAAGCATGAGCAAGGTAAGCACACTGCAAAGCTGGATAGGCGGACACTGGATGGGCAGCGAAGCGGGCCTGTCGCTGCACAGCGCCATCGACAATTCGCTGATCTATCACACGCATGCCGAATCGGTCGACGCGCAGCAGGCGCTCGACTATGCGCGCCGCACCGGCGTGCCGGCGCTGATGGCGCTCGACTTCCAGCAGCGGGCGGCCTGCCTGCGGGCGCTGGCATCGCACATCCAGCAGCATCGCGAGGAGCTGTACACGATCGCCTACCTGAGCGGCGCCACGCGCGCCGACAGCAAGCAGGATATTTGCGCCGGCATCGGCGTGCTCAATTCCTACGCCGGCATCGCGGCCAGCGGCCTGCCTTCGGGCAATGTGCTGCACGAAGCACCCGCCATGTCGCTATGCCGGCGCGGCGGCGCGGCCGGCACGCACATCATGGTGCCGCGCGGCGGCGTGGCCCTGCACATCAACCCGTTCAACCTGCCCGTCTGGTCGCTGCTGGAAAAATTCGCCGCCAGCTTCCTGGCCGCCATGCCCTGCATCGTCAAACCCGCCACCTGCACCAGTTACCTGGCCGAAGCGCTGGTGCGCCTGATCGACGCTTCCGGCGTGCTGCCGAAAGGCGCGCTGCAGCTGGCCATCGGCCCCGCCGACGCGCTGCTGGCCCGCCTGCAGGACAACGATGCCGTCAGCTTCACGGGTTCGGACGCCACCGCCACGACGTTGCGCAACCACCCCAACCTGCTGGCGCGTTCAGTGCAGGTCAGCCTGGGCGCGGCGTCGCTGAACTGCGCCATCCTGGGACCGGATGTGCGCAGCGGCGAGCCGGAATTTGAGCTGCTGGTCGACGCCATCGTGCGTTCGATGACGGTCAAGGCGGGCCAGGACGGCGCCGCCATCCGCCGCGTGATGGTGCCGCACGGGCAGATCGCAGCGCTGACGGCGCGCCTGCGCGAACGCCTGGCGGCGGTGGTGATCGGCGACCCGGCCCAGGCGGGCGTGCAAATGGGGCCGCTGGCATCACAGGAACAGCGCAGCGAACTTGGCGCCCGCGTGCGCGCCCTGGCCGAGGAAAGCGACATCGTCTGCGGCCAGGTGGATGGCTACGCGCCTTCGGGCGACGGCGTGCGCAATGGCGCCTTTGCCGCGCCCACCCTGCTGCTGTGCCGCGGCGGCGCGCGCAACGACGCCGTGCATGAAATCGAGGCCTTCGGCCCCGTCTGCGCCCTGATGCCGTATGCTGACGTGGAGGAGGCGCTGGCGCTGGCCGCGCGCGGCCGGGGCAGCCTGGCCAGCACCCTGGCCACGCGCGACCCGAAGCTGGCCGCGTATGCCGTGCCGCGCCTGGCTGCCTCGCACGGGCGTGTGCTGGTGCTCGAGCGCGAAGTGGCGGCGGCGGGGACCGACGTGCTGGCGTCGGCGCACCTGAAATATGGCGGTCCTGGCCGCGCCGGCTGCGGCGAGCAGCTGGGCGGCTTGCGCGCCATCTCGCAATACCTGCAACGTTCGGCGCTACAAGGCTCGCCCACCATGCTGACGGCCGTGACGGGCGAATACGTGCGCGGCGCCGCCGTGCGCGAAAGCGTGCAGCATCCGTTCCGCAAGCATTTCGACGAACTGGAAGTGGGTGAATCGCTGCTGACGCACCGGCGCACCGTCTGCGAAGCCGATATCGTGGCCTTCGGCGGCATCTCGGGCGATTATTTCTACATGCATTTCGACGAGATCGCCGCGCGCGATTCGCAGTTCGGCAGGCGCATCGCGCACGGCTATTTCGTGCTGGCCGCCGCTGCTGGCCTGTTCGTGTCCCCGGCGCCGGGTCCCGTGCTGGCCAACTACGGGCTCGACGACCTGCGCTTCGTTGCGCCGGTCGGCATCGGCGACACCATCCGCGCGCGCCTGACGTGCAAGCGCAAGGTCGACCGCCAGCGGCGCGACGACAAAGGCGTCGGCCAGGGCGTCGTGTCGTGGGACGTGCAGGTCACCAACCAGAACAATGAACTGGTGGCCAGCTACGACATCCTGACCCTGGTGGCCAAGCGCGCAGGGCTGTGAGCCGCAGCCCTCAGCTTTCCTGATGGCGCCGCTCAAGAAATACAAATAGCCAACGTTGCCCCCGTCTTTCAGAATGGCGGCTGACGAGATGAAGCCAACCGGGTATTTCAGGGACCGGGAGGGGCGCGACGCGCCACTTCCTGCCCCGGGGACAGCGCTGCTGTAGCAGATTCGACTGACGATGCGCAGGTCTGCGCCTGCGCCCTCCCTTCCCGTAGCTTCCCTTCTGACAAAGACGACCTTCCCATGCGACATGCCGTTCCCCTTGCCCTTCCCCTTGCCCTTGCCCTTTTCCTGCTTGGCGCCAGCGCGCTGCCCATCGCCCCCTCTTTTGCCCAGCAAACGGCGGACACGCCCGCCCAACACGCCAAACAGGCGCCGCCGCTGGCGACCCTGCCCGAAATCAAGCTGATCGACCAATCCGCGCCGGACGCGCCCCTGCCGGGCATCACGCGCATTTCCCGCGAAACCATGCAGCGTCAGCAAGCCATGGACATGGCCGACGTCTTCGCCAGCGAACCTGGCATCAGCGTGGGCGGCGGCGCCAGCAATGCGCAGCGCATCTACCTGCGCGGCTTCGACGGCGCCAACCTGAACATCAGCGTCGACGGCGCCCGCCAAGGGCGCAGCCTGCACCAGCACCGCGGCGACCTGGGCGGCATCGATCCCGACCTGCTGAAACAGGTCGATATCCAGCCCGGCCCCAGCGCCGACGCGGGAGCAGGGGCGCTGGGTGGCAGCATTCGCTTTGAGACCGTCGACGCACAGGACTTGCTGGCGCCTGGCAAGCGCGCCGGCGCCAGCGTGCGCGCAGCGTACGCCAGCGCCGACGCAGCGCGGCGCGGCGCCGTCAGCGTGTATGGCATGCTGGGCGATGCGCTGGACAATAAGCTGGGCTTGCTGGCCCATGTCAGCGCCGTCAACCGCGAAAACTACCGCATCGGCGGCGGTGGCGACGTGCCCAACTCGGCCGGGCATGAGCGCGACTACCTGTTCAAACTGAGCTTGCTGGACCTGGCCGAGCATAGCCTGCGCCTGGGCGCGGCGCGCAACCGCAATGCGGGGCTCTACCTGTTCAGCCGGGTCGGCAGCGACAACGGCTATGCGCCCGCGAACGCCATGCCCAGCTACCAGCGCAGCGAACGCCACACGTATACCCTGGAACACCGCTACCAGCCGGCCGGCAATGCGCTGCTGGACTGGAAATTCAATCTGTACCAGAACGAGAACGAACTGGAAGACGTCAGCCAGGCGCGCAGCGCCAGGACGACGGAACGGGGCGGCAGCGTGCGCAATACGGCAAACCTGGCCTTGGCCGGCACGCAGCACCGCCTGACGGCAGGCGCCGACTTCATGGACGAGGAAGGCATCACCAACGGCGTGCTGGGCGCCGCCATCCTGGGGCCGGGCCGCAAAGCCACGCAGGCGCGCAACCTGGGCCTCTTCGTGCAGGAGCGCATGCGCTGGCAAGCAGTACAGTTGTCGCTGGGTTTGCGCCACGACCGCTACCACACCGCCTTCGGACCGCGCACATTCAAAGGTGGGAAGACGTCGCCGAACGCAGGCGCCGAGCTGGAGCTGGGCGGCGGCGTGGGCGCCTTTGCAAGCTATGGCGAAGCCGTGCGCGCCAGCGGCATCATTCCCATCGGTTTCCTCACCAGCCTGGACAAAAAGAGTAATTTCAACAACGGCAAGCCCTTCAAGCCGGAAACATCCGCCACGCGCGAAGCGGGCCTGAAGTACGAAGGCGCCAATACGCTGTTGGACAGCGACAGCCTGAGCGTACGCCTCAGCTACTTCGACACCCGCATTGCCAACCTGATCGAATGGGCCGGCCAGGGCGTCGTGTATCCCGCGCATATACGCAACATGCCCGAGGCCCTGCGCTCGAAGGGCTGGGAATGGAAGGCGCGCTGGCAGCGGGGCGGCTACGGCACATCCGTGGGCGTGGTGCTGGCCGATACCACGCTGGGCGGCAAGCCGCTGAGCCCGGCGCGCCGCGTGGGTACGGCCCTGGGCGACCGCCTGACGTGGGACAGCCAGTGGCAGGTGCTGCCCGGCCTCACGGCCGGCTATACCCTGAACGCCGTGCGTCGCCTGGACGACGTGCCGAAAGCGGCGCTACAGCGCGCCGGCTATGTGCTGCACGACGTCCAGCTGCAATGGCAGCCGGACGCCTTGCGCGCACTCAGCCTGGCGCTGGCCGTGCGCAATCTGGGCGACAAACACTACACGAGCCACAGTTCGCTCGACGGTGGCGTCGGCAATATCCTGCCGGAGCCGGGACGCGACGTGCGCGTCAGCGCCAGTTACCGTTTTTAAACGCTTCCATCATCCCAATCACCCATCCATAAAGAGAAGAGAACCATGAGCTATACCCCAAAAGAGGCCGCGCGCTGCGGCCTGTACCTCGTCAGCGCCGGCATCGGCGACCCTGACAGCATCACCGTGAAGGCGCAGAAAACACTGCGCGGCGTCGATATCGTGTTCGGCATCCCGCGCCTCCTCGAAGCATTTGCCGAACTGCTCAGCGGCAAGAAGTTGCACAAGGCCGGCCACGGCCTGTTCAGCCCCTTGGCGCGGCGCGATACGCCGGAAGACGAAGTCGACGCCATGGAAAAACAGACGCGCGACATCATCCACGCGGCAGCGGCGGCCGGCAAGACCGTCGCGGTGCTCGACTATGGCGACGCCATGATCTTCGGGCCGCAATCGGGCTACCTGAGCGAGTTCAGCGAACTGAACCCCGTCGTCATCCCTGGCATCTCCTGCTTCAATGCGGCCAATGCGGCGCTGGCCCGCGATGTCACCGGCGGCAAGCACAGCCGTTCCGTGATCCTCGCCGCCTCGGCCGACACGCGCGACGACTACACGGGCAGCGACACGCTGGACAAGCTGGCCGCCACGGGTTCCACCTTGGTCTTCTTTACCATGCGCGCCGACCTGCCCTCGCTGGTCGAACGCCTGGCGCGCCACCTGCCCGGCAGCACGCCGGTCGCCATCGTCGCGCACGCGGGCGCCGACGAGAAACAGGCCGTGTTGCGCGCCACGCTGGAGACGCTACTGGCACGCACGGAGAACGAAAAACCGCCGTTCGAACACCTGGTGTATGTAGGCGATTTCCTCGGCTAGGCCAGGCGCATCCAGGCCACCGGCGCGGCGCCTTCCGGGCCGTCCTGCGGCCCTGGCAACGCCGCGCAGCGGCCATCTTCCAAGCGCACGATGCGGTCCGCCACGTGGCGCGCGACGGACAGATTGTGCGTGATCAGCAGCAGGGCCAGGCCGCGCGCCTCCTGCACGTCGAGCAGCAGCCGCAGCACCTTCGCCTGCACCGAGGCGTCCAGCGCCGCAGTCGGTTCATCGGCCACCAGCACGGCCGGATCGGCGATCAGCGCGCGCGCGATGGCCAGGCGCTGCAATTCCCCACCACTCAAGCTGCGCGCCTGGCGCGCCAGGAAAGCCGGCGTGGCCGGCAGGCGCACGTCGGCCAGCGCCCGCAGCGCCGCCGCGCGGCAGGCGTCCATGCTGCTGCGCGCCGCGATAACGAGCGGCTCGGCTACCGCCTCGAACACGCTGAAGTGGCTGGCCACCGAGGCACTCGCATGCTGCGGCACGTAGGCGATACCCGCCGCCGCGCTGCCGGCCTCGCGATGCGGCGTGCTCACGCTGCCCGAATCGGCCTGCTGCAGGCCGGCGAGGATGCGCGCCAGGGTCGACTTGCCCGCGCCGGATGCGCCCACGATGACCACCGTTTCGCCCGACTGCACCTCCAGGTCCACGCCCGCCAAGACGGCTTGACCGCCCAGGCGCTTGTGCACGCCGCGCGCGGACAGCACGCTGACGATGCCGCCGCGCAGGCAGGCCACGCCCGTGGCATCGAGCGCCGGCGCTTCCTCGCCGCAGCGGGCGATACGCTGGCTGCAGCGGCTGGCGAAGGCGCAGCCGCGCGCACACTCTTCATGCGTGCCGGCGATGCCCTGCAAGTCCTTGCCGTTCTCGCGCGGCCAGGCGCGCAGCAGGCCGCGCGTGTAGGGATGGCGCGGCGCCGCCAGCACCGATGCGGCCGGTCCCGTTTCCACGGCGCAGCCGCCGTACAGCACCAGCACGTCGCCATCGAGCGCGCGCGCCAGCGCCAAGTCGTGCGTCACCACCACCAGTTGGCGCTGCGCCGCTTCGGCGCGCAGGCGCCCCAGCACCAGCGCGCTGGTGGCGGGATCGAGCGCGGACGTCGGTTCGTCCAGCACCAGCAGTGCCGGCGAAGGCGCCAGCGCCGCCGCCAGCAGTACGCGCTGCAGCTGGCCGCCGCTGCATTGCGCCGGGTAGTGCCGGTGCAGGTTTTCGGTCAGGCCCAGCGAGATGAGCAAGGCGCCGGCCGCCAGTTCGGCAGGTCCGCGCCGCATGCCAAGATGCCGCCGCAAAGGCGCCGCCACCTGCGCCAGCAAGGTGTGCTGGGGATTGAGGGCGTCGTGCACGTCTTGCGGCACCAGGCCCGCCTGGCGGCCACGCCAGCGCCGCAGCGCCGCCTCGTCCGCGTCCACCAGTTGCATGCCACCGGCGCGCAAGCTGCCGCTGCCGCGCCCCGGCGCCATGCCGAGCAAGGCGCGCGCCAGGGTGCTTTTGCCGGCGCCCGATTCGCCGATGATCACCAGCGGCACGCCCGGACGCGCCTGGAAGTGCAATTGGCGCAGCAACTGGCGGCCATCCGCCTCGACGCAGAAAGCGGCCGCCGCTAGCATCGCGCGCGCTCGTCGAGGCCCTGGCCCAGCAGCGCCAGCGCAATCAGCAGCATGGCCAGGCACAGCCACGCCGCCAGGATCCAGGCGCGCGCGTCGGGGTGGGCAAGATAGGGCATGGCTTCATTGAGCATGCCGCCCCAGGTCGGGGTACGTGGATCAGCCAGCCCGAGGAAGGCTAGGCCCGCGTAGTGAAACACGGCGCGGCGCACCAGGGCGACGGCTTGCACGGCCAGCAATCCCGCCATGGCCGGCCACACATGGCGGCGCAGCAGGTAGGCGCCCGATGCCGCCGCCAGGCGCGCCGCGTCCAGGCTCTCCTGGCGCCACACCTGGCGCAGGCGCAGGCGCAGCGCGCGAAATTCGGCATCCCAGCCGAATACCGCCAGCATCGCCACCAGGGCCGGCACGCCGGGCTGCATGGCCGAGGCAATGACGATGAAGACCAGCGTCGATGGCAGGGCGCTGAACAGATCGGCCAGCCGCAGCACCAGCGTATCGGCCGCCGGCCAGGCCAGCCCGCACAGCGCCAGCAGCACGGCCAGCGCGATGCTGGCGGCGCTCACGGCCACGCCGATGCTCAGGGTCGGCAGCGCGGCGGCGGCGAGGCGCCGCAGCACGTCGCGGCCCAGGTCATCGGTGCCCAGCCAGTGCATGGCGCCGGGCGGCGCCAGCACGGCATCCATGGCGCCGCCGGACGCCGGCTGCAGCCAGCTGGCGCCGGCCAGCATGAGGGCCAGCACCAGCAGCAGCAGCGTCCCCGCGCGCACGGACGCGTTCATGGCGCGCGCTGCGCGCGCCGCGCCAGGCGGGCGGCCAGTGCATCGGCCAGCAAGTTGATGGCGAACAGCAGCAGCCCCGTCGCCAGTAGCGCGCCGCGCACCAGCGGGTAGTCGTGCTTGACGATGGCGTGCGTCAGCATCAGGTTGATGCCCGGATAGGCGAAGACGGTTTCCGCGTACACGGCGCCCGAGACCAGGCGCGCGGCCACCCCGCCCAGGCGCGACAGCACGACAGCAAGCACGTTGGGCGCCAGGTGGCGGTAGCGCAAGGCGAGCGGTCCCACGCCCTGCGCGCGGGCCAGGTCCATGAAGGTGCGCTGCCGTACACTGACAGCCGTGGCGCGCGCGCTCAGAAACACCCCGGCGGCGGCAGGCAGCGCCATGGCGCACACGGGCAGTACCAGGTGCTGCGCGCGCTCCATCCATACGGCCGCACCCGTCTGCGTGGAAAACGGCGCCATGGCGCCATTGCTGGGCAGCCATTGCAAAGCATAGGCGAACAGCATGACCAGGCCCATCGCCAGGGCGAAAGGCGGGATGCTGTCGAGCGCCAAGGTGGCGGCCGTCAGCACGCGGTCCGCCGCCCTGCCCTGCGCAAACGCGGCCTCGATGCCCAGCACCACACCCAGCAGCAGGGCCAGCGCCAGCGCGCACGCCACCAGCAGCATGGTCCATGGCAGGTGCTGTGCCAGCAAATCCGCCACGGGCATGCCGTGGCGGATGGAATAGCCAAAGTCAAGCCGCGACAGCTGCGCCAGGTGCTCGCAGTACAACTGCCACAGGGGCTGTCCGTCTCCCAGGCCATGGCGCGCCAGCAGGGCGCCGCGTTCGGCCGCATCGAGTTCGATCAGCGCATCCTGTCCCAGGAAGGCCGTGACGGGGTCGCCGGGCATGAGCAGCGGCAGCGCGAAGTCGAGGCTGACGAGCGCCAGCAAGGCCAGCGCATAGCCCGCAGCGCGCCGGCCCAGGAACGTAGAAGCGCTCAGCGTCGGCTCCCGTCTACTGCACGAACATCAGTTTGTTCAGCGGCAGCGAGATGCCGACGGCGATGCCGCCCGGCGTGAACCACGGCCGCAGGCGCGCATTGGCCGCCGTGATCCACTGCGGCGAATACAGGAAAAACGCGGGCAGCTCCTCGGCATAGATGGCCTGGGCGTGGTCGAGCAGCGCGCGCCGTTTGGCCACGTCGACGGTACCGACCTGCTGCAACAGCAGGTCGAGCAGATCGGCGCGCCGGAAGGCATCGCTGAAGGCGCCCTTGCCCGCCGTTTGCCGCAGCATGCTTTCCGGATCGCCATTGCTGCCCTGGCTGACGAGGGCCAGGTCGAAATCGGTCGCGCTGATGCGCGCGCCCAGAATGCCGCTGTCCATGATGCGCACGTTGACTTCCATGCCCAGCTTTTCCAGCTGGCCCGCCAGTTGACTGGCGGGCCGCGCCAGGCTGCGCGCCGCCGCCAGTTCGAGTACCCACGGTTTGCCGCCGCTGTCGCGCAGGCGGCCATCGGGCGCGGCGCGGTAGCCCAGCTCGGCCAGCATGCGGCGCGCTGCCGCAGGATCGTAAGCATACGCATCGAACGGTGCCCCGCTCTGCCAGATGCTGCCCCGCACGAAGCGTCCTGCAGCGACTTCGCCCTGCCCGTTCTCGACCACGCGCAGCAGCTCCTGCCGGTCGATGCCGCGCGCGATGGCCTGGCGCAGGCGCTTGTCGTCAAACGGCGCGCGCGCATGATTGAAGCGCAGCCGCACCGGATGCCCGGAAGGCGCACTGACCACCGTGGCGAAGCGGGCCACCTCGGCGGCCAGCGGCGACGGCAGGCTGCGGATCATGTCCACCTGGCCCCGCTTGAGCGCCCCCACGGCAAGCGAAGGCTGCATGCGCAGGAACAGCACGCTACGCACCCTGGGCGGGCCCAGGTAGTACTGTTCATTTGCAGTAAACAGGTAGCGGCCCGCCGCCTTGTCATACGCACCCAGGCGGTAGGGGCCGCTGCCGACGATATCGGCCTGTTTCACGTGCTGGGGGTCGTCCAGGCGCGCATACACATGCTGCGGCAGGATGGGCACCGAACCGGCCAGCTGCGCGACGAACGGCGCATATACGCGCTTCAGGCGCACCCGCACCCGCCCCTTGCCCAGGTCGTCCACGGCGTCGATGGCGCCCAGGTCAAACAGGGGATGCGGGTACTGGCGCAAATACGCAAAAGTAAACACCACGTCCGCCGCCGTGACGCTCTTGCCGTCATGCCAGCGCGCATCGGGCCGCAAGGTGAAGTCAATGGTACGGTGGTCGGCGCTTTCCCGCCACGCGCTAGCCAGCCCCGGCACCAGCTTGCCGCTGGCATCGCGCCACACGAGGGTGTCGAAAATCAGGCTGGTGAGCGTATAGCCCATGCCGCCGCCAGCATGGGTGTAGGGCGTGGGCAAGCCGAAGTCGCCCTGCTCATCGGCGATGGTACAACGCTCGATGCGCGGCGCAGGCGGCTGCGCGCTGGCACTGGCCAGCGCCAGAGCGCCGGCAAGGAAGAGGGGGGAAAACAAGCGAAGACGGGACACCAGCGTTCCTGACAATCAGAAGAGAGACAAACCCTGGCCGCCATGGCCGGGCGAGTATGCTGCACAAGCTCCCCATATAAATGAGAACTATTTGCAGCTGCATATCTTATGACTGCCGCCCTGGCCAGGCAAATTGTCTTTCCCGAGGGCTGGTATCTGAAAATCTGAGGGTGCAAGGCGCAAGCCCACAGACTGCGACGACGTCGCGTGGATCGATGAACCTTGTCAACACCACGCGGAGCGCACCGGCAAGGCTGCGCCCCGCGCTATGGCACTTACTCGCCCTGCTCCGGCGCGCGCCCGATCTCGCCATCGATATTGGCCAGGAACCAGGCCAGCGACGACATCAGCGCCACGTTGCGCTTCAGGTTTTCCGGGTCGACCTTGTCCAAGGTATCGGCCGGCGTGTGGTGGTAATGGAAGTAGCTGTGGCTGTCGACCAACGGCTCGAAACTGGGCACGCCGCCCGTTTCCAGGCGGTGTAAATCGCCCGTGCCCAGCGCGTCGCGGCGCGTGAACGCGTGCGCGCCCATCGGCTGCAGGGCGGCGCGCAGGGGCGCAAACAGCTTTTCCGACTTCGGCCCCACGCTGGCGAGGATGCCGAACGGGCGACCGGCGCCGCTGTCCATCTCGATGGCCGCATATTGCTTGCCGAGCGCCTGCTTGTGGGCGTCGAAATACGCCTGGCCGCCGCGCCCGCCGTTTTCCTCGTTCATCCAGGCGATCACGCGGATGGTGCGGCGCGGGCGGTAGTCGAGCCTTTTCAGGGTTTCCAGCACGCCCATGGCCGCCACAACGCCGGCGCCGTCGTCGTGCGCACCCGTGGCCAGGTCCCAGGAGTCGAGGTGGCCCGATACCAGCACCACTTCATCGGCCTTGTCCGTGCCCGGCCAGTCGGCGATCACGTTGTAGCTGTCGGCGTCGGGCAGGTTTTGCGGCGTCAACGTCAGGTGCATTTTCATCGGGCCGCGCGCGGCCAGGCGGGCGATCAGCAAGGCGTCTTCCACCGTGACGGCGGCGGCGGGAATGCGCTTGTTATCATCCAGGCCCGTGGCGCCCGCGTGCGGGATGCGGAAGTTCGCGCCGCCAATCGAGCGCACCAGCGCGGCAGCCGCGCCCAGGTCGGCCGCCGCCTTGGGACCCAGGAAGCGCGAGCGCGAACCCTGACCGTAAGTCACGCCGGCCAGACCCCGCTCGGCCATCTCCTGGTCGAACGGCGTGTCGATCAGCACGATGGCGCCCTTCACTTGCGCCGCGCGCGCCTTGAGTTCTTCCAGGCTCTTGACGATGATGAGGGGTGCCGTCAGGCCCGCAGCCGGGGTGGCGCCCGAGCCGCCCAGGGCGGTCAGCACCACGCGCTGCGACACGCCCTGCGGACGGCCCGCGTAGTCGACGATTTCCGCCGTTTCCACGCCGCGCACCCAGTGCGGCACTTTCACGGGCTGCAAGGTGACGGTGGCGCCCAGCTGGCGCATGGCCTCGGCCACCTGCTGCACGGCCGCCGCCGCGCCAGCGGAGCCGGACAAGCGCGGGCCGATCAAATCGGTCATATCGGCCAGGCGGGCATACGCCCAGTCGCTTTGCAGCGCCGTGTCGCGCACCTGCGCCAGCGCTTGCGGCGCATTGCCTGGCGCGGCCGCAAAGGCGCCGGCGCTGACGGTGCAGCCAAGGGCGATGGCAATGGCGATGGACAAAGAGGAAGGGCGCAGCGGCGCGCCAGTCAGGATGGTATGCATGTGATGTCAGTTCCAGTCAACAAGGTCGAAGCGGGTACGCCGTGGCCAGGGGGCAGGGCGAGGTTTTATACGATAGCGTATTTATTCTGTCATTGCAGCAACTTTTACGCGATCGATTGCCTGTTTACGCCAGAGTCGATTACCATCAAGATCGTGATCGCTACCGGAAACCGCCATGCTCAAGGGAACCCTCTGTACTGTCCGGCATTTGCAGGCCGCCGACCTGAATACCTACATTTCCCTCGTCAATGACCTGCCCTCGCGCGGCGATTTTTTCTCGATGCAATTCAAGTCGCCTGAGGCCATGAGGCGCGACTTCCTGCAATCGGGCTTTGTCACCGAGGACAGCGAATTATTCCTCATCGAAGATCATGCCCAGCACATCATCGGCACGATCACGCACTTCAAGAGCCGCACGCCGGCCTCGCGCGAGATCGGTTACCGCCTGTTCGACCGGCAGCGGGACGGACAGGGCTACATCAGCGAAGCGACACGCCTGGTGATCGACTACCTGTTCAAGGCCTATGCGTATCACCGGCTGGAACTGCTGATGGACCCGCTGAACATCGGCTCCGAGCGCATCGCGCAAAAGAACGGTTTTACCGAGGAAGGTTTGATGCGCCAGGCCTTTTTCATCAACGGCGTGATGCGCGATGTCAAAATGTACAGCCTGCTGCGTCCCGAATGGCAGGCGCGGGCGCGCTGACTTGTTACCATCGGGGCAGGAATGTAAGAAGTTGTATTAGACGTGGAACAAGCTTGTGACAGCAGATATAGTCCAGTGCATGCAGATCATCGTGATCTCGCCGGAATGGAAGGAAATGCCATGTTGAACAAGAAACTCCTGGGTGCGGTAATGGTAGCGGCAGTGGCTGTTTCTTCGGCCGCAGTTGCCGGTGACCGCGACTTCAATACCGTTGCAGGCGCCGTCGTCGGAGCGGCCATTGGCAACAGCACCGGCGGCCGCAACGGCGCTATCGTCGGTGGCGTGCTTGGCGCCGCCGTCGGCAACAGCATCAGTACGAATGACCGTTATTATGACCGTGGCGGCTATCGCGGCGGCTATCGTGAAACGTATTATCAGCCCGCGCCACAGCCCGTCTACTACCAGCCTGCGCCGCAGCCTGTGTATTACGCGCCGCCACCGCGCTATTACGGCCCGCCGGCTGTCGTCTACGTGCAACCGGGCCGCGGCTATTACCGCGACCATGGCCGCCGCGACTACTATGACCGCGGCCGCGAGCATGGCCACGGTTGGGGCCATCGCCGTTAAGCACCGCCCTGCACCATAGAAAACCTGCGCCAGCCTGCTGCCGCAGGTTTTTTTGCGCGAAAAGCACGGTATCACCGACGCACAATTTCGGCTAAGCTGTGTCCTACGATTAACATAGCTGGCCGCCTGGACCGCTCCAACCGATGCATTTACTCAAAGACGCGCTAGACTTCGGCCCCTGGCTCGATGCCGCCGCCGGCAGCAGCGTGGGCGCCGGCTCCGTGCCGCGGCGCGAGAACCAGGATAACTTCCTGCTGATCGATGCCAGCGGCCACGCCGTCTGCCTGTCGCAGCAGGCGCCGTTGCACTGCCAGGTACCTGGCTGGCCGCCCGGCCATGTGCGCGCCGCCGTGCTCGACGGCATGGGTGGCCATGGCCAGGGGCGCGAGGCGGCGGAAGCAGCCGTGCAAGGCTTGCTGGCAGTACCCGCCTGCATCGACACGGCCAGCCTGGCAGCCAGGCTCGACGCCTTGCACACGCGCTTGCAAGACCGTTTCGCCAGCGATGCGCCAGCCCAGGCGCGTCCGCCCGGCACCACCCTGACCTTGCTGGAAGTGCCACCCGGCGAAGCGCCGCTGCTGTATCACGTGGGCGATTCGCGCCTGTATGAACTGGTCGACGGCGCGGCCAGCATCCTGACCGTCGACCACGTGCCGGCCACCGTGTACGCCATGCGCGGCGCGCTCGACGAAACGCGCTGGCGCGCCGCCGTGCATGGCGAGCACCATCCGCAAATCTCGCAGGCATTTATTTTAGGCAACGCCATCAACGACAACTTGCAGCTCGACAAGCCCCTGCGCGGCCTCGATGCATCCACCTTGCCGCCCTTTCTGGCGCACCTGGGCGACCGCCGCGTGCTGCGCGTGCGGCCCGGCGCCCACTATCTGCTGGCCAGCGACGGCTTCTGGGCCTGCGGGGATCCGCTGGCCCTCACGGGCCGCTGGCCCGCCTTGTGCGCAGGCAAGACTGCGGCACAGGCTGTCAGCGCCCTGTTTGACGACTTCCTCTCCCACCCGCCAAAGGGCTTGCACAGCGATAACATTACCTTGCTGGTGCTGCGCTTCGATGCGGCGTTCACCGGCCCAGGCGACTAGCTGCCAGATAACCGGCCGTCGCCGACACGGCCGACAGCACGCTGCCCCAGGCCATGTCGATCACCGTCAAGTCCAGCGGCCAGTCACGCAAGGTCGCATAGTTACTCAAATCATAAGTGCCATAGGCAAGCAGCCCCAGCAATGCGCCCAGTGCTGCCGCCGTGCGCCCGCGGCGCGCGCGTAGTCCGGGCAGGATGGCGAAGACCAGCAGTCCCGTCACGTACAGCAAATAAAACAGCGTGGCCGGTGCCCAGCGGGGCGTGGCCGCCAGCAGCGGCCCCAGCGCCGCGGCGTACACGGGCTGCATCAGCACCGCCAGCCACAGGGCATCGAGGGCCAGAAACACACACAAGGTGGCGCCATAGGCTATGGCAAGCTGAAGCGGGCGTTGGGCAGGCATGGTGATCTCTCTGAGTCAGGCGGCGTTGGAGGGAACGGCTGTGCCAGCATAATGCAAAAACGCCGCCAGGCTCGCATCGCGGTCCTAAAAATACCCAGCCTGCACGCACGCGCATCGATGGGAAAGAAATGCCATGCAATATCAAAATAACATATCCAGAAAGATATAATATGTGTTTTTGAGCAATAGTTTCCATGATACACATGCGGAGATGTGACCAGGGACATGAATTTGGGCAAAAAGAGCGCATTCCGGCGCCGTGAAAGTTGCCAAGCAGGCGCAAAAGCGCGTAAGCTCTCATGTAGAACAGAGGGCAAAATGTCCCCGCTCGATTCGAGTCAGAATGTCATGAAAAAATGCAGCAACCCGGAGCACCCGCACTGTACGTTCTGGGTCTTGCCTGGGGATACAGTCTGCGCGGGCAACCACCCGCAAGCGATGACTGCCCCCAGCAGCTACGACCTGTTGACCGCACTGCGCAGCGCCCGTTCCGAGCCATCGGTAACGGCGCTTCCGCACGCCCCGGCCCATGACGCTGTGTTTCATGCCGTGAGCAGCCCTGTGCCGGTCTCCGCCGCACCACGGACGTTCACGCCAGCCCCCGTTGCGCCGCCAACGGCTCCCCCGGCCTACCAGCCCGTGCAAGCGCATCTGCACATCAGCGGCTTCGATCCCCGCGCGGCAGGCGGACGGCAAACCCTGAAAATGGAATTGCGTGGCATGAGCGCCGCCTGCGCGCCGCAGCTGACCTTGCGCCTGCGCTCGGACCTGATTCCCCGCGGCCATGTGCAGCATGATTTCGTGCGCACCACGCGCGGCGACTGGCGGCCCGTGTTTGTCGATTTTTCCTCGCGCAACAAGGAACACGGGCAATACCAGATCGACGTGGAAGTGCACAGCCACCTCGATGGCGCCGTGGCGCAGAAATGGGTATGCACCTTCGTCATCCTGGTGCCGCGCCGCGACGCCACCCTGACGGAAATCCACCAGATATTCCTCAGCACGCACAAAAACGTGCGCGTGATGGCCGACGACGCTTCGATCGCCCGCGTGACGGGTGGCGACGGCTGCAACCTCGACGTGACGGCGCGCAATGCCGGCATTGCCCACGTGGATTTATCTGCGCCGCAAGGCAAGATCGACATGGGTTTTACCACCATTGCCTGGGATGAAGAGCTGATCGAAGTCGACCTGCCCGCCGCCAGCCACTGCCATCCGCACCCCAGCCAGGCGGCCTGCCTCGTCAATGCGGCGCCGGAAGCGGGCGAACAGCGCCAGATCCGCCTGTTCGCGCTGGAAGAATGCATGCTGGGCCGCTTCGAACTGGTGGACCCGGAAGCCGACGTGCTGCTCAGCCATTTCAGTCCCGACGGCCAGGACAACAATGGCTTGACGCGCCGCCTGTCGGGCCGCCATGCCATCATCCGGCGCGGCCAGCAAGGTTTTGAAATCGAGGATGTGTCGCGCTATGGCATGCTGCTCGACGGCGTATGGCCCGGCAAGCACAAGCCCGTCGCGCTGCGCCTGGGCATGCGCATCGAATTGTCTGCCAGCATCAAGGGCATCGTCGTGCTCAGCGTCACGGCCCTGCTCGCGCACGGCGTGATCCTGCACCGCATCGACCACGGCGCGCGCGCCGAATGCTTTTACCTGCTGCTGCCCGACACCCAGCCCACGCCGGCAAGCCACCTTGCCACGCCGCAGGCAAGCTGCCTTCCCGTGCTCTTCCACCGCAACGGCGGCTTCTGGCACCTCGATACCGCCAGTGGCAAGGAAACAGCGCTGGCACCCGTCACTGCGCTCGACAAGCTCAGCGGCTTCGCGCGGCACAAGCGCTTCGCCAGCGAACCGTATCCGGAATGCTGGATCATCCGCACCGAAGGCGCAGCGCTGTGCGACAACACCATGCAAACCGCATAGTAACACTGTTGTAAATCTGCAGTTATCGGCAAGGTACTAGCGGGGCACCAGTACAAGAAAAATCATCGACAGCCCCAGAATGAACACCGCTTCCAGCGTCAACACGATGGCGGGTATCTGCAATTCGCGCGGGATTTTCATGGCGACACCTCCTCACATCAAGCTACTGCTTTCAGCATAGCGCGCCCTGCGCCAATTACATTATCAACCGCATAACATGCTTGACCGCCCTGCATGAGTTGCCGAGTTCGCTGGCAAGGCTGAGGCGACACACAATTTAACAAATTATCGCCAGATATTCTGCAAATTGCACCCCTCCACGCCCTTGCATACTGTATATTCATCCAGTTAATATCCCTCGCATTTCACACAGCGCCCGCATGGCGTTTTACATTTTCTATGGCTTCCAACAAAGCGCATCATGCGACCGGTTGGGCTGCTGGCGTGATCGCCGCAGCCCTGGTCGCACACGCTGGCGCCGGTGGCCCCTATCAAGTGCTGAGCATGCTCGCCTTTGTCATGGGGGCGCTGGGCGGCACGGCGCCGGACTGGCTGGAGGTGGCCTGGTGGGCGCGCACGCACCGGCTGTGGATCACGCACCGCACCTGGACCCACTGGGGCCTGGCCTGGATCGGCCTGCTCGTCTACACCTACCTGCAATTGCCGCACCATCTGTGGGCGCCGCCCCTGTTCGGCTTTGCCGCTGGCGGCATCATGCATTTGCTGGCCGACTGGCCCAATCCGCTGGGCGTGCCGTGGATTTTCCGCCGCCACTCGCTGCGCTGGTGGAAAAGCGGCCGCCACGACATCATCGTCATCCTCGCCGCCTGGCTGGCCGCCACCGTCGTGGCCGACCACGTGTTTTTCGATGGCATCCACCTGCGGCGCACCCTGCTGGCGCTCGACAGCCTGCTGCACTGGTCGGCCGGCGCACTCCAGACGGCCTGGGCGGATCTGCAACAGTGGCAGGAGCGCTGGCGCCTGGGTAGCTGACGCCAATTGACGCCGGCAACGTGGCAAGGTGATCAGGCCCAGCGCGCTTCCAAGGGAAGGGCTAACTTGCCGGGCGCAGGGGCGCCTTCGGCAGCGGGATGAATTCCGTCTCGCCCGGCACTTGCCCCATGCGCTGGGCGCTCCAGTCGTCAGCCGCCTGCGACAAGCGCGCCTTGCTCGACGAGACGAAATTCCAGAACAGGAAGCGGTGGCCGTCCAGCGGTTCGCCGCCGATGACGACGAATTGCACGGGACCGCTGCCTGCCGTCACCACGGGCACGGCGCCGGCCTCCAGCAGCGCCATGGTATGCGGCACCAGCGCCACGTCATCGAGCAGCACCTCCCCGCTGATCGGATACACCGCCGCTTCCGCCGGCAAGCTCTCCAGGCGCAACGCGCGCCCCGCCTCTAGCGCCACGTCTAGGTACAGCGTCTGCATATAGGTGCGCACGGGCGAGGTCTGGCCAAACGCCGTGCCGATCAAGACTTTGACGACGGCGCCATCGAGCGCCACGACGGGAATGTCGGCCTGCGGCGTGTGCACGAAACTCGGTTCATCTTCTGCATGCGCCTTCGGCAGGGCGGCCCACAGCTGCAAGCCGTGCGTGCGGTGCGGCTGGCCGGCCAGGTCATGCGGCGTGCGCTCCGAATGCACGATGCCGCGCCCGGCCGTCATCCAGTTGATGGCGCCTGGCTCGATGCGCTGGTGGAAGCCAATGCTGTCGCGGTGGTCGATCGCGCCTTCAAACAGATAGGTAACGGTGGCCAGGCCGATATGCGGATGGGGGCGCACGTCGTGGTTGGCATCCGGCGCCACGTCGATGGGGCCGAAATGGTCAAAGAAAATGAAGGGGCCGACAGCCTGTTTGACGGCGGAGGGCAGCAAACGCCGTACGACGAAGCCGCCACCGAGGTCCTTTTCGTGGCTTTTCAGGATGGACGCGCTCATGCCAGCACCGTCGTCACTTCGGTGGTCACAGCCGTCATCAATTTATGCAGCGGGCATTTACCGGCCGCAGCCAGCAACTCCTGGCGCTGCGCATCCGTCAGCTCACCGGTCAGGTGCAGGGTGGTGGCCAGGCGGTACACGCCCTTGCGCTCTTCGCTGGCATCGCGCTCCGTCGACACTTCCACATGTTCCAGGGGAATACCCTTGTGTCTGGCGTACCAGACCACGGTGAGCGCCTTGCAGGCCGACAGGGCCGCGTCATACAGGTCGTGCGGCGACGGGCCGGCATCGCCGCCGCCCTCTTCCACCGAGGCGTCGGCGGAAATGATATGGTCGCGCACGTGCACGATGTGGCGCATGGCTTGCGACTGGTCGCGGATGGCTTTGATGGTCATGGCGTTCCTTGCTGCGTTTGGAAAGCCACAATTTACACCGTTTGCCCGCTTTGCGCAGCCCGCTCCCCGGGCGCCGGGCTATTTGGTGCGGAACAAGGCGTCGACCGTCTGCGCCCCCTTTCGCAAGGTCCGGCGCGACGAAGCTGTACGTCGTGGCTGCCTAATCGAGCGTGCGCGCCACGCGAAAACCCACGATATCGTTCGACAGCACGCTGGAAAAGCCGTTGCGCAGGGCCGAGCGCAGGTAGCGCGGGTGGTACAGCCAGGAGCCGCCGCGCAGGATGCGCCGGCTGCTGTCGCTGCCCTCTTCCCACGCGCTGCCATCGACGGGCGCG
Organism: Janthinobacterium sp. ROICE36; assembly: GCF_002869965.1. Taxonomy (GTDB): domain Bacteria; phylum Pseudomonadota; class Gammaproteobacteria; order Burkholderiales; family Burkholderiaceae_D; genus Janthinobacterium. Next base: position 27,663 of record NZ_PEBS01000023.1, read on the forward strand.
CCTGCGTAATTGTCGTGCACCACGTCCTGCACCCATTCCCACACATTGCCATGCATGTCGAACAGGCCCCATGGATTCGGCGCGAAGCTGCCCAGCGGACTGGTGCCGCCCCGATACACGCCGCGCGGGCCGCCGTTGTAGACATACAGGCCGTCGTAGTTGGCTTGCTCGGTGCTGATCGTGTCGCCCACGTTGAAGGCCGTGCGCGTGCCGGCGCGGCAGGCGTATTCCCACTCCGCTTCGCTGGGCAGGCGATACTGCCGGCCCGTGCGCTCGCTCAACCACGCCAGGTACAGCTGCGCGTCATTCCAGCTCACGCCGACCACCGGGTGCAGGTCGGTTTGCACGAAACCGGGATTGTCCCAGTCCGTTTCCGACCCGCCCGCCCAGTCGGTCGCCTTGACGAAGGCGCGCCATTCGCCCACGCTGACGGGGTGGCGCGCCAGCGCGAACGGGCGCTCGATGCCGACCCAGTGCTGCGGCATCTCGCGCTCCAGCCAGGTCTGTTGCGAGCCGGCCTGGATGGCCGCCTTGTGTTCCGCCTCGTGCGCGCCCACCTGGAAGCGGCCGCTGGGAATGAGCACCAGTTCCGGCCCCTGTCCCGCGCCATCGAGGAAATCGTCGCGCAAGATGCCTTCGGCATTGGCCACCGGCTGCACATGTTCGGGTTGCGATTCCGCTTCTGGCGCCGGCGCGGATGCCGGCGCAGGAACCGCCGCGGCGGCGCGGCTGGCCTCTGCGCGACGCGCGCGTTCCTGCTCGGCGCGATAGGCCGCCTCCGCCTTGGCGACGATGGCCTTGCGCTGCAATTCCTGATGCTCCTGCAAGGCCGTGGCGGCATCGGCTTCGCGGCGCGCGCGCAACTGGCCGCGCAGCGCTTCCTTGCGCAGCTTGCGCGCCTCTTCCGCCTCGAAATGGCGCTGCGCCTCCTGTTCGCGGCGCAGTTTGTCCTGCCGCTGCTTTTCCAGCGCAGCCGCCTGGATTTCCGCCTTGCGCCGCTGGTCCAGCTCTTCCTGGCGTATCCGGGCCCGCTTGACCTCTTCCTCGCGCGCCTGTTCCGCGGCCAGCACCGCCTGCCGTTGTTGCTGCGCCTGCTGCGCCGCGCGTGCCTGCTGCTGGCGCGCCTGTTCCGCCAATTCTTCGGGCGACGGCCCGGCAGCACGCTCCAGCCCTTCCAGCAAGGCTTGCACCGATTGCGGCCGCAGTTCCGCCGTCAAGGAAAAGCCGTTCTGCAGCACCTGCCACTGCGCTGCATTGAGCGCCTGCGGTGGCGAGGGCAGATGGCTGGCGCTGCGCGCATCGTCGAAGGGCATGCGCCCTTCGAGCATCTGGTAAATCATCACCGCCACCGCATACACGTCCAGGCGCGGACTGGGCTGGCGCTGGTTGGCGCCTGCCTCGGGCGCCCGATAACCGTGCGTGCCCGCATTCGGCGTTTCCAGCGCCAGGCTGCTGCCCGCATTGCGCACGCGTGAGGCGATACCGTAATCGAGCAGCTTGATGTCGCCTTTCGCCGTCAGGAAGACATTGCCCGGCTTGATGTCGCGGTGTACCAGCTTGTGCTTTTCCCACGCATACGACAGGGCCTCGGCCACCGGTTGCAGCAATTCCTGCACGCTCGACAGGGGCAGCGCGCCCTGGCGGCCCAGGTAGTGCTCGAGGTCTTCGCCATCGAGGCATTCCATGATGATGAAATAACTGGCCGTGGCCGGGTCCTGCGCCCATTCGTAGACGCGCACGATGTTTTCATGCGCGAGTTTGCGCGCCTGGGTAGCTTCCTCGATCAGCAGCTTGGCATGCGTGGCGCTCTGCGTCAGCTGGGGCGGCAATATCTTCAGCGCCACCATTTCGCTGCTGCCCAGCTCTGCGTGCGTGGCCAGGTCGGTGGCTTGCCACACCTGCCCCATGCCGCCCGTGCCGATCAGCCGTTCGAGCCGGTAGCGGCGGTTTTGCGGACCGATTTCCTGGCCTGTCATGAAGCCCAGTTCCGTACCCTGGCGTACGGGTAGCGGCGCGGCCACAGGGGCGACGCCGGGCGGCGCGTATTCGGCGTCGAGGATGGCGTTCTTGCGGCGTTCAAAGTCCTGTTCGCTGAGCAGCCCGTCGTCGTGGAGGGCGCGCAGTTCCCGCAGTTTGTCTCGTGCTTTTTGCATCATCGGGGGTGAAACGCTTCCATCAAGGCTGCAAGGGGACGCCGCAGGCGGCGCAGAATGTATCTTCCGGATGGCCCGCGCGCTGCGCATGGCCGTTCTTGCAGCGGGCCGGCGCTGCAGCGGCAGAGGCCGCGCCAGGCTGCAGCGCCTGCGCCACGGCCACGCCCAGCTGCGCCTGCGCCGACAGGCCATGCGCATGCGCCGCATTTTGCAGCTTAATCAGGTCGAGCTGCTGGCGCCGTTCGCGTTCCGCCTGGCCTTCCAGGTAGTTGCGCTCCTGCGCCACGCTGTCTTGCGCCATGCGCATGGCCTCCAGCGGCGCGACGCTGTTTTCGGCCGCCGCCAGCGCCGCCAGCGCGTGTAGTTGCTCGGCGCTCATGCCCGCCTGCAGCTGCACCTTGAGCACTTGCGCCAGCGCGACCGCATTCTGGCCGGTGGCCATGGCCACCTTGCCCGTGTCGCTCAGGGAGCCGATTTTCTCGATGCGGTCGATGTCGATGCGCGCCAGTTCGGCCGCATGCGCCTGCTGCGCCAGCAGGGCTTCGTATTCGCCCTTCCAGCGCGCGTAATCGCTTTCGCGCTGCTGCGCCATGGCCAGCAAGTCGCGCTGCCATTGCGCTTCCTGCTCCAGCTGGCGCAGTTGCTGGCGCTGTTCCTCGATGGCCAGCGCATCGAGCTGCGCCAGCTGCGTTTGCTGCTGCAGCTGGCGCGCGTGCACGCCGTCAGCCTCGATGGTGCGCAGCAGCTTTTCCTGCTGCGCGATGGCATCCTCGCGCGCGCCGCCGCGCCGCAGCGCCGCGACTTTTTCCGCAATCTCCGTCGCCTGCACCTGGGCCGCTTCATCCTTGTGCGCCTCGGCGCGCAGCAATTCGCGCTGGCGCGCCAGCTGCATCTGGTCTTCCCACTCCTGCACCCGCTCAGCCTCGCGCTTGCGCGCCGCATTCGCCAGCATCAGGCCCTGCCAGGCGGCCTGGTGCTGCTCCGCCTCCAGCTGCGCCTCGCGCCGGGCCGCATCCGCTTGCGCCTGGCGCAGGCGCGCCAGCTGGGTGCGGCGTCCCGTCTCGTCATCGATCAGCAACGCGCTTTCGATCTGCTGCGCGATCGACTGCAAGTGGACTTGATGCGTAAAGCGCTGCTGCGCCAGCTGGACCTGTTCGCGCCCATGCAGCTGCGACAGTTCCAGCTCGCTGCGCATCTTGATGGCGGCCAGCGCGCGCACGTGTTCCCAGTTGGCCGCTTCATCGGCGCGCTGTGCGCCCTTTTGCGCCAGTTCCTGTTCCAGCTCGCCCAGCGCCAGCGCGGCGCCATGGTCGAGCGCCTGGCGCCTCGATTTCGCTTCCAGAATGCGCCCATACAGGTCGATCTGGCGCCCGCGCAGCGCTTGCAGGCGCTCCGCTTCCTGGTGCCCCAGCTCCGCCTTTTCCAGCGTCGCATCCTGCTGCAGTTCCGCGCGCCGGTGCGCATGGCGCGCCGCCAGTTCTTCGCGGCGGATGCGCTGCCACTCTTCCTCGCCATACAGCTGGTCGAGCTGCTTCATGCGTTCCAGGCTGTGCTGCTCCAATGCCTGCGCCGGCAAGCCGCCCAGCCACAGGGTGCCGATGGCTGCGTCGCCGTTGCCCTCGCGCTTGTCGTGCCGCAGGCTGAGGGTTTCCACGCGCGCCACGGCCAGGCCGCTGGGCGCCAGGCGCTGCGTCAGGGCCGATTGCAGGCGTTCGTTCAATTCGGGCCGCAAGTCGGCATTCGCATCCATCTCGCGCAGCGCGCGGCTGCCGATGAATTCCAGCGCAATCTGGCGCACGGACGGCAGCAGCAAGGCGTGCAGGTGGGCGCGCGTGACGGCGCCCGGCGCGCGCATGAACTGGCGCGCGAACGCATCGGGCTGGCCCAGCGCGATATCCATACGCAGGGATGCGGCAATGCTCAGCAGCTCCGTGCTGGCCAGGCCGGGCAAGTCGAATTCCAGGCTGACGGCATCGGCGCGCGCGATCAGCACTTCGGCCGGGCGCGCCGGCAGCAGCGCCGGCAGGCGCGCAAAGAAGGCGGCGCTGTCGTAGTCGCCGGCCGGTATCAGGGTAAAAGCGTCCGATTGCACGATCCAGGCGCGCGACTCGGCGGGCACCTGCAGGCGGCGCGCCGCGCCGCCGAACAGCGAGGACAGTTCGCGCACGCCAAAGAACAGGGCTAGTTGCCCATCAGCAAGATGCCATTGATTGGCATGCAGCACCGCGTCGCTGTCGGGGGCGCCCAGCGACAAACCGCATTGCGCGCAATAACCGGCGGCAGCGCCGTTCTTGTGCTCGCAACGGGGGCAGCGGGCGCCGCCAAAACCAAACAATTGGAACATGTGTGACTCCTGATGAGAATGATTGTGTGCGCAAGTGTGCGCAACACGGCTGCCATGCCGATTCTAGCAGGACAGCTGGCGCAGCACCTGCCGGGCGCCGCGTGTGCACAACAGGCGCACAACACTGTGCAGTGTCAAATAATGCCATAGAGCAATTGCATTCATATGCAGGGATACAGGGCTAATTAGGCCTCAATTCAAGCGGTCGCCCGCCAGCCCCGTGCGCAGGCATTTCAGCGCCGTTTTTTTGCAGGCCATCCCGCCAAAACCACGGCTGGTCGCATCTGCATGGCGCAGCGGCGCGCGCCTGGCTACAGTGCAGACATACCCAGCCGCCACCCGAAAGGAACGATCATGAACACGCCAAAAAACGCCCTGAAAAACATGGAAGCCATCTTCACCGTCGCCGTCGCCATCGCCTGCGGCGCCAGCTACGCCAGCTATGCCAGTTTCAGCCAACCACAGGCGGCGCAAGCCGGTGCCATCCCCGTGGTGGTGGTCAGCGCCAAGCGCCTGACGGAACAGGAAAAGAAAATCTCGCTGATCGAGGAACGGCAAGCCTTGCTGGGCAACGCCAGCGCCAGCACCCTGTGAGCCTTCCATGCTGACCTTATGCCGCCTGGCGCACCACGGCTAACTGCCGCGCCAGGCCGCCATTTGTATCCGCCACCGATACACGGATACACAGTATTGTGTCAATTGTAATAAGTTGAATCAAAGGCGAAAAACCGCCGGCAAGTGGCTATAGTCCATTTCACGCAACCACCGAAATGGAGCACCCCATGAAACCCATCACACTCTACGCAGCAGCCATGCTTGCCATCAGCACCGCGGCTTTCTTGCCCGTGCAGGCGATGGCACAGAATCAGCTCGGCGTGAGCATTGTCGTCGGCAACGCCCCGCCTCCGCCACGCTTTGAAAGCGCGCCGGCGCCGCGCGCCGGCTATGTCTGGGCGCCCGGTTACTGGAACTGGGACGGCCAGCGCCATGTCTGGAACAGCGGCGAATGGCTGCGCGAACGCAGTGGCAACCAGTACCGCCGCGCCGCCTGGATACAAGAGAACAAGCGCTGGCGCCTGGATCGTGGCGGCTGGGTCGCCGCGCAAGTGCAGCCCGTGCGCTATGACGAGGTCCGCATCGCCCCGCCACCGCCGCGCCGCGAAGCTATCCCGCGCGCCCGCCACGGCTACCTCTGGGCGCCCGGCCACTGGGAATGGCGTAGCCAGCGCTACGCCTGGACCCCTGGCGCGTGGATCGCCGAACGCCCCGGCTATGTGTATGCGCCGCCCGCCTGGAACCAGCGTGATGGCCGCTGGCAGATGCAGCAAGCCCGCTGGTCGCCACGCGGCCCGAATGGCGACCGCGACCGCGACGGCATCCCCAACCGCTATGACCGCGACAATGGCAAGCGCCACGACCGCGACGGCGACGGCGATGGCGTACCGAACCGCAAAGACCGGCGTCCGGACAATCCGAACCGCAGCTAACACGCGGCGGTAGTCGCCGCCAAGGCCACCCATCGCGGTGGCCTTGTCATTTTCCCGACATATCAGTGTATTAAAATCGCGCGACGATCAATCATACTGCGCGAGAAAGATTCACGATGGCGATGGAAAATGCCGCTTTTACCTACGGTTCGGACACCTCGGGCCTGGTCTGGGGCTTCCTGTTTGGCCGCGAGGCGCAGCCGCTGGCGCTCGATTCGACGGCTGCCCTGGCCTGGCTGGCCGATGGCGCGGCCAGGCCGGCGCAGCAATTCGTCTGGCTGCATTTCAATTTATCGCATGCGGCCAGCGAAAAATGGCTGATGACGCATACGCAGCTGGCCGCTGAATTCTATGAGACCCTGCACCAGGGTTCGCGTTCGACGCGCATCGAACAGGCGGAAAACACCCTGATCGCCGTGGTCAACGATGTGGTGCACAATTTCTCGTTCGAAGCGTCCGACATTTCCACCATGTGGGCCAGCGTGGCGCAAGACCTCGTCATCACGGCGCGCCGCGCGCCGCTGCAGTCGATCGAACGCTTGCGCCAGGCCGTCATCAAGAACCACGAGCCGATCCGCTCGTCGGTGGAACTGCTGATCCATTTGCTGCGCGACCAGGCCGACGTGCTGGTCAACATCGTGCGCGATGCCGTGGCGCGGGTCGACGATATCGAAGACCACTTGCTGGCCGGGCGCCTGGTGCCCAAGCGCGAAGACCTGGGCGCCATGCGGCGCGTGCTGGTGCGCCTGCAGCGCCTGCTGGCGCCGGAACCGGCAGCCCTGTTCCGCCTGCTGCAACGCCCCCCTTCGTGGGTGTCGGAGCTGGACAGCCTGGAATTGCGCCAGTCGACGGAGGAATTTTCCGTGGTGCTCAGCGATATGTCGTCCTTGCAGGAGCGCATCAAGCTGCTGCAGGAAGAGATTGCCGCCAGGGTCAACGAGGAAAACAGCCGCAGTCTGTTCGTGCTGACCATCGTCACCGTGCTGGCCTTGCCGATCAATATCATCGCCGGCATGCTGGGCATGAATGTGGGGGGAATTCCGCTGGCCCAGCACCCGCAGGGCTTCTGGATCATCGTTGCCATCATCGTCACGTTTACCGTCGTGGCGGGCTGGCTGGTGGTGCGCGTGCAACGCAATAGTTGATTATTGGAAACACGGCCAGGCAGGCGAACGGCAGGCGCCGTCCGCCATCACAGCTTAACGGTGGTATTCGCCGGCCCGTTCAGGCTGATAAACGATTTCTTCGATCTTTACCTTCACCACGCCGCCGGGCATGGGCCAGGCGATGCTGTCGCCGACAGACAGGCCCAGCAGTGCACTGCCGACGGGCGCCAGCACGGAAATGCGGTCGGCCTGGCCTTCCACATCCTTTGGATACACGAGCGTCAGGCAGAATTCCTCCTTGTTTTCCACCGTGAAGCGCACGGTGGAATTCATCGTCACCACGGTGGGCGGTATTTCTTGCGGCTCGAGCACTTCGGCACGGCCCAGCTCATCGAGCAAGGCGGCCTTGTCCGGCGACAAGTTATTTCCCAAGGCATACAACAACGCTTCCAGTCGTTCCAGGTCTTGTGACGACAAAATAATTTTTGGTTTTTTTTCCAAGATATCCTCACTATTGATCATTAGGGCGACGTCCGATTTTGCTGGCGGCAGTTTACTTGGCCGCGGCAGACAAAACAAACAGCATCAGAACGTCCATCATCTGGGGATTATGGACGAACTCGCGGAGCAAGGCCATAGCGTTCTCGCATTCTTCATTAAAATTTATTAAAATCAATGACTTGCAATGGCTCATACAGACAAAAAGTTAATCCCTGCCGTGACGGCTGAAGGCAATCAAGTTATTCTTCATCACATTTTGTTTACTGTCAGCATGTTTTTAGGGGAAAAAACCCGCCGCTAAAAAAAAGGATTGAAATTCAGATTACATTATTATTAGAAAGACACACCCCGCCTTTTCCGCCTGACTTGTCCCCTTGCGTGCGGCTAACAGCCTGCGGCATGGCCAATAAATTGCCGCACGCGCTGTACTTTCACGCTGCGAAATGACAAGATGTCGGCCTTAACAACACGTTGAGAGTTCCGGCTCACTTCGGTTTTCATCAGACTGGAACGACAAGTATGGCAGGGCGAGGCGGGATCACACGGGGCGGCAGCAAGCGGGGCCGGCAGGAGCATGCGTCATGATGGGGTCACTGATGCTGCCCTCGGTGCAGTTGCGCGGTGACCGGATAGCCAGGCTGAACCTGCTGGCCGCAGCGGCCATGCTGGCCACGGCCAGCCTGCTGCTGATTCTCTTCCAGTTGTTTTCCCTCCAGACCTCTTTCCAGCGCAACCTGCGCATCCAGGCCGACATGCTGGCGCCAGCCGCTGCCCAGGCCATGCGCCGGAACGATCGCCTTGCGGCGCAACAGGTCCTCGCTCCCCTCGCCGCCGTGCCGCACATCCGCCTAGCGCTGCTCTACAGTCCGTATGGCACGCCATTCGCCCGCTACGCACGCAGCGGCAGCGATAGCGCGCCCACCGCGCCGCGTAACGGTCAGCAAATCGACTACCTGGACGGCAGCGCCGCCATCCTCCGTACCTTGCCCGGCGGCGGCGCCTTGTACTTGCGCGCCAGCCTGGCACCGCTGTTGGGCAGCCTGGCGCAGTTTGCCGCGTTCACCCTGCTGGTCTGCCTGTGCGCGTTCGGCCTGACATTCCTGATGGTGCGCCGCACGCGCACCGCCGCCCAGCATGCGGAAAACCATTTGCACTACCTGGCCCACGTCGACCCTGTTACGCAACTGCCGAACCGCCATGAATTCAACGGTGCCCTGGCCTACGCGCTGGCGCGCGCCGACCGCCAGGACAGCAGCGTGGGACTGCTGCTGCTGGACCTGGACAACTTCAAGGTCGTCAACGATACGCTGGGCCACCACTGCGGCGACCAGTTGCTGAAACTTGTTGCCGAGCGCCTGGTGGCAATCCTGCGCGGCACCGACATCATCTGCCGCATCGGCGGCGACGAATTCGTCGTCATCGTCGAACCGGCCGACGACGCCTCGGAAATGGCCAGCGTGGCGCGCAAGATCCTGGCCGTGCTGGCCACGCCGTTCGCGCTGGAAGGCCACCAGCTGTATGTCAGCGCCAGCATCGGCGTGAGCCTGTATCCCTTCGATGCGCAGGACGTGGCCACCCTGACGCGCAATGCCGACACGGCCATGTACCACGCCAAGCACCAGGGCAAGAACCGCTACGCCGCGTTCAAGGCCGAAATGGAATTGCGCGCCCAGCGCCGCCTGCGCATGGAAGCCAACCTGCGCCGCGCCCTGCAAAACGAGGAACTGTATCTGCACTACCAGCCTCAGATCGACTTGCGCAGCGGGCGTATCGTCGGCGTGGAAGCGCTGATACGCTGGCATTGCCGCGAGATGGGGCAGCTCAGCCCCAGCGAATTCATCCCCGTGGCCGAGGAAAGCGGCATCATCGTCGGCCTGGGGCGCTGGGTGCTGCAAAGCGCCTGCCGCCAGGCGGCCATCTGGTGCAAGGCCGGCCTGCTCGATTCGCTCGAACACGTGGCCGTCAACCTGTCGGCCTGCCAGGCGCGCGACCCGGGATTGATGGACGATATCCGCGCCATCCTGGACGAGACGCAGCTGCCGCATGGCTTGCTGGAGCTGGAAATCACGGAAGGGGTCTTGATGGACAATATCCACGCCAACGTGGAACTGATGCGGCGCCTGCAGGACACGGGCATCCACCTGTCGATCGACGATTTCGGCACCGGCTATTCCTCGATGTCCTACCTGAAGCGCCTGCCCATCGACCAGCTGAAAATCGACCGCAGCTTCGTGCACGACCTGCCCGGCGAGGGCGAAGCCATCGTCACGGCCATCATCGCCATGGCGCACAGCCTGCACCTGAAAGTGGTGGCCGAAGGGGTAGAGACCTTGCAGCAGGTGGAGTTTTTAAGAAAGGCCGGCTGCGACAATGTGCAGGGCTTTTTCTTTGCGCGCCCCATGACGGCGGCGCAGCTGACGGCATTGCTGCTGGAGCGGCGCGACTGGAGTACGCGCACCGTCATGACTGCATAAAAAAAGGCAGAACCGCTGGTTCTGCCTCTCAAGCTTACTGCAGATGCATCAAGCCAGCTTGGCCGAGTGTTCCCGCGTCGCATGGAACGTCAGCTTCGGCCAACGCTCTTCCGTCAGCCGCAGGTTGACACCCGACGTGGCCAGGTAAGCCATGTTGCCGGCCGCATCGTAGGCCACGTTGTGGCCCAGCGCGTTTTCGAAGTCCTGCAGGATGCGCTTGTCGTCGCAGCTGACCCAGCGCGCGCTGCTGATGCTGGTGCCCTCGAACACGGCGTCGACGCCATACTCGTTGAGCAAACGGCTGGCCACCACTTCGAACTGCAGCACGCCGACGGCGCCCAGTACCAGTTCGCCACCCTGCACCGGCTTGAACACTTGCACTGCGCCCTCTTCGCCCAGCTGCTGCAAGCCCTTGTGCAACTGCTTGATCTTCAGCGGATTACGGATGCGCACGGAGCGGAAGAAGTCCGGCGCAAAGTACGGAATACCCGTAAAGGTCAGCATCTCGCCTTCGGAAAAACTGTCGCCGATCTGCATGTTGCCGTGATTCGGCAAGCCGATGATGTCGCCCGCGTACGCTTCTTCCACCTGTTCGCGCGACGATGCCATGAAGGTCACCACGTTCGACACCTTGATCTCGCGCCCCAGGCGCAAGTGCCTGACCTTCATGCCGCGCTCAAAACGTCCCGAACATACGCGCAAAAAGGCGATGCGGTCGCGGTGGGCCGGGTCCATATTCGCCTGGATCTTGAAGACGAAGCCGGTGAACGGCTGCTCGGACGGCGCCACCGAGCGCACGGTCGCGTCGCGCTCGCGCGGTGCCGGCGCCCAGTCGACCAGCGCGGAGAGAATCTCGCGCACGCCGAAGTTGTTGATGGCCGAACCGAAGAACACTGGCGTCTGCACGCCAGAGAGGAACTCCTCCAGGTTGAACGGGTTCGATGCACCGTGCACCAGTTCCACTTCCATGCGCAACTGGTCCATCTCCAGCGGGAACATCTCCTGCAGGCGCGGGTTGTCGATGCCCCTGATGATTTCGAAGGCACCATCGGCTTTTTCTTCGCCGGCCTTGAACAGCATGATCTCGTCGTTCAGCAGGTGATACACGCCGCGGAAATTCTTGCCCATGCCGATAGGCCAGGTGACGGGCGCGCACTGGATCTTCAGGACCGATTCGAGTTCGTCGAGCAGGTCCAGCGGATCGCGCGTCTCGCGGTCCATCTTGTTCATGAAGGTGACGATGGGCGTGTTGCGCATGCGGCACACGGCCAGCAGCTTGATCGTCTGCGCTTCCACGCCCTTGGCCGCATCGATCACCATCAGCGCCGAGTCGACTGCCGTCAGCACGCGGTAGGTATCTTCCGAGAAGTCCTGGTGGCCCGGGGTGTCGAGCAGGTTGACGACGTGGTCGCGGAATTCGAACTGCATCACCGAGGACGCGACGGAAATGCCGCGCTGCTTCTCGATCTCCATCCAGTCCGACGTCGCGTGGCGGCCCGATTTACGCGCCTTGACGGTACCGGCCATCTGGATCGCGCCGGAGAACAACAGCAGTTTTTCCGTCAGCGTGGTTTTACCCGCATCCGGGTGGGAAATGATGCCGAAGGTGCGGCGGCGCTGCACTTCGCGCGCGATCACGGCAGGCGCCTTGCTGCTGGCTGACGCTGCGGCGCTGTCCGCATTGTCGCTGGAATCGGGGGTAGTGATGTCGTTCTCGTTGGCCATATTGGTGACCATAATATGGCCCTCGCAAAAAACCCTCGATTTTACAGAAGGATCGCCCTTCCGTGTGAACTGCTTCACTCTGGCGAAAAGCAAAATCGCCCACTTCATCAAGGGGTAACAATCCGCAGGCAACATTGCATTGCAGAAATGTTGTCACCCTACCCTGGAAACCCGATGAAAATCCTCCTCACTCCCGCCATCCGACTCATGCAGCGCTTGCGCCTGCTGCCCAAATTCATGCTTGTCTGCCTGGTCTTCCTGCTGCCGCTGGCGCTGGCAACCACCCTGCTGATCTCGGAGCTGGGCAAGTCACTGGCCCAGGCGCAGGATGCGCAGCGGGGCGTGGCCTATGTGCGCCAGTTGCAGGAAGGCACGCGGCTACTGCAGCAGCGGCGCGGCCTGGAGCACTTGCGCCTGAGCGGCAAGGCGGGCATGGACAACTCGGCCCTGAATGCGCGCATCACGGCCGCGCTGGCATCCCTGGGGCGCTTGCCGGCAGGCGCTGGCCTGCCCCAGGCGACCGAGCTGACGAAGCAGTGGCAAGCCCTGTTGGGCCGCCAGGCGGGCCTCGCGGCGCGCGACAGCTACGCGGCGCACACGGCGCTGCTGCGCCAGGCGGCCAGACTGGGCCAGCTGGTGGCCGACCGTTCCCACCTGAGCCTGGACCCGGATGCGGGCGCCAACCACCTGAGCGCCGTCTTCACGGCCACCCTGCCCGACCTGGCTGAAAGCCTGTCCGACATCGCCGGGCGCGGCGCCGCCTACATCGACACGGGCCTGTTCGAAGCGAACGAAGACCAGCTCGTCAACGCCAACGCCCTGATCGCGCGCCACGAACTGGAACGCCTGCCGGCCCGCTTCGACGAAATCATCGCCGCCAAGCCGGCCTTGCGCGCCAGCCTGCAAGGGGCGCTGAACGCCGTGCCGACCGCGCTGGCCTTCCTCGATCGCAGCAAGAATGAAGCGACGAATTCCTACGACCAGACCTCGGGCGCGCAATTCCACGCGGCCGGCATGCAAGCCATCGACACCTTGCACGCGCTCTCGATCGCCTCGGCCACCGCCCTGGACGGCTTGCTGGCGCAGCGCATCGCCCGCGACGAGACGCGCCGCGCCCTGATCCTGGCGGCCATGCTGCTGGTGCTGCTGGCCGCCGCCTACCTGTGCGCGGGCTTCTATGCCGCGTTTGCGCGCGACGTGACGCAATTGCGCGTGGCCGTCGGCGCGGCGGCGGCGGGCGACCTGTCGCAGCGCATCAGCTCGCAGGCACACGACGAAATCGGCGACCTGGTACGCGACTTCGGCGCCATGACGCACGGCCTGGCCACCCTGGTGCAGGAAATCCGCGGCGGCGCGGCCGTCATCGCCGCCGCCGGCGCCGATATCGCCCAGGGCAATGCCGCCCTGTCCGGCCGCACGGCCACGCAAGCAGACGCGCTGGGCGCCACCGTCGACTCGATGCGCGAGCTGACGGCCACCGTGGGCCGCAATGAAGCCCATGTAGGAAAGGGGCGCACCCTGGTGGCGACAGCGGCCGACGTGGCCCTGCGCGGCGGCCAGACGGTGGGCGCCGTGGTCGAGACCATGGCCTCGATCAAGGCCAGTTCGCACAAGATCGTCGACATCATCGGCGTCATCAACGGCATCGCCTTCCAGACGAATATCCTGGCCTTGAATGCAGCCGTGGAAGCGGCACGCGCGGGCGAGCAAGGACGGGGCTTTGCCGTCGTCGCGTCCGAAGTGCGCAGCCTGGCGCAGCGCTCGAACGAGGCGGCGCTGGAAATCAAGCGCCTGATCGGCGATTCCGTCGCCACCGTCGATGCGGGAGGCGACCTCGTCAATGCCGCCGGCAACACCATGCGGCAAGTCGTCGATGCGGTGCAGCAAGTGGCCGTGGTGATCGGGCGCATCAGCAGCGCCGGCGCCGAGCAGAATGGCGAGATCGCCCGCATCAATCAGGCGCTGGCGCAAATCGATGACATGACGCGCCAGAATGCAGGCCTGGTCGACGAGGCGCGCGCCGGTTCGCAGCGCCTGCACCAGGAAGGCGCGGCGCTGACGCAGGCCGTCAGCCGCTTCCGCCTGGACGAACACGAGATGCCTGGCGCGCGCCAGGCGAGCGCCAACAGCGTGCGCGAGGGCTTGCCCAGCGTGCGTCCGGCCGGCCTGTGGAGCGCGAATAAACCGCGCGTCATATCACAAAATCGCGCAGAACGGCGCAAGGCTAGCTAAGCTAAAGTGTGCGCGTAGGACAAGGACTACAATTTCGCCTCAAAGGAGACTACAAAGTGGCGACTGCTAATCTTATGTTCGCCACTTACATAAGCTTTTAAAGTAACTACATCGCGATCTGCACCGCGCGGTCGACAAAAATGCTGTTACCACTAGGCTACGGCAACTTTTTTTGACCAGCAACGCGGCAGTCGCACTCCGATGTAAAAAGCCTGTGAGGAATACTATGAACCATACTCAACTTAGCACCCCGGTCCGGAAAAACCAGTTGCTGCCGCGCGCCATGCCGGCGGCCGGACGGGAAATCAAGCTTGCGTCGCGGGTTAGCCTCAGCAGTGCCCAACAGAATGAATTGCTGGCCGCCCTGCCGCGCGCCGCGCTCGAATCGCTGTTCGAAGACCTGGAACTGGTGGAACTGCCTTTCGGCAAGGAACTGTATGCCTACGGCAATAACCTGGATTACAGCTACTTCCCCACCACCGCCATCATTTCCTTGCTGTATGTGATGGAAGACGGCGCCACCACGGAAATCGCTGTCGTCGGCCATGAAGGCGTGGCCGGTGCTTCGCTGCTGGCGGGCGAGCGCGCCATGTGCACGGCCGTCGTGCAAAGCGCCGGCTACGGTTACCGCCTCAAAACGCAAAGCTTGCGCGATGCGTTCAACCAGGGCGGCGCCCTGCCCCAGCTGCTGATGCGCTACACCAATGCCCTGTTTGCGCAAATGGCGCAAAATGCCGTCGGCGGCCGCCACAGTTCAATCGAGCAAAAGCTGTGTCGCTGGCTGCTGGACCGCCTGGACCGTTCGCCATCAAACGAACTCAAAGTGACGCAAGAGCTCATTTCCATCATGCTGGGCGTACGCCGCGAAAGCATCACGGCCGCTGCCGGCAAGCTGCAGGAAGAAGGCTTGATCCACTATCGCCGCGGCAATATCACGGTACTGGACCGCGCCGGCCTGGAATGCTATGCGGGCGAGTGTTACAAGGTGGCCAAGACGGAATACGACCGTTTGCTGCGCGACGTAGCACGCTGCTGATCGGCGGTGCTGCATGATCATGCAGCATCATCAAAAAAATGGCCGGGCTGCATGCCCGGCCATTTTTTCATCCCTGCACAGTCAAACGCTGGCGTCTTCGTCGATCTCTTCCGGCTCCGGCGTCAGCGGCAGCGGAATCACGGCTTCCACGCACGTGCCCCTGCCTTCCGGCCCCTGGCGCACGGTCAGAGTGCCGCCCAGCAGCAGAGCCCGCTCGCGCATGCCCAGCAAACCGTGCGACATGGGTTTTTGCAGTGCATCTTCGGTAATGCCGATGCCGTCGTCGATCACGCGCAGCACCAGGCCGTGTTCATTGCGTTTCAATGTCACGCTGACCATGCCGGCGCGCGCATATTTGAGGATATTCGTCAGCGATTCCTGGACGATGCGGAACAGGGCGATCGTCAGGGTAGCTTCGCGGTTGTCGATATTGATGGCCACGTCCGTTTCGCAACGAACCGAGCTCATGCGAGAAAAATCTTCGCAATAGCTTTCGATGGCGGCGCACAGGCCCAGGTTGTCCAGCAGGCTGGGGCGCAAATCCTCGACGATGCGGCGCTTCAGTTCCACCGTTTCCAGCAGGGTGGCCTTGGCGTGGCGCAATTGTGCCGCCAGTTCCGGCTGCGTGTGCTCCAGTTGCTGCGTGACGGCGCCCAGGTCCATGCTGATCGACGTCAAATTGGCGCCCAGCTCATCGTGCAGCTCACGCGCCAGGCGCGCCTTCTCCACTTCATTGACACTGATCAAATGGCGCGACAGCACAGATAACTGCTCCGTGCGCTTGCTGACCGTCGATTCCAGGGTGTCGTTGGCATTTTGCAGGGCATACTCGACGGCCGCGCGGTTCTGGAAGCTGCGCCGCACCAGCTGGTAAAACATGATCAATACGAGGATGGCCAGGGCGTTGATGCCTATGCCGAGCAGCACAGCTTTCTGGTACTCATGATAAAAGGCGGCGCTGCCGGACGACAGCGCTTCATTCTGTTCACGCGTCATGATCACCACCTGCAGGCGGATTTCGTCCATGGTGGCGCGGTCGTCGGTCACGCGCGAGATATTGACGATTTCGGCCAGCCCGCCCTGCTTGTAGACTTCGATCGACTCTTGCAGCATCGACATCTTGCGACGGATCAAGCTTTTCAGCTGGGCCAGGTTCTTCAGCTGGGTAGGACTGCCTGCCAGCAAGGTTTGCAGTTCGTTGAATTCGTTTTCGATTTCCGTGGCAGCCGTCTTCGACGGGCCCAGGTAGATTTCGGAGCCGGAAATGAAATAGCCGCGCAAGCTGCTTTCCGCATCCAGCACGAGCACATTCAAATACTGCAGGCGGTCCGCCACGCGGGCACTCTGGCTGAGCAAGGCGTTCGTGCCCTTCAGCGATTGCAGATTATGATAGAGACTGAAACCATTGAGTACAAGCAACAAGGCGCAAGTGACGCACAGGATGGTTTTGTACAGGGGCAGGCGGTGATTCGGGGCCGGTTCAGCGGTGAAATACATCCTGGTGTGCATCCTTAGCAAGGTTCGGCGCGGGAGAAAGCGCCGGCGCCGGCCAATTATAATCCTCGCTACAGACTGCTGCACTGCACAAGTCGTGCCCCGCTAGCTGGCTGAGCGATCATGCTGCCATGATCGCACTGCTGCGCTAGTCAAGCAAATTGTTTTTCATTGCGTAATAGGTCAAGTCGCTGTTCGATTGCAAGCCCATTTTTTCCATGATGCGCGTACGGTAAGTACTCACCGTCTTGATGCTCAGCGACAAGGCCACGCCGATATCGGACACGGTGGCGCCACGCGCCAGGCGCAGGAAGACCTGGAATTCGCGGTCCGACAATTCCGTATGCAGGGCGGCATTCGTATCGCGGTCGAACGATTGCGCCAGCAGTTCGCCCACGGTGGAACTGACGTAGCGACGCCCCTGGAACACGGTGCGCACGGCCGTCATCAGCTCATCGGCTTCACATTCCTTGTTCAGATAGCCATTCGCGCCCATCTTGAACAGGTTCAATGCGTATTGCTGCGCGGGATAGCCACTGAGTATCAGCACGGGCAACTCCGGCTGGCCCTGACGGATCGTGCGCAAGGTATCGATGCCGCTCTGATCGGGCATGGCGATATCGAGCAACAGCACATCGCAAATTTCGCGGCGAGCGATATCGAGCGCTTCACGCCCCGTACCGGCTTCCGCCACCACACTGAAATCGCTTGACGACGAAAAAATCTGTTTGAATCCAGCTCGTACTATTTGGTGATCATCACAAATGGCAACGCGTATCATTGTTTCCCCTTAAATTTTCCTGGCCTGGGAAAGACTGCCGGAACCTGCATGCTGCTCCGGATTAGCGTCACTAACAAAAACGCAACATTAACATTATATTCAAAATATGGCGCGCCGCAGGCTACCGGCAGCGCCCGGACAGCAAGTCCGCGCAATATAGTCAGCCGGTATCGGACAACCCGACCTATATTGGTACAAATCTTATTTTAGCAAGTTTAAAATGGCAATTAATTCATTGCGTATCCACACGCGGTCCAGTGGTGCTTCCTGCGGCACGACAGGCACGGCCGGCAGCACAGGCAGCTCATCGAGGATAGCATGTGATGCGCCACGGCTATCGAGCTTGTTGCGCGCGCCGCTGATGGTAAAGCCTTGTTCATACAGCAATTCGCGGATGCGGCGTATCAACAGTACCTCATGGTGCTGATAATAACGGCGGTTGCCACGTCGTTTGACCGGCTTGAGCTGGGAAAACTCCTGCTCCCAGTAGCGCAGTACATGCGGTTTGACGCCGCACAATTCGCTCACCTCACCGATCGTGAAATAGCGTTTCGCCGGAATGGGCGGCAAGGCGATCAACTCGGTTTTACTGATGCGCTCGTTCATCGCCACTCACTCAGGCAGCACGTGCCAGCGGACTGGTCTCTTCGACCATGCTTTTCAGCTTCTGGCTCGCATGAAAGGTCACGACACGGCGCGCCGTGATGGGGATCTCTTCGCCCGTCTTCGGATTGCGGCCAGGCCGTTGCGGTTTATCGCGCAGCTGGAAATTGCCGAAACCGGACAACTTGACGGCCTCGCCCCGCTCCAGCGCATTGCGGATCTCGTCGAAAAAGGTCTCGACCATATCCTTCGCTTCGCGCTTGTTCAGGCCCACTTGCTCGAACAACAGTTCAGCCAGTTCAGCCTTGGTCAAGGTGGGTAAATCTTTTTCCGCTTCCTGGCGCACTTTGGCAACCAGCATGGCCCGATGCAGATCGGCGGCCAGTGCGGATTGCAGTACGGCGGAATCAACGTCGCTGTTATTAATTTTCCTGCCCTGCCTTTTCTGTGCGCCCGAGCCTGCAACATGGCAAGCTCGTCTACGGTTGACGACGGAAAGGCCGTCACGCAAGGCGACGGCCAGTCCGGTAATTACGAACGCAGTTTCGCGTCGTGGCGCTGCTTGGCCGCATCGATCAGGACAGCCATCAGGCCATCGACGACATCGTCTTGCAGAGTGTTTTGAGTATCTTGCAAGCTAATCCGGAAAGCAAGGCTTTTTTCATCCGTTTCCAGCCCTTTTCCACGATATTCATCAAATAAAACAATGGCTTGCACGACACTCGCTGCAGGGCTTGCCTTGGCGGCGGTATGGAAACTGTCGAGCAGATCCTGCACCGCCACCGATTGCTTGACGACCACGGCCAGATCGCGGCTGGCGCCAGGGAATTTCGAGATTTCCTGGTACACGGGCACGACGCTTTGCGTCAGGGCCGCGGCGTCGACTTCGAACAGCACGGGTGCCAGCGGCAAGTCATACTTTTGCATCCAGCGCGGATGCAATTCGCCGATGAAACCGATGACCTTGCCATCGAGTTCCACGTTCGCCGAGCGGCCAGGATGCAGGGCCGGGTGCTCCGCCTTCCTGAAACGCAAGACCAGCGGCGCGAACAACGCTTCCAGGTCCGCCTTCACGTCAAAGAAGTCGACCGTGCGTGTAGCCTGGCCCCACTGCTCGTCCGCCACCGCGCCATAGGCGATGGCCGCCACGCGTTTTGGCTGTGCATAGCCGGCCACCGACAAGGGGCCGTTTTCCACGGCGTCGTCGCGCTGATAGATGGCGCCCACTTCGAAGATGCGCACGCGGTTCGTCTTGCGGTTCAGGTTGTAGCGCACATTGGCGATCAGGCTGCCGATCAGCGAGGAACGCATCACGCTCATCTGGCTGGCGATCGGATTCTGCAATTTGATCGGCTGCGTGTTGCCCGAGAAATCGCGCTCCCATGCCGTATCGACAAAGCTCATGTTAACCACTTCCTGGAAGCCCAGGTCGGCCAGTTCATGACGTACCGCAAACAGGGAGCGGGTATTTTCTGGTGCAATCTGCATCACGTTCGCTGCCACGGGCGGCAAGGTCGGGATGTTTTCAAAGCCATACACGCGCGCTACTTCCTCGATCAGGTCTTCCTCGATCTCGATGTCGAAACGGTAGCTGGGCGAGGTCACGGAAAACACGCCGTCCGCCAGGGTGAATGGCAGGGCCAGGCGCGTGAAGATATCGGCGATCAACGCATCATTGAGCGGCACGCCGATGACCTTTTGCGCGCGCGCCGTGCGCATCGTCACGGGCTGGCGTTGCGGCAAGTTCACCACGTGATCGTCGACGGGGCCGACGGTCGTGGCCGGCGTGCCGCAGATTTCCACGATCAGGGCCGTGATGCGCTCGATGTGCTCGACGGTGGTGGCGAAATCGACGCCACGCTCGAAGCGGTGCGCCGCATCGGTGGAGAAATTCAAACGGCGCGCGCGGCCTTGAATCGCGTTCGGCCACCAGAATGCCGCTTCCAGGTAAATGCTGTCCGTATCGTCCGAGACCGAGCTGGCGTCGCCGCCCATGATGCCGGCCAAGGATTCAATTTCCTGCTCATCGGCAATGACGCCGAGCCACTCGTCGACGGCAACGGTGTTGCCATTCAACAGCTTGACGGATTCGCCCGTCTTGCCCCAACGCACGTCGAGGCTGCCGTGAATCTTCGCCAGGTCAAACACATGGCTAGGACGGCCCAGCTCCAGCATGACATAGTTGGAAATGTCGACCAGGGCCGACAGCGGACGCTGGCCGCTGCGCTCGAGGCGCTGCTTCATCCAGTCCGGCGTGGCGGCACGGGCGTTCAAGCCGCGGATGACGCGGCCCGTGAAACGGCCGCACAGGTCCGGCGCGCTGACTTTTACGGGCAAGACTTCGTCGCTGGAAACAATCACGGTGCGGAACTGCGGCACATTCAGGGGCACGCCCGTGAGAGCCGACACTTCACGCGCCACGCCCAGCACGGACAGACAGTCCGCCTTGTTCGGCGTCAACTTGATGGTGAATTTCAAGTCATTCAGCGCAAAGTAGTCGCGGAAATTCTGGCCGATCGGTGCGTCGTCCGGCAATTCCATCAAGCCGGCATTTTCTTCCGACAATTTCAATTCGCGCGCGGAGCACAGCATGCCTTGCGACTCGACGCCGCGCAGCTGGCCCACCTTGATTTCAAACGGCTTGCCATCGGCACCGGGAGGCAGCACGGCGCCCGCCATGGCGCAAACGACTTTCAAGCCCGGGCGCACGTTGGGTGCGCCGCAGACGATATTGAGCATGGTGCCCGTACCGACGTCGACCTGGCACACATTCAGGCGGTCGGCGTTCGGATGTTTTTCCATCTCCAGGACCAGGCCTACCACCACGTTCGAGAACGGCGGAGCGACAGGATCGACATCCTCGACTTCGAGACCGGACATGGTCAGAAGATGGGCCAGTTCGTCCGAAGTCATCTTCGGATCGACCATGGTACGGAGCCATTTTTCGGAAAATTGCATAATCAAGCCTTCAAAGGGTAAAAGCGCACAGCGCGAGCGCACAGGCGCTCAAGCGCCATGAATCAAACGGAACAACGCTTAGTTGAATTGCTTCAGGAACCTTAAATCGCCTTCATAAAACAGGCGCAGGTCGTTGATGCCATAGCGCAGCATCGTCAAGCGTTCCAGGCCGGAGCCGAAAGCAAAACCGATGAATTTCTCGGGATCGAGGCCGAAGTTCTTCACCACGCTCGGATGCACCTGGCCGGCGCCCGACACTTCCAGCCAGCGGCCCTTCAAGGGACCCGAGCCAAAGGCGATGTCGATCTCGGCTGACGGTTCCGTAAACGGAAAGTACGACGGGCGGAAGCGCACTTGCAGGTCGTCCGTTTCAAAGAAGGCCTTGACGAAATTCAGGTACACTCCCTTCAAGTCGGCAAAACTGATGTCTTCGGCGATCCACAGGCCTTCGACCTGGTGAAACATCGGCGAATGGGTGGCATCGCTGTCGACGCGGTAGGTGCGGCCCGGCGCGATGACCTTGATCGGCGGCGTATGCGTACGCGCATAGCGCACCTGCATGGGGCTGGTATGCGTGCGCAGCAGCAAGGGCTTGCCATCGGTGTCGTTGCCATCGATGTAGAAAGTGTCCTGCATGGAACGGGCTGGATGGTTTTCCGGGCTGTTCAGCGCCGTGAAGTTGGTCCAGTCATTCTCGATTTCGGGGCCGTCGGCCACGTCGAAGCCGATCGAGCGGAAGATTTCCTCGACCCGCTCCCACGTGCGCATCACGGGATGGATGCCGCCGGGCATGCGGCCACGGCCTGGCAGGGTCACGTCGATCGCTTCGGCGTTCAGGCGGCCTTGCATTTGGGCATCGGCCAGTGCATCACGGCGCGCCGTCAGCGCGTCTTCGATCTGCACTTTGACGGCGTTGATCAGGGCGCCTTGCGCCTTGCGCGTGTCCGGGTCCAGCTTGCCCAGACCCTTCATCATTTCGGTAATCTGGCCAGTCTTGCCCAGGTAGCGGGCTTTGGCGTTTTCAAGTGCGGCAGCGTCTGCGGCGGCGATAAAGTCAGCCTGGGCCGAGACGACGAGTTCTTCTAAGGAGTTCATGCGGCATTTCCTGTTTTGGACATCAATTCTGGACTTGCTTATCTAAAATCCAACAATCAAAAACGGAAACGGGGCATAAGGTGTTAAAACCCCTGCCCCGCTCTTTATGACGTCACCCTACGGATGACGTCGTGCAATGACCGATGCTTACGCAGCGATTTTTGCTTTAACTGCGTTGACAATCGCAGCGAATGCTGGCTTGTCCATCACAGCCATATCGGCCAGGACTTTACGGTCCAGTTCGATATTTGCTTTTTTCAAGCCGTTCATGAATACGCTGTACGTTACGCCATGCTCACGGGAAGCGGCGTTGATACGGGCGATCCACAGGCGGCGGAAAACGCGTTTCTTGTTGCGGCGATCGCGGTAAGCGTATTGGCCAGCGCGCATAACTGCTTGCTTGGCAACACGGTATACACGGCTGCGGCGACCACGGTAGCCTTTAGCTTGAACAAGAATCTTTTTATGACGGGCACGAGCTGTAACCCCACGTTTTACTCTAGGCATAGTAACTCCTTAAATTGAGTGTGAGATTAAGCAGTCGGCATCATGCGGTAGACGGATTTCACGTCAGACGCAGCGACATTGGTGGTACCGCGCAGAGCGCGTTTCAGCTTGGTGGTTTTCTTGGTCAAGATGTGGCGTTTGAACGCATGACCACATTTAACAGTACCACCCGGACGCACGCGAAAACGTTTTTTCGCAGAGCTTTTGGTCTTCATTTTAGGCATAGCAATCTGTCCTCTTACGGACAGCTCCATTTATAACAGGATTGCAGGTGGCAACACGACGCTGCGCTTAGATGCCTGCTTTCACATGCTGTGCAGCGGATGCGAGTCCACTACAGTTCGCGCGGCCCGGACATTGCTGACCGGGCCGCGCAAATTCTGCCTGGAATCGTGTGTCGCGCCCATGCTGGCACAAACCACATTGATCCACAGTAAAACGCTATTGTAGCTTACTTCTTCTTCTTAGGCGAAAGAACCATGATCATTTGGCGGCCTTCCATCTTCGGGAACTGCTCGACCTGGCCGTACGGCTCCAGATCGGCTTTCAGACGTTCCAGCATGCGGAAGCCAATATCCTGATGCGCCATCTCACGACCGCGGAAACGCAGCGTGATTTTGGTTTTATCACCCTCATCGAGGAACTTGATGAGATTACGCAACTTGATATTGTAGTCACCATCATCAGTCCCCGGACGGAATTTGACTTCCTTCACGAGGATGATCTTTTGCTTCAATTTGGCTTCGTGAGCTTTCTTTTGCTCCGAATACTTAAATTTGCCGTAGTCCATCAAACGGCAAACCGGTGGCTGCGCAGTAGGCGCAATTTCCACCAGGTCGACGTTTGCCTCTTCCGCCAGACGGAAGGCTTCAGCCAAACTTACGATACCGAGTGGCTCGTTATCGACCCCGCTTAAACGCATTTCAGGGGCAGTGATTTCGCCATTGATGCGATGTGACTTGTCAGTAGCTATTGTAATTTCCTTTAAAAATCTTGTAAGACGGTCGTGCAGCGAGTTTCCTCGTCAGGCCTTGGTGTCGACTTCATGTTTAAGTCGCTCAATCAGGGCATCGACGGACATGACGCCCAGATCGATATTGCCCCGCGCCCGCACGGCCACTGTATTCGCATCCCGCTCTTTGTCGCCAATCACCAAGATGTAAGGCAATTTTTGTACGGAATGTTCACGTATTTTATAGGTAATCTTCTCGTTACGCAAATCAGCCTGTACGCGCAGCCCCGCTTTGCGCAGTTTTGTTGTAACTTCCTGTACATAGTCGGCTTGAGCGTCGGAAATATTCAACACCGACACTTGCACTGGCGCCAACCACAACGGCATGGCGCCCGCATAGTGTTCGATCAGGATGCCAATGAAACGTTCCAGCGAACCCACAATCGCGCGGTGCAGCATGATCGGCACCTGGCGCGTGTTGTCCACGGCCACATATTCGGCACCCAGACGGCCCGGCATCGACGGGTCGATTTGCACAGTGCCCACTTGCCATGCGCGACCCAGACTGTCTTTCAGGTGGTATTCGATCTTCGGGCCGTAGAATGCACCCTCGCCCGGCAATTCCGTCCACTCCACGCCGCAGGCGCGCAGGGCCGAACGCAGCGATTCCTCGGCGAAATCCCACGACTCTTCCGTGCCGATACGGTTATCGGGGCGCAAGGCCAGTTTCACATCGATATTCGTAAAGCCGAAGGCCGTGTAGACATCCATGGCCTGTTGGTGGAACGCCGTCACTTCGCCGGCGATCTGCTCTTCCATGCAGAAGATGTGACCATCATCCTGTGTAAAGCCGCGCACGCGCATCATGCCGTGCAAGGCGCCCGATGGCTCATTGCGGTGGCATTGGCCGAATTCGCCGTAGCGCAATGGCAAGTCGCGGTAGCTGCGCATGCCATTGTTGAAAATCTGGATATGGCCAGGGCAATTCATCGGTTTCAGCGCATAGGCGCGGTTTTCCGATTCCGTGATGAACATGTTTTCACGGTAATTATCCCAGTGACCGGTTTTTTCCCACAGGCCACGGTCGAGAATTTGCGGCGCCTTGACTTCCTGGTAGCCGTTGACATGGTACACATTGCGCATGTATTGCTCGACTTGCTGCCAGATCGACCAGCCTTTCGGATGCCAGAAGATCAGGCCTGGCGCTTCTTCCTGGAAATGGAAGAAATCGAGCTGCTTGCCCAACTTGCGGTGATCGCGCTTTTCCGCCTCTTCCAGGTTGTGCAGGTACAGTTCCTGGTCTTCCTTCTTGGCCCAGGCCGTGCCATAGATACGCTGCAGCATCTCGTTTTTCGAGTCGCCGCGCCAGTAGGCGCCGGCCAGCTTCATCAGCTTGAATACTTTCAGCTTGCCCGTCGATGGCACGTGAGCGCCGCGGCACAAGTCCGTGAACTTACCCTCGGAATACAGCGACACTTCCTGGTCGGCCGGAATCGAACCGATCAGCTCAGCCTTGTAGGCTTCGCCGATGCTCTTGAAGTACTCGATGGCTTCGTCGCGCGCAACAACCTTGCGCGTGACTTGCTCATCCTTCTTGGCCAGTTCCGTCATTTTCTTTTCGATCGCGACCAGATCTTCCGGTGTGAACGGACGCTTGTAGGCGAAGTCATAGTAAAAGCCGTTGTCGATCACGGGACCGATGGTCACTTGTGCGTCCGGGAACAGCTCCTTGACGGCATACGCCAACAAGTGGGCCGTCGAGTGGCGGATCACTTCCAGGCCATCGGCATCCTTGTCCGTGACAATCGCCAGTTCGGCGTCTTGCTCGATCAGATAGGAGGTGTCGACCAGCTTGCCATCAACCTTGCCGGCCAGCGCAGCCTTGGCCAGGCCGGTACCAATATTGGCCGCAACCTGGGCCACGGTGACCGGGCCGTCAAATTGACGGGCGGAACCATCGGGAAGTCGGATTGTAAGCATATTGATCTCCATATCGGCGCTGGCGCCAGGTAAAACTGCGATGTGATGGGTAAAATAACTGAAAGGAAAACGCAGACGCAAAAAAACGCGGACTAGCCGCGTTTTTCACTTTCATGAGACAAAGGAAACCCGTTCGACTAGCGTCACTCCCAAAGCTTGGTAGTAGTTCGCGGTGTCATAACCGGTTTTACCTTTCTCTCTCACTGCATTCTGGTGGGCGGTGAGGAATTCGAATCCCCGACCCCTTGGATGTCGACCAAGTATTCTAACCAGCTGAACTAACCGCCCGTAAAACTTTTGTTGATCATTGTATTTCAAATGACCGCTTGCGGCTTGCGCCAGCTTAAAAAACCATCTACTGCCAAATTCTGGTGGGCGGTGAGGAATTCGAATCCCCGACCCCTTGGATGTCGACCAAGTATTCTAACCAGCTGAACTAACCGCCCCGAAGACCAGCATTATAGAGAGGCTTTCCCGGAATGACAAGGGCTGTTTTACAGGAAACTTTAATCTGTTTTTCATCCGCTTCCCGGGCGTCAGCCCTCTTTATACAGAGTCGGCCCAGCATGCGCAGAATGCCGCTAGAATCGCGGCATGAACCCCACCATTATAAGCTGGCTGAAAACCCTGAGCCGCGTCTGCGGTTTCGAAACGGCCGATTCCTTCCCGCCCGGCCACCCATACGCGCGCACGCGATGGGAAGCCGCGTACTTCGATATCGCCTCCGACGTGAAGCCCGACGAAATCGAGCGGCGCATCTGCGCGGCCATCGCCAACACGCCGAGCGTCTTCGCCCACATCAGCAATCCCACGCCGCGCATGCAGCGCGCGCTGCTGAACGTGATCCACGACCGGCTGCGGCGCCAGCCCGGCACTGGCGCCACGGACCTGGTCTTGTTATTGATCAATGCCTACGCCAGCGACCACATCACGGAAGCGGTGCCCGGCCTGCGCACCTTGATGTTCAACACGCAACATGACGACACGAATCTGCGCGCGCATGCCATCCTGGAATTGCTGGTGGGCACGCCACGGGGACTGGACGTGATCGACATATAGTCGTCATGCATGATGGGTGGGAACATAACGCGCCCGCAAGCGCATGAACGGCGTTTCCACCCATCTGTATAAGAGCCAGCCCGTGGCGACGCTAACGGCGATACTGAACAGTATCGCCATGAAGCTATCGGGCCCGTAGCCCAAGTCCTGCAAATGGGGCCGCAGCAGGATACACAGTTGCTTGTGCAATAGATAAATCGCATACGACCACAGGGCCAGGCTGGCCGCACCCGGAACCCGCAGTTTATAGAGTGCACTGCCAGGACTCAGCGCCGCCACCAGCAACAGGCTGAAACTGGCGGCCAGGGCAGGATAGCCAAACACCGTCACCCAATAACCATAGTGATCGTCGAGAAATACATAAAACATCAGCGCCGTGCTGACAATTCCTGCCAGCAAGTTCCGATTGCCATAGGCGGTGAGGCGCGCCCAGGCGCTCGGGTGATGGTTTTTCAGCAAGGCCAGCGCCACGCCCGCCACCAGTTCATCGAAACGGCACCAGGACGCGTAATAAATATACTTGTAGTAGCCAAGGCCGCCGCGCGGCACTTGCACGTATTCATCCCACAGAGTGGCGCGCACCAGCATACCGACGATCACGCTGGCGGCCACGGCCAGCCAGGCCCACTGCAGGGATCTGCGACAAGCGGCGATCAACAGCGCCACGGCCGGCAGCAGCACGTAGAACTGCTCCTCCACGCATAGCGACCAGGCATGGGAAAACGCCGTGCCCGGCGTCAAATTGATGTTTTGCGTAAAGGTCAGGAATTTCCATAGCGGCAGCAACGCACTCTCGCCGCGAAACGCGGGCCACAAATAGTACAGCGCCAGCACGGCATAGAAACTGGGCAAGGTGCGCAGGAAACGCCGCGCATAGAAGCGCGGCAAGGAAAACCCGTGCTCGCTGCGCAAGGCCGCAAAGATCTGGTTGCCGATCAGATAGCCACTGAGGGCAAAGAACAGGTCCACGCCGACCCAGCCGATTTCTCCCCAGAAACCAAACGCCCCGCCCTCGCTGACGAACAGCAAATAATGGTTCATGAAGACGAGCACGATGGCTAGCGCGCGCAAGGTATCGAGGCCAGCCAGACGGGAGGAAGACGACATGGATATCAGCAATGGAAAACAACGGTGGCGCCGATCATGCCACGCCGCACGTTGCCATGGCCAACTTTTTGCAGGCGGCCACGGCGAATCCCGCTAAAATATGCCGACCCCGCTTTCCCTTCCCGCAACAGCATAGGATATGTCCAGCATGAGCAGCGCACTCCATTTCAAATCCATCAACTACACGGGCCAGGGCAGCGGCCCGCGCCTGATCGTCACGGGCGCCGTGCACGGCAATGAAACCTGCGGCACCAAGGGCATCGGCCGCGTGATGGCTGAACTCGACAGCGGCGCCCTCTCCATCGTGGCCGGCAGCGTCACCTTCGTGCCCATCACCAATCCGCTCGCTTACGCCAAGGGCGTGCGCAGCGGCGACCGCAACCTGAACCGCAATCTGTTCCCGAACGACAATCCGCAGGATTTCGAAGACCGCATCGCCAACTGGCTGTGCCCGCTGTTGGGCCAGCACGACGTGCTGCTGGACTTGCACTCGTTTAATGCCGACAGTCAGCCCTTCGTCATGGTGGGGCCGCGCAACAATGATGGCCCGCTGCAAGCGTTTCAACAGGAAGACAAGGAACGCGCACTGGCGCGCCGCCTGGGCGTGCGCCGCTTCGTCGATGGCTGGCTGCACGCTTACGGCCAGGGCGTGCAGCGCCGCCTGGGCAATAGCGACCAGGTAGGCCTGGTCTTGCGCTATGGCGTGGGCACGACCGAATACATGCGCTCGACGGGCGGCTACGCCCTGACCCTGGAATGCGGCCAGCATGCGGACCCTGCCGCGCCAGATGTCGCCTACCGCGCCATCATGAACACGCTGGCCTTCCTCGGCTTCATCGATGCACCGCAACCGGAGCTGATCGCCGACGCCGACATGGAAGCATTGAACATGGTCGTCGTGCACGACAAACTGCACGCGGACGACCGCTTCATCAAGACCTGGTCCAGCTTTGACAAGGTCAAACAAGGCGAGCAGATCGGCGTGCGCGCCGATGGCACGCCCGTGACGGCCGAATTCGACGCCTACATTCTCTTTCCGGACGTCAACGCGCAAGCCAATGCAGAGTGGTATTACCTGGCGCGGGTGGCCAGCAGCTTTTGATCAATGTCCGACGGACTTTGAAAACAGGTTGATGACCAGCACGCCGGCAATGATCAGTCCCAGGCCGATCAAGGCCGGCGTATCGAGGCTCTGCTTGAACCAGAACCAGCCGACGGCGGAAATGAGCACGATGCCCACGCCCGACCAGATCGCGTACACGATACCGGTAGAAATGACCTTCAAGGTCAGGGACAAGCACCAGAAGGCGATGCTGTAGCCGACCACGGTGATGACGCTGGGCCACAAGCGGCTGAAGCCGTCGGACGCCTTCAAGGCGCTGGTAGCGATCACTTCGGCAACGATGGCGATGGCCAGGTAAAAATACGTCATGGCGAGGCTCATGCTGGCATCCTTTATTGTGGACTGAGCAGTTTCAAGCCCAGGATGCCGGACACGATCAGGGCGATGCAGGCGATGCGTGCGGCGCTGGCCGGTTCGCCCAGCATCATGATGCCGAAGATGGCCGTGCCCACGGTGCCGATGCCCGTCCAGATCGCATACGCCGTGCCCAATGGCAAGGTGCGCAAGGCCAGGCCCAGCATCACCACGCTGCCCAGCATGGAAATGGCCGTCAATACGGACGGCACCAGGCGGCTAAAGCCGGCGCTATATTTGAGGCCGATGGCCCAGCCAATTTCCAGTAAACCTGCCAATACCAAGATGATCCACGCCATCACTACTCCCGAGGCGGCAGGGTCGTCCCCGCCATGCTGCCCCCACATCGAGCGGGGTCGTCCCCACAGGAGCAAAGGGAAAAGTATACCATTGGGTGAAAAGTCTTGCCGCAAGCACATTTTTTCTCGTGCTGTTGCCAAAAAATAGGCTGATGGCGGCATAATTGCCGCATCCATTCACTCTCGGGAACAATGATGTTACTTCTGGCCCAAATCCTTACCGCCCTCATCCTGCTGCTGCACGTGTATATCGTGCTGCTGGAAACCGTGCTGTTCGATACACGCGGACGCAAGGTATTTGGCCTGTCCAAGGAAAAAGCGGAGATCGTGCGTCCCGCCATGTCGAACCAGGGTTGCTATAACGGCTTTCTCGTCGCCGCGCTGGCGCTGGGCTTTTTGCACCCGGACCCGGCCATCGCCCATGCATTTACCGTGTTCGGCCTGGCGTGCATCGCCGTGGCCGGCGTGTGGGGCGCGGCGACCGTCATGACGCGCATCCTCTACCTGCAAACGGTACCCGCCGTCATCGCCTTGCTGCTGTTCCAATTCGCCTGATTCCTGCCGGGCGGCCCTGGCGACCGCCCAACGCCTGCCTTTCTTGAAAAATCCACGCCGCCAGCAGGCTTTTTACTTATATCGTAAAATTACGATATTGAAATTCACAAAAAACGAACCACATATCGTCTACAGCCGAACATTGATCAGGAGAAACACCATGGACATCGACGCCATCCACAAGGCGCTGGCCAATCCCGTGCGGCGACAGATCCTGCAATGGCTGAAGGAGCCGGAGCAATATTTTAGCGAGCAAGAGCATCCGCTCGACTTCGGCGTCTGTGCCGGACTGATAGGCCGCAAGCTGGGCCTGTCGCAATCGACGGTCTCGGCCCATTTGGCCACCTTGCAAAAGGCCGACTTGATTTCAGCCAGGAAAGTGGGCCAATGGAGCTTTTTTAAACGCAACGAAGCCACCCTCCAGGCTTTTCTGGAACATATGCAGCAAGGTTTGTAACCGTAGCCCCATCCATATCGCCGCCCGCGGCACTCTCGACAGGAAAGATAGTAATCATGGCAACTTTATTTGACCCCATCACCATTGGCAGTTTGCAATTGAAAAACCGCATCATCATGGCGCCGCTGACGCGTTCGCGCGCCGGCAATCCGGGCCGCGTGCCCAACGCCCTGATGGCCGAGTACTACACGCAGCGCGCTTCGGCCGGCATGATCATTTCGGAAGCGACGGCCGTCACGCCGCAAGGCGTGGGCTATGCCGACACGCCGGGCATCTGGTCCGAGGAGCAGGTAGAAGGCTGGAAACACATCACCCGGGCCGTGCATGACGCAGGCGGCCTGATCGTGCTGCAACTGTGGCATGTGGGCCGCATTTCCGCGCCCGTCTTCCTCGATGGCGACTTGCCCGTGGCGCCCAGCGCCGTCAAGCCGGCCGGCCATGTCAGCCTGCTGCGCCCGAAACAGGAATTCGTCACGCCGCGCGCCCTCGATACGGAAGAGATTCCCGGCATCGTGGCGGCCTACCGCCTGGGCGCCGAGAATGCGAAGAAAGCGGGTTTCGACGGCGTGGAAATCCACGGTGCAAATGGTTATTTGCTCGACCAGTTCCTGCAAGACAGCACCAACTTGCGCACCGACAACTACGGCGGCTCGATTGAAAACCGCGCCCGCCTGATGCTGGAAGTGACGGATGCGTGCATCGAGGTATGGGGCGCAGACAAGGTGGGCATGCATTTGGCGCCACGCCGCGATGCGCACGACATGGGCGATTCCAACCCGCGCGCCACCTTCGGCTACGTGGCACGCGAGCTGGGCAAGCGCGGCATCGCCTTCATCTGCGCGCGCGAAGCGCTCGGTGAAGACCGCCTGGGCCCCTACCTGAAACAGGAATTCGGCGGCGTGTACATTGCCAATGAGAAAATGGACAAGGTGGCGGCTGCAGCCTTGCTGGCCAAGGACGAAGCCGATGCCGTGGCCTTCGGCCTGTGGTTCATCGCCAATCCCGACCTGCCGATCCGCCTGCACAGCGATTCGCCACTCAATCCCCTGAACCCGGACACCCTGTACGCACCCGATGCTGCCGGCTACACGGATTACCCTGCATTGGCGGCACAGGTTTAAACAACACGCCGAACGACAGCAGCAGCACTTCGTCGCTGCTGTCTGCCTCTCAGCGCCATCGGCGCCGTGCCGGCCGGGCCGGGCGGCGCGCCTGCACGCTGCTGAACACACGGCGTATCACCTCGGCCGGCACCGCGTGCTCACGCAAGTAGGCTGTCGCCACCGTCCGGCCCAGGGCATGATGGAAGGCCACGCCCCGCTCGACGAGCTCGGCCATCACTTTGTCCGTTCGCTCATGCTGCCCAACTACATCATCGATAGTGTTTTTCATGCCATGGCTCCCTGTCGGGTGGATCAACGCTGCATCAAGTTTTGACCACATTGTGCGCATTGAGTGCCCGCCACCGTGGCCAAGCATCGTTAAAATAGCCGCCACAACGGCCCCGACGCCGCATGAATAGCGGCCTCGGCTGCTTGTCGCCACCGCCAGCCCCGTATAGAATGCCTGCGCAGAATTTTTGCTTCAAGGAAAATGGCCACCAGCGCCATCCCATTAAGAGCAGTGTCACTGAAGGGTATCAATGGACGATCTATTTGTACAAGCGGGCGACTTGCCGACCTGGCACCAGCGCTGCGCGCTGCGCGTGCTGCAGCTGTTTGGCTGGCGCATGCGCTTCCGTCCCCTGCCGGGGCCGCGCGGCATCGTCGTCGTCTACCCGCACACGTCGAACTGGGATTTCATGGTGGGCCTGTTCGGCAAATGGGCGCTGTCACTGCCGTTCCGCTGGCTGGCCAAGGATACCCTGTTCCGCGGCCCGATGGGCAAGATGCTGCGCTACCTCGGTGGCGAACCCGTCGACCGCAGCACCACCAGCGGCACCATCGGCCGCCAGGCCGAGCGCATGCTGGCCGCCGACTGGTACTGGCTGGCCATCACACCGGAAGCGACGCGCAGCTACCGTCCGAACTGGAAGAGCGGCTTTTATCACCTGGCCCTGGCCGCCAAGGTACCGCTATTGCTGGTGTATATCGACTACCCGAACAAGGTGCTGGGCGTCGTCGAGCATATCGACTTGACGGGCGACAAGGAAGCCGACATGGCCGCCATTGCCGCCGTGTATGCGGGCCACCAAGGCTTGCACCCAGAAAAGGCGGCGCCCATCGTGTTGTCGGAACGCCGCCCCGGCACTTAATTCATTCCCATCAGCACCACGCCGGCGGCCGTCAAGGCCACGCCGGCCACGCGCAGCACGCGCTCGGCCATCACCTGTCCAACGAAACGTCCCGCACATAGCAGCAGGGCCGAGGCCAGCATGAAGCCGAAAGCGGCCGAGGCGGCCGGCAATTCCTGGCCATGCGCATTGCCATGCGCCAGCGCAAACATGCCCACGAGCCCCATGCCGAGCCAGTTCGGCAAGGCCAGCGCCAGCGCGATGGCCAGTCCTACCAGGGCCACCGTGGCGGCGATGCCCGTTTCCATCCCCGGCACCGTCAAGCCCGCCATGCCGGCCAGCGCACCGAGCAGCATCATGCCCAGGAAAGTGGCGGGCTGCGCCAGGCCGCGGCGCTGCTGTCCACCCCACAGCCCCACGCCCAGCATGGCCAGCAAATGGTCGATACCCGTGAACGGATGGGCGAAACCGGCCAGGAAACCCACGCTCTCGCCATGGCCGGGGTGGGCCATGGCGGGCAAGGCCAGCAGGCACAGTGCCGCCACCGCGGCTGTTTTTGTCATCAGTCTTGCGCTCATTGCAACTCCTTGCCTGGTTGATCGAGCAAACCTTGCTCGCGGATAAAATCGATGACGACCTGCACGCCGTCGCCGCTGCGCAGGTTGGTCAACACGAAGGGGCGTTCGCCGCGCATGCGCTTGGCATCCTGCGCCATCACGTCCAGGTTGGCGCCCACATACGGTGCCAGGTCCGTCTTGTTGATAATGAGCAAATCGGAGCGCGTGATGCCGGGCCCGCCCTTGCGCGGGATTTTTTCGCCGCCGGCCACGTCGATCACGTAAATGGTCAAGTCCGACAGTTCCGGGCTGAAGGTGGCGGCCAGGTTATCACCGCCCGATTCGATCAGGATCAAATCAAGATGCGGAAAGTCGGCTTGCATGCGCGCGATGGCTTCCAGGTTGATGGACGCGTCTTCGCGGATGGCCGTGTGCGGGCAGCCGCCCGTTTCCACGCCCATCAGGCGCTCGGCCGGCAAGGCATCGGCGCGCAGCAGGATTTCCATGTCTTCCTTGGTGTAAATATCATTCGTGATGACGGCCATGTCGTAGCGCTCGCGCATGCCCTTGCACAGCATTTCGCACAGGGCCGTCTTGCCCGAGCCGACGGGCCCGCCTATGCCCACGCGCAACGGATTGGAGGTGATCGATGTCATTTTTGCTCTCTCATAGAATGATTCAGGAACGATACAGGCGGCTGTACTGCACTTCATGCCGCATCGACAGCAGCGACAGGCCGGGCGCCCAGTTGCCCAGCTCGTCGTCTTGTAACGTTTGCGCCGTGAGGGCCGCCGCTTCCAGGTCCGCCCGCAGCGACAGCAATAGCCGCTGGCCCGCCACCTGCCCCAGCGGCACGGATTTCACGCAGACGAGCACCTGGTTTTCCGCCCAGGTGAACAGCATCGCCAGCAGCGCCTCGTCACGCGGAATGGCCAGCGCCGCCACGGCGCAGGCATACGCCGTGGGCAGAGCCACTTCCGGCTGGCCCTGCAGCATGTCGATCAGCACGCCGTCGGCCACGCCCAGTTCGGCCAGCAGCTTGGTCAATGAGTAGCCCATCTGGATGGTTTCGGCGCGAAATTCCGCCGTGTCGCGCGAGGCGATGAAGCGTTCGCTCCAGCGCTGCACGGCGCACAAATCCTGCGCGTCGAACGCCTGCATCAAACGCCAGCACAGCGGAGCTTCCCAGCGTGCCACCACGTGCATCAGATGCTGCGCGATCCAGTCGCGCGCCGTGGCCGCATCCGCTACCAGGCCCGATTCGAGCGCTGCTTCCAGCCCCTGCGAATAGCTATAGGCGCCAATCGGCAAGGCCGGGCTGGCGAACTGCAGCAAATGCAGCAGGGCCGACGCCTGCATCAGGCGCTGCCCGGTGCATCGCCGGGACGGTGGATTTTCTGCCGCAACGGCACGGGCGCCAGCAAATGCTGGCCGTGGCCGTCGTGGTGGCCATGGCCGCCGCCATATGCGCCCGCCTCCGGCTCGAACGGTGCGCTTTCTTCCGTCACGGTCGCCTGCAAGCCTTCCAGCATCTCCTTCAATACCACGTCCTTGCGGATACGCAAAAAGCCGTCGCCCACTTGCGCTTGCGTGTGGCGGTTCCCCAGGTGGAAAGCGCAGCGCAGCAGGGTGTGCGCGTCGGCGCAGCGCACCAGGTAAGTCGGTTCGCGCGCGGCGACGATCTGCACCACCTGCCCTTCCGGCCCCGTCATGCGTTCGCCGTCGCGCAGCACCGTGCCGCGCACGCTGAATACGGCCACCTCGTCGCCATTCGACAGCACGGCGCGCAACCGGCATTTTTCGCGCTGGTCGTAGGGCAGCACAAGTTGGGCGATGGGTGGGCGGCCATCTTCCGGCCCCAGTTTGGTATGCAAAGTGAGCATGATGTCTCCCGCTTAAAATAGAAAATAGCGCTGCGCCATGGGCAGCACGGACGCCGCCTCGCACACCAGCAGCTGGCCGTCGGCACGCACGGCATAGGTTTCCGGGTCCACTTCCATGTGCGGCGTGGCGCTGTTATGTAGCATGTCGTGCTTGCGCAAGCCGCGCATGTTTTTCACGGCGATGACGGATTTATTCAGTTTCAACTGGTGGCCGATATCGAGGTCATAAGCCGCCTGCGAGACAAAGGTGAACGACTTTTTCAAGCCACCGCCAAAGGCGCCGAACATCATGCGGTAATGCACGGGCTGCGGCGTGGGAATCGAGGCGTTCGGGTCGCCCATCTGCGCGGCCGCGATCATGCCGCCCTTTAAAATCATCGATGGCTTGACGCCGAAGAAGGCCGGCTTCCACAGCACGATATCAGCGATCTTGCCCGCTTCGATGGAACCTACCACGTGCGCAATGCCATGCGTGATGGCCGGGTTGATCGTGTACTTGGCGATATAGCGCTTGGCGCGGAAATTGTCGCTGCGCGCCGTGTCGGGCGCCAGCGGCCCCCGCTGCACCTTCATCTTGTGCGCCGTCTGCCAGGTACGCATGATCACTTCGCCCACCCGGCCCATGGCTTGCGAATCGGACGACATCATGGAAATGGCGCCGATATCGTGCAAAATATCTTCGGCGGCGATGGTTTCGCGGCGAATGCGCGACTCGGCAAACGCCACATCTTCGGCAATCGCCGGGTCCAGGTGGTGGCACACCATCAGCATGTCCAGGTGCTCGTCAAGCGTGTTGACGGTAAACGGGCGCGTCGGGTTGGTCGATGACGGCAGCACATTGGACTGGCCCACGGCGGCGATGATGTCGGGGGCATGGCCGCCGCCCGCCCCTTCCGTGTGAAACGTGTGGATGGTGCGGTCCTTGAAGGCGGCCAGCGTGTGCTCCAGAAACCCGCCTTCGTTGAGGGTATCGCTGTGCAGCGCCACCTGCACGTCCATGCGGTCCGCGACGGACAGGCAGTTGTCGATGGCGGCCGGCGTGCTGCCCCAGTCTTCATGCAATTTGAGGCCGATGGCGCCCGCGCGCACCTGCTCTTCGAGCGGCAGCGGCAAGCTGACGTTACCCTTGCCCATGAAGCCCAGGTTCATCGGGAAGGCGTCGGCGGCCGCCAGCATGGCGTGGAGGTGCCATGGCCCCGGCGTGCAGGTGGTGGCGGCCGTTCCCGTAGCCGGTCCCGTGCCGCCGCCCAACATGGTGGTCACGCCGCTCATCAGCGCTTCCTCGATCTGCTGCGGGCAGATGAAGTGGATATGCGTGTCGACGCCGCCTGCCGTGACGATCAAGCCCTCGCCGGCGATGATTTCCGTGGCGCCGCCGATGGGCAAGGTCACGCCGGGCTGGATGTCGGGGTTGCCCGCCTTGCCGATGCCGAAGATCAAGCCATTTTTCAAGCCGATATCGGCCTTCACGATGCCCCAGTGGTCGAGGATGACGGCATTCGTGATGACGGTATCCATCACCTCGGCCGCGCAGCGCTGCGACTGGCCCATGCCGTCGCGGATCACCTTGCCGCCGCCGAATTTCACTTCTTCGCCATAGATCGCATAGTCATGCTCGATCTCGATGAACAGTTCCGTGTCGGCCAGGCGGATGCGGTCGCCCTTGGTGGGGCCGAACATCTCGGCATACGCGCTGCGGGGAATGCTGGCCATCTCAATCCTTTCCTGGTGGCGTGTCTTGCAGTGTGCCCATCACTTCGCCATTGAAGCCGTAAACCTTGCGTTCGCCCGCCAGCGCCACCAGCTCCACCGTACGCTGCTGGCCCGGCTCGAAGCGCACGGCGGTGCCGGCTGTGATGTTCAAACGCATGCCATAGGCGCGCCAGCGCTCGAAAGCCAGCGCCGGATTGACTTCAAAAAAGTGGAAGTGCG
The DNA here is from genome assembly GCF_002869965.1 of Janthinobacterium sp. ROICE36. Classification (GTDB taxonomy): domain Bacteria; phylum Pseudomonadota; class Gammaproteobacteria; order Burkholderiales; family Burkholderiaceae_D; genus Janthinobacterium. The sequence goes on from NZ_PEBS01000023.1 coordinate 64,650, forward strand.
AGCCCACCTGGATCGGCCGGTCGCCCCGGTTGGCCACCACCACCGTGGCCGTGGCGCGGCCCGCATTCAAGCTGATTTCGCCTTCTTCCAATCTATATTCGCCTGGGGTCATGATCGGCTCCTGTCAATGTCACTTGTTTGCTTACGGTATCGGGTGGTGCACGGTCACCAGCTTGCTGCCATCGGGGAAGGTCGCCTCCACCTGGATATCCGGGATCATCTCGGCGATGCCATCCATGACGTCGGCGCGCGAAAGTATCTTCGTGCCGTCCGACATCAGCTGCGCCACCGACTTGCCGTCGCGCGCCCCTTCCATGATGGCGGCGCTGATCAGGGCCACCGCTTCCGGATAATTCAATTTCAAGCCGCGCGCCAGGCGCCGTTCGGCCAGCAACGCAGCAGTAAAAATGAGCAGCTTGTCTTTTTCGCGGGGAGTCAGGTCCATGGTTTTCCTTGCGCTTCTTTCCTGTTCAAGTGTTCCATATGCGGGGCACGACGGCGTCGCGTCCCAGCATGGCGGGGCGCAGCAGCTGCCAGGCGGCCAGCATGATCCTGCGCGCAGCCTCGCTATCGCCGCACAGCAGGCGCACCACCACCAGCGATTTCATCTGCGTGGCGCCAAATACGGCGCCGGCAGGCACAGTGATCTCGCGCAAGGCGGCCAGCACGGTGGGGGAAACGGGTGGGCCGACAGCGATCAGGGTGGCGCATACCGTGTGGCCAGCCAGGCCCAGGGGACTGGCCATCAGCGCGCCGCCGGCGGCCAGCACACCCTGCTCCCACCACAGCAGCTTGCCGCCGCGGCGAATCTGCACCTGCTGGGCGATGCTGCCCTCCTTGAAAATTTCGCCCGAGGCGCTGCGGCCCAGGCAGACGATGTCGCAGCCGATGTAGCTGGCGTTCAGCGCCAATTCGACCTCGTGGCGCAGGCGCACGCACGCCTGGTTGAAAAAGATGCTCTCCTGCGGCAGCCACTCGATGGCGGCGCCGCTACCCGCGCGCAGCACGATGTGCTGGCCCGAGACGTGGCTATTCGCGCGGTACCACTTGGCGGCGCCCGGCGACGTGAGAAACGCGTGCGCGCCTTCGCCCACCGTGACGTCGACGGCCAGCTGGTCGCCGCCCACCACGCCGCCAGGCGGATGGATGATGATGGCGTGGCAGACGGCATCGCCTTCCGGGTACAGGGGCTTTTGCACGCGCAAGGGGCCGCTATGCCTGCGCTCGACCAGGCGGCTAACGCCATCGTGCAGCGCGAAGCCCAGGCGCAAATGCGCCTGCCAGGCGCCGTGTGCGCTGGCCTGTGAGGGCATGGCTGTGTGGGTGCTGTCTGGCATGCGGGGCAATCGTGTAAATAAGCGATTACCTAAGCAGGATATGTGCCAGCGTTAGGGGAAGGAAAAGTGCGCATTGCGCACCACGCTGCGGCGGATGCACCGGCATGGTGCATCGGCCGCACCGCGGCGCTCAGGCCAGGGTGCGCCTTTCGCGCAGCAAGGCCGTGAATGGTGCGGCGGCCAGGGGCCGGCTGAAATAATAGCCCTGCATTTCGTCGCAGCCGTGCTCCGTCAGGAAGTCCACCTGTTCACGCGTTTCTACCCCTTCGGCGATGACGCGCATGTCAAGGTTGTGTGCCAGCGAAATGACGGAACGGGCGATGGCCGCGTCGCTGCTGCTGGTGGTGACGTCGTCGACAAAGGATTTGTCGATTTTCAGCACGTCGATGGGAAAGCGCTTCAGGTAGCCCAGGCTGGAATAGCCGGTGCCGAAGTCGTCGAGCGAAATGCCCACGCCGATATCCTTCAGGCGCGTCAGGGCCGCCACGGCCTTGTCCGGGTCGCCCATCACCGTACTTTCCGTGATTTCGATGCCAAGGCAGGCGGGCGCGATGCCGTATTTGCGCAATACCGCCTCGACGAACGGCACCGTGCGGTCCTGCGCGAACTGTTTACCGGACAGATTGACGGCCACCTTGATGCTGCCCAGGCCCGCGTCGTGCCAGGCGCGGATCTGCGCGCAGACGCTTTCGAGCACCCATTCGCCGATGGCCGTGATCGAGCCGTATTCCTCGGCCAGTGCGATGAACAGGCCTGGCGGCACATTGCCCAGCACCGGGTTATTCCAGCGCAATAATGCTTCCGCGCCCAGCATGGCCCCCGTGTGCAAACACATCTGTGGCTGGTAATGCACTTCGAATTCATCGCGGCAGATGGCGCCGCGCAGTTGCTGCTGCATGGCCAGGCGGGCGCGGATATCGCTGCCCATGCGCTCCGTGAAGAAAGCATAGTGGTCGCGCCCCATTTCCTTGGCGCGCACCAGAGCCGTGTCGGCGTGGCGCAGCACGTCGTCGAGGCTGTCGCCGTCGGCCGGGCACAGGGCGATGCCGATACTGGTGGTCAGCGCCAGGCGCTCACCATCGACACTGAGTTCTTCGCGCAAGCCGGCCAGGATGGTTTGCGCCAGCGCAAGCGTGCGCCCCAGCAGGGCATCGTCCTGCAACAGGATCTGGAATTCGTCGCCGCCCTGGCGCACCACCGTGTCGCCCTCGCGCACGCAGCCGGACAGGAAACGCGCCACCACTTGCAGCGCCTTGTCGCCCACGGCCTGGCCGTGCGAATCGTTGATATTCTTGAAGCGGTCCAGGTCCAGGCACATCAGCACCACTTGCTGGCAGTCGCGCAGGGCGTTCGCGCGCGCCTGTTCGAAGCGCTCGCGCAGCAGCACCCGGTTCGGCAAGCCGGTCAGCGCATCGTGGTAGGAGAGGAAGTCGATCAGATGCTGCTCGGCCTTGCGCTCGCTGATATCGAGAAAAACACCCACGTAGTTGACGATGGCGCCATCGGGCCCGTACACGGTGGAGGCGCTGAGCAAACAGGGATAGGTGTTGCCGCCCTTGCGCCGCGTTTGCACCTCGCCCGACCAGCAGCCGCTGCTGCGCAAGCCCTGGCGCAGGGCCTGCAGCACCGCTTCGCCCGTGTGCTCGGCATGCAGGCGCATGATGTCCGTGCCCACCACTTCCTGCGCCGCATAGCCGGTGATGCGTGTAAAAGCGGGATTGGCCGTGACGATGACGCCGGCCGGATCCGTGATCAAAATGGCATCCTGGGTGGCCTCGAAGACCTGGCCCGACAGGCGCAGCAATTCTTCGTTGGCGCGGCGGATCTGTACTTCGCGCGCCAGCGTGCTGGCCACCTGCTCCAGTTCGGCCGTGCGCTCGGCCACGCGCCGCTCCAGGTTGGCGCGCTCCTGCGCCAGCTGCAACTGCGCCCGCCCCAGGCGCACGTGCGCATCGGTGCGGGCCAGGATTTCCTCGGCCTGGAAGGGCTTGGCGATGAAATCGACGGCGCCCAGCGCAAAGCCACGCACCTTGTCGTCCGTATCGTACTGGGCCGACAGGAAGATCACCGGCACCTGGCGCAGGGACGGTATCTCCTTCAGGCGGCGGCAGACTTCAAAACCGTCGAGACCCGGCATGCGCACGTCGAGCAGGATCAGCTCCGGCGGGCGCGCCTGGGCCGTCCACAGGGCCAGTTCACCGTTCGGCGCCTGGCGCACCGCATAGCCGGCGCCACCCAGCAAATCGCTCAACAACTTCAGCGAAGCCGGCGTATCTTCAACGATCAGTACTTCACCCTTAGCATTCACTTCCAAAAAATCGCGGTGCATGTAGCAGTTCTCTCAGCTTTGGATGAGGCGCGGCGGTCGATTGCCACGCTGGACAAGACATTTCTTTGCGATGAACTACGTACTATCATCATAATCTCTATTGCAATTTAGCACCATCCATGCGCGGCACTTAGTCCGTCTTTTCATCGAATTCGATGTTGTCAGCCCACACTTTCAAGTATGCGCCAGCGCGCCCTCGCTCTCCAGCAAGACGCACAGCTGACGGTACTGGTGCTGGTCGAGCATGGCCTGCAGGGGCGCCAGCAACGGTGCCGCCGCTGCAGGCAGGGTTGCCAGCAGTTGTGCCACCCTGGCCAGGTTCAATTCGCGCAGCGCCACCAGCAAGGCGGCGCGCTCTTCCCCGGCCAGCAGAAGCAAGTCTTGCGCCCGCAGTGGCGGCGGAGCCTCGTGCGCCGCAACAGGCAGCGGCACGGGCACCTGCACGGGCGCTTCGGCCGCCTGCGCGGGTATGCTGAAACGGAAGGTGGCACCCTGCCCCGGCGTGGACTCCAGCGTCAGTTCGCCTTTCATCAACTGCACGAATTCGCGCGAGATGGCCAGCCCCAGGCCCGTGCCATCCTTCGGTCCCGCGCTGTCGGCCTGCACGAAGGGCTCGAAGATGCGCTGCTGGTCTTCTGCGGCGATGCCGATGCCCGTGTCGCTGACGGCGAACGACAAACGCCACGTGGCCTCATCGCGCCGCTCGCCGCGCACGCGCAAGGTGACCTCGCCGCTGCCGGCGAACTTGACGGCGTTCGACATCAGGTTCAGCAGCACCTGGCGCAAGCGCGTCGCGTCGAGCAGCACGGCCGCCGGCAAGTCCGCGCAATCGAGGCGCAGGACCAGTCCCTGCTGCTCGGCGCGCATGCCCAGCATGTCCATCACTTCCTGCAACAGGGGCGCCAGCGCCACCACGGCCGTCTGCGCCTGCAAGCGTCCCGCCTCGCCCTTCGACAGTTCGAGGATTTCATTGATCAGGGTGAGCAAATGATTGCCGGAGCGGTGGATGATGGCCAGATTGCGCTTTTCATCGTCCTGCATGTTGGGCGAGGCGGCCATCAGGCGCGAAAAGCCGATCACGGAATTCAAGGGCGTGCGCAGTTCATGGCTCATGTTCGCCAGAAAGGTGCTCTTGGCGCGGTTCGCCGCCTGCGCCTGGCTGACGGCCACCGACAAGGCGCTCGTGCGCTCGGCCACCAGTTCTTCCAGGTGATGGCGGTGGCGCAGCAGTTCCAATTCCGCCTCGCGGTGCGCGGTGATGTCGTAGTTCGACCCCACCAGGCGCAAGGGCAGGCCGCAGCCGTCGCGGAAAATCACGGCAACGGCCTTGATGTAGCGAATGGCGCCATCGGGCCACAGGATGCGGTATTCGTGCGTGAATGCCTGGCCGGCGCCCAGCGCGGCGCGCAGGGCCGCCTTGGCGGCCGGCACATCGGCCGGCACCAGCGCCGCGCGCCAGATCGCCGCCGGCGACATGCCGCCGCCCGCATCGGCCTTGAACTGCGCGTACATCTGCTCATCCCACTGCAATGCGCCGCCGCTGACATTCCAGTCCCATATACCGATGCTGGCCGCGCCGGTCGCCATCTGCACGCGCTCCTCGCTGCGTTGCAGGGCGCGGTAGCGGCTATCGAGCAGCGCCACCATGTCGCGGATGGAACGGTACAGAGTGCGCAGCTCGCCCAGGAACCACGCTTTCGGCGGCGTGCCGAACGCTTCGCCCTGCCCCGCCTGGACGCCCGCCGCATACTGGCCGATCGCCTTCAGGGGCTTGAGCATCAGACACCACGTGAGCAGCCAGATGCTGGCCACCAGGATCACGTCGAGCGCCACGATCATGGCGCCGATGCCCAGCGCGCGCTGCCGCAGCTGCGCATACAGGGGGGCCGGCGTCGCGTACACGGCAACGCTGCCGATGACTTGTCCACCGATCGTCACGGGGCGCCGCTGCATCAGCCAGCCCGGTTCGGCGGACAGCGAGGAAAGGGTGACGATGGCCCCGGCCGCATTGCGGCGCAAGACCAGCGCTTCCTTGCCGATGCCCGGCGTGAGGGAGCTGGCCACCAGTTCGCGCTTGCCCAGCATGCTGCGCAGAATGGCCTGCATCTGCTTTTCATCGAGATTCCACAATGGCAGTTCGATGGCCACGGCCAGCTGGTCCGCGCTGACGGCCAGGCTGCGATGCAGTTGCTGCCAGCGCTGCTCGCGTTCGGACTGGTAAAACAGCACGGCAAACACCAGCAGCAGCGCAGTGACGACACAGGTCAGCGCCACGCTGACGGCCAACACGATGGATACGCTGCCCAGACGGGCGCCTTTGGGTGCGTGAAAAGTCATGCGTCTTCGCCCTGCGGCTCGCTGGCCAGCTGCGCCAGCAAGGCACACAGCGTCTGGTACTGGTGCTGTTCCAGCATGGCGGCGATGTGCGCGGCCAGCTGCGGCAGACTGGTGGCCACGCCGGCCAGCACGATGGCACTGCGCCGCAAATCGAGGGCTTGCACGGATTCGAGCAGCGCCTGCCGTTCGGCTGCGCCCAGCTGTCCCAGCGCCTGCTGCAAGTCAAAGGCCGCCGCCGGCACGCGCGGCGGCGCGGCGGCGTTGCGCTGGAAGCGCACGCCCAGTTGCTGCTCCAGCATGGCGAACAGGTGTTCCTGCTCGATCGGTTTGCGCAGGAAGCCGTCGGCGCCGGCCGCCAGCGCCTCCTGCTTTTCTTCCTCGAAGGCGGAGGCCGTCATGATCACCAGGCGCGGCTGCACCAGCGCCGTTTGCGCGCGCAGCCAGCGCGTCAGCGCCAGGCCATCCATGTCCGGCATGCGCCAGTCGCTCAGCACCATGTCGTAGCGCTGCGCCGCCAGCATGGCTTGCGCCTGCACGCCGCCCGCCGCTTCCTGTAGCTGGAAACCCAGCGGCGCCAGCAAGCCGGCCAGCAGCCTGCGGCAGTTGTCGTCATCATCGACCAGCAGCACCATGCGCCCGCGCTGGCCCGGCGGCAGGCGTGCCACGCGGCCCGGCGCCAGCGCCGCGATGGCCGGCTGCTGCAGCACCGGCGCGCGCAGGTCGAAACGGAATACGGAGCCGGCGCCCAGCGTGGAATCGACGCGCAGCTCGCCGCCCATCAGGCGCACGAATTCGCGCGAAATGGTCAGCCCCAGCCCCGTGCCGGCCTGCGCCACCGCGCTGTCGGCCTGCACGAACGGCTCAAAGATGCGCTCCAGGTCCGCTTCCGCGATGCCGCTGCCCGTATCGCGCACGGCAAACGCCAGCGCCATTTGCCCATCTTCTGCCGCCTGGCATGCCAGCGACAAGGTCACGCTGCCCTGCTCGATGAACTTGAGCGCATTCGACAGCAGATTCAGGAGCACCTGGCGCAGCTTGGCGCCATCGAGGCGCAGCAGCGGCGGCACGCCGGAACGTTCGAGCTGCAGCGCGATGCCCTGGTCGCTCGAGCGCATGCGCACCATTTCGAGCACCTCGTCGAGCAAGCCATTCAAGTCGACGGGTGCCGTTTGCAACTGCATGCGGCCCGCCTCGATTTTCGACAATTCGAGAATGTCGTTGATCAAGGTCAGCAAATGATGGCCGGCACGGTTGATGATGGCCAGGTTATGCTTTTCTTCGTCGAACATGCTGCTCGAATCGGCCATCATCTGTGAAAAACCGATCACGGAATTCAAGGGCGTGCGCAATTCGTGGCTCATGTTGGCCAGGAAGACGCTTTTCGCGCGATTCGCCGATTCGGCCTCGGTGACGGCCACCGACAGGGCGGCCGTGCGCTGCTGCACCAGTTCTTCCAGATGGTCGCGGTAGCCGAGCAATTCCTGCTCGCTGTGCTTGCGCTCGGAAATGTCGACGATGCCGCTACGCACCAGGCGCCGCCCTTCCATGGGCAATTTGACCAGCCGTACTTCGCAGGGAAAAATGCTGCCGTCGGCGCGCCGCACATGGCGTTCAACCAGGATGGGTTCACCCAGCATGGCGCGGCGCAGATGTTCTTCCATCATCAGCCCAAGCGGCAGGCCATCGGGCTGCTTGTCGCTATACAGGTCGAACGGCCCGCGTGCCAGCAGCGCCTCGCGCGACAGGCCCAGCGTGCGCTGCGCGCTGCTGTTGGCGTCGACGAAGCGGTCCAGGTCCAGGTCGTACACTAGGATGGCTTCCGGCGCATGCTCGACCAGGATGCGGAAGCGCTGCTCGCTCTCGCGCGCCTCGCTCTCGGCGCGGCGCAGGCGCCGCCGCTGCAGCAGCAAGGCGCTCAGCAAGCCCGCCATCAGGATGAAGACGCCGCCCACCAGCAGCACGGCGACGCGGTGCTCGTGCCACAGTTGCGGCGGACGGTTGAAGAACAGGGTCTGCGGCGGCAGCCGGCTGATGTCCGCATCCCAGCGCTGCAGCTGTTCCCAGTCATACATGGGCAGCGGGCGGGCCGGCGGCAGCAAGGCGCCCGGCGCGGCAGGCGCCTTGCCATCGAGCGCCGCCAGCGACATCTGCGCCACCTGTTGCGCGGCCTGTTCGATGTGCAGGATGGAGCCGCCAAGGATGCCCTTGCCGACCGTCGCGTTGTACATGCCAAAGGTGGGCACATTGGCCAGTCGCGCCAGTTGCTCGGAGAATTGCACGGGAGTGGCGATGTTGCCGTCCACGTCGCGGTTGACATTGCCCGTCACCAGCAAGGTATGGGAGGGCAAGTGCGCCACCGCCGCGCGCATCTGCTCCAGGGTGTGGCCATCGAGATACTGCATGGCCACCTTGCCCTGCCACGCCAGCGCCGCCTGCTGCATGTTGTGCTTCAAAACCTGGTCGGCCTCGCTGGCGCCGACGGCCATGACGATGGTTTGGGTTGCCGGAAACAGGGCCATGGCTTGCGCCAGGGTACCGGGAAAATCCACATTCGCCTTTTGCTGCCAGATGGCAGCAGGACTGCCGGGTGGCAAGGCCTTGCCCGAGGTATTCATCGCCAGCACCGGCACGCCGCGCGCCAGCGGCGCCAGGTCCGACAACAGGAAATCGAGCGCCGGCTGCTGCATGGCGATGATCAGGTCGGCCTTGCGCCCCGCCATCTTGGTGTATCTTAAAAGCAACAAATCACGCATGGCATTGCGCTGTGCAGGGTCGCGCTGGGTATTCAAGTTGAGGTGCTCAACCATGATGTCTTCGCTGGCCAGGCCCGCGGCGGCCATGGCGGCCACATAGGTGCGCGTGTACGATTCCACGCCGGCGCGGCCATAATCGTAGGCGTTAAGGAACAGCACGCGCTGGCCCTGGTGCGGTGGCGCAGCGACGGGCGCCGATGCCGGCAAAGCGACAGGGGCTGCGGCGACACAGAACGCCAGCAGCAATGCGCGGCAGCAGCGGCGCACCGCTGCCCTGCCCATCCCGCCGCCAGGCCGCAAGCCGCCCGGCACATCACGCATCATTCGCCATGCCCATGCTCACTCCCGCCTGTCACCCTGTTTCACCACTGCGCTGACTGATCAGACACCGACACTTACAAAAACATGATAACGTCAACTACAGGGGCAAGTCTATTCCTTAGGGCAATCTTTTGACAATCCACCCGCTCGCAAAGCCAAGCATCGTTAGCAGGGTGTTGAAAAAAGACCCCAGTCCTTCGGATTTTGTCGCCAGACATGCGAATTTTTCGGGCTGGAAGCCGCATTTTGCCTAAAAAGCAGTTTTCAGCCACTTTTCAGGCCGTTTTTTGACATTTTTTAGCGCTTCCCGTACTCTATGGACGGAGTTATCCAACCACCGCCGATAAACGCCAGCCAAAGATCGTCGCCATGCGCGTCAGGTTGTAAGCGGCGAAAGTGAACGTGGTTTGT
>NZ_PEBS01000024.1 GCF_002869965.1 Janthinobacterium sp. ROICE36
TCAAGCTCACCGCGCGTCAGGGCGGAGAGATCGGGAGGGGTACGTTTTTTTGCCATGACAGCATGATGAGCCGGTTTGAAAAGGTTTACAACTGTTTTTTGAAACACTGCTCATGCTGAACAGTTACATAATTATTTCACAATAGCGTTGTTTACTTGTTGACATGGTCCGAAAAAAAATGGATAGTAAAAAAGAGGTTTAAAAAGTAAAGGAGCCTAGTTCCTCGCTACTGTTTTTATAAAGGGCACGGCTATTTTTTTTGCGCACCCTTCGTTTAAACTAACTTGGCATGATTAATTCATGTGTAGCAGCGACACTGTCCCAGTGTCGCGTCCCTATATACGGTTCACACTGTATTTCATGTTGTATGCTGCACTTTACTACTTTACTATTTCTGGTCGGCTTATCCTGTTTCTTTGATTAAGATCAATGTCGGATATTGAAATTAGGAATTGAAAATGAAAACTAAGATCATGGCTGTTACCTTCGTTCTTGCCGCGTTGACAGTCGCTGGTTCGGCTCACGCTGACGACTACAAGAAAAATTATTGCAGTAACCAGGCTTATGTCGCCGGTGCCTCGAAATATCCGCACTTACATTGCGACAAGGACTTTTTCGTGTATTCATCGTCGTCCAGTAAGCACACGGACATGGCACGAGGCGATGTGCAGTATTGCAGCAACACGCGCGCTGTCCTTGATGAAATCAAGGCCCTGGGGCCGACCAAGATCATCGGCTATAACGATGTCTTGAACGACACGCTGGCATTTGCTCGTGTTTATTGCAAGAAAGAATAATTCCGCTGCCCGCCGCGGACATTCCGGGCCTCCCGCAGGCCGCATCATTCAACGGAGCGATATCATGACTAAACTGTTCAACGATTTAAGCAGCGACCAAAAAGCTAAATTCGAAGCGAAATGCCGTTCATTTGGCATCGACCCGGCCACCGTACCTAAGACGTTGACCACCGAGAATGGCGGTAAAGGCGTGGTGCTCGGACATCCAGCCGCCAATGCGGCGATCGCGCCAGCCAAAATCATCAATGTGGCAAATATCCAAGAATTGAGCAAATATGGCGGCTGCCAGGATGAGGAATATATTCAGGGGCGCGCAAGCGATGCTTTCGTCCGCTATCCGCAGCCGCTGGCGACGTTGTCAGCGCCTAGTCTGACGGAGTGTGGCGGCGATGTCTGCAAACTGAAGGACAGCATGACGCTGGAACACCATGAAGCCGTAAATCAGGCAATGCACGCTTATATGATGGGAAATTCCAGCAAGGTCAAGGATTATGAAGAGCATATCAATGCGATTCATTTCCCTATGCAGATGGCAGTCTATGCGGCGGAAGACAAGATTATCACCAACAATAATCCATTAATTATCGATACGAAAAATGGCGGCCCGACCACGCTGGTTTACGGCACGGTGACAGTGGAAGAGGGCGGCTATATTTTGGTGAAAACACCCCTGTCGCTGGACGCCCAGGCATTCACCAGCCAAAACACATAAGGAGCTGGTATGGCTATTCCGACTATTCAAATCGCCGGCGCCAACGGCGCGGCCGGCACCAATGGCGTCGCCGGTACGCCCGGCAACGCGGGCAATGCCGCCCAGCAGGGCTCGAGTAGTGGCGGCAAGAATCCCACCTGCGTCAATGCGGTCGCCGCCACCGATGGCACCAAAGGTTCGGACGGTGGCACGGGCTCGGCCGGGGCAGACGGCACGATCACGCAAAGCGGTGTGTTTCACCTCGGCGCCGTCAGCGGCGTGGTGCAAGTCGTCTATGGCGGCGGCACTGGCGGCAATGGCGGCAACGGTGCGGCCGGCGGCAATGGCGGCAATGGCGGCGCAGGGGCGGCTGCCGCCAGTCCCTGCGGCGTGCTTCCGGCGGGCACCGGCGGGGCCGGCAGCAATGGCAGCGATGGCCAGAATGGCGGTAAGGGCGGGAACGGCCCGAATATCGTCGTGTATTACACGTCCATGGCTCCCGGCACCACCTTTTCGATGGATACCTCGGTGCTGAGCGGCGGCACCGGTGGCGTGGCGGGCGCCGGCGGCACCGGCGGCACCGGCACCACACCCGGCGCAACCGGCTCGCCAGGCAAGGCTGGCCAGGCGGGCGCCAGCGGCCTGGCCGGCAATCTGTCGGTGCGTTCGGAAGCGGCGCCGCAGTAATCAGGCGCCGCCGTTGCGCCAGCCACTCTACAGGAGCGATCGTGGGAATTCCAGTTATCCAGATTTTCGGCACGAGTGGCGCCGCGGGCACGCATGCGGTTGCCGGCACGGCTGGCGCCACCGGCAGGGACGCGGTCCAGGGGTGCCTGAAAATGATCACGATCACGCTCCCGATTTCGCCGCAGCCCATCACTGTCTCTGCCAAACCGCCGACCTGCGTCAACCAGCAGGCCACCACGAACGGCACCGCCGGCAGCGCGGCGGGCATGGCTTCGGCCGGCCGGGACGGCACGATCACCAGCAGCTGCGTCCTGCACCTGGGGCATGTCAGCGGTTTGGTGCAGGTGAAGTTTTCCGGCGGCACGGGCGGCAATGGAGGTAACGGCGCCAACGGGGGGAACGGCGGCAATGGCGGCATTGGCGTCGCAGCCCTGCCCGACAGTCCCTGCGGCGCGCTGGCCGGCGGCAGCGGCGGCAACGGCGGCAATGGCAGTGACGGCATGAACGGCGGCAAGGGCGCCGACGGGCCGCAAGTCGTGCTCTATTACACGGCGATGGATCCGGGCACGACGTTCTCCATGGATAGCTCGGTCTTGTCTGGCGGCTTGGGCGGCAGCGCCGGCGGTGGCGGCCAGCCAGGTTCGGCAGGCCGGCCCGGCGCCAGCGGCGCACAGGGAAATCTTGCGGTACGGTCGGAAGCGCCGCAGTAGTCACGCGTCGCCGTTGCGCCAACCACTCTACAGGAGCGATCATGGGAATTCCAACTATCCAGATTATTGGCGCGAATGGCGCTGCGGGCATGAATGGGGCCGCCGGCATGGCCGGTGCCACCGGCACGAACGCAGTCCAGGGTTGCCAGAAAATGATCACGATCCCGCCTATTCCGCAGCCCATCTCTTCCCAACCGCCCACCTGCATCAACCAGCAGGCCGCCACGGACGGCAGCGCCGGCAGCCCGGCGGGCAAGGCGTTGCCCGGCTGGGACGGCGCCATCCTCAGCAACTGCGTGGTGCACCTGGGCGATGTCAGGGGTTTGGTGCAGGTGGCACTTTCCGGCGGAACGGGCGGCAACGGCGGTAGCGGCGCCAACGGCGGGAATGGCGGGAATGGCGGCAATGGCGCGGCCGCCATGCCCAACAGCCGCTGCGGCGCGCTGGCCGGCGGCAACGGCGGTAACGGCGGCAATGGCAGTGACGGCATGAGCGGCGGCAAGGGTGCCGATGGGCCGCAAGTTGTGCTGTATTACACGACGATGGCCCCGGGCACGACGTTCTCACTGGCTAACCCGGTCTTGTCCGGCGGCCTGGGCGGCAGCCCCGGCGGCGGTGGACAAGGGGGCGGCGGCGGTGGCGGCGGCGGGACGGCTGGCCAGCCGGGTTCGGCCGGCCAGCCCGGCCCGCCCGGCGCCAGCGGCGCACCGGCAAATCTTATAGTGCGGTCGGAAGGCCAGTGATAAAACTCAGTTTCCATATTCCGCATGTTGTGCAGGCGCGGCGCGGTTGCGCTTGCCCGGCGGCCTTTTATTGATACCAGCCCGCGCCTCCGTGCGCGGGACTTTGAGGGAGTGGTGTATGTCGATACTAGACAATGCAACGATACGTGTGGTCGGCAAGGATGGCGGCAGTCAACCAGCGGCGGCCAGCGGCGCGGCGGGCGCGGTGGGGATGGCCGGGACGCCAGGATCGCTGAAATCGGGCGGCAGCGGCGACTGCCCCAAATGCAATTGCTCCAGCAACGGCCAAAACGGGCAGACGGGCGGCAACGGCGCCAGCGCCTTGCCCGGCTTACCCGCCTATCCGGCACCGGCGGTGGCCCTTAACCTCAATACCATCATCGGCCCGCTGGTGATCGCGTCGCAAGGAGGCGCGGGTGGGACCGGTGGCGCCGGCGGTGCTGGTGGCCCCGGCGGGAATGGCGGCGCGGCGGGGCAGATGACCGGCAATGCCGAAAGCTCGTGCTTTTCCGGTTCTTCCGCACCGTGCCAGACGGCCACCGGCGGCACCGGCGGCGCGGGCGGCAATGGCGGCTTCGGCGGCAACGGGGCCAACGGCGGCGATGGCGGCAACATCACCGTGACCTACCAAAACATGAGCGCCGGCGAGGTGCAACCGCACTCGCTGGGCGGCAGCGGCGGCGCGGCCGGTGCGGGCGGCCTGGCGGGCGCGGGCGGCACCGGCGGCGCCAATGAAGTGGCGCCCCAGGGCGTCGGCAGCAATGCGCCGAACGGCAGCGCGGGCGCGGCCGGCACGCCCGGCAGTCCGGGCAATATCGGCCGCAACGGGGTGATCGTCGTACAGCAGGCGACCGCAACGGAGCCGACATGAGCGGGGCGGACGAAAGGGCCGCCGCGCCAGCCGGCGGCTATGACGCCGCGCTTGCCGCGCAACTGGTCGGCCTGGCGGCGCTGGCGAATCAATCGCTGGAGAATTTATACCTGCCCGGCGACTGGGAAGTGATTTACAGCCACTCGGCAGGCAGCGCGGCCGGCGGCAGCCAATATTATCTGGCCGCCTATCCCAGCTCGCAACCGACCGTCTGCGCCTTGATCGTCGGCGCGCCGTGGAGCGATTTCATTTCCTACTACACGCCCGACGACAATCATTTGCTGACCCAAGTCAGCGCCAATATCGTCGGCAACAACAGCGACGTCCTGCAGGTCGATGCGGGGTTCGTGCAAATGTATGGCGCGATACGTGCCCAGCTGTGCGCCGATATCGCGCGCATCAAGCAAAGCATCCCGGCCTTCGCGATCACCTTGCCGCTGGTCGTGACCGGCCTGGGGCCGGGCGCGCCGGTGGCGCAACTGGCCTCGCTGGATTTGCGGCCGGGTAAAACGGTGTCGCCGTCGCACGTGGCCACGCTGTCCTCGTATGTGTTTTCCTGCCCCCCCGCCGTGGACCCCGCTTTTGCGGCCTTCTTTGCCGCCAACGTGCCGGCCGCCTACCGCGTGCTGGCCGGCGCCGACCAATTCCCATCGCAGCCGCTGCCGGCCAGCGGCTATGTGAACGCCGGCGCGCAGCAAAACCTGCCCTTGCTCATCCCCGTCTACGACAGCCCGTGGGTGGAGCGCGACGGTCCGTATTATCAGCAGCTTTTGACGGGCCAGCCGCCGGCACCCGGCACGCCCGGCAGCGCCAGCGGCGCGGCGGGCTTCGATCCGGTGCTAGCGTTTACGTTGGCTAAACTGTCGGCCGTGGCTTACCAGATGTACCAGCATCCCGGCAGCATGCCGGCGTTTCAATACAGCCCCTATCTATTGAACCAAAACATCAGCATCGGCGGCGCGGTGTGGGCCAGCCTGTTTGAAAGCCCGGACAACCTGGTGGTGGCGCTGCGCGGCACGGTGACCTGGATGGAATTGATACAGCTGGTCAGCAACGCCTTCCCCTCGGCGCCGGCATGGCTCAGCGCGAATTACGGGCAGTATGCCAAGCCGCTGGTCGACCTGTATGCGGCTGGCCGCGACCAGCTCAGCGCGGCGCTGAACGCCGCCGGCAACAAGCCCGTGCTGCTGACGGGGCACGACGTCGGCGGTGCGCTGGCCAACCTTATGGCGGTCGACTTGCTGCAGCACCCGCTGCAGGGCAAGCGTGCCGTGGCGGGCGTGTACACCTTCGGCAGTCCGCCGGCGGCGAACACCGCCTTTGTTAACAGCTATGCCGCCAGCGCCCTGGCCGGC
Organism: Janthinobacterium sp. ROICE36; assembly: GCF_002869965.1. GTDB lineage: Bacteria > Pseudomonadota > Gammaproteobacteria > Burkholderiales > Burkholderiaceae_D > Janthinobacterium. The sequence goes on from NZ_PEBS01000024.1 coordinate 5,855, forward strand.
GTGAATTTTCAGGTGGCGCGCCCGATGGACATCGCGCCGGCGCTGCCCTTGCTGGGATTCCTGTCCACGCTGGGCACGCCGGTGACACTGTCGGGGGGCGCGCTCGATCCGTATAACGGCACGACCTGGCACGCGCTGTCGACCTACCTGTCCTTACTGAATCCGGGGGGAGGATGACTGCATTGAAGGGTAGCGCCAGCGCGTACTTCCTGCGCCAGCTGGACTATTACGGCGTGGAGCACGGCCAGCTGGCGCCGCCGGCGCCGCGCGCGCAGGCCGATCCCGACAGCCTGGTATTGGCCTGGGAAGCGCCGCTGTCGGATCTCGCCCCCTTGCGCGTCGAGCGCAACCACATCGCCGTGTTCGCGTTGCGCGAACTGACGCTGGCGCCGGGGCAGCAGTTGCGCGTGCAAGGGCCCTGGCAGGAGCGCGCGTTGCTGTTGATCGAAACGCTGACACTGGCGGCGGGCGCGCGCCTGACGCTGGCGATGCCGACCGAACTGGTGGTGGACAACTGCCTGTGCCAGGACGGCGAAGCGCATTTTCTGCTGGCCGGTCAGGCCGGTGCCCGCGGCCTTGATGGCGTGCCGGGCACCGACGGCGCCGCCGGCGACGGCCCAGGACAGCAAGGCGGCGCCGGCGGCTATGGCGGCAACGCCAACGCCGGCTCGAACGGCAGCGATAGCAGCAGCGCCAGGATTACCATCGCCTGCCTGCACGGCAACGCGCTGTTTGAAATCACGGCGGGCGCCGGCGGCGAGGGCGGCGAGGGCGGCCGCGGCGGCCGGGGCGGCCAGGGTTGGATGGACCCGGCGACCAAAAAAATGACGGTGGGCGGGCGCGGCGGCACGGGCGGCGCGGGCGGGCAGGGCGGCGCGGGCGGCAATGGCGGGCAGATGCAGGTGTGGATCGCCGCGCTGGCGCCTGGCGCTGGCTACAGCACCGTGCTGACAGCGGCGCGCGGCGGCGCCGGTGGCGCGGGCGGGCGCGGCGGCATACCCGGCCTCGGCCATCCCGACGGCGCGCTGGGCTTGCGCGGCATGGACGGCAGCGCGGGCGCGGACGGCGCCCTGGGGCGGGTGGAAGTCCACCTGGTATAGGCGGACAGGGGAACGACGGTCATGGACGCAGCGGCGGCGCGGGCGCAACCGCGCGATGAAGCGAAAGGGGTAGCGATGTCACCCAACAATTCACGCAGTGAGGCTCATCTTGGATAGCCCCGTCATCTTCGATGGAGCGCAACTGGCTCCGACCCTGGTGCAGCTGGGTTTAGCGATCGGCATCCTGCGCCCGGCCCCAGGCGGCGGCAACAGCTACGAACTTAACGCCGCCTGGTTTCAGAATCCGCTGACCGAGACGGGGGGTAACCTGTCCAGCAACGGCGCGCATATCGCGTCGCTGTTTTCCGCCTTGCTGGGCGAAGTCTCGGCCAGCGCGCTGGGCATGCCGGCGCAGGACCTGGGGGCGATGGGCGTCTGGTATCCGATTCCCAACCCCAGCAGCCTGAAGGCCACCGGCTTTTATCTGGTGAACTATCCGCAGGACGCGGCGCTGCCGGACGGCGACCAGATCTTCGGCATCGGCATCCTGCACCAGTGGGCGTTCACGGCCGATGGCGTGGCGGCCGGCGTCAGCGCGATAGACGTGCGGGTCTGGGGCTTGCTGCCGGTGTTGAAGATAGGCGCGGGCGGCATGTCGCTGGTGCTGGGCCAGGCCAATTATCCGCTGAACATGGGTGTGGAATTCGCCGGCGCCGATAAGGCCAGCATCATCGACACTAACGGCTTTTCCTTCAACGGCGTCAAGTTCAGCGCGCTGCTGGACGTGCTGGGCAGTCCCACGGTCGACCTGTCGGTGGTGATCCTGCAGTTGCAGCTGCCCACGGAAACCACGCCGTCCGACCGCAACCTGAGCCAGATCGCGCAAATCACGCCGCAGGAATGGTTGTCCACGGTGGCCACGCTGTTTGTCTCCGCGCTGGAGCAGGTGCTGGGCCAGGACAGCCGCGCCAGCAATCTGCTGCCCATCTTTGGCCTGTCGCCCATCGTGCCGAATTCGGTGGTGCGCCTGCCGCTGCTGGGCTGGGACCAGCTGCTGACCCAGGCGCGCGCAGGCGCGCCGCTCTACACGCCGTTCGTCAACTGGTTCAACAGCCTGCTGGCGCAGGACGATGCCTTCCCCGCGTGGATGGGCGCGATCGCCGCCTTGCTGGGCATCGGCTCGCCCGACGTCAGCGGCAGCGGCACGGCGGCCGCCCCCTACCTGAGCCCGATATTTGACGACCCCGGCTACGGCAAGCTGTCCTTTTCGATGGTCACCCAGGTCGACGAGGCGGGGGTGCGCTATTTGCTGCCGGGCTTGAATTTCAGCGGCGTGGGCATACGGCTGGGCAGCGCGCCGGCACAGATTCTGATGCAGGCCCAACTCGACCTGGCCCAGTTTTCGCTCGCCACGAGCGGGCAGGTCGGCGTCAGCACCCGCTTCCTGAACCTGAACATGGGCATCGCGCTGACCAATACCACCGCCGGCCAACCGCTGTTTGAAGGCCTCGTCGGCACGGCGCAATACGTGTTCGGCAGCGTCAGCGCCGGCGTCGCCGTATTCCAGAGCCCGACCCTGGCGCTGAAAGTCGTGCCGGCATTCCAGCTGACGGGCGTGAGCACGCCGACCGGGACCTACGCCACGATAGACTTGACGCAGCCGGGGCAGTTGGTCGACCAGCTGCTCGATGAATTGTACCAACTGGTGGACGCCGCGTTTGCCGCCGTGTTCGGGCTCAACGACGGCGCCTCCTACGGCCATCAGGCCGCCATCTTGCTGGGCGTGATAGCGCCGGACGTCGTCGCGCCGCTACAGTGGCCGGCGTCGCTGCCGCCGCCGTTCAGCGCCGGCCAGCTGGTGGCCACCTTCCAGAATCCGGTGGTGGCGCTAGCCAACTACTACCACGCGCTGGTGCAGCAAGCGAACCTGATCGGCGTACAGCTGCCGATCTACTACCTGCTGCAAGCGGCGGCGGCCCTGTTCGACAGCGCCGCCGGCGGTGGTGCCAGCGTGGCGGGCACCGGCACGGCGACCGATCCCTGGCTGTTCAGCCTGACCAAGGGCAGCCTGCCGGCGTCGCTGCTGGCCTATGTCGACGGCGACGACGGCGCCGCGAAGAATCTGACGCTGGGCTTGCAGCTGGCGCCGGACGTCAGCTTTGGCGATGCGGTCGAACTCGATATCACGATCAAGGTCTATGCCTTGAGCCTGCAATTGCCGGCCAGCGCGGGCGACACCGCGGTGCAGGCCTGCATCTTCCCCGGCATCGCCGTGGACCTGGGCCTGCCGCAGGATTTCACCACGCCGACCGTGGCCGGCGCCGCGGTGGCGATCGCAGGCGCCAGCTTCAGCGGCTATTGGTCGCCGAACGCCAGCTGGAACTGGAATATGACGGTGGGCCAGCCGGCCGTGATCGTCGACGGCACCCGCTTGCCGGTGGGCGAGTCCATGGTGTTCAGCGACAGCGATGCGCTGGCCCAGTTGGTCAGCAAGCAGGCCGCGACGTTCGCGCCCATCGTGCAGGCGCTGGCCGGGGTGGCGGTCTACCGCACGGGCAACCGGCCCGGCCTGGCGCTGAACGCGGTGCTGGGCCTGCTGCCCAACCTGGCGGCCTTCGTCCCGGCCGGCATGGACTGGCCCGCCAATATGCCGGTGCTGAAGCTGAACGGCTTTGCCGATCCGCTGGGCGACCTGCAGCGTCAATTGACGGCCTTGCTGGCGGACGCCGAGTATGCCCAGGCCGCGCTGGCCTTGCTGGGCTGGTCGGTGACCGGCGACGGCGCCGTGCCGGCGGTGAGCGGGCAGGGCGTGGCGGACGCGCCATGGGCGGTGCCGCTGGCGCTGCCGGGCGGCTTCGACCTGGCGGTGTGGACGGAAGGCGCCGGCGCCACGCTGGGCCTGGGGCTGCAGCGCAGCTTCGGCTGCAGCACGCCGGCGATCGCCGCGCAAACCCTGCTGCTGTTGCGCTGCGTGGACATCCCGCTGGTCGGGGCGACGCAGGCGGCGACGCTGCCGAGCTTCAGGCTGAGGACGCTGCTGATGCCGGCCAAGCCCTTGCCCATCATCATAGCCGGCGTGAATTCCGGCAGCCTGCTGTCGCTGCAGCTGGGATTGGAGGTGAGCGTGCTCAACGGCGCCCTGGTCCTGCAACCGCAGGTGCAGCTGATGATCGACGCGGGCGCCGGTCCGCAGAGCTACGATCTGCAGCAGTTGCAAACCCAAAGCAGCCAATGGATAGCCTCGTTCTACGCCATGCTGAACTTCGGCGTGGACCAGCTATTGACGCCGCTGCTGGCCAACAGCGCCATCAACAACGCCTACCAGGTACTGGCCATGATGAACCTGGTCATGCCGGTCGACGGCAACCAGCGCAGCGCGGCCGTGGACACGGCCGGCTGGACCGCGATGCTGGCCGCGCCGCTGGACTTCTTCCGCGACCGGGGCATCGCTCTGTTTGCCGACAACGCTACCCGCGCGCAAGCGGTGGCGCTGCTGCAGGCGGTCACGGGCATCACCCTGCCGACGGTGCCGCTGGCCTTGCTGCAAATCCTGAATGCGCTGGGCCTGGTCAAGGATCAGGCCCAGGGTTTCGCGCCGTGCGTGTACGACTGGGTGGACGTGCTGGCCCATCCGGCGACGCAGTTGCAAGACCGCTTCGGCGCGCTGATCGGCGACCCGGACAAGCTGGCCACGCTGGTCGACCAGCTCAGCCTGCAAATTGATCCCGTCGTGCTGGGCCCGCTGCAACTGACGGTCTCGCAGGGCGCCGTGTTCCGCCTCAGCCTGGTCAAACCCGTCATGCTGGGCGAACTGCTGCAAATCAATGGCGACCTCAGCGCGGATTTGCGAAGCCGCCAGCTCGCCGCCAACGCTTCGCTGTACTCGGCCGCCGTGCAGCTCGATGTGCGCGCCGGCTTGACGGTGGCCGTCACCGATACGGCGCGGGCCGCGCTGAAGGTGGGCCTGTGCTGGGGCGATGGCAGCCAGCCGATCCCGCAGGCGCTGAGCTTATACCCCTTCGATGCCCAGGTGTTCCTCCACCAGGTCACCGTGCTGGCGCCGTCGTTTGCGCTGGCGACCTTCCTGACGCAGGTGGTCGATGCGCGGCTGCTGAACCAATACCAACTGGCGCGCACCGCCATGAGCGCGCTGGGCCTGGCCTTCGAAGATCCGGGCAGCAAGCGGTGGTACACCAAATCGCCGCTGGGCCTGTTTGACGACCCGCTGGCCTGGTTGCTGGGCGACGCCGTGCTGGGCGCCAACGGCCACCTGAACATCGCCACGCTGGGACGCGTGCTGGCCACCGTCACAGCCCCCAGCACGGCGGCAAATGGCGTGGGCGTCATGCCGATCACCAATGGCATCAGGATCTTCGGCCTGCCGTACAGCCAGCAAATCGACCTGGTCGCCAATGTCGACGCGCAAACCTTCAGCATCACTCCCGGCTTGCCGGCCAAAACCAGCCTGCCGCTGGCCGACGGCGTCGCGCTGCAAGCGTTTTCTTTCTCGCTGTCGTTGGGCACGAACTTCCAGCCGGGGCTGTCCGGCGCGCTCGCGCTGAGCGGCAAGATCGGCGCGGACACCACCTTGCTGCTCAACGCCGGCTACGACCACGGCTTCCTGCTGTCGGCGGGGCAGGTCGAAAGCGGCCAGACCTTCCAAGTCCTGCCTTTCCCCGGCTGGCAAACGCTGGTGCTGAAAGCCGTGAAGCAGACGGCGCAAGCCCTGCTGAACAGCTTGACCGGCGTCTTGCTGGACCAGCTGGCGAAGGCCGGCGCCGAGGAATTCGTGTACAACCTGCGCAGCGCCGGCACCGCCTTGCAAGTGCCACAACTGGTGGCGGACTTGATCGCCAAGACCGACCAGGGTGCGGACGCGGTCGGCGCGGCCGCGCTGGCGTGGCTGACGGGCCGGCTGTCGGTGGCGAACGCGCCGGCCAGCGTGGGCGCCGCCGTGACCTTGTTGTCGCCGTATTTCATTGGTATCGCCGCGGTCGCCGGCCTGTTGAAATACCAGCCCTCCGCCACGCTGCCGGTGACGCTGGTGACGGGGCTGCAAACGCTGTCGGGCGTGCTGCAGGTGGGCTTGTGGGTGGAACTGAACCTGCCGGCCGGCGACAGCATCGTGCTGGCCATCGCGCCGACCGGCGTGGGCATCCCGGTCCATGACGACGGCACGCCGGTCTCCGGCTTTACGCCGCAGCTGAACTTCCAGTTGTCGGTCCTGGCGCCGCTGCAGGACGATTGCGGGCCGAAGCTGGCGATGCGCTTCTCGGTGGCCGATGCGCGCTTCATCCTCGGCTTCGACCCGGCCGGCGGCCCGGCGACGGACAGCGCGTACTACCGCGAGTTGCTGCCGACTTTCTTCAACGAACCGGACGCGTCGAAGTGGGGCGCGGCGATATTATCGTGGCTGGAATCGATTTTGCTCAATATCGTGCCGCGCTACGTCTCCATCCTCGTGTTGAACCAGGCGTCGGTGAAACAGTGGCTGGACGCGCCGCTGTTCCCCAACAATGCTGGGCCGTCGGCATCCCAGGTGCTGCTAGCCTCGCAGCTGGTGATACAGCAAAAGTCATTGTACATGCTGAACAGCTTCAGCGCGCTGGCCAGCCTGACGCTGGAGCAGTTTATCGCCGGTTTCTTCCGCGCGCTGCTGGCCAAGGAATTCCAGCTGATCAGCATCGGCAAGTCCGGCGGCATCTGGCTGGGGCCGCGCGACGGCATGGCCGATTATTTCGGCATCCGCGTGATGGTGCCGGACATGGAACTGGCGGCCGTTCCGTACGTTACCTTCCAGCTGGGCGACGAAGCCACCGACTGGATCAAGAACGCCGGTGGCGACGCCTCGCTGAAGGGCGGCGTGTCGCTGTACGTGCCGATTTCCACCAGCGCGCCCGATTTCAGCAAGCTGCTGCTGGAACTGGTGAACATCGGCCTGGATTTCCACGGCAAGGACAACCAGAACCTGGTGCAACTGAGCCGCTTCTCGATGAAGGCGGTGCAGCCGCGCGGCCTGATCACCTTCGATTTCGACCAGTCGTCGCCGGTGCAATCGTTCGGCGGCGGCGTGACGCTGTCGGAGATCGCGATCTCGCTGGCGCCGAACGCCGCCGTGTCGGGCGGCAAGGTCAATCCGGTCGCGCAGAATCTGCTGGGCTCGGGCAGCGCCAGTTCGCCGCAAAGCGACAACGCCGCCACCAATCCCGGCTTCTCCGTGCAGGCCGCGTACGTGAAGGATCTGTACGTGGACCTTTTCAGCGCCGACGGCAGCAGCGAAACCCAGATGTGGTTCGACGTCCAGCGCAGCTTCGGCCCGCTGTATGCGAACAAGATCGGCGTGGGCTGGGATCAGCGCGATTACCTGCTGGGCGTGCTGTTCGACGGCAGCGTCACGATGGCCGGGCTGTACATCGGCCTCGACACCTTGTCGATCGGCATGCCGGTCAAGACGCCGCTCGACTACAGCGCCTACACGCTGGACCTGGCCGGCATCGACGTCAGCTTCAGCGGCGGCTCGGTCGAGATTGCCGGCGGCTTCCTGAAACTCGACAATCCCTTGCAATACAACGGCAGCGCCACCGTTAAGATGGCCAAGTTCGGCCTGATGGCGGTCGGCTCCTACGCGCTGGTGCCGGTCGATCCGCAACAGCCGGACGGCGAAAAGGCCGCCTCGCTGTTCATCTTCGCCAACCTGAATATCCCGCTGGGGCCCGATCCGGCGTTCTTTATCAACGGCATCGCGGCGGGCTTCGCCTACAACCGCAATCTGAAAATTCCCGAGCCCAGCGGCATCAACCAATTCCCGCTGGTGCTGGGCGCGGTCGACAGCAGCCAGTTCGGCGGCGATGATCCGAACAACGCGCTGCGGGTCTTGTCCGACGTGGTGTTCCCGGAAATCGGCCAGTACTGGGTGGCGGGCGGCATTTCATTCTCGACCTATCAATTGCTCAATTCGTTTGCGCTGCTGATCGTGCGTTTCGGCCGCGAGTTCGCCATCGACCTGATCGGCATCAGTTCCGCCTCCTTCCCGCCGAACGCCAAGCCGCAGAACGCGCTGGCCTATGTGGAACTGGCGCTGCTGGTGTCCTTCCACCCCTCCGAGGGCGTGATTTCAGCGCGGGCGCAACTGACGCCGAATTCCTTCGTGCTGTCCAAGGATTGCAAGCTGACCGGGGGCTTTGCCGCGACGGTCTGGTACAACGGCGAGCACGCCGGCGATTTCGTCATCACGCTGGGCGGCTACAACCCCGCGTTCAGCGTGCCGGACTACTATCCCGTCGTGCCCCGGCTTGGCTTCAACTGGCCCATGGACATCGGCATCGGCTCGATGAGCATCAACGGCGGCGCGTATTTCGCGCTGACGCCGTCGGCGATCATGGCGGGCGGCTATCTGAACGTGCTGTTTGAGACGGGCCCGTTGCGCGCCTGGTTCAATGCCGGCGTGGACTTCCTGATCCAGTGGCAACCCTTCTATTTCCTGATGAACGGGCACGTCTCGGTGGGCGCCGGCTTCGAAACGGAAATCGCCGGCGTCAAGCTGTCGCTGACGGCGCAAATCGGCGCCCGCCTGATCCTCTGGGGACCGCCGATCGCCGGCGAAGTCTCGGTCGACTGGTATGTGATTTCGTTCACGATACCGTTCGGCGATACCGGCCAGGTCAAGCCGGGCACGCAGCCGCTGGCGTGGGACGCCTTCCAGCAAAGCTTTTTGCCGCCGGTGGACAGCGACCACAGCACGTCGCCCGCCAGCCTGGAAAAACGCGCCCATCCGCAATTGCTGATGCTGGCCGCCGCCGCGCCCACGCCGCAGGCGCCGCTCAGCCAGGCGTATGCCGTATTGAAAATGCAGGCCGGCCAGGGCTTGATCGAAGATTATCCCGGCCTGGGCTGGATCATCCAGACCCCGTTCGCACTGAATTTGACGACGGTGATCCCCGCCACGACCTTGCAATTCACCGGCAGCGCGCAGAGCTTCAGCGGTCCGGCCATCGGCATCGCGCCGATGGCGCAGCCATCCGTCACCAGCGCGCTGGTGGTGACCTTGCTGGGCTGGGATACGCAAACGCAAAAATGGACGGCGGTCAACCTGGACCAGCGGCAAATCCAGCTGGGCGTCACGCAAACGGGCGCGCCGGAAGCGCTGTGGTCGAAATCCGCGTTCGATCCCAACGGCGTACCAGCGGCGAAAACCATCCCCGGCAGCCTGCTGGGCGCGGCTTTGCTGGGCTCCCAGGTCTTGCTCTACGCGCCGGTCGGGCCGATAGCCTTGCTGACGTTGAAAAACGTGACCCTGGGGCCGTTGCCGCTGCCCTTCGCATGGACGCCGCAATACCCGGCGCAAGCCCCCGGCAGCCAGGCCGGGCGGGCGCAAGTCATTGCCGCGACCATCATGGACCCGGTGACGGTCGTGCCTTTGCGGGGCGCCATCTACGCCGCCTTGCGCGCCTTAGGCCAGCCGGCCATGGACACGCCGAATTTGTCCGTGTTGCAAAACAATGTGACGAATTTCTACCAATCCCCGCCCAGCCTGGCGCCCCTGGGCATGGACTTGCTGCCGCCGGGCAGCAGTCCGGCGGCGGCGACCGTGATCCCGGCGCCCGTCAAGGCGCTGCGCGCGGCGGCCGGCGCGCCCGTTACCGACAGCCGTATCATCGGCACCAGCCGCAGCTACCGCTCCAACACCGCCGGGCGGAGCCTGGGCAAGGCCGCGACGGCGCTGCCCGTGCTGCGCCAGCGCAGCCGCGGTACCTGGGTGAATGGGGCGGCGATGGCCGCCACGGCCAAGGCCGCGCCGCAGGGAAGGGGACCGGGCGCCACGCCAGCCGCGCCCCCGCAAGCCGGCGCCCCGGCGGTCGACCTGCGCCTGACGCCGGGCAGCACCGGCATCATCCGCCTGGGCAGCGAGGCGCCACGGCGCCTGACGATCAGCGGCGCGCTGCCGGTGCGCGTCTGCGCCTTCAACGCATACGAGGAACCGCTGCAGCAGCGCATCGCCGATCCGGACGCGGCCGAGCACCTGCTGCCGGAACTGACGCAGGAAGTGGTCGCCATCACGCGGCACCCCGGTGAGGCGCAGGTGGCGGGCTGGTACCACGACAGCCAGTGGACGCGCTTGAATCATTACTACTTCCAGGGCGATGGCTGCTTGGTGCGGCCGCAGGCGGCGCCGGTAGTGCCGCGGAAACTGAATTCGCCGGTGAGGCCTCCCAAACGCGGCCTGTTCGACAGCAGCACGGTGCTGGCCGGCAACCGGGTGGCGACGGCCGGCGGCGGCCTGGCGCCCGGCTGGATGGAAACCTTATTCTTCGACAAGGTCGCCACCATCGCCGTGCTGGCGACGGGCGCGGCGCCGGCCCGCGTGCAATGGTGCTGGACCGACGATCTGGCGCTGCCGGCCTACGGGGCCGACGCCCAGCCGCTGACGGTGCTCAATCTGGGCGGCATGCAAGCGTATCTGTATGCGGTGCCGCCAGGCGCCGACGCGCGGCGGGACTTGACGGTGCTGGTGCAGCCGGCCCCGCAGACGCAGCTGCAGGGCGTGCTGGGCTTTGCCGGCGACGTGGGCGCCGAACACGATCTGGCCGGCCTGATGCAATGCAACGCCGCGCCGCCGGCCGACGCCATGGCGGAGAGGGCGGCGCCGCCGGTTTGCCGAATTCAGGTCGCGTGAGCCGGCGCGGGGAGCGGTAAAGCAACAACAGCGGGCCGTATTGTTGGTGCGGCATACACATCGCAGTCGCAGTCAAAAGGATGATTCATGAGCAATCTCGCTATCGCCGACGAAGACAGCCCCCTGGCGCCGGGCCAAATGCGCCTGTATTGCGCCGCCGAGCCGCCCTTGCAGGCGGGCGGTTACTGGCTGCAGGCGCTGCAGACGGTGGATGGCCTGAAATCCCAGCCGGCCGATAACAGTTTCGGCGTCGAAAATCCCTTTGTCGTGACGGGGCCGCGCTTCCGGTTGCCGCCGCAGGATTTGCAATGCGTCTACCCGCCGGCCAATATGGTAGGCCAATACGAGGAAGTGCTGGCCCATGTGGTGCTGCGCACGCGCACACTGCCGTGGGTGCGCAGCATCGACGGCAACACGGCCGATGCCGGCGACGACACCGGCACGATCCCGCCGTGGCTGGCGCTGTTGATGATGTATCCGGACGAGCTGAACGGCGCCACGCCGAAAACCATCAGCGTCGCCCAGCTGATCAATCCCGGCGATCCGGCCATCCTGGCGCCGACGCTGGTCAATGCGGACCGGTTGACTGCCGACGAACTGGCCTCGCAGCTGCTGGCGATCGACCTGGACCTGGCCGTCTTCCGGACGATTTCGCCAACCCTGGCCGAGTTGCCGATGCTGGCCCATGTACGCGAAGTCAATACCGACCAAAAGGAAATCATGGGCATGGTCGACGATGGCTGGTTCTCGGTGGTGGTGGGCAATCGCCTGCCCCAGGCCGGCAAGGAAAACAGCTGTTTCCTCGTCTCGCTGGAAGGCCACCAGGACCATTTGCACGGCGGCGGCGCGATTGCGCCGCAATACACGACGATACGCCTGGTCAGCCTGGCCAGCTGGAAGTTCACAGCGGCCGCCGCGCGCGGCAGTTTTCTCGACTATATGCAAAACCTGTGCGGCAGGGGCGGCGTCGACTTGCTGCAGCCGACGCACGCGCCGTTTCCCGGCACGCTGAGCGCCGCCGAGGCCCTGGCCAGGGAAGCGCTGGAAATCGGCTATCTGCCCCTGCAAAACGTCACCCGCGGCGGCGAGGTCACCACCTCATGGTATCGCGGGCCGCTGACGCCGGTGCCGACTGCGCCCGACCCGCTGGGCCCGTATTTTTACAGCGACCGGGCGATACGCTACGACCAGACCAACGGCATCTTCAACATGGCGTTTGCCAGCGCCTGGCAAATCGGCCAGTTGCTGGCGCTGTCGGACGCGGCCTTTGCGAGCGCGCTGTTTGAATGGCGCATCCGTTCCTACCAGGCGATCCAGGGCACGGTGGCGTCCAGCCATCTGCAAGCCTTTGTCCATGAATGGAATTTGCAGACCGGCCAGGCGGGGGGCGCGGCCGTGCTGGCTCCGGCCCTGCTGCAACTATTCAGCCGCGCTACGCAGCCGGCGGCGGCCCCCGCGTACATCACCGCCCACCATTTGCGCGACACGGACAGCCTGCCCGGCATGGTGCCCGGCTTGAATGAAAGGATACAGGCGGGCGAAGACCCCTTGTACCTGTTGCGGCAGCACTTGCGGCAGGCGGCCAAGGTTTAATCATTCCAACAACCCAGGAGAACATCATGTCCTACGTTTTTACCCACGCCGCCAATGCGCTGAGCATTGCCGAACAACAATACGCAACGGCCGGCACGGTGCGCTTTTCCGCATTCACCTCGTGCATCGGCTTGCTGGCCCGGAATGGCACGAACGTCACCGGCGTGCACCTGGTGATGTTTTCCAATACCGACTCCCCCTTTGACAACGCCGCCGCCGAGGCGGCGATCGCCCTGCTGGGCGCGTATCAGCAAGTGGTGGTGATCGGCCAGACGGGGATGTGGGACGATAATTTTCACGGACCGTACCAGCACCTGCTGGCCGGCCTGGCCCACCCCATCGTCATCGACGTCAACGACGGCACCTATGGCGGCCGCGTGGCCAACAATGTCTTCCAGACCTACCAGAATGGCAACTATATCAATGTGTAGGCTGTGCATCGGGGCGGCTTGAACATTCGCAAACAACATACCGGCGGGCAGGCCCGTTCCGGGAATTGAAGGAAGACTCCATGTCCACAAATCATAGTGGCAAGACGAAGCAGCTGGAAGTGTATCGGCAATCGCTGCGGCAGCCCAAGCTGAGGATGGCCAATGTGGCGAATATGGCCAGGGCGGCCGCGCAGGCGGACGGCGCCGCCGGCCAGGACGACGAGCCCATCGTCATCCCTGACGGCATCGTCAAATGGCTGGCGCAGCTGACCTTGCTGTACGGCGTGCCCTTCGAATACCTGGTGCCGGACGCGGCGATGCTGCCGCCCGAGTCCATCCGGTTTTTCTATGTCGACCAGAACTGGACCAATCGCCTGGTCGACGGCGCGGTGAATATCGCCCTGGGGTCGACCCAGGATTATGTGCATATCCTGACCACCTTCGAGCAGACGGCGCAGGCGGCCGCCGTGGCGCAAGGCCTGGTGCGGGCGCAGTTGCGCGGCAAGCCGGCGCCCGCCACGCTGGCGGTGGGCGGCACGCTGACCGGCGTGCTGCTGCGCTCGGCGGTGGTGGCCGGCTGGCCGGGCATGGAGGTGAGTGCCTTCAGCGACCAGGCCGGCACGCAAGCCTTGCCGCTGCTGCGGATGGACCGCCTGTCGGACAATGTGCTGCTGTGCATATTCAACGGCGTTCCCGAACTGGTGAATTTTTCCGAGCCGCCGGAAGGCTTGCATTTCGGCGTCATCGGCAATCCGGCGTGGTCGCCGCCGCCGCCCACCACGCAAGCGCAATACCAGGTCGCGCTGCGCGGCGTCGGCGGCAAGTTCCCCGCAGGCCAGCAAATCAATGATGCGCACGGCAATGCCTACACCTCGCCGATCACTTTCCGCGCCAGCGTGGCCGGCGTGCTGGATATCGCGCAAATCCAGGCCGACCTGACCGCCAATCTCAACGCGCAGGGCGCGCTCAACGGCAGCCCGCCGCTGTTCACCGCCTCGCAGTTCGCGGTGCAGATGATCAAGGGCGCGGGTTTGCAGCAGTTCGAGCCCGGCACGGGAAAAACTTGCAATGGGAATGTCATATGAGCACGCCTATCAATAATCCGATCTGGGCCGGCCCCTGCCTGTTCACGCCGCTGTACCTGGAAGCGCTGATGACGGGGCAAAAGAACCAGACCGGCGACTGGGCCGCCGTCGCCGTCCAGTACGACCAGTTGGGGCTGCGCGGCGGGCAGGTCCAGCCGTCGGCCTTCCAGGTCGGCACGCCGCCGGCCACGGGCATCCAGCTGATCTGGACGCCGCCCAGCGCCTTGCGCCATGGACAAACCGACGAGCTGGGCGGGGTCAGCTATCCCTGGCTGCCCAACCGCTGGCTGGTGACGCGCAGCTTTATCGCCGAGCCCGGCGATGTGCCGGCCATCACCGCATGGGTGCTGGAATCCGATTACCTGGGGCCGCAGGGCGCGCGCAGCTTCCCCGATCCCAGCGGCGGCACGACCGCCTACCTGATCGGCCGGCGCTTCGATATCGGCGCCTGGGCCGGCACGACGTCGACCTACGACCAGCCCTTCCTGCAAGCGATGGGGCCGGGCGATCCCAGCTACGTGGCGATCTACGACAATATGAGTAATGTGCTGGCCTTCCACGACGACATGCAGGGCGCCGCGAACGGCTTGTACAGCTACAGCGTCTGCGGCTGGTTCGCCACGCCCTCGTGCGACCTGCTGTATGGAAAAACGCCCGCCACGCCGGACGGCTTTACCAGCGAAGCGCAGTGGCAAGACATCATGGCGCGCATGCGCTGGACGGTCGGCAACGATGCCGACCTGGCGGACGCCGAACAGAATTGGCAAGCCTGGCTGCTTGAGCATCCGGTCACGGGCGGCCCGGCGCTGACGCCGGCGCAGCAAGCCTGGCCGGCGCAAAACCTTTGCCACGGCATGGTGTACAACCTGCAGTGGCACGGCCCCGCCGCGTTTTATCCCATCAATCCGATTTTGCAGGGCACCACGCCGCCCACCGTCGCCGTGGGCGCGAATTCGGCCGAGTCCCTGTCGGCCTGGCTGGCCAGCGCCATCGGCAGCGCCGACGCCGAGGATTTGCTGCTGGCCTTCCAGCAAGACATGATTTTCGACTATGTGCGCAATCCCAGCGCCTTCTATATGCAGGCGCAGGCGGCGCGCTTCGCCTCCAGCGATGGCGGCCGGCAGTGGATCGCCTACCAGTCCGGGCAAACCTCGTCGTCGGGGACCATCCCCTCGGGCAGCTATTCGGTGCCGCTGGATGCGTCCGCCACCGATGCGCTGACCGCCCTGAACAGCCAGCAAGCCGCGCTGGACAGCAATACCGACCTGCTGGCCGCGCTGCAGTGGCAGTTGTACGCGGCCTACTGGAAAAAGGAAAACTGCCCGCGCGCCGACCCCGACTACCAGACCATCATGCAGCTGGTGCAGCAGCAGATCGCCAGCCTGACGCCGCAAATCGATGCGCTGTCCAGCCAGATCGCCGGCCAGGCCGCGCAGCTCGAACAAAGCAAGGCGCAGCTGCTGGCGCGGATCGCGCCGCTGCAACTGGCGCTCGATACCGTCAATCAGGCGCGCTTCGACTATCGCCAGGATCCGGTGATCTTGCTGGCCGGCGCCAACCAGGACACCAAGTTCGCGCCACCCGGCATCTATGACGACGACTCGGCATTGTTCACGCGCTTCACCGGGCAGACGATACGCGCGATCCATGTGGTCTACAGCAGCGACGCGGTGAATGTGAATGTAACGCTGAACACGGCCGACTTTGCCGACATCGCCTGGCCGACCGGCGTGCTGATTCCCAAGGAAATGGGCGACTACTGGTTCGAGACCTTTTTGCTCGACACCAATAGCGCGCGCCTGATCGCCCAGCGCGCGTTCGCCAAGGCCGGCGTGACGCCGACGCCCGCGCAATTGGCCGCGTTGACGCAGCAAATCCAGGCGCAGCAAACGCTGCTGTGGAACCCGACGCAATATGTCGATGCGCGCACGCTGGCCGAGACGGCCGGCATGCTGGGCGTGCCGCCGATGAAATCGTCGGTGGCGCTGTGGACGCCGCCATGGTCGCCGATCTTCCTGGACTGGGAAATCGAGTGGCACCCCAGCGCGCTGACGCCGCAGCACATGCTGGACGACTGGGTGCTGGGCGAAATCGATTTTGAATGGCTGGGCACGCAAGTGGCGGCGATGGCGGGGCTGTATTCGGGGCGCAGCCTGGTCAACGGCGAGGGCGCGCAGGGCTTGAAGGACAAGCTGAACGATTTCCTGGACAGCGACCCCAACGCTGCGTCGCTGCCGCAGTACCAGCTCGACCAGCTGCGCCAGATGGCCGCCACCATCGGCCGCTTCGATGTGCTCACGCAATCGATGTCGGGCGTCGTCCAGCAGCTGATCATGCAGCAGCTGAAGATGAGCAAGCTGAACGCGATCCAGCAAGCGGCGGTGGCGAAATACCTCTTGAGCGCCGCCAGCTATCTGCCGGCCACCGCCGGCCCGTTCTTCCCCATCCACGCCGGCCACTTCCGCTTCACCCGGCTGCAAGTGGTCGACGCCTACGGGCAGATCCTGCGCGGCTCGCAACTGTCCGACAACCTGGTGCCGATACGCAGCAAGAGCCTGACGACGCCCGGCGCCGGCACCAGCAATCAACAATATATGCAGCTGGCGCCGCGCGTCACGCAAGGCCAGCGGCTGGACTTCCGCATGGTACAGTTCGACAACGACGCAGTGCGCAGCAACAGTTCCGACCAGACCAGCCCCATCTGCGGCTGGGTCATCCCCAACCATATCGACCACAGCATGGTGGTGTTCGACGCGGAGGGCAACAACCTGGGCGAGGTGCTGATGATCGACAACAGCGACGACGGCGCCTCGGATGGCACGGGCTTGCGCTGGGATGCCGTGCCGGGTAGTAATTCCGTGCTGGGCGGCGCGCCCGAGTTCGGCACGTCGCTGCGGCACCTGAACGGTTTCGTCAACGGCTTGCTGCTGTCGGCCGCGCAGGGCAGTTCGGCGATGCAGAGCCTGCTCGACGTGATCGATGCCAGCTTGTGGAAGGTCGATCCGCTCGGCCAGCCCATGCAGGGCAACCTGGCGATCCTGCTGGGGCGGCCGCTGGCGATGGTGCGCGCGCTGGTCACGCTGGGCGTCGACGGCACGCCGGCCTGCGACCAGTCCTATCTGAACACGGGGAAAAATGTCACGAATGGTTTCACCAGCGTGCCATTGCCGCTGCGGATAGGCGATATCGGCCTGTCCAACAACGGCGTGATGGGCTATTTCCTGGACGACGACTTCAGCCATTTCTATCCCTACCACGGCTACGATCCGACGCTGGCCGTGCCGCGCCGCGTGATCGCCAGCGGCATCGCGCCGGCGCAGATGCTGGACCAGATCGACGGCCTGCTGGCGGCGCCGGCCGCGGCGGCATATGCCGACGCCGGCGCCAACCCCTATGTGGTCGCCAATCCCGGCTTCAGCCTGCCGCCCGACTGCAGCACCACCCATACGCTGACCATCCTGGTCGACCCGCGCGGCTGGATACCGGCAATCAGCGGCTATCTGCCCGTGCAATGGCTGTCGCTGCCGGCCGGGCCCGTCAACAAGGCGCTGTCGACTATGTTCGTGACCTTCCGCACCGGTCCGGTGCTGCTGGAAACGGCGCAGCAATCCGCGCAGATTGCGTTGCCGCTGCCGGCCGCCATCAACGGCAAATGGACGTGGGTGGAGCGTTCCGGCGTGACCACATGGAGCGAAAGCGCGCCGCTGGCCAGCAGCGATTCGGTGGCCGGCCTGCCGGCATCGCGGCCGGTGCTGAGCGAAGGCTGGCTGAAACTGAGCGGCGCGGAGGGCAGTCCCTAGCGCCGGCCCGGCCTGGTTGAAACACACGCCATCCGTCCATTATTGAAGGAACCAACATGACCTCCTGCGTCTTTGCCTATGTGCTCAACCCCGGCAGCGTGCAAGCCAATACCCGCGCCAATTTCACGCTGGTGGCCAGCAATGGCGCCAGCGCGCTGAACCTGACGACCGACGATGAAATCTATCTGGGACTGCCGGTCGGCACCGGCGCGACCGACCTGACGCCGGACCTGAACGACATCAATACCCAGGCGCCGCCGGGCTGGCGCTTCAGCAAATATGCCTCGCCCGGACCATATAATTTCGTGATATCGCCGACGCGAAACCTCACCGTGGCCGCGAACGCCGCGCTGGTGTTCCAGTTGAATAATGTGATCATCAACGCCACCCAGGGCAGCAGCCAAGTGGCGCTGCAGGAGTATATCGGCAGCGGCGACGCCGGCACGGCATTCCCCGTGCTCAAGAGCGAGGCCGTGCTGAGCATCATTGCGCAGGCTATCCCCACGACCGTGGGAAGGAAGCAGACCACCACGCTCAAATGGACGGCCGCCAAAGCCGCCTACGTGACGATTTCGCCGCTGAACGTGCAGGTCGACACGGTGGGCCAGCTGGTCACCACGCCGTCGTCCGACATCAGTCCCGAGGCGCCGCAAGTGACGTATTCGCTGACCGCGTGGACACCGGACCAGCAGTTCGCCCGCGACAGCGTCACCGTCACGATCAGCCAGCCGGTGATCAATCGCTTCGATCCGCAAAACAGCCCGCCCATCAACTACAACGATTCCGTGACCTTGCAGTGGGACGTCGCGTATGCGGAAAAGACCACCTTGAGCCTGCCGCAGGGCCAGGTGCAAAAGCCCGCAACCGGCACGCAGACGGTGCAGCCGAAGACCATGTTGCAAGGCAATAGCAATATCGCCACCTATACCTTGTGGGCCAGCGGCGCCGGCAATCCGGCCACGAAGACCGTGCAAATTCCCTTCAATCCGGTGGCCATCGATTATTTCCGCTATCCGGCGGTGGGCGTCACCAACAGCTACGAATTCTACGTGACCAATGGCGTGGGACGGGTCGACCAATTCGCCGGGTATTTCCAATTGACGGCCACCGGTCCCAACGGCCCGCTGGTGCAATACCTGGGCAATTATCCGGCGCTGCAGATCCAGGTGTTTGTCGCCAGCGCTTCCCCGGTCAGCGCCGGTACGCCGGTCACGCTGACGTGGCAGACCGTGCACGCGCAGGCGTGGACGCTGACGGCGAACGGCCAGGGCGTGCCCATCGACGCGGTGGCCAGCGGCACGGTGGTGGTGACGCCGGCGGTGACCACCACCTACATCCTGAGCGCGGGCGAGGGCGCGGGCAATACCCTGACGAGTTCGCTGCAGGTGGCGATCTCCGCCTGACGGGCGGCGACTACATTCATTCAACATTCAAGGAGCGATTCCATGCCCAGCATCGAAGACGTCATTTATGTCGCAGTCCGCAAAGTCAAACCGTCGTTGACGGAAACCGAACTCACGCCGGCCACCCGCTTTGACCAATACAATATTTCGTCACTGGAAATGGCGATGATCGTCTTCGAGATCAACGACTATTTCGACATTGAAATCGAGCCCTACACCTTGATGACGCTGGCGTGCATAGACGACGCCGTCCAGCTGATCGAAGGCTTGCTGACGCCCCGCGTCCAGGTGCAGGGCAGCCATGGTTGACGCCAAGCTTAGCAGCGCGCGGCTCGGCACGTTGGCCGGTGCGCCGCCCGACGACGAGCGCGTCGTGATTACCGGCCTGGGCTGTGTCTCCGCGCTTGGCGTTGGCGTGGCGCCGTTCTGGCACGCGGTGTCGCGCGGCGAATCGGCGCTGCGCATGGTCAAGCGAGCGCAGGCGAATCACGAAGTCAGCGCGATGGCGGCGCCCGTCGACGATTTCCAGTTGCACCAGTATATCGTCACGGCACAACAGCCGCTGCTCGATCCCTTCGCACAATATGCCCTGGTTGCCGCGCAAGAAGCGCTGCGCGACGCCAGTTGGCATCCGCAGGCGCTCGATCCCCGGCAGGTGGCGGTGATCCTGGGCACGACCAGCGGCGGCGAAGCCAGCCGTGAGCAGGAGGCGGTGCGGTTCTTTCATTTGGGAAAACGGCGCTGTAATCCTGCGTTGGTGCCGCGCACCAACCACCAGGCTTCGGTGGCTGCCATCTCGATGGAGTTCGGCTTCACCGGACCAGCCTTCGTGGTGCACAGCGGCTGCGCGTCGGCGACGCACGCGATCGCCCAGGCCTACCTGATGCTCAGGCACGGCCAGGCCGCTTTCGCGCTGACGGGCGGCAGCGAAGCCAATGTGATCTTTTCCACACTAGTGGCGTTTGAAGCTATGGGCGTGATGGCAACGGATACCTGTCGGCCGTTTTCGCTGCACCGTAGCGGCATGGCGCTGGGCGAGGGCGCCGGCGTTCTGGCGCTGGAAACGCTGGCTTCGGCTAGGCGGCGCGGCGTGCGCATCTATGCCGAACTGGCCGGCGTGGGTATGAGCTCGGATGCGCGGGATGCCGTCAATCCCAGCGCCAGCGGCTCGGCGGACGCCATGCGTAAAGCCTTGCGCATGGCCGACTTGGACGCCGGACAGGTCAGCTACATCAATGCCCACGGCACCGGTACGCAAGCCAACGACCAGGTGGAAAGCGCGGCGATCCGCGACGTGTTTGGCGCGAGGCCGCCGTGCGTATCATCCACCAAGGCGGTGCACGGCCACGCGCTGGGCGCGTCGGGCGGCTTCGAGCTGATCGCGACCACGCTGGCCATGCACCATGGCTTTATCCCGCCGACGGCGAATTTCCTAGAGGTGGACCCATTGTGCGGACTGGACGTGGTGCCCAACCGGGGCCGCGAGCAACGGATACAGGCTGCCCTGTCGAATTCCTTCGCGCTGGGTGGCTTGAACGCGGTGGTGGCGGTCACACGATATGACTGACGCCATGACGGACAGCCTGACCGGCCGGCGCCGCGTAGTCGTCACCGGCATGGGCGTGATCTCGGCCGCCGGAAATACCCTGGCGGATTTTTGGGACCATCTGTGCGCCGGGCGTAGCGGCATCGCCGAGGTCCAGCGCGGCGGAGAGCAATGGGGGGGCGGCGAAGCCGTTGCACACCTTGCGGCCCAAGTACGGCTACCCGGCCACTACCGGCTGCCGCCGCATATATCGCCGGAATCGCTGGACGATTTTTCCGTGTTCGCGCTGCACGCCGCCGAACAGGCGCTGCAACAGGCCGGCATGGCGCAATTGCTTGCGCGGCGGCAATCCATCGGCGTGGTGCTGGGCAGCGCCGTCGGCGGCGACGAGGCGCGCAACCTGGCCACTTATAGGGTGTATATCAAGCAGCGTCCGCCGGCGCCACAAACTATCATCCGCGCCATGGCGAATTCCGCCGTGGGCGCGGTGTCGCTGGCGTATGGTTTGCAGGGGCCGTCGCATGCGGTGTCGTCCGCCTGCGCCTCGGGTACGCATGCGATCGGCCAGGCCTATCATTTGATTGCCAGCGGCCTTGCCGATGTCATGCTGGCCGGCGGCAGCGAACAACTGCCTTCGTACAGCCTATACCGCTCGTGGCGCCAGATGCGCGTGCTGTCGCCGGACGGCTGCCGGCCGTTTTGCGCCGATCGCAACGGCATGGTGCTGGGCGAGGGCGCCGCTGTGCTGGTGCTGGAATCACTGGCTTCCGCGCAGGCGCGCGGTGCGCCGATTTTGGGCGAGATATGCGGTTTCGCGATGAATGCGTCGGCCACGGACTGGACGATCCCGGATAGTCAGACTATGGCGCGCTGCATGACGCAAGCGCTGGGGTCGGCCGGCTGGGACGCGGCACAAGTGGGCTTCATCAACGCCCACGGCACCGGCACGCTATTGAACGATGCCGCCGAGGCGCAGGCCATCCATAGCGTCTTCGGCGCGCATGCGCGAGATTTGCCGGTGTCCTCGTCCAAGGCGATGCACGGTCACGCGCTGGGCGCCAGCGGCGCGCTGGAATGCGTGGCTGCCTTACTGGCGCTGCGCGAAGGAAAAATTCCACCGAACGGCGACAGCCATCAAGCCGATCCCGGCTGCCCGTTGAACATCATCCACGGCGCCCCCCGCGCCCATGGCGGCGCGTATGCCTTGAGCAATTCATTCGCCTTTGGCGGCTTGAACGGGGTGCTGGC
Source organism: Janthinobacterium sp. ROICE36 (assembly GCF_002869965.1). Lineage (GTDB taxonomy): Bacteria > Pseudomonadota > Gammaproteobacteria > Burkholderiales > Burkholderiaceae_D > Janthinobacterium. Next base: position 27,674 of record NZ_PEBS01000024.1, read on the forward strand.
GCTAGGGCGCCAAGACTGCCATGACCACCCTCATGACTTACACGGAAGCCATCATGAACTTTAAGAAAATCTATTACCAGGCCAAGGACAAGCTGATCACCTACAAGATTGTCAGCGTGTTGAATCCCGTATTCAATCTATTCATCGGCGGCGACAAACGTCCCATCTTTTTCGATATCGACCAGGTGTATCCAGCCTTGCGCCTGCTGGAACAGCATTACGCCGAGATCAGGGCGGAGCTGGACCAAGTGCTGCCGATGCAGCACCGGATGCCACGCTACCATGACATCGACGACGATTTGCTGTATGCGTCCGGGCGCTACAACCGGGACAAGCACTGGAATGTGTTCATGCTGTATTGCTATGGCGAAAAGCCCAAATTCAACCGCGAGCAATGTCCCAGGACCTGCGAGTTGCTGGCGGCGATACCGTATCTGTGCCAGGGCTTTTTTTCGATACTCGATCCCGGGAAATCCATCCCCCGCCACACCAGCCCGTCGCGCTACTACCTGCGCTACCACCTGGGCATGAAGGTGCCAGAGCAAAATCCCCCCTTCATCCTGCTGACCGACAAGAAATACACATGGAAGGAGGGCGAGGCGGTGTTGTTCGACGATAGCTGGGACCATGAAATTATCAATCATGCCAGCCAGTTGCGCGCCGTGCTGATCGTCGATGTGTTGCGTCCCATGGCCTGGCCGGCGCATCTACTCGGTAGGTTGGTGATGTTGCTGGCGCGCTGGATCTATGCGGTGGAAACGCACCGCCGGGCCAGCAATTTTGTCTGGAAAGTCGATTAAGCGCGCCGCCCGGTGTCCCGCAACCTGAGTAAGAGAGGCATACATGCAGCAGTCCAGTGCGATCATCATCACCGGCGGCAGCCGTGGAATCGGCCAGGCGCTGGTCCGCGACGCCCTGGCGCAAGGGAGGCGCGTCGCCACCTGCAGCCGCCACGAAAGTGCCTTCATCCGCGAATTGCGCGCGGACGATCCCGGCGGAGAGCATTTTTTCTGGCGCGCGCTGGACGTCGCCGACGCCGACGCATCGAAAAAATTCGTCAAGGATGTGGCCCGTCATTTTGGCTCAATCGGCGGCCTGGTGAATAACGCCGGCATCAGCGACGGCCAGTTTTTGTCGCTGACGCCGGATGACATGCTGCACCGGCTGTTGAGCATCAACCTGGAGGCGGTGATACGCATGACCCGCCAGGTCGTGCCCTATCTGCTCAGGGAAAACGGTGGCTCCATCATCAGCATCGGTTCCATCTCGGGCAAGCGCGGCTTTTCCGGCTTGTCTGTCTATGGCGCGACCAAGAGCGCGCTGGAAGGCTTCAGCCGCTGCCTCGCGCGGGAACTCGGTCCCCGCGCGGTGCGCGTGAACATGGTCGCGCCCGGTTTGTTGAGCACCGATATGCTGGCGGCAACTAGCCAGGCCGAACAGCAGCAAATCATCGCGCTGACGCCGATGGGACGGCTGGGCTCGGTCGATGATGTAACCGGCATCGTGCGCTTCCTCTTGTCCGACGATGCGCGCTTCATCACGGGTCAAAGCATCGTTGTCGACGGCGGCTTCATTTGCTGACCATTTCATTGTTCGCCTATCAGGCACGGAAGGAAGCGCATGGCCACACTCTGGTTTTCCCGGGATGGCGGGGAATTTGACGGCAGCGAGCCGTGTTATTCTGAACCGTCCGACTTCCCGTGGGTGGACCGCCTCGAATCGCAATGGACCATCATCCGCGATGAGTTGGCGGCGCTGCTGGCGCATGAGATCATACACTTGATACCCTATCCGAACGATGAACTAACTTCGTCGCCGCTGCGGTGGAAAACCTTCGCGCTGATGTTCTGGCTGCACGAGCTGAAGCATAACTGCGCACAATGTCCCAAGACCTGGGCCTTGCTGAAGGACATACCCGGCATCAGCAGCGCTTCATTCAGCTTGTTGGAACCGCATACGGCGATCAATCCGCACCGCGGTGACACCAATGCGACGATACGCTGCCATATGGGCATAGCGATTCCCGCTCAGGCCCCCGATTGCGCATTTCAGGTGTCCGATGAAGTCCGCAGCTGGCAGGAAGGGAAGTTGATGATGTTCTGCGACGCTTATGCGCATGCGGCCTGGAACAACACAGATTGCCAGCGCTATATCCTGATCATCGATATCTTCCGGCCGGAATTCCTAGCGAAAAAACGTTTTGTCGCGAGACGGGTTCTAGCGTCGATACTATCCGACATGTGCTACCAGCGCCTGGCGTGGCTGCAACGATTCTTCACGTTCAAACTTGCCGAGGCCATGTTGTTCCGGATGCTGCATATCCGCCTGCTTACGCGGTTTTTACTAGATAAACTCAGCCGCTGAGTCCCTGGTATTTCTGCTGCAGCCCGGTGGCGAACAGGCCGAACTGCGAAATCCGGCAAAACCATATCATGTTGACCCTGTGCTGTAGCCACATGCCCAGCCTACGCCGACTGACACCAACGGCGTCAGCACCAGGCTGGTGCCAGGTTGTCCGGCGAGAACTGGTTCAGCCACGCGTCGAGATCAGCTTGACGGGGCTTTGTTGCATAAATCAGCTGAGGTCGTAATTCCCCAAACCCCAGGCGCAATTACGGCATGGTCACCGCCACAGTCGTGGGCGTGCCCAACCGGGTAAACCGATTAAGGTTGGCGGCACGGACCTGCAGTTCGGCGACCTGTCGGTCGAAGTCACGTGCCATGACACGCTCACCAAGCAGCTTGAAGCAACGCATCTTAGTCTCGACAAGGCTGCGCCGATTATAGCCGCTCCACTTCTTCCAGATTTTCCTGCCCAGCAGGCGCGTGGTGGCAAGGATGGCGTTGCGGGCTGTGGCGCCAGGACGCTGGTCCTTCCATGGCTTGGCATTCTTGCGAGTTGGGATGACCGCCTGTGCCCCACGTTGCGCGATCGCTTCATGTCAACCTTTGGTGTCGTAGGCACCATCACCGCTGACGCTTGAGACGGTCTCGTCGGCGGGAATCTGGTCAAGCAGGCATGGCAGTATCGGCGCATCGCCTGTGGCGTTGTCGGTCACTTCAATAGCCCGGATTTCCAGCGTGGCCGCATCAATGCCAAGGTGGACCTTACGCCACTGACGACGGTAGTCGGCCCCATGTTTTTTGGCATCCACTCGCCTTCGCCCAGTATCTTGATGGGGAGAACAGGGGAAACGGGAAAAATCGTACGCTAAGGTTTTTCCCGGGTTGCTCAGCTAATTTGTGAGTTTGTTGCGGGCCAGCAGTCGCGCCACCGTAGACGGATGGACATTGAACAGGCGCGCGGATTCGGCGGCCGTTTTCTGGCCAGAATTGACCAGGTGGACAATTTCCTTTTGTTGCGTTGGCGTGAGCTTGGGACGGCGACCGCCGATACGGCCTTCTTCGCGGGCGGCCAACAAGCCACTGTGGGTGCGCTCGCGCAACATGGCGCGTTCGAACTCGGCGAACGATCCCACAATTTGCATCATCATGCGCCCGGCCGGTGAGGTGGTGTCGACGGCTTCGGTAAGGCTGAGGAATCCAGCACCGGTTTTCTCGACCCTATCCATGAGGGTCAATACGTCCTTGAGCGAGCGTGACAGGCGGTCGAGCTTCCAGACAACCAGCACATCATCCTTGCGCAAATGATCGAGCAGGCGGCTCAGTTCCGGACAATTCCAACGGCCAGCCGACACCTTCTCTTCAAATATCCGTCCGCACCCCGCCGCGTTCAACGCCGCGATCTGTGCCGTGTTGTCCTGGTCTTGGGTGGAGACACGGGCATAACCGATTCGCATGAGTTTGCCCTCTCTTACTTGACTTCGGATGCAGTTGGATCGAGCCGATCCGGGCTGGGACGATTCTCCAGCCGCGCCTTCGATAGCGCCACCGCCTCGTGCAGCTTTTGCTCCAGCAATTGCCGGGACGGCAAGCCGGTCAGGTATTCGGCGACATGAATGCCGCTTTGATCCAGCTCCAGCAATTCGATCTGTTCACGGTTCTTGCCCGTGCAGAGGATGATTCCTAGTGGTGGCGCTTCGCCAGGTTCTTGTTCATATTTGGCCAGCCAGCGCAGGTAGAGCTCCATCTGGCCTTTGTCAGCGGCCTTGAATTCGCCGAGCTTGAGTTCGATGGCGACCAGGCGCCGCAAGCGGCGGTTGTAGAACAGCAAGTCAATGTAAAAATCGTTGTTGTCGATTTGCAGCCGTTTTTGACGGGCGACAAAGCTGAAGCCGGCCCCCAGCTCCAACAAGAAATTTTCCAGTTCGCGCAGGATAGCGTCTTCGAGATCTTTTTCAAGGTAGCGATCGCGCAGCCCCAGGAAGTCCAGCACGTAGGGATCCTTCAGCACGAGGTTCGGGCCGAGCACCCCTTGATCGCGCAGGGTCGCCAGTTCGCTTGCCAGCAATTCGTCGGGCTTGCGCGAGAGCGCCGTGCGCTCGAACAACATGGAATCGAGCCGGCCCTGCAAGGTGCGGGTGCTCCAACCCTCGTCGCGGCACATTTCCAGATAGAACGCCCGCTTGAGGGGATCGTCGATGTAGATCAGGCTGCGCAAATGGGTCCAGCTCAATTGTCTACTCAGTGCGTAGACAATTTCCTCGGCCTCGAACACCTCGCCAAAGCGCAGCATGTGGCGCAGGTTCTTGGCGCCGAAGCCGCGCCCGTGCTCGGCTTCCAATTGTCGCGCCAGCGAAGCGACGATCTGTTCGCCGTAGCCGGCCCGCTCCCCTTGGAGCACCTCGGCGCGTATGCGCCGGCCAATGCGCCAGTACAGCATGGTCAAGGCCGAATTGACCGTGGCGGCCAGTCCGGCCCGCGCTTCGTCGATCAGGACGCGGATGTCGCCGGCCAGGCCGGTTGTTGTCACTGCTGCAGCTTGCACGTCTTGCGGTTCCACCAGCTAGCTCCTCGATACGGTTCGTTCAGCACAAACCTGTTGCCAATGACAATCATTATGCAATACATTTACGCACCATGTAAACGCCATAGGAATCGTGTGCGGCCATTTGATTGCGCAAACGAACGTTTGCGCAATCATCCATCGTTCAGGAGCCCGTATGCCCCGCCGTTCCATTCTGTCCGCCACTGAGCGGGACAACCTGATGGCCTTGCCCGAAGGGGAAGACGATCTGATTCGGCACTACAGCTTTACCGAGTCCGATTTATCCCTGATCCGGCAGCGTCGCGGCGACGCCAACCGGCTTGGCTTCGCTGTTCAGCTTTGCCTGCTGCGTTATCCGGGATACGCTATGGCTAGCGACATGGCGGTGCCGGACCCGGTAATCGACTGGATCGCTCGGCAGATACGCAGCGACGCCGCCGCATGGTCTCAGTATGGTGCGCGCGATGAAACGCGACGCGAACACTTTCAGGAACTCCGCGTCTACCTCAGCCTGTCCGCATTTGGTCTGCCTGACTTCCGCACGCTGGTGCATAGCCTTGCCGACCTCGCCATGCAGACCGACAAAGGGCTGGTACTCGCGGCGCAAGCTTTGGACACATTACGGCAGCGGCGCATCATTCTGCCGGCGCTGTCGGTCATTGAGCGGGCCTGCGCGGAAGCGGTGACGCGCGCCAACCGGCGCATTTACCGGATACTGCTGGAACCGCTGCAGCCGCACCATCTGCGCGGATTGGACAACCTGCTCAACGTTGCGCCAGATATCAATCTCACCTGGCTGGTATGGCTGCGTCAGTCGCCGTTGAGACCAAATTCCCGCTACGTGCGGGAGCACATCGAACGCCTCAAGATATTCCAGTCGCTCGCTTTGCCGGACGGGATTGGCCGCCAGATCCACCAGAACCGACTCCTGAAGATGGCGCGGGAAGGCGCGCAGATGACGCCGCGTGATCTGGGCGATTTCGAGGACGAGCGACGTTACGCGACCCTGATCGCGCTCGTGATCGAGGGCATGGCCACCGTCATCGACGAGCTGATCGATTTGCACGACCGGATCATGGTCAAACTTTTCAGCTCCGCCAAGAACAAGCATCAGCAGGAGTTCCAAAAGCAGGGCAAGGCGTTTAACGACAAGGTGCGGCTGTATTCGCGCATTGGCCGGGCGCTGGTCGCGGCGAAGGAATCGGGCGGCGATCCGTATGCCGCCATCGAAACTGTGCTGCCGTGGAGTGAGTTCGAACAAAGCGTGACCGAAGCGGCCCAGCTGGCCCAGCCGCAAACATTCGACCATTTGCACCTGGTAAGGGAGCAATACGGCACGTTGCGCCGGTATACGCCCGAGCTCCTGGACGTGCTCAAACTGAAGGCGGCGCCGGCGGCGCAAACGGTCTTGGACGCCATTGACGTGGTGCGCGAGATGAACGCGACCGGATCGCGCAAAGTGCCGGAAGATGCCCCAACCTCTTTCATCAAGGCGCGGTGGAAGCCGCTGGTCTTCACCGGCGAGGGTATCGATCGCCGCTTCTACGAAATTTGCGCGCTCTCGGAACTGAAAAATGCCCTGCGCTCTGGCGATATCTCTGTTCTGGGCTCGCGCCAGTTCCGGGATTTCGAAGACTATTTACTGCCGCCGGACAAATTCAGCGCACTCCAAAAGGCGCACGCACTGCCCATTGCGATCAATCCCGACCTCGACCAGTACCTGCTTGAGCGCGTGCTGCTGCTGAACCAGCAACTGAGTACGGTCAACCGGCTCGCGCTGGCCAACGAGTTGCCCGATGCGATCATCAGCGCCACAGGCTTGAAAATCACGCCGCAGGATCCGATCGTGCCAGAATCGGCGCAGGCGCTGATCGACCAAAGCAGCAATCTTCTGCCGCGCATCAAAATCACCGAGTTACTGATGGATGTGGACGACTGGACCGGGTTCACCCGCCACTTCGTGCACCTGAAAAGCGGCGCGCAGGTCCAAGACCGGACGTTACTGCTTTCGGCGATCCTGGCCGACGCGATCACCCTCGGCCTGACCAAGATGGCGGAATCGAGCCCGGGAGCGAATTACTCGAAGCTGTCGTGGTTGCAGGCATGGCATATCCGCGACGAGACGTATTCAGCCGGTCTGGCCGATCTCGTCAATACCCAGTTTCGCCACCCATTCGCCGCGAACTGGGGCGACGGCAGCACCTCATCGTCGGATGGCCAGCGCTTCCGCGCCGGCGGCCGGGCCGAAAGCACGGGCCACATCAATCCGAAGTACGGCGCCGAGCCGGGAAAGATGGTCTACACCCATATTTCGGACACGTACGCGCCGTTCAGCACCAAAATGGTCAACGTCGGCATGCGCGATTCGACCTATGTGCTCGACGGGCTGCTTTACCATGAGTCGGATTTGCGCATCGAGGAGCACTACACGGACACGGCAGGCTTCACTGACCACGTGTTTGCGCTGATGCACATGCTCGGATTTCGCTTCGCACCGCGGATACGCGACCTGGGCGACACGAAACTGTACATTCCGGGAACCGTCCAGGAATACCCGGGTTTGAAGGCGATGATCGGCGGCCCCCTGAACATCAAGCATGTGCGCACGCACTGGGACGACATCTTGCGCCTGGCGTCGTCGATCAAGCACGGCACCGTGACGGCGTCGCTCATGCTGCGCAAGCTCGGCAGCTACCCACGCCAGAACGGCCTGGCGCTCGCACTGCGCGAGCTGGGCCGCATCGAGCGGACGCTGTTCATCTTGGACTGGCTGCAGAACATCGAATTGCGCCGGCGCGTGCACGCCGGGCTAAACAAGGGGGAGGCGCGCAACGCCTTGGCCAGGGCGGTCTTCATTCACCGGCTCGGCGAAATCCGGGACCGGACGTTCGAGCAGCAGCGGTACCGCGCCAGCGGCCTGAACTTGGTAACGGCGGCGATCGTGCTATGGAATACCGTTTACTTGGAGCGTGCTGCTCAGTCGCTGCGCGACGCCGGCAGTTTGAAAGACGACTCCCTACAGCAGTATATGTCACCGCTCGGCTGGGAGCACATCAACCTGACCGGTGATTACGTTTGGCGCCAGAACCGGAAAGTCGACGAGGGACAATTTCGACCGCTACGGACGCGGGAAAATCCTTAACGTACTATTTTTTCCGTTTCCCCTGTTCTCCCCGAGTAAGCAAAAGACAGCCGCTCGCACAGGCGTCGGATCACCGGCGGAAAATTCCTGTTCGATGCGGGAAAGCTGCATCGGCTCGGCTACAAATTTCAGGATCGATTGTTGGAGCGAGGGTGGGATTTCCGTTCGAGAGCAGGTGATTGCCACCAGCATGCGCTGCCAGTTGTCGGTCCACATTTTGCTCGCTGAAAGTTCGGCTGGCGGTACGATGCGGACTGCCATTTCGACGCCATCGATTATCGTGCTGCGCGCCTCGCAGGCATCGTCCATGACGAGCAACATTTCGCGATCGCCTTGGCGTACCCAGAAGTCAACTCGGAGTACCCCATCCGCGAAATTCAAGTCGAGTGGGCGCTCACAAAATGTCTGGATTGTTGGATCAACTTCGAGACGTATCCACTGTTCAAAAACGGCTTCGCCAAAGCACTGCAGTCGCCGACCCAGCTTCAGGCTGTACGCCTCGATGATGCGAGAGCCGGCAGGCCTTGCGCGTGGAACAGCAGAGTGGAATCGTGCGGTTTTGTTCATGATTTCAGCAGCTTATCGCTGCTGCCGCATCTTCAAAGCTACGAGTTGACGGATTTTCTTTCCGATGCTACGAGTTGACACAATTGCTTTCTTGGACGTGCCGGTAAATGTGTCACTGTCCGGCCCTGGTCAAGAGGGGGAGTCGCGTTGAAACCGGTGACACAATTGCTTTCCTCTACGCCAGCAGACGAACTGCTCTATCTGCCCAACGGTATGAGATTTTCTTCACGGCGTTTTCCCTAATTTAGTCGCTTCAATTCAGTATAGAAATTCTCATGCGATCCCAAGCTCAGGAGTATCACGGAGACCGGCTGGAACTTTGTCGGGTGTAGCTGATACGCCAGCAAAATCTCTTGCTTGTTAATCTTAAACTTGTGCACAAAAATTCCAGCCAGATCGCCTTTCTTCTCTTCCCCGATTGTTGGGTCGTTAGCGACAGCCTTCACAGCCTTATCTACAGCAGTCTTATCTTTAGCGTGAAGCTTTTTGACTGCTTTCGCGAAAGTTGGGGTGACAAGCACTTCAAGCACTGTCATGCCCCGAACTGGTAGGGCGTCAGCATCCCAGCCTTGGCTTCTTGAGCGGCGAGCAGCGTATCCTTGATGAACTGGAGGGGTAAGCCTGGATTGTCATCCACCGCCTTACCCAAGCGCGCCCAGTATTCAATCTGCTTCGGCACAGAGCGGTGCTCAGCCGCTGCGTGGGGCTTGGCCATCTCAACCAAGTCGTCCGACAATTTCAATGCAATCGCCATAATTTCACCTCAATGTTTGAGGTTTTAGTATGCCACTTTTTGCAACCTTTTGCAACCAATTTCAAATTAAATTGCCTCCGCAAATGCTCGCCGCAAAATGTCTTTTGAGACTTCCAAATATGGGTCAAGATGGTCGAACTCAGTTCTTTCGAGTAAAAACCATCATAAATGCTGTAAATCAATAACTTACATCTATGATCATCACAATTGAAGGCGTCGCTAAGCGATGTGTGACTTTCTCAAATAACTGCGACATTTTCGAAATAAATGCGATAATAATTCCACAGACCAACATTTCTACGTCGTTAACGCGAACCTGTTAATGCACAGGTGTTGACGCCGATGCTGAATTGAACCACCGCGCCGACTTTGATTGACCCATGTACGTTGGGCCGTAAGCCGCATGGGGCCCAGGTTTTCCAGCATCAACGTGGAGCAGCTCTTCTCGGCCGCCTGGGTCAATTTGGCATCGGCATCAACACTCGCCCTTATACGGCGCTGCTAAGCATACAGCGGCGCCAGGCCGGCGCCACCCCAGCTGTCCCATCTCATCTATTCGCTCACTGGCCTTCGGCCAGTGTCCCAGGCCGATTTTGCTCCCAGGCGCGGATCTGGTCGAGCGCATCCTGCTCGGTATAGGTCATGGTGGTATCAAGGCTGGTGTGTCCCAGGGCCGTGGCGACCTGGCGCAAGTCATGCCCTTGCAAGAGGGCGCCCTTCGCAAAGGTATGGCGCATCCAGTGCGGCGAAGTCTTGCGCAACTGGATCGCCTCGTCGAACTGGCCCTGGTCCTGCAGATAATCCACCGCGCTTTGCACGCACCCTTTAACAATTTTAAAAATCGCTTGTCGGGTCGTCACCGCGCCCCAGGCACCGAAATAGCGCCGGTCGGCAGTCGCTTTAACCTGGCCGGCGCCGATCGCCACGGCGACCGTCTTGGTCGACAGCACCAGGGCGTACTGCTCCCCCAGCGCCGGCAAGGCGGCGAGCCCAAACGCGGTGCGATACGCCATCAAGGCATCGAGCGCCTCTTTGGTCAGCGGGATGGTGCGCGCGCGGGCGCCTTTGCCGTGCGCTTCGTCGACCCGCATCATCCAGTAGGTGCGCAGGGTTTTCGGATCACTCAGGCGGTACACAGCATCCATCCTGGCGCCGGCCAACTCCGAGGCGCGGATGCCCGTTTCGCGCAGCCAGACCAGTACAAACCGGTCGCGCAGGTAGCGCTGGTAACGGCCCTGGTTGGCGTGCAGTTGCGCTGCCATGCAGTCCAGGATGAGGGCATACATATCTTCCGGTACCGAGCGCGTGACGTCGACCCGGCGCGGCTTGGCCGACCGCGTCAGCGCCATCGGGTGAATCCGGATATAGCCCGCTGCATGGAAGGCGCTGAGCATGGCGCGCACGAAGCGGATGATATCGGCCTGGCTGCTTGCTGCTGGTCTGACACGGAAGGGGGTGTAGCCGTCCTCGCCCAGGCGCGCCCCTTTTCGGCTCAGTGCGTACGCTGGCAGATCGGCTAAAAAGTCGCGGAAGGCCTTCACATCCTCGATGGTCCACTGCGACGGCATGCGGCCCCCGGCCTGATCGAGATACCAGCGCAACTTGGCCAGATGGAAGCGATAGGTGGCGACCGTTTCCTGCGAGGCGTTGCGGCTATTATCGGCCACCTCTGCCAGCCAGATCTCGGCCGCGGCCCAGTCGTCGGCGACGTTGCCGAACAGGTGGGGTTCGACCCGGGCGGGGGCACGTGCGGCAGCCTGAACGATCATGGCGTGCTCACTCATGCTGCCGGTCCTCCCTTGCGCTGGCCAGGGATCGGTGCCCCGTGGCTGTAGGCGATCTGCCTAAAACTTTCCAGCAGCGATTCACGTTCCTTCAAGGTTTCCTCCAAATACGTACAGCGTTCTTTGACGGCCCGCGTTTCACCGCGCACCTCGTCGATGGCCCGCAGCGCGAACTGGCGCATGTCCTGCAGTGCCTGGGGCAGGGCGCCCAGTAACGCCGCCTGCGCTGCTGCTGCCGCTTGCGCCGTCCCGAGCTGCTCGTGGTACAGGCTGGCGGTGTTGACGGCCTCCTGCAGGTCCGCGGCCAGGCGCGCGGCACTGGCGCGGGTGGCGGCCAGTTCGCTTTCAGCTTTGTCGAGCCGTTCACGCAAATAGTCAGCGTGGGCGCGCTGTTGTTGGGCCAGTTCGGCGTCGCCAGCGCCGGCACGCGCCAGGGCCGCTTCGACGACCCGCTGCAGCATCGCACTGACCGGTTCGGCGCTGTCGGGTGTCGACAGCACGGGCGCTGCTCCCGCCAGCGCCGGCAGCTGCTGTTCAAACAGGTTTTTTTCTGCCGCCAGCGTGGTCGTCGAGGGCCGCCGTTCGGGTGCGTACGCGCCCAGCAAGCGCCGATAGATGTCGGCGCTGTAGGTTTTGCCGGTGGCGTGGTGCACGGCGGCGATGAAGTCGCGCACGAAAGGGCGGTGATTGCGCACGTCGTGGGCGTGGCGCGTGATGATGGCCCCCATCTGCTCGACCAGCAGGCGCGCCTCGTCGTCCCGCAAGGTAAATGGCGGCCGGCTCATTGGACACTGCCCATTGCACGCTCGGCAATGCGCAAGGCCTCGGCCGTCCGGCCGCTCTCCCGCAGGCGCTGCGCCAGCTTGGTGCAGGCGGCCCAGCCGGGCCGCAAGTCGAAGATGAGCGTCACATCGCGCGCACAGGCGCCCCACAACGCCGGGCCATCGGGGTGCGCCAGCAGATCGGCCAACGACGTCATCCATTGCGCGGGCAGCTGCGCGGCCAGCTCCGGCGTCGCGGTCACCCAATCGACGTCGCTCAGCGCGAGCGGCGCATCAAACCCCAGAGCAATCCAGGCAGCGGCGCCATCCCGCAGTGGCGCCTGGCCAATGGCCAGTTCGCCGCTGACGACCTGCAGCGTCAGGCGGCCGATGCCATGGCGCTGGGCGGCGCTGACGATGCGCGCCAGCATGGCGCAGTCGAGCCCGCTGTCGTGCTGGCGCAGTACCAGCTGATCCATGCTGAGGTGCAGCACTGGTTTGCCGCGCAGGCGGGTCAGCTGCAATGTCACTTCGGCGCTGCTGGCCAGGGCGGGATGCGTCACGTGCAGGGTGACACACTCGGACTCGTGCACCAGATGCACGCTGGCGCCGTCGAGGGCGCCGCTGAGGGCGGCGACGGTGGGCGCGTCGAGGATGATGGCACCGAAGGTGGCGGCGACACCGGACGCCGGTGTGAGCGTGATGGCGCCGGTGAAGGACGGCAGGACAAACGATGGCGAGGGCTGCATGGTCAAAACGCTTTCAGGAAAATCGTGCGCAGGCGCGCTGTGCTGGGTCAAAAGAGTCGCCAGGGCACGCTGCCAGGCTGCAGATAGGAGCATGGTAGCGGTGCTGGAGGCCGGTTGTCGAGGTATTTTAATCGGTATAAACCTACCTGCAAGTATGGTCTAGTTTACTTAGCAGCGATTAAGTTAACTAATCCAAACAGATCACTTTCGACGCTCGTCCATGCACTTTATTCCCAAAAAAGGCAAAATATGCCGTCCATTTCCATAAGCCATCTGACCCGACATCACGCAACACGGTACGCCATCGGCCTTTGAAGGCAATGTGCGAGGTTCTGTCGCGTTGTTCAGCCCAGTACGGATTTTTTCATGCTGAGCATGACCCCGGCTTACACTGGACGGACTTGTCCTGCCAACGCATAGAACTGGTCGGCGAACGACATTGCATCGGTGCCGACGATTGCGAACTGGCCCTTGCGGATCATGTGCATGAACTCGACGCCGGCGAGGACGGAACCGGCGGATCGGAATGATTTGAAGTTGAGCATCGGCCTGGTCACCCGCTTGATGGCGCGATGATCCTGCTCGACGATGTTGTTGAGATATTTGACTTGACGCACTAGGATCGGCACGTCGCGGCCAGCGTTGATCGCATCGATCGCCGCCTTGTTCGCGCCACTTTTGTCCATCGCGACCTTGTGTGGATCGCCATTCGCTCCCATAGCCTTGTCGAAGAAGCGCTTCGCCGCAGCCATGTCACGCTTCGCTGTCAGCAGGAAGTCGACAGTCTTGCCCTGCTTGTCGACGGCGCGGTAGAGGTATTTCCAGACGCCCTTGACCTTGATGTACGTCTCATCCATACGCCAGCTACCACCGACCGGGCGCTTGTGTTTCCGGGCCATCTTCTCGATGAGCGGCAAGAAACGAATCGCCCAACGGTTGATCGACGAATGATCGACCGACACGCCGCGCTCTTCCATTATCTCCTCGAGATGCCGGTAGCTCAGCGGGTAGGCAACATACCATCGGATGCAGACGAGAATGACGTCGATCGGAAAACGCATTCCTTTGAAGTTGAACATGTCGAGTTGTCCTGGGTTCGGGCGCCGCAGTTTACCCGACTACCCCGTCGACGTTCGCTAATGCGACAGAACCCGCGACAGCGTTGGGAGTAGCTTTTAAGTCCTTTTAGCGTTGAAGTAGCCTTACAGCCTGTAAGGCTACTTTTTTGAACTATGAGACTTTTACAGTCAACTATGAGATTTTTACAGTCAACTATGTGCTGTTTGACAAACTCATTTTAATGAATTACTATGTGCTGCATATTACTAACATAAAAAGCTATAAGAATGAAAAAAGCTGAGTTGGTCGTGAAATCAAATCGTCTCATTGAGGCCAGCTATCGGCTGGGCATGAACGAACAACGCATAATTCTGTACTCGATATGCCGATGCCGCGAGGAGCAGAAGACGCTTTTTCCCGATCTTCCCGTAACCATCACAGCTGATGCTTTCTCCAAACAGTTCCCCAGCATCAACAGCATCGACAAGACGAACGTTTATCGGCAGCTTAAGGACGCCATGGACACACTGTATGACCGCAGCGTTACGATCCACGACACCGACCCGGCCAGCGGCCATGCTAGGGTAACGAAGACCCGCTGGATCAGCGCCGCCAGTTACGTTGATGGCGCTGGTCACATTCAAGTGATCTTCACACCGGAAGTCATCAAGTACATCACGCGCCTAGAGGCTGAGTTTACATCCTATCAACTGGAGAAGGTAGGCAACATGACCAGCGCTCACGCTGTACGCATCTACGAGCTACTGGCTCAGCACCGGGATATTGGCATGCGTACGCTCAACCTGACGTGGCTACGCGAGACGCTCCAGATCGGTCCTGACGAATACAAGTTGACGGCCGACTTTAAGAAATGGGTGATCGAGTCGGCCATAGACCAGATCAACAAACACAGCGACCTCACGGTGAGCTACAAGCCAAAGAAGACGGGTCGCGCCATTACCGACTTTGTGTTTAAGATTAAGGATAGGGAGCGCAAGTCCAAGGCTGCCAGTACAGCCAGCGATCAGGCCGCACGCGAGAAACTAGAAGTGCTTGGCCAACAGCGCTTCGATACCGAAAATGATGAGCAGTTTTGATAAAATTTAGCTATGAAATCAAACCGCAATTTATTGGGGTTCAAGGTGCAACGAAACGTAAAAAGAGTTAAGGGATGGGCTTGTCAGGTTGGTCAAGTTGAGGTCATAGGTGCTGACGCGCGGGCGTCAGCAAATGACTGAATCGACCCTATATTGACGCCGTTCGAGTCGCCTACTTTACGTCATAGCGTTATACATATCTTTTTGTGATGAGCACCGATTTGGCAAAAATCGACATTTTTCCAGAGGATTTGCCAAAAAAATTAGCCAAACTTCCAGTGATTTGACTCAAAAAGTCGCCGCTTGGTTGTCTGAACTTGCGCCAGAATCAGCGGAGGAGCAGCGCCAAGCTATTGATTTTATTGATGAAAAAAGATGTGTATAACGATATGACTTTACGTCAGGTTGAAAATGATTTCAACCGTACAGTACGAACGCATCAAGGATTTTTTCTTTGACGAGTCTCGTTCCGTTGCACTTGAAACTCTAACTTACTTCTTAAACTGCGTTCAAGCCTTGGAAAAATTTTGAAGTAATGTTTTAAAACAGTCATTTTATGAGAGATCATAAAATTTTCCATTAATTTTAAATTACAATTATGAAAATCATAAAAATTCCCATCTTATTTATATTTATTTTACTGGCTAAGCAAGCATCTGCGAGCACACTCACAACACCTTCTTTTGTCGTCAAAATTAAGGTGAATTGCGAGGAAGGAAATGTTACATGTGACAACGTAACCTATTTTGGAACTAGCAGGAAAAGTGGAAAAAGCATTACGCTACGTGGTAAAACTAAACACAGTATGTGTCCTGATGGTGTCAGCCCTTGTCAGTTCCAAGGTTATGAATTTAAAAACGGAAATTCATATTATGAAGTGTTGGAACAAGGAAATTTGATAGTTAAAAAGGGAAGAAAAATTATCGTAAACGAGAAAGGAACGTGGGAATGGTAATTACTAATTTTCCATTTTCTTCCCCAATTCGCCGCAGTGATAACACGAACGGCGAACAGGACTGCCACCTGTGAATTCACTACGCAGTCCGATATTTTAAAAAACCATGAATGAAAGAAAAATACTATGAATAATTCCTATCCACGCCTTGACAAAGACCTGGCTGCCGTACTACTAGTGGACCACCAGGCCGGTTTGTTGTCCTTGGTGCGCGACATCGACCCGGACAAATTCAAAAATAACGTATTGGCGCTCGCCGACCTAGCGAAATATTTTAAATTACCAACCATTCTGACAACTAGTTTCGAAGATGGCCCTAACGGTCCGCTAGTACCTGAGTTGAGGGAAATTTTCCCGGATGCCCCTTATATTGCTCGCCCTGGCCAGATCAATGCTTGGGATAACGAAGATTTCGTCAACGCAGTCAAAGCCACCGGTAAGAAACAACTGATTATTGCCGGTGTGGTCACTGAAGTCTGTGTAGCATTTCCTGTTCTTTCAGCACTGGCGGAGGGATATGACGTATTTGTGGTGGCCGATGCTTCCGGCACGTTCAATGACATTACCCGCCAAGCCGCCTGGGACAGAATGTCTGCGGCAGGGGCGCAGTTAACGACATGGTTTGGCCTGGCCGGAGAGTTGCATCGCGACTGGCGTAATGATGTTGATGGACTGGGGGCCTTGTTTTCCAAGCATATCCCAGACTACCGCAATTTGATTTCCAGTTATACCGCAGCCAAGGCAAGCAAATAGAAAACAGTCGCCAGTTTGGGGAGAAGAGGAAAAGAGGAAAAAATTGCACGCTAAGCGATGTGATTGCAGCCTAGCATCGCGCCCAGTGACGGAAATGGTCTATAGTCGAGTTTCCGTTTAGGAAACAATCCGACATGGCTTTACGTGCACGAGCTTGTTGGCGCCGACCTAAAATGGTTCTGTCGCGTTGTTGATCCGAAGGCGAAATTTTCCCGGAATGGCGCTGGGCCCTCAAACTGGACGGACCATTCCCGCCAGAGCGTAAAATTGGTCGGCGAATGAGATTTCATCCGCGCCGTCGATCACGAACTGCCCTTTGCGGATCATGTGCATGAGCTCCACGCCGGCGAGCACGGAGCCGGCGGAGCGAAACGATTTGAAGTTGAGCATCGGCCTGGTCACCCGCTTGATCGCACGATGGTCCTGTTCGACGATGTTGTTGAGGTACTTGACCTGGCGTACCAGGATCGGCTTGTCCCGGCCGGCATTGATCGCATCGATGGCCGCCTTGTTGGCGCCGCTCTTGTCCATCACGACCTTGTCCGGATCGCCGTTCGCGCCCATGGCCTTGTCGAAGAAGCGCTTTGCCGCGGCCATGTCGCGCTTGGCCGTCAGCAGAAAATCGACTGTCTTGCCCTGCTTGTCGACAGCGCGGTAAAGATATTTCCAGACGCCTTTGACCCTGATATATGTCTCATCCATGCGCCAGCTGCCGCCGACCGGGCGCTTGTGTTGGCGGGCCATCTTCTCAATGAGCGGCAGGAAACGGACCGCCCAGCGGTTGATCGATGAATGGTCAACCGACACACCGCGCTCCTGCATCATTTCTTCCAAGTGTCGATAGCTCAGCGGATACGCCGCATACCAACGGACGCACACCAGGATCACATCGATCGGAAAACGCATTCCTTTGAAGTTGAGCATGTCGATTCGTCCTGGGCCGGGCGCCGCAGTCTACCTGATCGGCCCCGCCGCACTCGCTAATGCGACAGAACCTACCAGATGATCTTACTGGCTCAGGCGATCGCCGAGCGTTGCCAGTCGGCCATCCGCCCAATGAGCCAGATGAATGGCTCGGCCTGGCCGTTCACGACACACGCGCCCTTGATGATGGTGTCGAGCAACCCCTGGACGTCGGTCGAGCACAAGGCAGCGATCGCGTCGCTGTCGGTGAGTCTGATCGAGCAGCGCGGCGCCGCGCTTGCCTGCTCAGTTGTGTGCGCATCTTCCCAGCCGATGTGTCGCCCATTGATCACAATAGTGATCGGTGTTCCATCGTCCGGAAATCCGATTGAAACAGCCAACTGAGGCGCCGGGCCGGCAGTCACGGCCAGCGCGCCCTTGAGGTAGGCGCAAAACGCTTCGGCCCACTCTTTTACGCCGGCGCGTCCTGCCCCCGTGCCGCGCGCCGCATTTGCTGCTCGACCGGCCGGCATACCTTCCAATGCGCGCGCGGCCGGCACCTGCCCCTCAACTTCGCGTTCGGCCTCGATCAGGGCCTCGAGGGTCCGGTCAACGTCATCGCGGGTGTGCGAAGCCGAGCAGATGAACCTCAGGCGCCCGCGCTCGCGTTCCACGATCGGGTACGTGACCGCCGCCGTGTGAATGCCACGCGCATTCAAGCCGCGTGCAATCGCATAGAGCTTGTCGCTGTCGGGAAAATGCGGGGTGACGATGGGGCCGTCTCCGGTCCCGAGATCGTAGCCTGCTTCGGCAAAGCGCTGCCGCATGTAGGTGGTGGTATCCCACAGCCGCTCCCGCAGCGTGTCGTCCTCGCTCACTCGGCGCAAGGCCGCGAGCGCTGCGGCGATATCGGCAGGTGTGGATGCAGCCTGATATATATAGGCCCTGGAGGACGACTTGAGCAGGGCGATGTGCTCCTCGCTGGCGGCAATGACGCCCCCAAGGCTCCCGAGCGCCTTACTCAGTGTCGTCATGATGAAATCCACCTGACTGGTCACTTCCTGGGCGGCGCATAGGCCGGCGCCCCGCGTGCCGTAAAAGCCGAACGAGTGCGCCTCGTCCACGAGGACCAGCGCACCGTATTTTTTCGCCGTGTGCACGATGTCGCGCACCGGCGCCGCGCCCTCCCCCATGCTGTAGACGCCTTCGAGCACCACCAGGGTGGTGCGGTACGGTGACGCTTCTGCCTTGAGGATCGATTCCAGGTCGGCGGGATCGTTGTGCCGAAACGTTCGTATCGTCGCACCGCACAGGCGGGCACCGTCCACGATGGAAGCGTGACAGAGCTGATCCATCACGATCAGATCCTTGTCGCCTAGAATGCCCGCAATAACCCCGAGATTGGCGGTATAGCCTGTGGGGAACAAGCACGCGGCAGGCTTTCCCACCGCCTCGGCAAAAGCTTTTTCGAAATGCAGGTGCAGATCGGTTTGGCCGGAGGCCGTTGCCGATGTTCCCATCCCGGTCCCGAAGCGCTCGAGCGCCGCCCGGGCGGCCTCCATGACTGTCCGGTCACGGTTCAGGCCGAGGTACAGGTTCGTGGTCCAGATGATGGAGTCGCGGGCTTGACCGGAATGCGTATCGGCGACAGTACCCTTGTGCGCGCTGCCGGTGCGCATGAACTTGCTGTAAGGGTCGCGGCCCTGGCGGCCCAGCAGGCGCTTGAACTCGCGCACCAGCGTCCCCTTGTCGGTGGCGGACCAGGAAGGTGCTTTTGCTGCCAGGAACGGCGGGTGGCCGGACTGGATTTGCGCCTGAAAACGGGCCAGTGTGTCCGCGGCTGCGGCGCTCGCCTTCTCTGTCGATGCCGGCCCTGCGGCGCCGCTGCCCATCGAATCGAGTAGGTAATCGGCAACCGCACTGGCAGTCGGATGCTCGTTGAGCACCGATGCCGGCAGCTTTTGGCCCAGCACCGTGGCCAGCCGGTGGCTCAGTTCCACCGTGTCGAGCGAGTCCAGGCCGAGGGAGTCGAATGATTGATGCGGCGGCACATGCCCGGGATCGGGAAAACGCAGGAGCAGGGCAATTTCGCCCTGGATCATCGACAGCAGGGCCGCATGCCGCCCTGGCGCCGCCAAGCCCGCCAGGCGGGGCCCCAGGCCGGCGGCACCGGCATGCAGGGCGCAGTAGTCGCCTGCCTCATGATGGCGACCCAGCTCGGGCAGCGGGAGTTGCTTGCGGTCGAGCTTGCCATTGGGCAGCAGGGGCAGCGCCTCAAGGTGCATCACGACCTGGGGCACCATATACCTGGGCAGGCGCTGCGCCACGTGCGCTCGCGCCGCTTCACTTGCCGCCGCCTCGTCCAGGCCAGCGCGCCGGCCCACCACATACCCCACGAGCATCTTTTTGCCGCCGCCCGCGTCCACCACCGCCGCAGCTGCGCCGTCCACCCCAGGCATCGACTCGAGCGTGGACTCGATCTCTTCGAGCTCTATCCGGAAGCCCCGGATCTTTACCTGCTGGTCAACCCGGCCCAGGAACTCGATGTCGCCGTCTTCGCTCCACCGGCACAGATCGCCGGTGCGGTACATCCGCCGCTCCCGGATCGGCCCGTTCGGATCGGCCCCGACAAACCGCTGGAAGGTCAGCTCCTCGTCGTGCAGGTATCCCCGCGCCAGCTGGTCTCCCGCCAGATAAAGCTCTCCTGAAACCCCAACCGGCACCGGCTGCATGTCATCGTCCAGGATGTACGAGCGCGAGTTCGCCACCGGCTTGCCGATCGTGATGGCCGCCCCACCTGGCGCGACCTCGCTCGCGGTCGCATACACCGTGTCCTCGGTCGGCCCGTATACGTTCACCACCCGCAGCCCCGGCTGCAGTGCGTGCAGTTGCTGCACCAGCGAGCGTTTGAGCACTTCGCCGCCAAACACAACGCAGCCGATTGCCTCAGGCTGCCATCCGGCCGCGAGCAAGCCCTGCATTGCCGACGGCACCATGATGGCGGTCCTTACCCGATGCGCCGACTGCAGTTCCAGCAGCGCCAGCACGTTTTCCGCCAACACCACCGTCCCGCCCAGGGACAAGGTGCCAAGAATTTCCATGACGGAGGGGTCGAAACAGACCGAGGCGGCCGCCAGGACACCGGCCAGTTCCTCGTCATCGAGTAACTGGCGCATCGAATGGATCATCGCGACCACGCTTCGATGCTCGACGGCGACCCCCTTCGGTCGCCCGGTCGAACCCGAGGTGTAAATGACATAGGCCAGCTCGCGCGCCATCGGCCCGGCCACCGTGGCCGGGCTCCGCTCCTCCACCTCCGCGAGCCGCAGGAGCTTGGGCACCCCGGAGCAGAGCGCTGCCCGCACCTCGCTGTCCACGATGGCCACCGCAGCGCGCGCGTGCTCGAGCATGTAGCGCACCCGCTCGGGCGGGTACTCCGGGTCCAGCGGCACGTACGCACAGCCCGCCCGCAATACCCCGGCCAGCGTGGCCACGAGCTCCCACGTGCGGCTCATGCACACTCCGACCAGCGAGCCCGGCGCCACACCGCGCATCGCCAGCTCGCCCGCGATCGCACCCGCGCGGGCCACCAGTCGTTCGTAGTCGATCTCGGTGACGCCATCGATGATTGCGGTGCGCTTCGGATGCGCCTGCGCTTGCTTCTCGATGAGCCCCCATACCGTTTCCGTCTGGTCGTAAGCTTGCCCGGTCCGGTTCCACTCGATGAGAATACGGTGTGCCTCCCCTTCGTTCAGAAAGGCGGCTCCCGCGGTAGACATGTTCGTATCCTGCATAACATCCTTAAAAAAAGTACTGCCTAAGCCACTGCATGGCCGGCTCGGCGATGAAAGAGAAGGGGGGAAATCGACTGTGCCGGATCATGGCATGCGTTCACTTACCAACTTCGTGTGATACTGGCTGGAATTTTCCATTTATATCAGTTTACGAACTTGATCATTTTTTCAAATGGCTCTGTCTCAAGTGATTCCTTAGCTAACGCGCACATCTGTTTAAAGGCCTCAGCAGGCATGGCTTTCTTCATTTCTGAATAAATAGCCACCAATTCTTGATGATTTATTTTTGAAAGCATACCTTTTGTGACAGCTATCATGCGATGCGCTGACATATTTCTCAGCATCAATGAATTTGCGTTGACAAGTCTATCGTCTTTGAAATTACGATATAGTTCTGGAGTTATCTTTGTTTCCTCATCATCCAGATGATTAAAATATAATGATTGAAATTGGATAAGTTTCAAATAGAAATTATCCACATCTTCCTCATTGATGGTCGTTGAATTTAATAGACAATCCAAATTGTTCTTCAAATCCAAAAATAGCGCTTCCAAAATCCCATGTTGCTTCATGACACCGGGTAATTGGTCACTTTTAATTTCTTCCAATAAAGGATGGATATATTTATCTTCATTTTCTGCATGAGAAGACAGGAGTTCAAATAAATTATCAAAACCGGTTTTTAACAGGGTTGATTCCCTCTCATCCAGGAAATCAGTTTTCCCACACAATTCAGCAAGACAATTTATTTCACTTCTAATATATTTATGCATGATTTTATAAAGATTGAATCTTTTATTAGCCACGTATAAAGCAGTATTCTTTGGTTCAGCTTCGCTTGTTATGGATGTCATAGTAAAATTTTTCTTTATGTTAAGTAATGTTTATATCTGTACCAACCAGACGATCATTTTGTTGAGAACGCGATAAAGGGAAAGCCAAAAAAGTCTATTAATGTTGCACAGGTTGCACAGGTTGCGCAGCCGTCAACCATTGAGCGTCTACACGGATTCCCCGATTACACATCAGGAAATCTGCCAGGTAGCGGCGTTGTTGAATTAATCGACGCCAGCCCGGTGGAGTCCACGATGACGACGCTGCCTGGGTCCAGGGCTTTGCTCAAGGCATGTCTTGGCAAGCCGATGCTTCGCTTGGAAATCCAGCTGAAATCCGGGATGCTGATCTCGACTTTGAGGGCACGGGCAAGCAAGTTCATGAAGCCTTCGGTCTGTCGTAATGCCAGATGAAAAAACTGGCGTATGAACAGTGCGGTCTCGATTGCCACATTGGAATACTTTGTTGGCCGACCGCGTGCTCCGGTCTGGGCTGGGCACCACTCGGCAATCGCCTCCTCGGTAAACCATATCGTAAAGTCGCCGCGCCGCTTGAGCGCGGCGTTGTACTCGGGCCAGTTCGCCACCTTGTAATGCGGCTTCTCGAATTTGTGGCGACGGTCTTCGTTGTGCTTGTAGGGCAAGGGGTTACCTGGGAAAAAATGATGCCAAATTGTACACTCCTATGGCGACAAGTCGAATTATTCAACAACGCCGTGCCTACGCCGTCATCATCAAGCACTCGTCTTTCAGGCGGCGCTGGCGCACTCCCATGGCCAGACCTTCCAGCACGCCCACGCTCGCGGCCCAGTCGATGCAGCCGTCGGTAACCGACTGGCCGTAGACCAATTGCCTGCCCGCTTGCAAGTCCTGGCGTCCCGCCACCAGGTGCGACTCGATCATCACGCCGACGATGCGCCCGTCGCCGCCGGCCACCTGGCCGGCGATATCGGCGCACACCGGCACCTGGTTTTCCGGCTTCTTCGAGCTGTTGGCGTGGGACGCGTCGATCATCAGACGCGGCGCCAAGCCGAGCCCGGCGATCTGCTGGCAGGCTTGCTCAACGCTGGCGGCGTCGTAGTTCGGCGCCCTGCCGCCGCGCAGGATGACGTGGCAGTCCTCATTGCCGTTGGTGCAGGCGATGGCCGAGTGGCCGCCCTTGGTCACCGACAGGAAATGGTGTGCCTGGGTGGCGGCCTTGATCGCCTCGACGGCGATCTTGATGTTGCCGTCGGTGCCGTTCTTGAAGCCGACCGGACAGGACAGTCCCGACGCTAGCTCGCGGTGCACCTGCGACTCGGTGGTGCGGGCCCCGATCGCGCCCCAGCTGATCAGGTCGGCGAGGTATTGCGGGCTGATCAGGTCGAGGAACTCGGTGCCGGCCGGCAGGCCCAGCTCGTTGATGTCGCACAGCAGCTCGCGCGCCATGCGCAGGCCGTCGTTGATGCGGAAGCTGTTGTCCATGTAGGGGTCGTTGATCAGGCCCTTCCAGCCCACCGTCGTGCGGGGTTTTTCAAAGTACACCCGCATCACGATTTCAAGCTCGTCGGCAAAGCGCAGGCGCTGGGCCGCCAGTCGGCGCGCATACTCCATTGCCGCCTTGGTGTCGTGGATCGAGCAGGGACCGATCACCACCATCAGGCGGTCGTCCTTGCCGTGCAAAATGCGCTGCAGCGCCTTGCGCGCGTTGGCGGTGGTCTGCCTGGCCCGCTCGCCAACGGCGAATTCACGGATCAGGTGCGAGGGCGGCGCGATTTCTTTCATTTCGCGCAAGCCAAAATCGATGGTACTTGGCCGTAATCACTCATATAGACACTCCTTTTAACATCGCTACGTCGGGGAAACGCTGAAAGAAAATGAATCCAACATGCTTGCTGACATGCACCTTGCCTAGCCGGCTGCCGTGGCGGCCAACCATTGGGCGTTCACGCGTACGCCTCGGTTGCACATTAAAAAATCAGCCAAATATCCATCGTGCGGTACGCGGTAGTCCATCCAAGTAGTGGGAATATCGCCCACATAAACATTGCTTATTGAAGCGTCCGCCAGCACCCTCTCGATGAGATATTTTTGCCGCGACAGCACGGTAACGACGAGCGAACCGGACAAGGCGGCGTAATCTTCCCGCAGGTCAAAAGGAGCGACCGTCACGCAAGGAAAGGGAAGCTCCCTCTGGACTTTAGGGTCCGCCGCGCTACGAACCAAGGCAACATGGGGCCTCAAGGGGGCGCCGCAAGCGGAGGCCCGATCATGGACCCACGGCACATCATCCGATTTCAACAGGTTTTCATACGCGGCGGCCTCCTGCTCCCTCGCAAAAGGAAGAGATTGGCGTGGCGTGGCGTGCGCCAACGCCTTCCTCAGCTTGTTGGCGAATCCCTCGGGATCGTCCTCGACCAGTACCGCGCTGGCAGAGACGCAGGCCGCGCCCCCGCGTCCCAACACCGACTGGGCAACCACGCTGACGGCCTCGTCATGGCTGACATCCCGGCCAACGATGAGCTTTGAACGGCCAGGACCTTGTACCAGGACACTTGCATTGCCCGCGTAGCGAGCGGCCATATCCGGCCCGCCGTAGACGATCGCCAAATCACTTTGCGCAATCAACGTCTCTGCGCCACTGTGATCGGTAGGTACGAGCGCGACATAGTCGGACAAGCCGGCCAACTCGAGCGCGCCCACCAGGCGCTGGGCGGTGAAGGGTTCCCGGGAAGACGGCCTGACCAAGGTGCGGTATCCCATTGCAATTGCCTGCGGCCAAAGTCCGTGCACGCCCGGACCATTGCCTGCGGCAATGACCGAGAGCACCTCCGCCCGTCTTGAAAACAAACTACAACCCAATTCCGCCGCGGGATCGCCGATCTCCCAGACAGCACCGGCCGGGGTTGCCGCCCGCAGGATCTCCCGCATACTGCTGAGACCATGGGAAATGCTTTCCACTGAAGCTTCAACGATTGCTCGTGGCAAACCGGTGGTGCCAGTAACCAGGGCGATGTACTCTTGCGGCCCCAGTCCCGCCAGCGTCGCCTCCATGTACAGTTGGGCAGCTTTGTCCAAGCGCTGATACCGTTGTTGTAGCGTCAGCGACGGCGCCTCGCGCATCTGCGCGATTTTGTCCTGGATATAAACGCCCGGCATGATCGAACAATCGCCGACAACGCGACCGGCGACATCAAGAACTTCTTCCCGCCGGCGGGAGTTGTGGGAGACGCCGAGGCAGCGCGCTTCTACCGTTTGAATTCCAGGGTATCGGCAAGCCACTGCGGCGCCCACGTCGGCCGCCGCCATCAATACACCCCTTCAATCACAACCGTACCCGCCACCTCCGCAACCGGCTTCACCTCGGACACGGCCACGCCCGGATGCTCGCCCAACGAAGGAAGGCGCACCGCCGTATCGCGCTCCAGAATATTCGGGAACAGCGCGAACTTGCTCAAGTGGTTCATGACCACCCTTCCCCGCTCATAGAATGGCACGGGTACGCCGCTGTCCGGCGCCACAACCTCAAGCAGCACATAGGGCGCAAAACTGTCGAAAATTGGCGAACCGTTGTGGTCTTGGCCGGCCCGCGCCTTGGTTTCGGACAGGATCATTGTGCTGCCGTAACTGGCGGTCATATCGACATCTGGAAACACCGAAGTCTTCAAATAATCCAGCGTGTCCGCGTTCATTTGCGTGCCGCCCCAAGTGATCATATCGAGGTTCTTATTCAGATATTCAGCCAAGGGACGGCGACGCGCTATGGCCTCCAGCAACGGCGGCGTCGCGATCAGATAGGCGATAGATTGGCTTTCAATAATCGCTTCCGCCTGATCGATCAAATGATCCGAGTAAGACTTCACCGTGGCCATATCATCCGCCTGAATCCGCTTCTTCACCCAGCGCGGATCAAGATCCACGGTGAAGCAATGTCCGCCCAGTGCCCTGGCACGGCGGAGGTTGATCGCGCCAACGATGTGGGGGCCACTCGGGATGATCGCCAAAGTGTTCTTCCGCCCCCCTCCAGGCGTCACATTGAAACCTGTCAAACGCCAATCGACGAGTTGCTTAAGCCACTCCTCGTAGGCGACGACGCGCTTCGCCCTGCCCGTCGTCCCGCCGCTTTCAAACACCCCGGCAAGGGCCGCATCCGCCAGTCCCTTGGGCTGCAAGTCCTCGACCGCGACATCGCGCAATGCGTCGCTAATATCCGGAAACAGTGACAGATCCGAAAATGAATGCACATCCTTCACTGGATCGAAGCCCAACTGGCCGCGCATTTCCAGCCAAAACGGGGAACCGCTATCGGGCGAAAAATGCCAATTCATCACATCGCGCAAATGCTTTTCGAAATCGATTTTGCTCATGTATGTACGCCTAAAATAGTAAGTAAATCTAAGGCTGGAGTCTTTCGCTCATCCATCCTGTCTCGGTCCGTTCGCAGTGCAGTCTTTTGTGAATCCGATTGGAGCTCGACGCCCAAAACTCAATGCTCTTCGGCTCAAGAACATAGACGAGGAAGCGATCCGGACATGGCAACGCGCCAATACCGTCGAGTTTTTGCGCGTCCGCGAGCAACTGCTCGTAAGACTCCAAAGGTTCGCTTTGGTGAGATGCCGTTGACATCGAGTGCAAGGGGATGGGCCGTTTGTTCCATTCCTTGACAGCCCGTTCCCGGCTAAGCTGCTTAACTTCCCCGCTCACCGACAGCTGGCGGCCGAGCTCACGCCAGTAGAAATGCCCGCACGCAAAAGGAGACTCCGCCACATCCCGAATTTTCCGGCTGCAGCTGTGCGTGGCAAAAACGACGCCGTTCGACGCAAACTCCAAAATAGCCATGACGCGAGACGACATCGCCCCGGAGCTGTTCGCCGTCGCCATCACCATGGCCCGCGGTTCGCGGACCTTTTCGTCTATCGCCTCCTGCAACCATTTTTGGGCCACGGCGATCGGATCGGCAGGATCGCTGTCGTACTCGCCAAAGGAGTGGTCCACTTTTCCCGTCATACTTTCGAAAGCACTGCTCATATCCTAGCCCTAGATGAAATATTGACCAGTTGCAACTTGATAAGCATAGCCCCCCGCTTCGAGACGCGGCTTGCCTTCCACCATGTTGGCGATGGAATCCATGCGCGACGGCCTTTCCATCTCCACGCCCTGCATGATCTTTACCTTCCGCCCAAACTCCGCCATTCCATATGTTGCAAGATGGAGCGCCAGCGGGCCAGCGGCAGAGCCGGTCGCCGCATCTTCCGAAACGCCATAGGCCGGGGAAAACATGCGCAGTCGCCAGCCGCCCTCGTCGTCCGGGCTAAAACAAAGCGCCGCCATATTGGGCAACTTGGCCAGTTTCTTTAAGTCCGGGCTGATTTTTGACAGGACGGCGATATTCTCGACACCGACAAACACATGTCGGGGGCCGACATCGTACATGTCGACCGGCAACGTGCTTTGCGCCAAGCCCAGCGCATCAAGCAACTCTTGTTCATGCTCATAACGGGAAACGACCGGGCTGGGTTGCTCCATTTGGACATAAGCGGTGAAAGGTTGCTCTTTCACGGCGTCGATTGAAAACCGGAAAAGTCCCTTTCCCGTTTCAATTTTCACCTCCGAAACATCTCGTTCCTTCGCCAATGCCAAGGCGGTGCCCAGCAGGGGGTGGCCGGCAAAGGCCAACTCGTTCACCGGAGTAAAAATTCTAACCTTCGCATCGCCCCCGTTCAATGGCGAGGAAATGAATGTCGTTTCGGAGAGGTTCAGTTCCACGGCGATCTTCTGCATGCTCTCGGCGTCCAAGTCATCGCATCCAAAGAAGACTGCGACCGGGTTGCCGGTGAATCGTTCTCGACCAAAAGAATTTACAATAGTATATCTATGCATATTTCACCAATATATCAATATTCAATTGAGCCTCCTGCAAAACTATTTCTTAGAAAAACATTAATTAAAATACACTAAATTTATCGATTTAGATGCATTAATGAGAATTTTTTTGTCCGCTACAGCGCTCCCGTATAAATCTTAAAATTCGCACATGCCTCCAGTCGCATCAAATGACCCTCAGGGCGTTTTCCCGCTGTTCTGGTGCGGACAGGCCAAAATCCCAATCCGAAGACAGCAAGGCATTTTTAAAGCGGTCGAGTTACTTTTGCAAGAGGCTCAATTATCAATAGTATTCTCACGCAGTGGCGCAACACTCCAACCGTCCAGACAAGCTTCGTTCAGCACGTCAAACGCGGTGCGATGATCGGGCGGCCGGCCGATTATTTCCGCCGAAATGTTGGGCGGCATTGCTGAAATATCCGGCTTTTCTCCGTGCCAAATCATCAACGCCCCCCAACGCGGCGTATTTCGCGACACCAGCCAAAGCTTCGCCGTCATGTTATGGACGCCTTCCCATTGCCGCAAAACCTGGCTGTTCAATCTCGCTGCCAGGAAGTCGATATCCGGATCATTCGCGTTGAGGTCCCACCATGCCAGTTCTACGAACATACCGCCCTCATGGAAAACACCGCGTCAGAGAGTATCCTGAATCCATCCTTCGTCAGTACTGATTCCGGATGGAATTGCATTGAGCAGAAATTGGTGCCTTTTAGCCCGTGTACCTGCTTTGTTTCCGGATCGCGGTACACCTGAATCTCGCCGAACCGGCTACGAATACTATCCACCTCACAGACCGCGGCGAATGTGTTGTAAAACCCAACCGTTTCGGTTTGGCCGAAGATCGATATTTCCTTTTGCAATCCTTGGTTGGGTGAAACCAGCCGTTCAATTTTTAGTCCGAGTAAGGAACATAATATTTGGTGGCCGAAACAAACCGAAATGAAGGGCTGATTTTGTTCCAACGCCGCCAGCATCAGTCGTCGGCTGGTGGCGACACGCGGATCGTCCAGCTTGCGTGGATCACCTGGCCCGGGTCCGACAATCAGCACTTCCCGGTCGCCTATCGTGCCTATCGACGGATAGGATTTAACCTCGACCGCCAAGCCACTCTGCCGAAGTTGATACTCCATCATCGAAGTAAATGCGTCTTCATTGTCCAGGATAACGATTGCGGGGCCGTCATCTTGAAACGGAGTGGAAAAATCCTGGTTCAGCCAAAATTTCGACAGTCTTTCATTCCGCTCCGTCAGCGATTTTTGAACCGGCGCCGACCAGCAAGAACTGCTGTGTTGCGCCGGAAGGGGGCCCGGCGCCAGCGCATTTGCGGCGCCCGCGGAATTGGCCGTCGTTCCATTCGCGTTGGATGCTTCGCCCGAACCGATTCCCATGGCATTCCGCATCGCCGACACTTTTGCTGCGGTCTCTTTCATTTCCAAAATGGGATGCGAGTCGCGCACCAGAGTGGCGCCAACACCGACCTCCATTCTTCCACTGTTTGAAATTTCAGCGGTCCGGATAATTATCGCGGAATCCAGCATCGGGCCGTTTCCGCCCGATTCAACCACTGCGGCGAAACCACTATAATAGGAACGGCCCCGCGTTTCGTAGCGGGCAATTACCCTGGTGGCATTTTCCAATGGACTGCCGACCACGGTCGGGGCGAACATCGAGCGCTTCAAAATGTCGGATAAGGAGCGTTCCGACTCACCGGTGATGCGGTAGCCGATATGGGCGAGCCGCGACATTTCAACGAAATAGGGGCCGTGGACTCGGATGGCCGACGAACAAATGTCGGTCATCATTTTCAGTTCCTCGTCTAGAACCATGGACAACTCGTCCTCCTCTTTACTGTCATCAAGGAAAGACAACAGCCCGTCCTGGGTCGGACCGGTACTCGGAAACCTATATGTGCCGCTGATTGGCGTCATGGACACCGATTTGCCATCCACCTTGATATGTTTTTCCGGAGACGCGCCGACCAGGGTGATGTCCCCCAAGCGGATAAAGAACGTCCAGTACGCCCCCTTTTCCTGGCGCAGCAGATTGCGGAAAATCGTCAGCCCAACCTGGTCCTCGTAGTCGGCGATATTGCCGGCAAACGTGCGTTTGATAACGAAGTTTGCCCCTTCGCCTGCCCCGATTTCCCGCTCGATAACTTTCTTTACAATATCTTCGTACGCCTCGTCATCCGGCGAAAAATGGGCGTTGTCGATATTGACCGGCACATCGGGCAAGGCCGAAAATGCCTGCTCCAAAGGGATCGTTCTGCACTGATCGACGGCAATGGCCAGCAAGCGGGCATCATCATCTATGACGGTGAAGCCACGTTCTTCAATCTGTCGATAAGGGACAACAAGAAGACTGCCCCATCGACCTGCCTTGCGCTGCTCGTCCTGAATCCGCTCCAGTTCGCTCAGGCTCTCAAGGATCTTCTCTGTTCCGATTAACACTTCCAGTGTCGGCTCTTCAAAGCGACCCGGCCGATAGACCAGCGCATAGGCATTGAAGCCACCCTCGATCGCTTGTCGCAGGACGCTTTGTGCCGCGGCGAGGGAGGCGGTCATTTGAGCACATCTCGCGCTGGCAGCACTCTCGCGCAACACTCGGCGGCGTAGTTCAAAGCCTGCACGTGCTTCTCCACCGAAAAATCGGCGATGGCATCCTGGACGAGAAATACTTCAATATCCCGCGAATAGGCGTCGACTGCGCTCGCGAGTATGCCGATATGCGCGAACACTCCGCAAATGACGATTTGGTCGCGCTTGTACTCGCGGAAAATGTCGTCGAAAGAGGTGGCGTGGAAAGCGCTGTAGCGCCATTTGGCCAGCACCGTTTCGCCCGCCTGCGGCGCCAGCTCCTCGGCTATAGCGGTATGCTCAGGTGCGCTACTCATCCCTTTGCCCCATATATCGAAAAGCAGGCCGCGCTCTTTATCCGTCATATCACCGCGTTGCGCGGTGTAGACAACCGGTATGCCATGCGCCCTCGCATACGAGATAAGCTCACGGCAGTGTTCGATCAGCTTCGTCCGCAACGGAAGCGGGAACGCTTTCAGAAAGTACCTCTGCATATCATGGACAAGCAGCACACTGCGGCGACTCTCGTGTTCCCACTTAACTACATTCACGGCGCTTAACTCAGGCGTATTCAGCGAGTAATTCTCTATCTCTGGGATGCTCATGTTTTTTCCTATTATCTATATTTCAATATTACTCTTAAAAATAAATAAAGTTCCCGCTCGATGGCGAAGTGAAACAAAGATGCTGCTGTTGCTTCAGGCGGGAATGCCAGCCCTGACAATACGGGGCACGGGGAGCCCCAAGGCCTTGAACTGCTGGCAAGGATTCATGAATTCGCGCTGAAGTTTGATTTTCCCGTTTTCAAACTCGAAATAATGAATGAAATGGTTCCGATAAACGCCCTCTGGGTATCCGTCAAAACGGATGAGGCCATGGCCATCGCATTCCACCCAAAAGATATTCGGATTTTGTGTGTCAAATACCGAAATGTTATGCCACTCCCAGTCTGGAAAGCACTGCAACGACCAAACGGCGTGCTTAGCCAAACAGGATTTTCCTCGAATTACAATAGGTTCGCCGGTTTCAGTGGTCCAAAGCCCGCCACAGCCATCTTCATTGAACAACTCATGGCGATTTAACCGGTCCTGTCCTTTTGTTCCCATATATTGTTCTACAATTTCTCGATTTTTTTGCTGAATACTCAATTGCGTCATGCTGTTTTTCCTTGTTTGCGCCAACGATAGATCGCCAGCCGGTTCTAGAGTGAATGAACAACTTAACTCGCCTCCGGAAACCAAACCGGATTCGAGCGCTTCGATGAAAAGGCACTACCCCCTAACGAACGCTGATACAGCAATTACGGAACTCTGCAATTTGATTCTATTTCACGAAAATCATTTTAGTTTTGGAGTTCGAGCAAGCAACATCCCCATTTCATTCCACTGGAGATGGCACTCATGGCCACCCGCCCCCCTGGCTGGATTCTTCCTTGCTTTCTCATTATGTCGAGTGAGATCAACTGGTCGACACATCCCATATGGCTAATCTCGGCGACCAAATCGACGTTGGTCTTCTCCTTTGCGATGCCGAGCCGCGAAGCGAGGTTTTCCATGCTTTGGCGCCCCTCCAGGGTATGCAGAAGAGTTAAATCAGAGTCTTTGCCCCAACCGGCTTCGGCCAAACATGATTCGATGATTTGGATCGTATTCTCGGTCCGCAGCTTTAGAAAGGCGGTGAGATCGCTTCCCGAGAAGCGATATAGTTCCATGATCCGGTCGCGGCCAAGTTTGTCTTGTCGGCTGTCGTGATTTTCAGCCAGCACCGGCCCCATGCCCCCGCCGCGCTCGAATCGCATCATATCCACGAAGCGGGTATCCGAAATATCATGCCCGCCCTTATAGACAAAGCAACACCCCGTGGAAGGGGCGTCGGTTCTTCCGACAATGGCGGCGACGGCGCCGTCGCTGAGAATGGCGTTCATAATGCCGAACCGGTCCAGATGCGGCTCGCTGACACGTTGGGCGAGAACAATCACACCGATCTGGCCTTCCTTCAAGTGGCGAACCAGGCTGTTGGCACTGAACCAAGTGCTAATGCTGGATCCGCATCCCTCTACCAGGTTGATCGTTCTCGCTCTCAAGCCACCGAGTTCCGCGCCAACTTGGCAGGCGAAGTCGATACCGATGAAATCCGGTATATTGGACTGCCCCGCAACAATGAAGCCGATATCATCGACGCCATAACCAGACTCTTCCAGCGCGGCGACGACGGCCTGGGTTCCCATTGCACGCGCGCTGCCATTACTCACCCAATACTTATCGTAGCCGGCGAGCCTAATCGCTTCCAGTTGGAGCGTGTTAGGATGATCGGCCTCGGCTAATCTCATCGGTTTTGGTAGCACATGTCCAATCCCCAACACCTTCATTCCGCAATCTCCCGTCTTGTTTTAGATTGATCTATACGGACATTTCCTAATCGGTCGCCCAACAACTGTGCGATGTTGATCTCGATCCCCTCCTTGTCGCTCAAAATCCCCGCCACTTGGAGAGCCAAGATCGAGTTTCCGCCAAGTTCAATGAAGTTATCGTCGGGTCGAATGTCCGGTTCACCGAGGATCCGCCCAACTTCGCGCATGAGTGCCAGCCGTCCGATATTATCTTTGTTCATGTACCCTCCTTCTTAATAACATACGGTCTGTTTTACCCCGCTCATTGATCGGCCAGTCGTCAATGGTGACCAAGAAATACTTTGATGGCCTCAGGTAAGGTGCCAGTTTTGCGCAGGCCAGACGCAGGTCGCGCGTGGTCAATTCGCCATTCGCCCGCACTCTGATATGGGCGGCCAGGAAATCACCAATATCCCTATCGTTCTCGACCGAGACGACGGCTTCATCAACGTCCGGTAGCGACTGCAGAAACTCCTCTATTTCATACGGTTCAACACGAAAGCCATTTACTTTTTGATAGCCGTTGGATCTGCCGACAAAAACAAAATGGCCACGCTGGTCGCGGCGGCATATATCACCGGTGCGATAGCCGTCCGTCAGCGGTTCGCCTCCATCGTAGCCACCAAACACCTGTGCGCCACGGATAATCAACTCCCCTTCGTCCAAGTCCCTCTCCGACTCCAGTTCGAACACCATACCCGGCAACGGGCTACCAATAGGAATCGATTCCTGTCGAGTATCTTCCTCGCTAATATGATGGACCAGGCAGAACACCGTTGCTTCGGACGGGCCGTAGGCGTTCGTCAAGTGCACGCCTTTGCGCTTCAATTCGCCAAATAACGGCAGTAGCGTGCTGCTCGAGAGTTTCTCTCCGGCTATGACGAGGTCGGTTAAACTAAGTTCGTCAAAACTCATTTCGACATGGGCACGAGAAAATATATATCTCAGTTCCGATGGGGTGACCGAAAGAACATTCAGCCCTGTATTGGCGATGAGATTAAGCGTGGCCCTGGCATCGTGTTTCATGTGCTCATCCAGGATCACCAAACTGCCGGAATGAGTCAGGCATCCGAGGGTATCCCAGATGGAATAATCAAATGAAAGATCATGCATCCAGATCCATCTTTTATGCTTGGAAATACCCATCACACTCCTTGAATTGTCAAGAAATGCGGTAAGCTGGGTGGCATGGATTGGAACCACTTTAGGTTTGCCCGTCGTTCCCGATGTCCTGACGCAATAGACTTCAACGCCAGTCTCCCCGAGCTCGGCGGGAGGAGGAATAGCTTCCGTCGACTTCCAAAAATGCCCGATTCCTCCTATTTCCAACCCGCCGCTTGAAAACAGGGCCTCGTTCGACAAGATTCCGACGCAGTTCGCCCGGTTTGCCTCGGTGATTTGTTCAGATTTATCGAGCCCCCGCGGCAGCGACATAAACGATACTTCTGCGATCAAACAGCCCAAGATCGTTTCGTACAGCATGATGGAACGGGGTAAATACAACGCAAGGCGCTGGCCTGGCGTGATTCCAGCGTTCAACAACTGGAGCGCGACGGTTTGCGCGGCTTCGCTGAGCTGTTTATACGTCCTAACCTCGTCTCCTTGTATTGCCGCCGGCGTATCAGGATGCAATACCAGGAGTTCGTTCAGAGCATCCGCGAGCGGCCGAATTTTCATTCCAGTCGTCGCGGCAATTTTGTTATGGTAGTCCATTTTTCACCTTATAATTCGCTTGCCCGCAGGCGAGCTCACATCGGGTTCATTGTCAAAACATTTTTGTGACTTCTTTGGGATCACGGCCAATGATCGCCAGGCCGATTGCTTCCTCGGGGACAAATTTGGAGAATCCCCCATGGCGAGCGCCAACATTTACATCTCTCCATATCCTCTCAAGGACGCAGCCCTTGTCCAGGCCGGAGGAGCCGTAGATCCACAGAAGATCTTGCACAATGTCGACACAACCACGCATTACCTGTGTCACGCGGCCGCGACTATCAACCCTGTCTTGCGTCGTCAAAGCGATGCTGCTATCGATTGCAGACTTGTCGATCACGTCGGCGTTGTACTCCGCCGCTCTCTTGTACAAATCCAGAGCGCTGTACAGGCGGCCCAGTTCCGCCCTGATTGCTCCGGAGGCGCTCATTGATGTGTAGGTGCTCCCAACTATCGGGAATTTATCCGCGACCGCCGTGACAAACTCCAACGCGGCCTCGGTTGCCCCGAGCATGGAGCCCATGAGGCAATTCATGAGTACGCCGGTGAACAGCCCGGAATATGACGCCTGGTTTTCGCTGCGGCCGGATCTATTTGCTTCGAGATTCTCTCCGGACAAGATGCGGGAGTAATCCTCCATATTGCATCCAGGTATTTCGACATCCACGGCGCGCAAAGTCACGCTTTGCGTTCCCCGCAGTCCAGTAGCTTGCCAGTCGCCGATCAAATTGAGCTTGCCGGCCGGCACCGCGACCATGTGAATATCATGAGCGGCACCACCTTCAACCACGGCGAGACAGAAGAAATAGCTGGAATACTTCCACCCGGAAGCATACTTCCATTCACCGTTTAATAAATAGGCACCGCTCGACTCGTCCTTCTTCAGCGATCCAGGACGCCCCAGCACCATGGAGAGAATCCTATTTCGCTCTATCACCGGTTCGGCGGCCTCCAGTGAATGGAAACACCCTCTCGTCGACCAAGCCGAATTCGACACGCCGACTACCCAGGCGAGTGACGCATCGGTTTTCCCCAGTTTTTGGCAAACCCGTAGAACGTCGCGCAGTGAACCAGGCCCCGAGGCCCTACTTTCGTCGAGAATCTTGACGACATTCGACATTCTTAGCACGTCGAGCAATTCACTCGACAGCTCTTCCCTATCTGCCTCCGAATACAGGCCGATGATACGGTCGACTTCCGCGTCCTCCAGCGAATATTTCAAGGGTGTCAATTTAGTAGTCAAGGGTAAGTCTCCATTCCTGAATTTTTTGTTCCGCCTCTGCGATGGCGAAATCGACGAACTCACGCGAAGTTGCCATTCGCCGAGGCATGACAGGGGCGTCAAACATATTCCAAAAGAACGGCAGGCTGGATGACGGCTCCTGAATGGTGTATCCGCACCGGGCCGCTGCAGCGAGATCGGCGGCGTGGTAAGGCGGGCTAGTTTCTTCGCGCCGCGCATACGTCGTAGCCCATCCAGTCTTGTGCGGCCCCGGCTCTATGCAACCGACCTGGATATCGGTACCGAGCAGTTCGCGGCGCAGCGTGTCGGATATTGCTTCCACCGCGTATTTACTGATTTGATATGCACCGAGGAGGGGCCAGCACGCCACGCCGCTCATACTGGAAACCAAAAGGATCCGTGACGGCCCGGCCTCCCGTAGAATCGGCAAGAGCGGCCGAATGACATTCAGCGTTCCTTCAACATTGGTCTTGAATTGATCTCTGATTCGTTCGCTCGACAAGTCCTCAAGCGTGCCGAATTGGGCATAGCCGGCCGCTGTGACGATTCTGTTCGGCTTACCGGCGACTCTTATAGCTTGCGCCAGTTTTTCGGCCAGGGTTTCGGCGTCGTCGACATTCGCGACACAGGCGACAAAGAGATCGCCATACAATTTCCCCATTTCCTCCGCCGCTGCAGTTGAGCGCGTAATTCCGATCACCCGTTCCTTGCGTCCGGTAATGATCGAATCTGTCCAGCACCGCCCCAAACCACTGGAACAACCACTGATTACCCATGTATTCATATGTGCAAAGTCTCTAGGTTATGTTATTATAGTCGCCCTGAAGCAAGTTCCGGCCTCTCGCTGCGCGCGATGTAAGAGGTCGAGAACAAGCACATGGCGATAAACAGGAAGCATGCCAGGGCTGAATATGCCGTGGCGGCCGATGAATCGTGAAGTGTCGATGCCGTAATATCGAGATCGCGGCCGAGTTGTAGTCGCATCGATAAATCGAAGATTATTGCGACCGTTACCGCACCGAACGCGCTTAATACTTGGCGTGTCGAGTTGAAGAATGCGGCGGCTCTGCCCGCACTTTCTGGTCGAGCGCGGCCCAACGCTAGATTGGCCAAGGGAGGGAAAGCCAAACCCGTGCCTGCCCCGGCAATAACCATCGCCGCGCAAAGCGCGATGAGGGCCAAAGTGCCTCCTGAAAAAAATATGCCGATAACGCCGAGCAGAATGTTGGCCATAGCGAATAAGATCATCCCGCATCTAACGATTTTTTCCGGCTCCATGCGATCGGACAGATTGCCGGCGAACGGGCCGACCAGGGCATTGGACAAGGCGACAGTGACCATGACGATGCTGGTGCTAACCGGCCCGAAATTCATGCGCACGTCTAGCAAGAACGCCAATGGGAGATAGAAGCCAATAACGCCTATCCCAAGACCGCCGGAAATTAGGCATGTTTTGAGAAATGCGCTATCCAGCCACAGATCCGCCGACAGGATATAGCCGCGACGATTCTTCACCTCATTCCGGATGAGAATAGCTATGGCGCTGGCGCCTACAACAAGCAGGCTGACGCCCAGTGCCGTCGTTGTGCCGGCGGCAGTAATAAGTTGAACTCCAACAATTACTCCAGCCATGCAAATGCCGTACACGGCGGCCACGAAAGTATCCAAGAAAACAATGCCTTTTCCTGGATCGCTAGGCAAACGCCAAGCGACGATAAGAAATCCGGCAAGCGCAAAGGGAATGTTGATCCACATGACCCAACGCCAATCTGCGGTGCTGAGGAATAGTTGTGTTATCACGGGACCGGTCGCGGTAGCGATACCCGCGATCGCGCCCCAGACACCAAGCGCCGCCCCTCGCCCGCCCTTGGCAAAAAGGATGGAGATATAGGCCATGCTTTGTGGTGTCAACAACCCTGCCCCCACACCCATCAGTGCGCGGCCAAAAATTACGCCCCCGAAGCTTTGCCCTGCGCCGCTGACGCCAGCCCCTACACCAATGAACAAGAATGCGATCAGGACGATGTTCTTCCGGTTCGTGAAATCCCCGAGCCGTCCGCCGAAAAGAAGGAAGGCGGCGTAGCAGATGAGGTAGATGTTGTTGACCCAGGCCACCTTGGCCGGGCCAACCTTGAACACGTCCATAAGCGTCGTGTACATGAGCGGCACAGTCGTCATGTCCATCATCACGATAAAGAAACCGAGGCAAAGCCCAGCAAATGGGGCGTAATTTTTCAGCATTTTATTTCCTATTCATCTTCAGATATTGACCTGAAGGATGAGATGCCAAGCAGGCAATTTGGTCCATCCATTCTCGTCAATCTGAATGTTCAAGCCCTTCTTTTTTTGGAATTCCGCGATGGCAGCGGCGTTTCCCTTATACTCGATGCGCTCCGCGAGCTTAATCTTCCAACCGGCAGATTCCGCTGTGCTGGCGATTTCGGACAATTCGCTGGCGAGCGGCTTTGGCATGCCGAACAGCGAAGGCGCGAAAGCAATCAGGTGGAACACCGTGTTTTCCGATGCCAGTCGATACATTTCTTTCAGGTAGTCGAGCCGCTTCTCGACAGGTATCGCGTGGTAGACGGCCGAATCCAAAATGAGATCGAAGCCCGGTGCGAACTGCGTATCGCACGCGTCGAGGGTGTGGAACTGTATCCCTGCGCCAGCGTAGCTTTCCTTACACTTCTCAATGGCGGCGGAGGAATTGTCGAACGCGATAACTTCATAACCTCGATCGCGAGCAGCCTTTGCATTGCGTCCGAGCCCGCATCCCACGTCCAGCAAGCGGCCCGGGGACGTACCATCCAGAATTTCACAAACGAACGGTTGCGGGGCACCTATCTCCCACGGCACATCGGTAATCTGGGCACTCTCGATGAGGGGTTGCCCCTTATACAAGCCGTTAAAATCAGCTCTATCGTATTCGCTCATTCAAATTTCCTTTATCACATCGGCAAACAAAAGAAGCTAGAGAAAATGAGTCTCCTCACGATCTCTGTTTCGGGAAGTTAACTCCAACAACTAGGATGCAAGTTGCCGCAAAATCAATCCAATGGGCAGACGCGGATGATATGGCCGTCCGGGTCTTCGATGAGGAAGGTCAGGCCAAAGACCTCCGTGTACAGCTCGCGCGTGATATTGATGTCCTTGTTCTGTTTCCACACATCGTAGAGGCTCTGCACATCTTTGCCGGATGGCAGCATGATGCCGATCTCGGAAAATCTCGGCGCTTTCACATCGGGTGTCAGACCGCCAGTCCAGATGCCGAACAAGGCCTCCCCACCTGCGGAAAAGGCCACGTAGCGGGGGCTCGCAAAAATCGGCTCCGCGTTAAAGATGGTTTTATAAAAGGTGCTTGAGCGTTCAATATCAGCTACGTAAACCAGCTGAAGATTTGGTTTTGGTGACAGTGCCATTGCGAAACTCCTTGTAAGTGTTGCCTAATGCCGGAAACGACCGGCATTAGGCGCATAAGCGAACGAACCTCAGTGTAGTCATGCACCTCCGAATGGCCCGGCTGGATTTATGTTACCACAAAATTGCATTTTGGTTAATGTAGAATAGGATACAATTCCAAATTGCAATTCACGCTTGCTGGCGGCGTTGTTGGGGTTCTACGCCCAAACCGGCGGAAATTTCAGACTCCCGCTTTTCTCACCGTTCCAACAGCTTTTGACCGTCTTTCCGCAGCACGCCGTCTGGGCCAAGATGGCGATACAGGGTTTGCCGCGTGACTCCCAGCTCCTTGCATAGTTCACTCACAACGGTCGTCTTTTGACTCATGGCAGCCATGGCCAAGCGTAATTTCGCCGGCGTCATCTTGTACTGGCCACCACCCTTGCGACCACGGGCACGGGCAGACGCCAAACCCACCTTGGTACGTTCCGAAATAAGTTCACGCTCAAATTCGGCGAGCGCGGCAAAAATGCCGAATACCAACTTGCCCTCTGGCGTCGTCGTATTGATCGAGGCGCCATGTCCGGTAAGCACCTGGAAACCTATCCCGCGAACGGTCAGGTCATGCACGGTATTGACTAGGTGGCGCAGGTTGCGGCCAAGTCGGTCAAGTTTCCACACCAACAATGTATCGCCCTCGCGTAGGGATTTCACGCACGCCGCCAAGCCGGGCCGCTCATCGAAGCGCCCGGAAGCCAGATCTTCATATACGTGAACGGCGACGACGCCGGCCTCAAGCAGCGCATCGCGCTGCAGATCCATAACCTGGGAGCCATCCGCCTTGGAAACGCGCATGTAGCCGATCAGCATCGTGTCACCTGAACGAACGTTCGCGTGACACACAGGAAATGGGTCCATTGAACGCAAAAATATGTCACTTTGTAAGTCACGTAGTCAGTGTATCGTAAACAATTGCCAAAATTAACCATATTACATGCCCATGCATACGAGCCGTATTCTCTGGAAAGTGCCACATGCGCGGTGACCGCAACGAGCGATTAACCATTCTTTCAGAGGCCGAGAAGACCGCTCTCTACGGGATCCCAAATTTCGACGACTTCCAACGGATCACTTTTTTTGCCATGACCGATGCCGAACGCGCCTTGGCATTGGGGCGAAAAAGTGTCCTGGCACAAGTTTATTGCCTCTTGCAAATTGGCTACTTCAAGGCCAAGCAAGCCTTCTTTCAATTCTCTCTTGACGACGTGTTGCCTGAGGATGTTGATTTCCTTTTGCAACGATATTTCCCGGGGCAGACGCTTGTCAATGCGCCCCTACACACCAGCGAATACTACGTGCAACGCAATAAGATTGCCAAATTATTCGGCTACCGCATGTGGTCTGACGACGATCTGCCGGCGCTACGGTCCAAGGCCACGCTGCTGGCGCGCACGGACGTAAGCCCCACCTTTTTGCTGGCTGAACTGATGGTGTTTTTGATTGGCCAGCGCATCGTGCGGCCAGGCTACAGCACGCTGCAATCCATCATCAGGGACGCTTTCACGGCCGAACGTGAACGCTTGGAGCAACTGGTGCAACCTGCCCTGACCGATACAACACGCGCCGCATTGCAAGAGTTGCTGCAGCGCGAGACTACCTTATCCGATTTGGCCGCGCTCAAACAGGATGCCAAAAGCTTTCGCTACCGCCAGATGGGTCTGGAGCGTCAAAAGCGCCTCACGCTGGCGCCATTGTATGCCATCGCCAAGGCGCTGCTGCCGAGCCTTGACCTCTCGCAACTCAACATCGCCTACTACGCCAGCCTGGCCAACTTCTACACCATTTACGATTTACGCCGATTCAAGCCAGGCCAGACCAACCTTTATTTGCTGTGTTACGCCTGGCAGCGCTACCGGCAACTCACGGACAATTTGGTGGAAGCCTTTGGCTACCACACGCGGCAGCTCGAAGAAGGCACCAAGGCAGTTGCCAACCAGCAGGCGGCCAAAATACACAACGAACGGCAGCAAGCCACGCCACGGATTGGCGAGCTGCTTCTGCTGTACGTGGACGACACGCTCCCCGATGGAATACGTTTCGGCACTGTGCGCCGCCGGGCATTTGGCATCATGCCTGAGGAGAAGCTGCGCTCGGCCGGCGAACTTCTGACGTTGACGCCAGTCAGTCAGATGGATTTGCGCTGGCAAGCCGTGGACAAGCAGAGCGGGCTTTGCACGAAAAATCTGCGCCCGCTGGCAATGGCCCTGGATTTCGCCAGCGACACCGTCAGTGGCAAGGCTTGGCTGGCCGCGCTGCAATGGATGAAAGAGGTCTGGTCCCGCCAACAGCGACTTGCAAAGCAGCCGCTGGCTGAAATTCCGCCACGCACGGTACCCACACGCTTGCGCGGCTTTTTGCTGAGCGTTGGCGAAGATGACGAGCCAGTCGGTTTGCGCGGCGACCGGTATGAATTTTGGGTGTACCGGCAACTGCGCAAGCGCCTCGACACGGGCGACATTTACCTCGATGACAGTGTGCGACACCGGCGCTTTGCTGATGACCTGGTATCCATGGAGGCCAAGGCGAACGCACTCAAGGCGCTGGACATACCTTGGTTACGCCAACCGGTTGACGTGACACTCGATGCCCTGTTCGCCGAGCTGGATACACAATGGCGCGCGTTCAATGAGGAACTGCGCGGCGGCAAACTCAAACACCTGGAGTTTGATCCCGATAAGAAAACGCTGATCTGGCACCGTCCCAAGGCCGACAAGGACAAGCTGCTGCAACAGGGCTTCTACGCCAAGCTCCAGGCACGCGACATTGCCGACATCTTTCGATTCGTGAATGAGCAGTGCGACTTTCTGTCGGCGATGACGCCCTTGCAGCCGCGCTACGCCAAGAAGATCGCCGATGAGGACAGCTTGATGGCGGTAATTATTGCGCAGGCCATGAACCATGGTAATTTCAGCATGGCAGAGACCTGTGATATCCCCTATCACGTCCTGGAAGCCACGCATCAGCAGCACCTGCGCCCGGCCACCCTGATCGGCGCGAATGACCAGATCAGCAATTTCATCGCCAGTCTGCCCATATTCCCGTACTACTCCATCGACATGGATGTGCTCTACGGTAGCGTTGACGGGCAGAAATTTACCGCCGCCGCCCCGACGCTCAAGGCACGTCATGCGCGCAAATACTTTGGCAAGGATCGCGGGGTAGTCGCCTTTACCTTGTTGGCCAACCATGTGGCATTGCAAACCGAGCTGTTGGGCGCAAACCAGCATGAGAGCTATTGGGTATTCGACATCTGCTACAACAACACGTCCGACATCAGGCCGACCACGATCACTGGCGACATGCACTGCATCAACATGGCCAACTTCGCCATTCTGCATTGGTTCGGCATGAATCTGGCGCCGCGCTTCACCAATTTGCAGACCCAGACGAAGCACCTCTATTGTGGCCCTGGTCAGTCCTACGCTGATTTCCTGATTCAACCGGTTGGTCAAATTGACCGCAGCCTGATTGAATCGGAGAAAGCCAACATGGATCACATTGCCGCCACGCTGGGCCTCAAGGAGATGAGCCAAAGCGTCCTGATGCGCAAAATCTGTACCTTGTCCGGGCATCACCGGACGCGCAAGGCCATCTTCGAATTCGACAAGCTGATTCGCAGCATCTACACGCTCCGTTACTTGCGCGACCCGCAATTGCAACGCGACGTCCACCGCTCGGAAAACCGCATCGAGTCCTACCACCAGTTGCGCTCCACCATCGCCCAGGTGAACGGCAAAAAGGAACTGACAGGGCGCACTGACCTGGACGTGGCGGTCAGCAACCACTGCGGCCGATTGATCGCCAATGTCGTGATCGCCTACAACTCCATGCTGCTGTCCGGGCTGCTGAGCCGATATTTGGCGGCCGGCAATGAAAAGGCGATTGACTTGCTCAGACGAATTTCACCTGCAGCATGGCAGCACCTGCATTTCCTTGGGCATTACGCATTTCGAGGAAAACGCCACCCGATTGACTTGGAAGCCATTTTGACGGGGGAGCTTCTGGGAGTTTGAAAATTCCGCCAGTTTGGGCGTAGAACCCCTGTAAGAAGTCCTGACAGCTAGTGCAGCCGACTCCTGATATTCCGTGCAGTCGCTTTCTGAAAATGACAGGATTTCCACGCAATTGAAAATCAAAATGACAGCGTCCCAAGCCGACACGCTATTGAGCTACCAACTGTCGCCGAACCCGCTTTATCGTCGCGCTGTCGTCCCAGAAATAGTCGATGGTGGCATTCACATAATGCTTGGTGTCAACACAGCCAACAGCGCGCGACAGGGCGATTGCATGAAGCATCAGGTCGGCAAGCCCAAGACCTTGGCGAGATAGTCGGCATTCCAGCCAGCTTTTAAGCGTTTGGTAGCGATGCCGGCCTTGGTTGTCTTTTCGTTTTTCAGTAAAT
>NZ_PEBS01000025.1 GCF_002869965.1 Janthinobacterium sp. ROICE36
TCGCCCTC
This sequence comes from Janthinobacterium sp. ROICE36, assembly GCF_002869965.1. Classification (GTDB taxonomy): domain Bacteria; phylum Pseudomonadota; class Gammaproteobacteria; order Burkholderiales; family Burkholderiaceae_D; genus Janthinobacterium. The sequence continues at coordinate 9 of NZ_PEBS01000025.1, forward strand.
CACGAATTCCACTTCGCTATTTGGTACACTTATCCACAGCTGCAACTCAAGAATGCAGCACCCCGCCCTGGGTCAAATTTGGATCGGCGCGGTGGGTCAATTTTAGGTCGGCGCCAACACCAAGTCACCTCACTAGAAAAAACTAGCCACCCAAACATGCGAACTTGATAGCAACGCAAATCGTGGCGCGACAGGGATCAAACTCGACTCCCAAGCCCCCCCCCCCCATTTTCTGCGCTGCTGGTGGAGGTCAGCGGGAGCTAACTCTGGCCTCTTGCATGCCATGCAAGCACGCTAACAGCTAGCCACACTCCCCCGAGGGGTATGGCGATTAATTCGCAGACGTAAAAAAAGCCGCTCAAGGCGACTTTGATTATCATGTGATTTCTGCGCTGTTGGTGGAGGTAAGCGGGATCGAACCGCTGACCTCTTGCATGCCATGCAAGCGCGCTAACAGCTTAGCAATATTTCCCCCGAGCGAGGAAGTCGCTGACGAAAATAAAAAAAGCCGCTAGATGCGACTTTGATTTATTCACTACTTTACTTACCTGTTTCTGCGCTAATTGGTGGAGGTAAGCGGGATCGAACCGCTGACCTCTTGCATGCCATGCAAGCGCTCTCCCAGCTGAGCTATACCCCCCGGGCGCAGAAACACTGCTACTTCTTCACTACCACAACACCAGACCGAACTGGCGTCCCCAAGGGGATTCGAACCCCTGTACTCACCGTGAAAGGGTGATGTCCTAGGCCTCTAGACGATGGGGACCACGGAACTGCAGTTTACTACCTTACTTCTGCGCTGTTGGTGGAGGTAAGCGGGATCGAACCGCTGACCTCTTGCATGCCATGCAAGCGCTCTCCCAGCTGAGCTATACCCCCGGGCGCAGAAATAATAAAAGCCGCACTTGGCGACTTTGTTCCACTACTTGCTTTCCATCCAGAACCTGTTTTTTACGGGCCTGAACTTACAACAATCAGTACAAACAACTGCCACTACTATACCACAACTACCTGGCGTCCCCAAGGGGATTCGAACCCCTGTACTCACCGTGAAAGGGTGATGTCCTAGGCCTCTAGACGATGGGGACCGCGGAACTTCCAAACAACCTCTGCACCACTTCAACGACTAACAAAACCTGACTGCGATTTTGCTGCTGGTGGAGGTAAGCGGGATCGAACCGCTGACCTCTTGCATGCCATGCAAGCGCTCTCCCAGCTGAGCTATACCCCCGTTGGTGCAGAAACAAGAGTATAGCAAAGAAGTTTCACTCTGCAAATACCCTTTTTCGTCTATGAGCAACTTTTCATAGGGGCGGTTTCCGCACACTATTTTTACGCGTCGATTACAGCCACTTTGCCAGGCGCGCCAGCACGGTGTCGCGGCCGAAGATCACCACCACCTGGTCGATGGCCGGCGTCTGCAGCTGGCCCGTCAAAATCAGGCGCAAGGGCATGGCCAGCAGCGGCATCTTGATGGTGTTGGCGGCCAGCACTTCCTTGATCATGGCGGCCACAGCTTCCTTGCTCCACTCCACCGTGGCGATGCGCTCGGCAAACTGCGCCAGCACGGGCTTGATGGCATCCGTGATGTGCTGCGCCGCCAGTTCCGCTTCCGGTTGCGGCGCGCGGAAGAACAGCATCGAAGCGGCAGCCAGTTCATTGACCGTATTGGCGCGCTCTTTCATCATGCCCAGCACTTGTGCCAGGTCAGGCGCACCTTCGAAGACGGCGCCGGCAGCGGCCATTTGCGGGCGCGCCAGGTCGGCCAGGCGGGTGTTGTCGGCCTGCTTGATATAGTGATTGTTCAGCCAGGCCAGTTTTTCATTGTTGAACTGGGCCGCCGATTTCGACAGGTGGTTCAGGTTGAACCACTCGCAGAACTGCTCGGTCGAGAACACTTCATCGTCGCCATGGCTCCAGCCCAGGCGCGCCAGGTAGTTCAGCATCGCTTCCGGCAGGAAGCCCTGCGCCGGATAATCCATCACACTGACGGCGCCGTGGCGCTTCGACAGCTTCTCGCCGTCCGCACCCAAAATCATCGGCAGGTGGCCATACAGCGGCAGCGGTGCGCCGATGGCGCGCAGGATGTTGATCTGGCGCGGGGTGTTGTTGACATGGTCGTCGCCGCGAATCACGTGCGTGATCTGCATGTCCCAGTCATCGACTGCCACGCAGAAGTTATACGTCGGCGTGCCGTCCGGACGAGCGATCACCAGGTCGTCCAGCTCACGGTTGGAAATCGTGATCGTGCCCTTGACGACATCGTCCCACGTCACGTCGCCATCGAGCGGATTCTTGAAGCGCACGACGGGCTTGCGGTCGGCAGGGATGGCCGGCAGGGTCTTGCCCGGCTCCGGGCGCCAGGTGCCGTCGTAGCGCGGCTTTTCGCCGGCGGCGCGCATGCGCTCGCGCATCGCTTCGACTTCTTCCGGCGACGAGTAGCAATGGTAGGCAGTGCCTTCGGCCAGCATCTGCGCCACCACTTCGCGGTAGCGGTCCATGCGCTGCATCTGGTAGAACGGGCCTTCGTCGTGGTCCAGGCCCAGCCACTTCATGCCTTCGATGATGGCTTGCACGGCTTCCGGCGTGGAGCGCTCCACGTCCGTGTCTTCGATGCGCAGCACGAAGGTGCCACCGAAGTGGCGGGCATACGCCCAGCTGTATAAAGCGGTGCGGGCGCCGCCCAGGTGCAGATAGCCGGTCGGGCTGGGAGCGAAACGGGTGCGGACGGGAGTAGCGGTTGTGGTCATCGAGGTAATCAGGCTTGAATAAGTAAAACGCCATTTTACTCTGTTGACCGCCGCCGCTCCATAAGCGCCGTCACAGCTGCAGCAGCCGCCTTTTCACCTCGTCCGCCTGCGCATGCAGCGCCTGCTCGAACAGGGCGACCAGTTGCGACAAGGGCCGGTGCAAAGGTTTCACGAGATTCACGGTGAACGGCAAGGACACGCCGAAGCGGCGGATCTGCAAGCCCTGCCCCGCGTAGTCCAGCGCCGTGAGCGGATTGACGATGGCCAGCCCCACGCCTTCGCGCACCATGGCGCAGACAGAGGCGGCGCTGTGCGTGTCGAGCGCCATGCGCCGTTCCACCCCGGCCTGCGCAAAGATGGCATCGATCTGCTGGCGGTAGGGGTCGACGGCGGCCAGGCTGATGAAAGGCTGGCCAGCGAAATCCGCCGGCGCAAGCACGGCCTTGCTGGCGAGCGCATGACCATCGGGCAGCACGCACACTTCATCGACAGACATCAGGGTATCGAGCGCGGTGCCCGGAGGCGCATTGCCCACTTCCGTCAGGCCGATGTCGTGGCGCTGCGCCGACAGCCACTCTTCCAGCAGCGGCGACTCCTGCGGCGTGATACTGATGCTCACGTTCGGAAAGTCGGCGACGAAGCGCTTGCACGCCTGCGGCAGCAGCGATTGGGAAAACACGGGCAGGCAGGCGATCGACAACTGCCCCTGGTCGAACTGGCGCAAGGCCGCCGCCGTGCTGACGATGCGCTCCAGGCCGAAATACGCGCGCTGCACTTCCTCGAACAGCTGCAGGGCCTGGGCCGTGGGGCGCAGCCGCCCCCGCTCGCGCTCGAACAGGATCAAGCCCGTCAAATGTTCAAGGCGCGCCAACTCACGGCTGACGGTGGGCTGCGACGTGTGCAGCATGGCGGCGGCGGCCGTCACGCTACCCGTCGTCATGATGGCGCGGAACACTTCGATATGGCGCAAGGAGATGGTCATGCCATATCATAAATGAATAAGGTAGGCTTAAATAGATATTTTATAGTCGATGCACAATCGGCCATCATGCAGTCATTCCCTCATTCCGCCGAAAGCACACGATGCAGCCCGTCAACGACCAGACCCTCGCCAAACTCGCCCAGGAACACGGCACGCCCCTGTGGGTGTATGACGCGGCCACCATCCGCGCGCGCGTGGCCCAACTGGCACAGTTCGACACGGTCCGCTTCGCGCAAAAAGCCAATTCGAACATCCATCTGCTCACCCTGATGCGCGAGGCGGGCGTGCACGTGGACGCCGTCTCGCTGGGCGAGATCGAGCGCGCGCTGCAGGCAGGCTTTACGCCGGCGCAAACGCATGGCGCGGCCGGCCTGGTATTCACCTGCGACCTGTTCGACCGCGCCACCCTGGCGCGCGTGGCGGCGGCGAAGATCGAAGTCAATTGCGGCTCCGTCGACATGTTGCGCCAGCTGGGCCCAGTGTCGCCCGGCCACCGCGTCTGGCTGCGCATCAATCCCGGCTATGGCCATGGCCACAGCAACAAGACGAATACGGGCGGCGAAAACAGCAAGCACGGTATCTGGCATGAAGAGCTGCCAGAGGCGCTGGCCGTCATCCGCACCCATGGACTGCACCTGGTAGGCCTGCACATGCACATCGGCTCGGGCGTCGACTACAGCCACCTGGAAACCGTCTGCGGCACCATGGTCGACCTGGTGAAAAACATGGGCCATGACCTGGAAGCCATTTCCACGGGCGGCGGCCTGTCCGTGCCCTACCGCGAAGGCGAGCAGCCGGTCGACACGGACCACTACTTCCAGCTGTGGGATGCGGCGCGCAAGCAGATCGAGGCGCACCTGGGCCACGCCGTGCACCTGGAAATCGAACCGGGCCGCTTCCTGGTGGCCGATGCGGGCCTGCTGGTGGCCGAAGTGCGCGCCACCAAGCAAATGGGCGGCAAGCACTTCACCTTGTTAGATACGGGCTTCAATGAACTGATGCGCCCCGCCATGTACGGCAGCTACCATGAAATGTCGGTGATTGCGCATGACGGCCGCGCTCTCGATGCCAACCCGGCATGCGCCACCGTGGTGGGCGGCCCCCTGTGCGAATCGGGCGACGTCTTCACCCAGCGCGATGGCGGCGTGGTGGAAACCCGCTTGTTGCCCGCAGCGCAGGTAGGCGACTATGTCGTCTTCGAAGGCGCGGGCGCGTATGGTGCGTCGATGTCGTCGAACTACAACAGCCGCCCCCATGCGGCCGAATACCTGGTCGATGGGGAGCAATCCCGTTTGATCCGCCGCCGCCAGACGGTGGCCGAGCTGATCGCGCTGGAACAACTCTAAAACCTCGCCCGCGTGCGGGCATGCGCATCTGCTAACATCGGGGTATTCGATGAAAGCCCGCCATGCCCGCCCAAGTACTCCCCTTCCGCAGCGCCACCCGTCTGCTACTGCCTCTGCTGCTGTCCGCCGTCCTTGCCGGCTGCGCTGCGCTGCCTACACTGGAAGGCCGCGTACCCTCCAGCGTCATCGCCGACACAAAGCACACCCAACTGGCTACGGCCATCGCGCCCCTGGTGGCGCAGCATCCCGGCGTCTCCGGCATTTATCCGCTGGTCGACGGGCGCGACGCCTTTGCCGCGCGCGCCCTGCTGGCCGCCGCAGCCCAGCGCAGCCTGGACGTGCAGTACTACATCTGGCACAAGGACATTACCGGCACCCTGCTGTTCGACGCCCTGCGCCAGGCGGCCGAACGGGGAGTGCGCGTGCGCCTGCTGCTCGACGATAACAACACGGCAGGCCTGGACCAGACTTTGACCATGCTGGGCAAGCAGCCGAACCTGGAAATCCGCCTGTTCAATCCCTTTGTTCCACGTTCGCCGCGCACCCTGGCCTTTGCCACGGATTTTTCGCGCCTCAACCGGCGCATGCACAACAAATCGTTTACGGCCGATAACCAGGCCACCATCGTGGGCGGGCGCAATGTGGGCGATGAATACTTCGGCGCGGCCGGCGATGTGCTGTTTGCCGACCTGGACGTGCTGGCCGTCGGCCCCGTCGTCGACGAGGTCTCGCAGGATTTCGACCGCTACTGGAACAGCGCCTCGGCCTACCCGGCCAGCCTGCTGCTGACCAGCCCGGTCGAGGGCGACGCGGCCACCATCGCCGCCGAAGCGGAGCGCATCGACGACACCCAGGCGGCCGACGAATACGTGCAGGCGCTGCGTACCTCGCCCTTCGTCAAGCAGATGATGGAACGCACCCTGCCCTTCGAATGGGCGCGCACGCGCATGGTCAGCGACGACCCGGCAAAAGTGCTGGACAAGGCACGGCCAGGCACGGGCGTGGCGGAAAACCTGCAAAACCTGCTGGGCGTGCCGGAAAAGGAAGTCGACCTGGTGTCGCCGTATTTCGTGCCCGGCAAAGCCGGCACGCAGGCCTTTACCGACCTGGCAAGAAAAGGCGTGGGCGTGCGCATCCTGACGAATGCACTGGAAGCGACCGACGTGGCGGCCGTGCATGCCGGTTATGCAAAATGGAGGAAACCGCTGCTGGAAGCGGGCGTGCTGCTGTATGAATCGCGCCGCTCGTGGGAACGGGGCGACGCGCGCGCGCAGCCTGGCCACCTGGGCAGCTCCGCATCGAGCCTGCATGCGAAGACCTTTGCCGTCGATGACCAGCGCATCTTTGTCGGCTCGTTCAACTTCGATCCGCGCTCGATCGCATTAAACACGGAAATGGGCCTTGTCATCGACAGCCCAGCATTGGCCAGCCAGTTGGGGCAAGCCATGCGCAGCACCATCCCGCAACGCGCCTACCAGGTGCGGCTAGGCGACGACGGCGCGCTGTACTGGATCGCCCGCGACGCCAGCGGCGCCACCACGCGCTACGACACGGAACCCGGCACCAGCGTGTGGAAGCGCTTGGGAGTGGCGATTCTGTCGGTGCTGCCGATCGACTGGCTGCTGTAACCGACCTACCGCACCGCCTCCGTCAAAATCCGCCCTTCCGACGCCGATGGCTGGCGTATGCGCAGCAAATGGGCCAGGGTCGGGGCGATGTCCACCACTTCCGCGTACTGACCATAAGCGCCCGGCTTGATCCAGCGGGGGCCGTAGACCATCAGCGGCACGTTGGTGTCATACGTGTATGGCGAGCCATGGGAGGTGCCGCCAACGCCCTTGCCAAAGTACCAGGCCGGCTTTGTGACTACCATCAGGTCGCCCGACAACTGGCGGTTCCAGGCACGGCGCATCAGGGTGTCCATGCGCGTGGCCACCGCCCCCGTTTCCATCTGCGTGCGCGTGTAGACTTGCGCCAGGCCGTCCTGCTGCAGCAGGAAGCGGGCCGCCGCGTCTTCCAGGGCGGCGCGATGGACGCCGCTCTTTTCCGCCAGCGCATAATCGAGGTAGATATTCGGCAGCGACGATGTCGTCACCAGCTTGTCCACGCCCAGGGTAGTGGCCAGGTGCTGGTTCAGGCTTGCGACCAGCTTGTCGCCGTCGATGCGCTTGGCGGAAAAGCCGCCGCGCGCTTCCGTAAATTCGGGTACGTTGGCAAAGCCATGGTCGGCCGTCAGCACCACCAGTACCTTGTCCATGCCGACTTTTTTATCGAGGTCGGCAAAGAAGCTGGCCAGCATGCGGTCCAGGCGCTGCAGGTGGTCATGCGACATCTTGCTTTCCGGGCCGTAGGCGTGGTTCACGTAATCGTGCGCGGACAGGCTCACGCCCAGGATATCGGGCACGCCGGCCGGGTTGCGGCCCAGGTTTTCGCCATCGATGGCGGCGCGCGCGAATTCCAGCGTCAATTCATCGAGGAAGGGGCCGGACTTCAAGCGCCTGTAGTACTCGTCATCGAGCTTGCCACTATCGCTGTAGTAGGCGAACGGGAAGGTGTTGCGCGTGCCCGGCTTGGCCGGCGCCAGATCATCACGGCCGTCGCGCGCATAAGCAAAATCGGCCAGCAGCGGCGTCCAGCTCTTGCCGTAATAGCGGTCCTGCGGCTTGCTGGCCTGGTAGCGCTGCACCCATTGCGGATGCTGCTGCATATAATAGGTGCTGCTGGCGAAATTGCCCGTCTTTTCCATGTACATATAGGCGGTGCCCGTTTTCCCCGCCAGCAGGATGGCGCCGCGGTCCTTGCCCGACACCGTGACGACCTTGGCCTTGTCGCCCGTGGCATAGCGCAGCTCGTCGCCCAGGGTGCTCACGCGCAGTTTCACGGGCGAGGTGCCGTCGTCCGGTTTCGTTTCTTCGCCGATGTAGTGGAAATTGCCATCCTCGGTGCAGTACACGGATTTCTTCGTCACGGGATCGATCCAGTGATTGCCGATCACGCCATGCTGGTACGGGTAAGCGCCCGTCAGCACGGCCGAGTGGCCGATGGCCGTCACCGTGATGCCATGCGCCTGGTGCGCATCGCTGAACCACGCGCCCTGCTCCAGCAGGCGGCGCAAACCGCCCTGGCCAAACTGCTCGCGGTAGCGCGTCACCTGCTCTTGCGGCAAGCCATCGACCACCAGTACCACCACCAGCTTCGGCTGCGCCGCAGTGGCAGCAGCAGCGGCAGGAAGCACCTTGGCCGCATTCGCCTGGCACGCCGCCATGCTGGCCACCAGCAGCAAGGCCTGCGCCAGCTGCCGGGAAAGGGAGAAATTCTTGCTCATATGCACTCATCCAAAGTTAGGCCACCGGGCAGCATACGCAAACGATATGACGCAATCATGACAAGAAACGCGAGCATGAAAAAGGCCGGGCACCATCGCTGGAACCCGGCCTGATGCCGACATGAATCAATATGCGCGCTTACTTGACCGTCACCTTGATGCTTTTGCTCAATTCCGGCCCATACGACTGGTGCGCGCCGTTGGCGAACTGCATGGTCAAGGTGTATTGGCCCGGCGGCAAGGTGACGTCCGTTTCCGTCTGCCCCTTGCCGAAATGCAAATGTTTATCATCCATCGGTATCATCTCGCCCGCCTTCATCGGCCCCATATTGATGAGCAGATGATGGTGCCCCGTCTTCGCCGTCATGTCGCCGGCCGGCTTGACGTCCATGCCTTTGAGCGCAAACTTCACCTTGAACGGACTGCTGACAGTGGCGCCGTCAGCCGGTTCCACGAACGACACGGATTGGGCCAAGGCGCTGGCGGCCAGCAGGCTGCCCACAACCACGGCTGCGGCTTGGCGCAGGAATACAGTGTTCAAGTGCATGATGTCTCCTCTTGTTTAGTAACAGCACGGACTGCATGAAAACACATTCCCGCTGACACTGGCGCCAGGGAGCAGTTAACCCCATGGATAAATTCAACAGTGCCACGGTGGCCTTGAAAACCGTAGCGAGCAAGCTCAATGTCGGGTTGAGTAACGCAACCGTACTTTAGTACGGTGAGTAACGCCGACCCGAAAGTGAGCTGCGCAGTAGGTTTGCAAGGCCGCCCAGCCGCTAGTCGTTCTTGATGACGATCGACGGGAACTTGCTGGTCATATCCTTTGCCTTTTCCGCCACCTTGATGGCGATGGTGCGGGCGATCTGCTTGTAGATCTCGGCAACGGGGCCATCGGGCTCGGCCACCACGGTCGGGGTGCCGGAATCGGTCTGCTGGCGAATCGCCATGGTCAGCGGCAAGGCGCCCAGGAATTCCACGCCGAAGTCGGCGCACATCTTTGCACCGCCGCCCGCGCCGAAGATTTCTTCCGCATGGCCGCAGTTTGAGCAGATGTGCGTGCTCATGTTTTCCACCACGCCGAGGATAGGGATGCCGACTTTCTCGAACATTTTGAGGCCCTTGCGCGCATCCAGCAGCGCGATGTCCTGCGGCGTCGTGACGATGACGGCGCCGGTGACGGGCACTTTCTGCGACAAGGTCAATTGTATGTCACCCGTGCCTGGCGGCATGTCGACGATCAGGTAGTCGAGGTCGCGCCAGTTGGTCTGGTCCAGCAATTGCTGCAATGCTTGCGTAACCATGGGGCCGCGCCACACCATCGGTTCGTCCGGATCGATCATGAAGCCGATCGACGACACTTGCAGGCCGTGGTTTTCCATCGGCTCCATGCTCTTGCCATCCAAGGTCTTCGGCTGGCCGCTGATGCCCAGCATCATCGGCTGCGACGGTCCATAGATATCGGCGTCCAGCATGCCGACGGTGGCGCCTTCGGCGGCCAGGGCCAGGGCCAGGTTGACGGCCGTGGTCGATTTACCAACGCCGCCCTTGCCGGAAGCCACCGCAATGATGTTCTTCACGTTGCTCATCGGCTTCAAGCCGCGCTGCACCGTGTGCGAAATGATTTTCGACGACACGCCCACGCTGACATTGCCCACGCCCGGCAGCACGCGCAGCGCGGCCAGCACGGATGTGCGGATCAAGTCGATCTGGCTTTTGGCGGGGTAGCCCAGCTCGATGTCGAGCGAAATGTCATTGCCATCGACCTTAAGATTCTTGACGGTTTTGCTGGAAACGAAATCTTTATGTGTATTTGGATCAATAACCTGGGCCAGCGCGGCCTTGACGTCTTCTACTGTGATGCTCATGTAAATCTCCGTGTGTACTACATATATGCAATACGCGCAGTCTAGCGCAAATTTGCATGGCGCGATGGCGGCAAAAGCATCACTTGCCAGCGCTGCATCTGCTCATATTGCCTTTCCGCTGTTAAAATGCCCTATTATCCATCCCAAAAGTGCATCAATCATGACTCGCAAGCTGTTCGTCACCACTGCCCTGCCTTACGCAAACGCCGCTTTTCACATTGGCCACATCATGGAATACATCCAGGCTGATATCTGGGTCCGGTTCCAGCGAATGCAACGCGATGGCGCAGCCGGCCGTGAAGTGCACTTTGTGGGCGCCGACGATACGCATGGCACGCCCATCATGATCGCCGCCGAAAAGGAAGGCATCACGCCGCAGCAATTCGTCGCCAACATCGCGGCCGGCCGCGCCCAGTACCTCGATGGCTTCCATATCGCCTTCGACAACTGGTATTCGACCGATTCGCCGGAAAACGTCGATTTGTCGCAAGCTATCTACCGCAAGCTGCGCGATACGGGCCTGATCGTCACGAAAACCGTCGACCGCTTCTTCGACCCCGTCAAAGGCATGTTCCTGGCCGACCGCAACATCAAGGGCGAATGCCCGAAATGCGGCGCCAAGAACCAGTACGGCGACAATTGCGAAGTGTGCGGCGCCGCTTACCAGCCAACCGACCTGGTCAACCCGTTCTCCGTGCTTACCAACGCGACGCCCGTGATGAAACCGTCGGAACAGTATTTCTTCAAGCTGTCCGACCCGCGCTGCTTCGAATTCCTGAAAAGCTGGCTGAATACGCCAGGCCGCTTGCAGCCGGAAATGGTCAACAAGGTCAGCGAATGGCTGGGCGAAGCGGGCGAAAAGCTGGCTGACTGGGATATCTCGCGCGACGCGCCCTACTTCGGCATCCCGATTCCCGATGCGCCGGGCAAGTTCTTCTATGTGTGGATGGACGCGCCCGTCGGCTACCTGGCCAGCCTGAAAAACTATTGTGACAAGCAAGGCCTCGATTTCGACGCCCTGCTGAATGATCCTGCCACGGAACAAATTCACTTCATAGGCAAGGATATCGTTTCCTTCCATTTGCTGTTCTGGCCCGCCATGCTGAAATTTGCCGGCCATCCCGTGATCGACAAATTGAAAGTCAACGTCCACGGCTTCCTGACAGTCAATAACGAGAAAATGTCGAAATCGCGCGGCACGGGCATTTCGCCACTGCGCTACCTGGACCTGGGCATGAACCCGGAATGGCTGCGCTATTACATCGCCTTCAAGCTGAACTCGAAAGTGGAAGACCTGGACTTCAACGGCGAAGATTTTGTCGCCCGCGTGAACAGCGACCTGATCGGCAAATACGTGAACATCGCCAGCCGCTGCGCCGGCTTCATCGCCAAGCGTTTCGACGGCAAGCTGGCATCAACGCTGTCGGAAGGCGCGCAAAGCTGGATCAACCGCGCGCTGACGGTGGACGTGAACGGCGTCATCGTCGAGCGCCAGGCCAGCATCGCCGCGCACTTCGAGAACCGCGAATTCGGCAAGGCCTTGCGCGAAATCATGGAAATCGCCGATATCACCAATCAGTATGTCGATGAAAACAAGCCGTGGATCCTGGCCAAGGATGTCGAAAAGACAGCCGAGTTGCACGACGTGTGCACCACGGCCCTGATCCTGTTCCGCCAGCTGACGATTTTGCTGTCGCCGGTATTGCCGGGCGTGGCGAAGAACGTGGCCTCGTTCCTCAACGACGCCGAGTTCAGCTGGGCGGATACGCAAGTGTTCGGCGACGCCGTCGCAAACAGCATGCTGGGCCGCACCATCGGCGCCTACAGCCACTTGATGACGCGCATGGATGCAAAGATGATCGAAGCGCTGTTTGACGCGCCGCAAGCAGCCCCCGCCATTGCCGCGCCGGCCGGCGACGCCGCCAACGACGCTGCAGCGCCTGAAGCTGCCACCGCTGCCGCCATCGAAGAACTGGCGCCCGAGATCAAGATCGACGACTTCCTCAAGGTCGACTTGCGCATCGCGAAGATCGTCAACTGCGAACTGGTGGACGGCTCCGACAAGCTGCTGCGCCTGACCCTGGACGCGGGCGAAGGCCGCTTGCGCAATGTGTTCTCCGGCATCCGTTCGGCGTATCAACCGGAAGAGCTGGTCGGCAAGATGACGGTGCTGGTGGCCAATTTGGCGCCGCGCAAAATGAAGTTCGGCATTTCCGAAGGCATGGTCATGGCCGCCTCCGCCTCCGACGAGAAGGCCAATCCAGGCATCTACATCCTGAACCCGTGGCCGGGCGCCGAACCTGGCATGCGCATCCGCTAAGCCTCCACAAGGACCGATGATGAATTTCGTGGTGCGCGAAGCAAAGAATGCCGATGCACAGCTGATGGCCGAACTGACCCGCGCTGCGTGGGCCGGCAAGGTCGCGGCCTCGTCCAGTGGACACCACGAAACGGCGCAGCAGGTGCAAGCCCAGCTGTGCCATGGCGGCGGTTTTCTGTTGTTGATCGACGACACTCCAGCCGGTTCGCTGCGCTGGATGCCGCTCGACAGCGACCCGGCCATCTGGAAGATTTCACGCATGGGCGTGCTGCCCGCTTACCGGGGCAGCCACGTCTCGCAGCATTTGCTGGAAGCCATTATTCATCACGGCCTGTCGTGCCAGGCCGAGGAATTGCGTCTGGCGGTGCGGCGTGACCAGCGCAAACTGATCGATTTTTATGCCGCCTTTGAATTCGAGCTGGCCGAAGAACTGGAATATTCGCACGCCAACCCCGCCGAACCGGCACCGATGGTGATGCGGCGTTTGTTGCGTTATTGATTTTTAGCAATTTCGCCCCCGGACTTGCCGATACGACAACCCGCCAAGCGACACGGCGCGGTAAAATACGGCCGGCTGACCTTACTTATAAGACACTCAGAAGAGAATATGAAACTGCCTGCAAAACACAATAACTACGTATCCGACCACACCCTGTTCATCGCCGAACTGAAGGCCAAGAATCCTGGCATGGAAGCGGGCCAGCAAGCAGGCCGCGCCCTGTTGTGGGACAAGCCGGCCGTCAGCATCGATGAGCAGGAACGCCAGCTGGCATCGGCTGTCAAGCAACAGGCTTACGTTTACCAGAACAAGAACTAAGATCTGGAACCGGCACGATGTTGCCTGAAGAGTCTGCAGTGACGCCGGAAGCCGACGCTTGCGGTGCCGGTGCAGTCATCGCGTCGCCCGAAGCTGTCGCCGACGGCGACGGCAGCGGCGACCCTGCAGCATCTGCAAGCACGGACGCGGCGCCCGCCGCCGATCCCCTGGGCATCGCCCGCCTGTATGGCGAGCCGATGCTGCGCATGCCGACGGATTTGTACATTCCGCCGGACGCGCTGGAAATCTTCCTCGAAGCCTTCGAAGGCCCGCTCGACTTGCTGCTCTACCTGATACGCAAGCAAAACTTCAACATTCTCGATATTCCGATGGCGCAGGTGACCCTGCAATATCTGAAATATGTCGACCAGATCCGCGTGCGCAACCTGGAACTGGCCGCCGAGTACCTGCTGATGGCGGCCATGCTGATCGAGATCAAGTCGCGCATGCTCTTGCCATCGCGCAAGAGCGACGTCGAGGAAGATGGCGGCGACCCGCGTGCCGAACTGGTGCGCCGCCTGCTCGAATACGAACAGATCAAGCTGGCCGCCTACGACCTGAACGCCATTCCCCAGTTCGAGCGCGATTTCGTGCGCACGCAGATTTTCATCGAGCAAAGCCTGACGCCCACCTGGCCCGACGTGGAACCGGTGGACTTGCAGCAGGCCTGGCTCGACGTGCTGAAACGCGCCAAGCTGACCCAGCATCACCGCATCAGCCGCCAGGAACTGTCCGTGCGCGAGCACATGTCTAGCATCCTGCGCCACTTGCAATCGTCGCGCTTTGTCGAGTTCAGCGAGCTGTTCGACATTGCCGGCGGCGTGCCCGTGGTGGTGGTCAACTTCGTGGCCCTGCTGGAACTGGCCAAGGAAACCCTGATCGAAATCACGCAGGCAGAACCGTTTGCCCCCATCTACGTCCGGCTGGCGTATTCGCCCGCCTGATCCCCTCCCTTTGTCACTGACCACCGTACAACGGGGTTTTAGCGAAAGCAATCCATGAAAATTATTTCCGACATCGAAGAATTGCGCGACCAGCTCAGCGGACAGCTGCGCACGGCGTTCGTCCCCACCATGGGCAACCTGCATGAAGGCCATTTGTCGCTGATGCGCCTGGCGCGCAAGCATGGCGACCCCGTCGTCGCCTCGATCTTCGTGAACCGCCTGCAATTCGGCCCGAACGAAGACTTCGAAAAATATCCGCGCACCATGGCGGCCGACATCGCCAAGCTGGAAAAGGAAGGCGTCTACGTGCTGTTCGCGCCGACGGAAAAGGAACTGTACCCGGAACCGCAGGAATACCGCGTGCGCCCGCCCGATGACCTGGGCAATACCCTGGAAGGGGAATTTCGCCCCGGCTTCTTCGAAGGCGTGTGCACAGTCGTCACCAAGCTGTTTTCCTGCGTGGGACCAAGAGTGGCCGTGTTCGGCAAGAAGGATTACCAGCAACTGATGATCATCCGCAACATGGCGCGCCAGTTCGCGCTGCCGACGGAAATCATCGCCGCCGAAACGTACCGGGCCGACGATGGCCTGGCTTTGTCGTCGCGCAATATGTACCTGTCGGAAAGTGAACGGGCAGAAGCGCCGGAACTGTTCAAGGGTCTCAATTTTGTCGCCGAGGAAGTGCGCAAGGGCAACCTGGTCGTGGACGAACTGGAACAGGCAGCGATGCAGCTGCTCGATAGCCGCGGCTGGAAATCGGACTACATCGCCGTGCGCAAGCGCGCCAACCTGCAAGCACCGAGCGCCGCCGAACTGGCCGCAGGGGAACCGCTGGTGGTGCTGGCCGCCGCCAAGCTGGGACAAACCAGATTGATCGACAACCTGGAAATTTAAGCATTGTCACAACGGGGCCGTTCGGCCCCGTTTCTCCGCCTACTTCTCCAGCCCTACCAACTTGAGCTCGGCAAACAGCGGCTTGTGATGGCCGCGTGCCGCTTGCAGCAAGTCATAGCTGGCTGCATCGAGCACGATTTCCTCTCCCGCCCACAGCTTGCGCTGGTTCGCAGGCAGCCTCAGGCTGCGCAGGATGGCCCGTGCCTGGGCCGGATCGGCTGCCAGCAGGCGGATGGCGCGCGCACCGCGCTGCGCCCCCGTGCGTATCGGCAAGCCATCCTGCGGGCCATGCTGGCTCAGGCTGACATAATCATGGCCACCCACGCGGTGCAGATAAGCATGCCGGCCATCGCCGTCGGCTGCCTGCTGCATGGCAGACTCCTGAGCGTCGTCGGGCTGCACCTCGACGACGGCGGGTGCAACGCTGGTTTGCTCAAGGCTCACGCCGCAAGCTGCCAACAAGGCCGTGCTCAGGGCAAAGAATAATACGGGTGTTCGGCGCATATTGCGCTCCTTCTTGTCGGGGGCGGGGACAGAGGTGGAATAATGCAGCGATCATGAGGCACTTTAGTTGACGTGTAAAGTTAACTTTTAGAAATATTTCATTCCACTTCGCAACTAGTTGCATGGCAGCTTTTGCCAGGCCACCGGCGCAGTGGTTTGAACAGGATGGTTAATCTGGATTGCACACTAAAACCATTCCAACGATCTTTATCCACGCAACAATAAAGATCACAATCGCCAGACCGGCTCGCAGAAACACCGCGCGGGCCTCCCACCCATCAGGAAGAGCATGCTGCATACCACACTCACCCCAGCCAGGGTCGCCATCGTCACGGGCGCCTGGCCCGCGACGGCATGCAGCTCGTCGTCAATTACGCCAGGGGCAAGGAGGCGGCAGCGCCATTGCGGTCAAGGCCAACGTCGCCGATGCGGGCGACGTGCTGATCAACAACGCCGGCATCATGCCGCCCGCGCTGCCTGCCCTGGTCGACACGGATGATGCCACCTTCGACAGCCTGTTCGCCGTCAACGTCAAGGGCAGCTTCAACAGCATGCGCCAGGCGGCGACGCGCCTGAGCCAGGGCGGCAGCGTGGTCAACTTCTCGACCAGCGTGATTGGCCTCGCCCTGCCCGGCTATTCCGTCTATGGTGCCAGCAAGGCCGCCATCGAGACGATGACGACTATCTTCGCCAAGGAACTGCGCGGCAAGAACATCACCGTCAACGCCATCGCCCCCGGCCCCACGGCCACGGCCCTGTTCTTGAACGGCAAGACGGCAGAAACGATAGAACGCATGAGCAAGATGGCCGCCCTGGAGCGCCTGGGCACGCCAGACGACATCGCCGCCGCCGTGGATTTCCTGGCGGGGCCGGATAGCCGCTGGGTGAATGGACAAACCTTGCGCGCCAACGGCGGCTTGGTGTAAGCAAGGTCCATGCCGACGAAAAAAACGCTGCCCGTTCGCACTGGCAGCGTTTTTTTGAAGCGGTTCAAACCGTGATCAGGCGCCGGCTTTTTCCAGCTTCTCGAAAATCTTGTTCAGCTTTTCATCGAGGGTCGCGGCCGTGAACGGCTTGACAACATAACCGCTGGCGCCAGCTTGCGCGGCGGCGATGATGTTTTCTTTTTTCGCTTCGGCAGTCACCATCAGCACGGGCAGCTTGGCCAGTGCGGGATCGGCGCGAATATGCTGCAGCATCGTCAGGCCGTCCATATTAGGCATGTTCCAGTCCGAGACGACGAAATCGTAGGATTCCGCGCGCAGCTTGGCCAGGCCCATCACGCCGTCTTCCGCCTCATCGACGTTGGCATAACCCAGTTCCTTCAACAGATTCCGGACAATGCGGCGCATCGTCGAAAAATCGTCAACGACTAAAAATTTCATCTTTGGATCAGCCATGAATAACTCCGTTGTTTCTGTAGCGGTTTGTTAATAATATCGACATGAATGCCGACATTATGGTCGACACTACGGCAGCAAGTCGTAGGATAGCATTTTCGTTGCTTTTAGGCGAACAAACTTGCCCCAGATCATACAAAACGTGGCTTACACGCGCAAAGCACGCATGCCATGCGCAGCCAGGTGTCCCAGCACCATGCCGGGCAGCGCCGTCAAAGCGCCAACCTCATGCGTAGCACCGATGGCGATCGCCTCGCGCGGCATGCCGAACACCACGCAACTGGCTTCATCCTGCGCAAAATTATACGCTCCTGCAGCCTTCATCTCCAACATGCCTTGTGCGCCATCCTTGCCCATGCCGGTCAGGATCACGCCAACGGCATTCTTGCCTGCCGATTGCGCGGCCGAACGGAACAGCACATCGACCGAAGGGCGGTGGCGGTTGACCGGTTCGCCCTGGTCGATCTTGGTCATGTAATTGGCGCCGCTGCGCGTCAAGGTCAGGTGCGAATGGCCGGGCGCGATGTAGGCATGGCCGGGCAGCACCCGTTCGCCGCCTGCCGCTTCCTGCACCGATATCTTGCACAGTGAATCGAGGCGGCGCGCAAACGAGCGCGTAAAGCCTTCCGGCATGTGCTGCGTGATCAGGATGCCGGGGCAATCCGAAGGCATCTGCATCAGAAATTCGCGGATCGCTTCCGTGCCGCCCGTGGAAGCACCCACGATGATCAGCTTTTCGCTCGACGTCAAGGGGCTGCGCAGCGCAGGCAGCGGTGCGGCCACCCTGTCGCCAGCCGACGGCAGGGTGCGCGCGCGGATGCGCGCCTTCGAGGCGGCGCGGATCTTGTCGGCGATCATGTCGGTGTACTCGCGCATGCCGCTCTGGATGGAAATCTTTGGCTTGGTGACGAAATCGACGGCGCCCAGTTCCAGCGCGCGCATGGTAATTTCCGAACCGCGCTCGGTCAGCGACGACACCATCAGCACCGGCATCGGACGCAAGCGCATCAGTTTTTCCAGGAAGTCCAGGCCATCCATCTTCGGCATCTCGACGTCGAGGGTCAGCACGTCGGGGTTGGTCTGCTTGATCATCTCGCGCGCCACCAGCGGATCGGGCGCCGCCCCCACCACTTCCATGTCGGGCTGGCTGTTCACGATTTCCGTCATGACGCTGCGAATCAGCGCCGAATCATCCACGATCAATACTTTGATCTTCATAAAATATCCTTCCAGGCCTTGCAGCCCTTATTCTTTATCAAATTAGCACGTCCGACAAAACCGTCGCAGGTCCCACAGCGACGCGCAGCTGGTTTCGCCAGATGTTTAAAACAGCTCGATCTCGCCGCCAACGGGCGCAACCTTGAGACGGCTTGCGTAATCGAGTTCGCGGCGCACCAGGGTGTCGTTGTGCGTCTGCATCAGCTTTTTCACCAGCACCTTGCCGCTGCGGGGGAAAAAATACACCTTGCGCGGGTGGATGTCATTCAAGTCCTCGGCCACCACGCGCATCTTTTCCGCCTTCAGGTAATTGATGACGAAGGCCGCATTGCGTTCACCGACGTTGATCGCCGTGAAGCCGCGCAGCACGGCGCCGCCGCCAAACACTTTCGCTTCCATGTTCTCGCGCCGCGCGCCGGCCTTCAGCAAATCATTGATCAGGATCTCCATGGCGTAAGTGCCATAGCGCATCGACGCCGAAATCGGGCTATTCGGATCGCTGCCGCCGTCGGGCAGCATGAAATGGTTCATGCCGCCCAGGCCCGTGACACGGTCGCGGATGCAGGCCGAGACGCAGGAGCCGAGCACGGTGACGATCAGCATGTCCTTGTTGGTAAAGTAATACTCACCAGGCAAAATCTTGGCGGCGTCACAATTGAACGTCCGGTCGTAATAGACGTTAGTGGCAAATTGCTCTTTGGATTCCAGGCTCATATTTCACTCTCATGTACGATGCGACGAAGCCTTGGGCGCGGCGCCCCGAGGCTGATCGAGCTCATAGACTGTTTTACCGCGCAGTTTCAATGAATCCGACACGTACAGGAAATTCTCCGAATGGCCTGCAAACAGCAGGGCATCGGGCTTCATCAACGGCACAAAGCGCGAGAGGATCTTGCGCTGCGTCGCCTTGTCAAAATAAATCATCACATTACGGCAAAAGATGACGTCGAACTGGCCCGTCAATGGCCAGCTGTCGGCCAGCAGGTTGAGC
This sequence comes from Janthinobacterium sp. ROICE36, assembly GCF_002869965.1. GTDB lineage: Bacteria > Pseudomonadota > Gammaproteobacteria > Burkholderiales > Burkholderiaceae_D > Janthinobacterium. The sequence goes on from NZ_PEBS01000025.1 coordinate 19,368, forward strand.
GGCTTGAAGGTGATCATCTGGCGCAGTTCCGGGCGCACCCGCACCTGCCCCTCGCGGTCGCCCTTGCCGCGCAAGAAAAAGCGCCGCGCACGGTCCGCCGGCATCTTCTCGAGCCGGTCCAGGTTGTAGACGCCGTTGGCGGCCGTGGCCAGCACATTCGTGTCGATGTCCGTGGCGATGATAGTGACGGGCGGCGTGAGCGTATTGAACGCCTCGCATACCGTCATGGCGATCGAGTACGGCTCCTCGCCGGTGGAACTGGCAGAACACCAGATGGTGATCGGCCCGCTTAGTTTTTTCACATGCTCGGCCAGCAGCGGAAAGTGATGCGCCTCGCGGAAGAACGACGTCAGGTTGGTCGTCAGCGCATTCGTGAACGCTTCCCACTCATCGCCCATGCGCCCGGCTTCCAGGTCGTCCAGGTAGCGGACGAACGAGGAGATGCCGGTCGCGCGCAGGCGCCTGGCCAGGCGGCTGTAGACCATCTCCTGCTTGCTGTCGGCCAGCGCGATGCCGGCCCGCTTGTAAATCATGGCGCGGACCCGTTCGAAGTCCTTGCCGGTGAAATCAAATTCCTTGACCGAATCCGTTTTAGTTTGCGGCATTTTGTTTTTACCTCTCTATGACTACTCTGACCAATGCCTTTGCAAGTATAACTAGCGGGACCGGGTTGGCGTCAGAACTCTTCCCAATCGTCGCCGCCGGCCGCCGCCAGCTTTTTCGCGGGCGGTGGCGCGCCGGCCTGCGCCGTCTTTGCCAACCGCCGTGTAGTTGCCGCCACTGCCGGTGCAGGCCGTGTCGCCGCTTTCACCGGCACGGGCGCGGGCATGGCCGCTTGCGCCACGCTCTCGCCGTCCAGCTTGAAGATGCTGACGGCGTCGGCCAGTTTCTGCGCCTGCTCCTGCATGCTCTCGGCTGCCGCCGCCGCTTCCTCGACCAGCGCCGCATTTTGCTGCGTCATCTGGTCCATCTGCGCGATGGCCTGGTTCACTTCCTCGATGCCATGGCTCTGTTCCTGGGTTGCCGCCGTGATCTCGCCCATGATATCGGCCACCTGCCGGATCGACGTGACGATCAGGCCCATGGTCTGTCCCGCCTCGTCCACCAGGCGGCTGCCAGCATCGACCTTGTCGACCGAGTCGCCGATCAGGCCCTTGATCTCTTTCGCTGCCCAGCCGATCTTTGGGCCAGATTACGCACTTCAGACGCCACCACCGCAAAACCCCGGCCCTGTTCGCCTGCGCGCGCCGCTTCGACCGCCGCATTCAAGGCCAGAATATTCGTCTGGAACGCAATGCCGTCAATGACGCCGATAATATCGACAATCTTGCGCGAGCTGTCCTTGATGGAACCCATGGTATCGACCACTTGCGCCACCACCTTGCCGCCCTGCTCCGCCACCGACGATGCCGACACGGCCAGCTGGTTGGCCTGGCGCGCGTTGTCCGCATTCTGCTTCACGGTCGACGTCAGCTCTTCCATCGACGACGCCGTCTCTTCGAGCGAACTGGCCTGCGTTTCCGTACGCGCCGACAGGTCCGCATTGCCGCTGGCGATCTCGCGCGACGCCACGGTAATGGTGTCGGTCCCATTGCGCACGTCGCTGACCGTCTGCACCAGGCTCTCGTTCATGTCCTTGAGCGCTTGCTGCAACGCGCTCGTTTCATCCTTGCCCTCGACCACCACGCGCGATATCAGCTCGCCGGCTGCCGCCTTTTGCGCCACCGCCACGGCACCGGACAGCGGTACCGTGATCGAGCGCGTGATGAAGATAGCGCACCAGGCGCCGATCAGTACCGCCCCGCCGCCCAGGATGAAGAGTACTGTCATCAGGCGCGCATCGGCCGCCAGCGAGTCGTCCATGAAGCTTTGCTGGGCCACCTGCTGCAAGGCGAGCAGCTTGTTGATATCGGCCAGGGTCGTCTTGTTCAAAGGGTCGATGCGAGTGGCAATCACCTTGGCTGCACCCTCGCTGTTAAAGGCCAGCACCTGCCCCATGGCTTCCTTGAAGGCCGCATCGACTTCGCCGTCGACCTTGGCGATATTGGCCAGCAGCGTCTTCTCGCTATCGGACAGGCCCAGGCTGGCCAGCTTGCCGCGCGCGCCGTCGTACAGCTTGCGCTGCTCGCGCACCTTGCCCTCTTCTACCTGCATCAGGCCCACATCGCCCTGCAGACCGATATTGCGCATGGCGATACCGGTTTCCAGCATCGCGCTTTTCATCAGCGACGCCTGCGTATTCTTTTCGCTTGCCACTGCCAGGCCTGTGAGCAATTGGGCCTTGTTACGGTAATTCAGTGCATTCGCCGAAACGATGACCACCACCAGGATGGCAAGGATGCTGCCGAAACCTATTCCCAGCCGGGTGCCTATCTTGAAATCGCGCAAACTCATTACAGTCTCCAATATTTATGTGAACGGCGCCCGTTCAACCGGACGGCGCCGTGTTATGGCCGGGTCTCTGTCGGACCTTGCAGCCTGCCGGCGCGCCGCTAGATGCTGCTCGCGCCGGTACATGCATATCTGTAGTGATACTTTGCGTGGCCAAACGGCAGCGCACCGGGCGCCGCCTTGCTGCCATCCGGCTGCTTACGCCGCCAGCTTGTCGATCAGGCCCATCTCGCTGCTCGACATCAGTTTGTCGATATCGACCAGGATCAGCATGCGCTCGTCGATGGTGCCCAGGCCGATCATGTAGTCGGTCGAGAAGGCAGTGCCCATTTCCGGCGCCGGCTTGACCTGCTCCGGCGTCAGGGTTGTGACGTCGGAGACGCTGTCGACCACCATGCCGACGATGCGACCGCCGATGTTCAGGATGATCACCACCGTGAACTGGTCGTACACGGGCGTGCCCAGGTTGAACTTGATGCGCATGTCGACCACGGGAATGATGATACCGCGCAGGTTGATCACACCCTTGATGAATTCAGGCGCGTTGGCGATGCGGGTGACCGCTTCGTAGCCACGGATCTCCTGGACCTTCAGGATATCGATGCCGTACTCTTCGGAGCCCAGGGTAAAGGCCAGGAATTCACGGCCGGCGATATCCTTGCCGTCGCCCGCAGTGCTTCCGGATGTTTGTTGAGTATCTGACATGGTGCGTTTTCCTATCTTTATCTATCGGTATTACGAAAAAATGGACTCTTCGGCCAGCTGGCGAGAGGAACGGATCAGGGCAGCGACATCGAGAATCAGCGACACGCCGCCATCGCCCAGGATGGTGGCGCCGGAAATGCCCACCACCTTGCGGTAATTCGATTCGAGGTTTTTCACCACGACCTGCTGTTGTCCCACCAGGTCGTCGACAAACAGGGCCGCCTTGCGCCCTTCCGTCTCGAGAATCACGCAGATACCTTCCGAGGGACTGGTAAAGCGCGGTGTGATGTCGAACATCTGGTACAGCGGGATCAGCGGCAGGTATTCGCCGCGCACTTTCACCACCTGCCCGCGGCCAGCGATGTCCTTGATATCCTCAACGGCTGGCTGCAGCGATTCGATGACAAAGCCCAGCGGTAAAATATACACTTCGTCGCCGACGCGGATCGACATGCCGTCCAGGATGGCCAGGGTCAGCGGCAGCGAGATGGAAATCGTCGTGCCGAAACCCTTCGCCGAACGGATATCGACGACGCCGCCCATGGCGCTGATATTGCGCTTGACGACATCCATGCCCACGCCGCGGCCCGACACGTCGGTGACCGCTTCGGCGGTGGAAAAGCCGGGTGCGAAGATCAGCTGCCACACTTCGGCATCGCTCATCGTCTCGGACACGTCCAGTCCCTGCTGCTGCGCCTTGGCCAGGATGCGCTCGCGGTTCAGGCCCGCGCCATCATCGGATACCTCGATGATGATGTTGCCGCCCTGGTGGCTGGCCGAGAGGAACAAACGGCCGGCCTCGGTCTTGCCGGCGGCCACGCGGGCGGCCGGCATTTCCACGCCGTGGTCGATGCTGTTGCGCACCAGGTGCGTCAGCGGATCGACGATGCGCTCGATAAGGCCCTTGTCCAGTTCCGTGGCGGCCCCATTGGTAATGAAATCGACCTTCTTGCCCAACTTGGTCGCCAGGTCGCGCACCATGCGCGGGAAGCGCGAAAAGACGAAATCCATCGGCATCATGCGGATCGACATCACCGCTTCCTGCAAGTCGCGCGTATTGCGCGTCAGGTGGCCGACGCTGTCGAGCAGTTTTTCATGCAGCATCGGGTCGAGCGCGCTGGCGCGCTGCTCGATCATCGCCTGCGTGATCACCAGCTCGCCCACCAGGTTGATCAGCTGGTCGACTTTTTCAATCGAGACGCGGATCGACGACGATTCGGTACCTGCCTTCTCGCCCTCTTTCTTGGCCGGTTTCTTTTCCTGCTCCACCTCGGTCGCGGCGCTCGCCACGGCCGGCACGCCGGTGTTGCCCGCCTTGGCCGCATCGGCGCGAATTTGTTCGAGGGGCTGGAAGAAACCATAGCCCTGTTCGGCGTCGCTCTGCACACCAGCGGCGGCGCGGATATCCTCAATCGGCTGGAAGAAGCCATAACCGGGATCGGCCGCGCCAGGCGCCGCTGGCAGCGGGTCGAAGAAACCATAGCCCTGGGCTTTTTCCTGCGCCGCGCGGGCCGCTGCGGCTTCGCCTGGCGCCAATGGCGGCGCCTGCGTGATCACCATGTCGTCAGGATTGAGCACGAACGAGCAGATGGCCAGGATATCGTCCAGGCTTTCATGTGTCGTCACTTCCAGCACCTTGCGTGCGTCGGCCAGGGTGGACACGGCAACATCGCCCAGCAAGCCCAGTTCGGCCGCCAGCGCCTCGACTTCGCGCTCTTCCATCTTCGGCAGCTCCAGGCGATAGCGCTGGCCACCGGCATGGCTGACGGCTGCCTTTTCCGCCGTATGGAAGGCTGGCGCGACAGGCGTGAGCGCGGCCACGGGCACGTCTTGCGAGAACGACTGCAGCATCATGCGCACATTGGCCACGGCATCCTGGTCGACGGCGCTGCCCAGGCGATGGCCGTCGAGCTGCATCTTGAGGATGTCCTTGGCGGCCAAAAAGGCGTCGACGTGTTCCGCCGTCAGGGCCATCTGGCCCTGACGGATACGGTCGAGCAGCGACTCAAGGATGTGCGTCACCTCGCTCATGTCGGAGAGGCCGAACGTCGATGCGCCGCCCTTGATCGAATGGGCGGTGCGGAAAATGGCGTTCAGGTCTTCGGCGTCGGGCGCCGCAATATCGACGGCCAGCAGCAGCCGTTCTTTTTCAGCCAGCAGTTCTTCGGCCTCATCGAAAAAGACCTGGAAAAACTGGCTAATATCGATGGTCATAGGGTGACTCCGTCAATTGCATCGTTGCGCTGCTCGGCTGGCATTAGCCGATCACCTTCTTGACCACTTCGATCAGGCGTTGCGGATCGAAGGGCTTGACCAGCCAGCCATTGGCGCCGGCGGCACGTCCTTTCGATTTCATTTCGTCCGACGACTCCGTCGTCAGCATCAGGATGGGCACCTTCTGGTAGGTCGGCAGTTCGCGCAGCAACTTGATCAGCTCCAGGCCATCCATGCGCGGCATGTTCTGGTCCGTCAATACCAGGTCTACGGTTTGCAGCTTGGCTTTTTCCAGTCCGTCCTGGCCATCGACGGCCTCCACCACCTGGTAACCGGCGGCTTTCAGACTGAACGCCACCATCTGGCGCAATGAGCTGGAATCGTCCACTGCAAGTATCGTTTTGGCCATCTTTGCTCCCACTTATTCCGGGCATCCTGCCCGAGTATTTGATTAATCAATCCATGCAACCGCAAGCGTTCCGCACTGGCATGCTAGAACAGCTCGATGTCGCCACTTTCCATATGCTGCTGACTGACCGCCTTGCGCAGCACGCTGCGCAACTCCAGGCTTTGAATCGCCAGCGCCATGCTGACGCGCCCCAGCAAGGCGACAATTTCTTCATTGTCGCTCTCCGGCAACATCTCCGCGCCATGCGAGCCCAAGGTACCGAGGAACTCGCGCAAGCCCGTCACGCGCTTCAAGGTACGCTCGATCAGCTGACTGGTCATGTCCTGGAACTGCAGGCTGGTGATGGCGGCATTCACGTAACCCCCCACCTCATCCTGCAACGCCAGCAGTTTTTCCCGCTGTTGTTCGGCCGGAATACCACCTTCGAGCAGCAGGGCGATGGTATCTTGCTGCGCAGCGACAGCTGCATGTATCGCCATGAAATTGAAGGACAGCTTCTCGATCGCCTCTTCCAGCAAGAAGCCGGTCTGCACCAGGTCGGTTTCCACCTCCGTTAAGTGCTTGCGGCCATGGTCCGACACGCCGGACAGCAGGCGTTTCACATGCGAGCCAAGTACTTTCTTTCTTGTCATAAAAGTCTCATTGTTTCAATACACCACGCGTTGGCAGCCTTGCGTGTCATTTTTTCGCCGCTGCCGGGCTGGGAGCGGGCGGAGCACCTGCCGCCAGCCCTGAAGCGACAGCGGCGGAAGCGGCATCGGTCACCGGCAGCTCTATCGCCGCCCCATCGCGCAGAACATTTTCTTCCGTACGTTTGTTCATGACGATGATGCTGATGCGCCGGTTGATCGGGTTGAAGGGATCGAGCTTGTCCAGGTGGGCGGCCGAGCCCAGTCCCACCACGCGCAATACTTTTTCTTCCTTCATGCCGCCAATCACCAGTTCGCGCCGCGACGCATTCGCGCGGTCAGCCGACAATTCCCAGTTACTGTAGCCGGCATCGCTCATGTAGGGCGTCGAATCCGTGTGCCCGGACAGGCCGATGCGGTTCGGCACTTCATTCAGCACGAAGCCGATGGCGTGCAGGATTTCCTTGGTATATGGCTGCAGATTCGCATTGGCGAGCGCAAACATCGGACGATTCTGCTCGTCGACGATCTGGATGCGCAAACCTTCGCTGGTGATATCGAGCAGCAATTGGTTCTTGTATTTTTTCAGCAGGGGATCGGCGTCGATGGTCGCTTCGATGCGCGCCTTGAGCGCCTGCAGGCGCTTGCCTTCCTCGCGTTCGAGCGCGGCCTTGGCGGAATTGAGGTCAAACGACTTGCGCTGCGGCTCTTCCTGCGCCTTGCGTACCTGCCCATCCTGGCGTGACAGGTCCTGGCCGCCGCCCTGGATCACGGAATTGCTCTCGCCGCTGCCGGAACCGCCCGCCATCGCCACTTTTAGCGGTGTCTTGAAGAATTCGGAAATGCCGTTCAAGTCGCCCTTCGAGGTGGAGCCCAACAGCCACATCAGCAGGAAGAAGGCCATCATGGCCGTGACAAAGTCGGCGTAGGCGATTTTCCACGCCCCGCCATGGTGGCCGCCAGCCGTTTTCTTGATACGCTTGACGATAATCGGGCGCATGCCTTCATCGGCCATGGCGTCCCCCTTCCGTGTGCTGCAAATGACTCATAGTGTCCAGGCGTATGTTCACTGCTTACTTCGTTTTCGATTTCTTGATGTGGTCTTCCAGCTCGTTGAACGTCGGGCGCTCGGTCGAGAACAGGACCTTGCGGCCGAATTCCACGGCCAGCGCCGGCGCGTACCCGTTCAGGCTGGCTAGCAGGGTTACTTTCACGCACTGGAACATCTTGCTCGACTCTTCCAGCTTCTGCTCCAGCAGGCTGGCCAGGGGGCCCACGAAACCATACGCCAGCAAGATACCGAGGAAGGTGCCGACCAGCGCGTGCGCGATCAGCATGCCCAGCTCGGCCGGGGGGATGCCCACCGATTCCATCGTGTGCACCACGCCCATGACGGCGGCAACGATACCGAAAGCGGGCAAGCCGTCGCCCACCTTGGCAATCACGTGGGCCGGCACCGCGCCTTCGTGATGGTGCGTCTCGATTTCGTTGTCCATCAGATTTTCGATCTGGAAGGCATCCATATTGCCCGACACCATCAGGCGCAGGTAATCGGTCATGAATTCGATGATGTGGTGATCGGCCAGCACGGCCGGATACTTGGAAAACAGGGGGCTCTCTTCGGGCTTGTCGATATCGCCTTCGATCGACATCAAGCCTTCCTTGCGCACCTTGCTGAGTACTTCGAACAGCAGCGACATCAGCTCCATGTACAGCTCTTTGGTATAGCGCGAACCCTTGAACAGGCTGGGCAAGGCGGCGATCGTCGCCTTGATGGCCTTGTTATTGTTACCAACAAGGAAGGCGCCCAGGGCGGCGCCGCCGATCATCAGCAATTCTATCGGCTGGAACAGGGCCGCCAGATGGCCGCCGGCCATTGCGAAGCCGCCAAAGACCGAGGCGCAGACGAGGATGTATCCGATTATGACTAACAAAGTGCCCTGACTCCCAATAATGGCCTGGCCTGTGTGCCCGGCATGTTCAAACCTGTTCCTGCCCTCTGGCGGCTGCGCCGCCGACGAAGACAGCGGCAAAAAAGCAACCGGAAGTTAATTGAAATGTACTGCGTTTCAATGCAATTCCGAGAAAATGCCGTGTGGAACTACAATAACGTGAGATTGCCCCACGGGCAAGCAAATAACGCAGACAATTGCTTAAAAGCACCATATGTAAAGCAAAGGGCCACCCTCTGTGGCGGCGATGGTCTTATCGGGTTCGCGTGCCACAATCTGGAATTCGTAACTAAGAAGCATGCTACCGGGCAACATTTCCCTTTCTGCCTTGCTCCACAGGGCCGCCATCGCCGCCGGCGACAGGTAAGCAAAGACCGCATCATAGCGGCTGAAATCGAGCGCTTCGTAGTCGCCGCGCAGGAAGCGCGCGCGACTCCCCGACAGCCGCGCGCGCAAACGGCTTGCCAGCCACGGCAGCGGCGCCAGTTCGATGCCTGAAAACTGCCCATCGGGCCGGCGCCGCGCCAGGTCCAGCACCAGGCCGCCCAGGCCGCTGCCTATATCGATCAGGCGCACGCCGGGACGGTGCGCGATCAGCTCGGCGACCGCATGCCACACGCGCGGCCCCGACGGATAAAACGGCACTTGCGTGCGAAATGTGGACCAATACAGGCTCAGCAGGAAAACAAAGGCCGCCAGGAACACGGCCGGGGGCCAGTGCAACAGGCTGGCCGCCAGCAGCGCGGGCGCAAACAGCAAGCCGATGGCGCACCACCAGCGCGCCAGGCCCGCGCGCCAGGTCATGAGCGCCGCAAGCACACCCTGCAGCAAGGTCACGACCGGCAAGGACATGACCAGGCCCGCACGCGCCAGGCCATATACCAATAGCAACATCAAGGGAAAGGCCAGCACCTGGATCAGGATGGCCTTGAGCGCGGGCGCGCGCAGGATTTGTTGCAGCATGGGGCAGTCATCGGAGAAAAACGCCAGTGTAAGCGAAAGCACCATGAAAAAGCCGGAGTCCGGTCTGACGACCGGCTCCGGCTTGACCGATGCGCAGGCAGTATCAGGCGGTCACACGGGGCGACGCGACTGCTGCCGCTTCATCGCGCGCCTTCTTGGTCTTGCCTGCACGCGAAGGCATGTGGCACAGGCCGCAGACATAATCGGTGTTCAGGTCGAGGCAGTTGACGACAAACTTGCCGCCGCACTTGCCGCACGGCGCCATGTTCAGCATTTTGCTGCTGAAAAAGCGCACCAGGGTCCAGGCCCGCGTCAGCGACAGCTGCGGCTCTTCACCGGCCTCTGGCGGCATTTGTTCCAGATACAGCTTATACGCCTTCATCACGGCTTCGATGCCGGTGGCGCCGGCGTGGTCGACGAGGAATTTGTGGATATTGATGAACAGCGAGGAATGGATATTCGGCTGCCAGGTGAGAAACCAGTCGGTGGAAAAGGGCAGCATGCCCTTGGGCGGCGAGACGCCCTTCAATTCCTTGTACAGGTTCAGCAGGCGTTCGCGCGACAGCGAGACTTCGGTCTCCAGCAGTTGCAGGCGCGCTCCCAGCTGTATCAGCTCGATGGCCAACTGGATTTCTTGCGCTTCCGATACGACACTTTTCTTGGCCATGCTGACTGCTCCGCGACTGACGAGTACTAATTTAAAAACTTAGGCGATTTCTTCGACGCCCTGGCCGGCCATCAGGATAGCGGCATGCGACTGGGCCAGCGAGCGGTCTTTATTGTAGTTCGTCAACATGCCCAAGATGGCGCTGTCGTCGAAGCGGAAGCGGGCCAGCATCATGTTGCCGCCAGCGAGCTTCAGAATCTGCGCATTGCTCATGCCTTCGATCAATTCGGCGATTTCGGCGGCGATGCCCAAACGGAAGATGGCCGTTACCTTGTCCGCACGAATCATTTGCTGGGCCAGCATCAGGTAGCTCAGGTTAGCGTCGCGAATCTCAGCCATCATGTCGTTAGCAGTCATTTCCATCTCCTCAATCCGTTGAATTCAGCTGGCATTGTTTGTTGCCAGTGAGATACATTCTGCAGGAGCAACATCAAACGCAACAGAGGCGAAGGACTGTATTTTAGGTCGGGAAATGGCGGGCAGGACCGTAGGTGTTTGTCTGACAAACACTGCTCGATCATGCTTGCACGCCCGTAACGGCGCGGATGTGAAGGGTGTGCCCGGAGTGTGATTTACCCCACTTCAGGTCTGTAAAAAATTTCACTTTCTTACAACAACTTGATCAGAATCAAGCCTGCTTACCTAGATAACGGCTGCTTTGGCGGGAACTTTAGGGCTTTTTTGAAAAATATTTTAAAAAGCCGCATTCTTTTTCGGCCGGTTTGACACCGTTCATGTAATCGTTGACGGCGGCGAAGCGCAGAACTTTAGGGATTGTTGAAAATATTTTTAAAAATCGCGATTTTTTTCGTTGACGCCCCGCAGGGAGGCACTTTCCGTCCCCCGTCCGGCGCGGAAACTCCGCTTTATGACGGGGATTTGCTACACTGCCTGCTTCCGCACAATACTTTAAGCCTCAAGCAATATCGCGCCATTGAGACAAATACCAACATGAAAGCCACCATGATTTCTCGACATGACTGCAGCGCGCGCGATCTCGATGATCCCCTGGCGCCCCTGCGCCAGCAATTCGATTTGCCGCAAGGCGTAATTTACCTCGATGGCAATTCCCTGGGCGCCCGGCCGAAAGCAGCCCTGGCCCGTGCCCAGCACGTCATCACGGCCGAATGGGGCACGGACCTGATCCGCAGCTGGAATACGGCTGGCTGGTTCGACTTGCCCAAGCGCCTCGGTGACCGCCTGGCCCCATTGCTGGGCGCCGGTGCGGGCGAAGTGGTCATCACCGACACCACCTCCGTCAACTTGTTCAAGGCCCTGGCCGCCGCCCTGCAGATGCAGGCCAGCGATCCCGCGCATGCCGCGCGGCATATCATCGTCAGCGAACGCAGCAACTTCCCCACCGACCTGTACATGGCGCAAGGCCTGGCCGCCTGGCTCGACCGCGGCTACCAGTTGCGCTTGGTCGACAGTCCCGAGGAACTGGCGCAAGCCATCGCCGCCGATTGCGCCGTCGCCATGCTCACGCACGTCAACTACCGTACCGGCTACCAGCATGACATGGCCGTCATCAGCAGCCATTGCCATGCGCAGGGCGCGCTGGCGCTGTGGGACCTGGCCCATTCGGCCGGCGCCGTGCCGCTGGACCTGAACGGCGCCGGCGCCGACCTGGCCGTCGGCTGCACCTATAAATACCTGAATGGCGGCCCCGGCTCGCCCGCCTTCATCTGGGTGCCGGCAGAGCACCAGGCGCGCTTCCGCCAGCCTTTGTCCGGCTGGTGGGGCCACGCCACGCCGTTCGCCATGGACCCGGGCTACACACCGGCCGACGGCATCGCCCGCGCCCTGTGCGGCACGCAGCCCATCGTCTCGCTGGCCCTGGTCGAATGCGGCCTGGAGATCTTTGCGCAAACGAGCATGGAAGCGATACGCCGCAAGTCGCTGGCCCTGACGGACCTGTTCATCGCCCTGGTGGAACAGCGCTGCGCCAGCCATCCGCTGGGCCTCGTCACGCCGCGCGAGCATGCGCGGCGCGGCAGCCAGGTCAGCTTCACGCACCCGCACGGCTATGCCGTGATGCAGGCGCTGATCGCGCGCGGCGTGATCGGCGACTACCGCGAACCGGCCATCATGCGCTTCGGATTCACGCCCCTGTACACCAGCTTTGCCGACGTCTGGGATGCCGTGGAAATCTTGCGCGACATCCTCGACACACTAGCCTACGACATCGCCGCCAAGCGCGATGCCGTCACCTGAACCTGGACCAAGAGAAGACCATGAGCGAAGAAAACAGCAGCGGCTGCCCCATGCATGCGGGCGCCCAGCAAGGCGCCGAGTGGCATGGCGCGCAGATGGATTTCAGCGAATCGATGAGCTACGGTAACTACCTGGCGCTGGACCGCATCCTGACGGCCCAGCATCCGCTGTCGCCGAACCACAACGAAATGCTGTTCATCGTGCAGCACCAGACCAGCGAATTGTGGATGAAGCTGATGCTGCACGAAATGCATGCCGTGCGCGCCAAGCTGCAAAGCGGCGAGCTGGCGCCCGCCTTTAAAATGCTGGCCCGCGTGGCGCGCATCATGGACCAACTGGTGCATGCCTGGGACGTGCTGGCCACCATGACGCCGCCCGAATACACGGCCATCCGCCCCTACCTGGGCGCCTCGTCCGGCTTCCAGTCCTTCCAGTACCGCGAAATCGAATTCATCCTCGGAAACAAGAACGCCGCCCTGCTCAACGTGCATACGACGGCGCCGGACACCTATGCGGTGCTCGACGCCGCCCTGCGCACGCCGTCCGTCTACGATGAAGCCGTCAAGCTGCTGGCGCGCAGCGGCCTGCCCATCGCCCCCGAACGCCTGGACGCCGACTGGACCCTGCCGACCGCCGCCGACGCCTCGGTCAAGGCGGCGTGGCTGGAAGTCTACCGCGACCCGTCGAAATACTGGGCCTTGTACGAGCTGGCCGAAAAACTGGTGGACCTGGAAACGGCCTTCCGCTTCTGGCGCTTCCGCCATGTGACGACGGTGGAACGCATCATCGGCTTCAAGACGGGCACCGGCGGCACGGCGGGCGTGAGCTATTTGCGCAAGATGCTCGACGTGGTATTGTTCCCGGAACTGTTTGCCCTACGCACCGAACTTTAAGGAGCATCGATGTCGCCTCTCGTCCTGACCCTGGCCGGCCTGTGGAATTCCGGGCCGCAGCATTGGCAAAGCCATTGGGAAGCGCGCCACCCGCAATGGTTGCGCGTGCCGCACCGGGAATGGCAGACGCCGGACAAGGATGAATGGGTGGCGGAGCTTGACCGCGCCATCGCCGCCTGCGAGCGCCCGCCCGTGCTGGCGGCGCACAGCCTGGCCTGCGCGCTGCTGGCCCATTGGGCTGCCAGCGGCTCGCCGCACAAGATCGCCGGCGCCTTCCTGGTCGCCCCCAGCGATGTGGAAGCGCCCTCCTACCCCGCCGGCACGACGGGCTTTGCGCCCATGCCGCTGCAAGCCTTGCCGTTTCCCAGCCTGGTGGTGGCCAGCGGCGATGATCCCTACGTCAGCTTCGCGCGGGCGCGCGCGTTTGCCGCCGCCTGGGGCAGCGAACTGACCATGATCGGCGATGCCGGCCATATCAATGGCGATGCCGGCTACGGCCCCTGGCCGGAAGGCGAGCAGCTGCTGCTGGATTTTTGCGCCGCCCACCAGGCCTGAACCGGGGCGCGCACCGCACACGATACGCGTGCGCATTTGCCCGCATCGCCGAAGACAGGCAGAATCGTGGCCTTTCCATAGCGGCGCCCCGGCGCCTGCCCCACGATGAAACGTCTGCTACTGCCCTTGCTGCTTTGCTCCGCGCTCGCCCACGGCGCACCCTTCTACGAAGGCAAGAGCCTCGCCCACCCCGCCATCAGCGCCTCGCAGGATAGCGGCCTCGATATCGCCTTCATCAAGGAAAAAGAAGGCGTCAACGGCTATTACTGCGAATGCAAGGGCAGCAGCGCAAAACCCCTGCTGCTCGACCAGTTCGGCAACGCCGTCATCCGCTCCGTCTTCTACGCGTCGCTGGACAAGGAGTCGGACACCAGCGTGCAGACCATGCTGGTGCTGTTACGCCAGGGTGACAAGAACGACCTGCGCGCCTACCGCTACCATCGCAGCTCCGGCAAGTACCGACGCCTCGACGGCTTGCAGCCGGCACTGAACCGCATCGTGGCGCAAAGTGGCTCGCCCAACGCGGGCCAGGTCAAGGCGGCGCTGGCGAAACTGGCGCCCATGGATTACAGCGTCGCGCGGGGCAAGAGCGGCAATGCGGACTTCGACGCCATCGACCATACGCAAGGCACCATCGTCGGCTACTACAGCGATGACGGCAAGCCCGTGGCGGCAGGCGCCAAGGACGCCATCACCTACAAGAAAACCTTCCAGAAAAAAGGCGAGCGTTTTCTCACCGCCAGCTACACCCTGTACAGCGATGCGGGCGCCGGCATCCTGCCCAATTACCACCTGTGGCAAGTGACGTGGGAAACGGCGCCGCAGCAATTCACTGGCAGCGAAGACGGCCCGTCCGTCCTCTACAGCCTGGCCTGGGATGACGGCTCGGTGATCGAGCGGGGCCAGTACGTAAAGGGCAAGCGCCAGGGACTGTGGGTGCGCGAGGGCATGCACGAAGGCAGCGAGAAAGGTCACTTCGTCAACGGCCTGCAGGAAGGCCTGTGGCACTTCGAGTATCCCAAGCAGAGCGAGAGCGGCATGTACCGGGCCGGCAAGCGCGAAGGCCGCTGGGCGATCGTCAACTATGCCGATGAAGAGGAAGTGACGGGTTTCGACACCTACGCGGGCGGCCAGTTGAACGGCCCGCACGAACGCCGCATGGGCGGCAAGCTGCAAACGCGCGGCAACTACGTGAACGGCACGCGCCATGGCGCATGGATCACGGAAGATGGCGACGGCAGCTTTATCGACGGCTTGCGCGACGGGCCGTGGAAGCTCAAGCTCAAGGACAAGGTGACGCAAAGCGTCACTTTTGTGAAAGGCAAAAAACAGGGCGAGGCCCTCGACACGGATGCGCAAGGCGCACTGCGCGTGCGCGACCACTACCAGGCGGGCGTGCTCGATGGCAGCCGCACGCGCTATCTGGGTCCGGCCGGCAAGGAATACCTGATCTACACGGCCACCTACCGCAACGGCCAGCTCGATGGCCGCGAACAGGCGTTCGACGACAGCGGCAAAGTCCTGCGCCTCGATACGCTATGGGACAAGGGCAAGAAGCAGGGCCTGGACGCGCGCTACTACCCGAACGGCAAGCCGGAACGCCTGGCCGTCATCGACCAGGGGCGCCTGCTCACGCACCTGCGCGAATACGATGAAGACGGCCAGCTGCTCAACGACATTCACCGCTGCACCTTCAAAGAATACGGCAGCACGCGCGACGACGTCTGCGAATACCACCACATGTACTACCCGGACGGCAAGCCGCAGTATGACTACGCCTTCCAGTACGGCCAGCGCCAGGAAGGTTATTCGAACTACCCGAATGGCAAGCGCAAGGACGAACTGCTGCTCGACCGCGCCGCCGACAGGTCCGTCGTCAACGCGTATTACGAAAGCGGCCAGCTCAAATGCACGGAGCCGCGCAGCGGCCACAGCACGCGCACCGTGAATGGCGAGACCATCATCAGCTACGCTTCGGCCGACCGCGATGGCGACAATATCTGTTACCACCCGAACGGCAAGGTGGCCAGCATTTTCACCTTCCGCAAACGCGTGCTCGTCGATTGCGGCAAGCGCTACGATGACACGGGCAAGCAGACGTTCCCAGGACCGGAAGGCTGCCCGCCTCCCAGAAAAGTGGACTACCCCATCGGACTGTGACCATGACGCAAACAAGACAGCCGCAGTGCATCCAGAACCCCGGGCGCATCGACGCCGGGGCGATCCGCGCCGCCATCGCGAACGGCCAACAGGTGCTGGTGCAGTTCAATACCCTGGGCGAGCCCGGGCCGCTGCTGGCCGACCTCGACGCCCTGGCCGCCACCTGCGGCACGGCGCTGACCATCCGTATCTACGGTTACGATCCGAGGGTGTTCGATGCCCGCATCCTGCGCGCGCTGCCGCATGTGGCCAGCCTGTCCATCGACTGCCACCGCAACGCCCTGTATCTGGAAACCCTGGGCGAGTTGCGCCACCTGAAGCGCCTGAGCCTGGGCGTGTACGAGCTGGCGCAAGCCGACATCCTTCAACTGGATAATTTGCGCGGCCTCGAGTACCTGCACCTGGGTGTATCAGCCAGGAACAATATCGATCTGGCGCCCCTGCGCCACTACGCACATCTGGCCAGCCTGGTCATCGAGGGCCACAGCCAGCATATCGACACCCTGGCCAGCCTGGCGACGCTGCATGAGCTGTCGCTGTACAGCATCAAGAACAAGGTAGCGCTGGATTTCATATCGGAGATGGCCCGCCTGGACAGGCTGCTGTTGCAGCTGGGCGGCCGAGAATCGCTCGCGCACATCGAGGCGCCGCTGTTGAGAAAACTGGAAGTGATACGCGTGCGCGGCCTGGAAACGCTGGGCGATATCGGCCGCTTTCCCCTACTCCAGGCGCTATGGGTGGAAGACCAGATCAAGCTGCGGCACATCGCGCTGGGCCCCAATCCCGTGCTCGAACGCCTGAACATTCACACCTGCAAGACGCTCGACAGCTTGCCCGGCCTCGCCGCCTTGCCCACCCTGCGCCTGCTGTCGGCATCCGAGACCACGCTCGACATCGACGCGTTGCTGGCGCATGGCTTGCCCGCGTCCCTGACGCATACGCGCCTGCGCACCGGCAGGAAAACACGCGACGACGCCATCGCCGCGCAGCTGGCGCAACTGGGCTACGACGAGGCGCGCCTGTATTGACCTGGCGGACTTACCTGCCGACCGCCAGCTTGCGCTGCCACAATGCCACGTCGATCATCACGCCATCTGCGCCCGTATTGCGGATGTAGACGCGGTAGCTGCCCTGCCCCATGTCGCCATCGAGGTATGCCGTGCGCTCGTTGCGCTGCAATCTGGCGCCCTTGGCCAGCTGGCGGTAGCGTTCAACCACCATGTCGAAACTGGCATAACTGCGCAGCGCCACTTCCAGGTCGCGCGGTGGACGGCCTTCGGCATGGTCCAGCACATTATTCTGTTTCTTGCCCTTGAGTGTGAGCGGATAGGCAAACACGCCGGCACCGGCCGACGTCAGCACCGTGGATTTATCTAGCAGCAGCGGCAAGAGCGCCGGTGGATACGCAGGTGGCAACTGGGCGCGGTTCCAGCCCGGCAAGGCCGGCTGCGCCAGCACATACTCGACGCTGGCGATCTTCTGCCCATCGGCGCCCGCTTCCTTGTCGCCCGCGATCAGCGCCAGCATGGGCGGCAATTGCCGAGCCCAGGCCAGCAAGGGCGCCGCTTCGCCGACCAGCATGCCCTTGCGGTGGAACACCGTCAGTACCGCATTCGGATCGGGATTGCAGACTTTCGCCAGCGGCTGGCCCTCCAGGTGGCAATGTCCGTTGACCAGGCCAAAAGCAAGGATGACACCTCGCTTGTCGAGCAGCATGGCGCCCCGTTCGCGACCCTGCTTGCGGTCATTCATCGACGCCAGCAACTGGCGGCCATCGGCCAGCACGGCGCGCGTGGCGTCGCGCTTTTCGCTGATCGCTTCAAGCGCCTGTACCAACAACAATTCGTCGTCTTCCGTGTAGCTACCGCGCGCGTAACCGAAGAAATCAAACAGGGCCGCGCGCACCTGCGCGTCGTCGCTCAGGCGCGGCAAGGGACCGCCTGCCAGCAGGGAAGACAGGCTTTTCCCGGCCGGCGCCGAGGGTGCCGCCGTGGCGCGGGCGGGCTGGGAAAGGACGCAGGCCGCTGCCAGCAAGGCGCCGCCAAGTGTGCGGAAATTCGAAAAGATGATATGCATGATTCTGTCTGTCGGGGATTTGGCCGCTATGACGGCCACGCATGAAGCGCAGGCGATTCTAGCATGGCGCCAGCCCCCATGCGGTGCGGCTGGCGGACGGCGTGTGGCCGGCGCGGCTGTTATGATGGCCGCAATGACGATATCCCCCCCTGCCTCGACACTGCTTGTCCTCCTGCCCGGCATGGATGGCACGGCCCGGCTATTCCAGCGTTTTGACGCCGCCTTGCGCGCGCAAACCGCCATCGACACCCAGGCCATCGCCTATCCGGCCGCACCGCTGGACTATGCCGCACTCGAAGCGTTCGTGCGCGAGCGCTTGCCGCAAGACCGCCCTTTCGTCGTACTGGCCGAATCGTTTTCGGGACCGCTGGGGGCAGCTTTGCGCGCCCATCCACCGCCCGGTATGCGCGCCCTGGTCCTGTGCTGTTCCTTCGTGCGCAATCCGCGCCCGATGCTGGCGCCACTGCGCCACCTGCTGGACTTCGTCCCCTTTGGCGCCCTGCCCGGCTTCGCCCTGCGCCAGGCGCTGCTGGCGCCCTACGCCACGCCGCCACTGCAGGCGGAACTGGCGGCGGCGCTGGCACAGGTGCCGCCCAGCGTGCTGCGCCAGCGCCTGCGCGCCGTGCTGGCGATAGCAGAAAAAGACGCCTCACCCAGCTTCGCGCGCGGCAGCCTGCCCGTGCTGTATTTGCGCGCCCGCCACGACCGCCTGGTACCGCCGGCAAACGCCTTGCAGATACTGCGGCAGGCAGCGGGCACGCAGCTGATCGACATCGACGCGCCGCACATGCTGCTGCAAGCGGCACCGCAGGCGGCCGCAGTGGCTGTCGCCGCTTTCATCGCCGGACTGTCATCCGCGCAGGAATCTGCTTAAGCGCGCGCTGGCCAGCACGGCCAGCCAGCTCAAGCCGCCCGACAGCACGCTGAAGTAGATGACCCGCAGCGGATGCTGGGGCAGCAGGTAGCTGAGTACCGCCGCGCCCAGCAAGCCACACAGCGCAGGCTTCCACCAGCCGGGCGGCAGCAGCGCCAGCAGCAAATTCGTACCCGCATACACGTAAAACACCAGCAGCAGGGCCAGGCCGCCGGCCACGCCGCGCGAGCCGAGGCTGCCGAACAGCTGCGTGTACAGGAAAAACCCCAGCCAGCTCAACACAATAAACAGCAGGCAGCCCAGCGCATGCGCGCCCAGGCCCGCCATCAAGCGATTCTTCATGGTGCCCCTTAAAAGAAAAAGCCGGCCCTTTCACGCAGAAAGGGCCGGCTTGCTGATGCTGACAACAAGGCGATTACTTCGCCGTATTGAGCAGCAATTCGTTCAGGCGCTTGACGAAACTGGCAGGATCGGCCAGCGAACCGC
Source organism: Janthinobacterium sp. ROICE36 (assembly GCF_002869965.1). Classification (GTDB taxonomy): domain Bacteria; phylum Pseudomonadota; class Gammaproteobacteria; order Burkholderiales; family Burkholderiaceae_D; genus Janthinobacterium. Next base: position 38,556 of record NZ_PEBS01000025.1, read on the forward strand.
CTTCGGCCAGCATGGCCTGGTCGAACAGGATGTTGGCCCAGTCGCCGAACTTGCCGCCTTGCGCATCTTCGTATTTCAGACGCGCCACCAGCGGGTGATTCGGGTTGATTTCCAGAATCGGCTTCGATTCCGGCGCGCTCTGGCCAGCAGCTTTGAGCATGCGCAGCAGGTTGCCCGACAATTCGTTTTCATCGGCCACCAGGCAGGCTGGCGAATCGGTCAGGCGGAACGTCACGCGCACGTCCTTGGCCTTGTCGGCCAGCACGGCCTTCATCTTGCCTACCAGGTCGGCGTACGAGGTTTCCGTTTCTTCGTGCTCTTTCTTTTCCGCCTCGTCTTCCAGCGCGCCCAGGTCCAGGCCACCCTTGGCGACGGAGACCAGTTCCTTGCCTTCGAAGTCCTGGATAAACGACAGCATCCATTCATCGACGCGGTCCGTCAGCAGCAGCACTTCGACGCCCTTCTTGCGGAAGATTTCCAGGTGCGGGCTGTTCTTGGCGGCGGCGTAATTGTCGGCCGTGACGTAGTAAATCTTGTCCTGGCCTTCCTTCATGCGTGCCACGTAGTCGGCGAACGAGGTGATTTGCTCGTCGCTGTCGTTGGCGGTCGAGGCAAAGCGCAGCAGCTTGGCCAGGCGTTCCTTGTTGCCCGCGTCTTCGCCGATGCCTTCTTTCAGCACCTGGCCGAATTCCTTCCAGAAGACGGCGTACTTGTCTTTCTTGTCCTGCTCGTCCGCATTCGCCAGTTCTTCCAGCATGCCCAGCACGCGCTTGGTCGAACCTTCGCGGATGACTTTCACGTCACGCGACTCTTGCAGGATTTCACGCGACACGTTCAGCGGCAAGTCGGCCGAGTCGATCACCCCGCGCACAAAGCGCAAATAGGTCGGCATCAGCTGCTCGGCATCGTCCATGATGAAGACGCGCTTGACATACAGCTTGATGCCGCCGCGCTTGTTACGGTCCCACATGTCGAACGGCGCCTTGGCCGGAATGTACAGCAGCTGCGTGTATTCGCTGCGGCCTTCCACGCGGTTATGCGTGTGGCTCAAAGGCGACTGGAAGTCGTGCGAGACGTGCTTGTAGAATTCGTCGTACTGTTCCGGCGTGATGTCGGCCTTGTTGCGGGCCCACAGGGCGCTGGCCTGGTTGACGGTTTCGAATTCGTCTTTCAGGACGGTTTCTTTTTTCTCTTCGTCCCACTCTTCCTTCTGCATCACGATCGGCAGCGAGATATGGTCCGAGTATTTGCGGATGATGGACTTGATCTTCCAGCTCGACAGCAATTCGTCCTCGCCTTCACGCAGGTGCAGGATGATGTCCGTGCCGCGCGACGGCTTGTCGATGTTCTCGATGCTGTAATCGCCTTCGCCGCCCGATTCCCAGCGCACGCCTTCAGAGGCGTCGACGCCGGCGCGACGCGTTTCGACGGTGATCTTGTCGGCGACGATGAAGCCCGAATAGAAGCCCACGCCGAACTGGCCGATCAAAGCAGCATCCTGCTGCTGGTCGCCCGACAGCTTGCCGAAGAATTCCTTGGTGCCCGACTTGGCGATGGTACCCAGGTGCGAGATCGCCTCGTCACGGGTCATGCCGATGCCGTTGTCGGAAATGGTGATGGTGCGCCCATCCTTATCGAAGCTGACCTTGATCTTCAATTCGTGATCGTTGCCGTACAGGGCGTCATTATCGATCGCTTCGAAGCGCAACTTGTCGGCCGCGTCGGACGCGTTCGAGACCAGTTCGCGCAGGAAGATTTCCTTGTTCGAGTACAGGGAATGGATCATCAGGTGCAGCATTTGCTTCACTTCGGTCTGAAAACCCAGGGTTTGCTTTTCGGAGACAGCCATTTTTACCTCATAGTCTTGTGGATGGGACGGATGCTACGGAGTTGGGGATGGTACAAGCAATTTCAAGAGCCCCTGCCGAATGTCCTGGAATATCCGGTTTAGCCCAGTGCGCGGGCGAAAAACGCCCAGATGCGCTCGTCCTGCACGGTGGCCAGGTTCAGGCGCATGCGGGTGGACGGCAGCTGGCGCGGGGAAAACAGGCTGCCCGGCGCCAGCACCAGCCCCTCGGCCAGCGCCTTTTCGGCCAGCAGATTCGTGTCGCAACCCGCGTCGGCCCACACGAACATGCCGGCCGGCGCTGGATCGAAGCGCAAGCCCGCCTGTTCGACCTTGCGGTACGTGCCCTCGCGCACCTTGTCGAGCCGTGCGCGCAGACGCTCCGCATGCTTGCGGTACAGCCCTTGCGAGAGGATTTTATACACCACGCGCTCGCCGATGTCGCTGGTGGTGAGCGTGGCCAGCATCTTGCGGTCGGCCAGGCGCTGCGCCCGCTCCGGCGACGTGGCGATGAAGCCCACGCGCAGGTTCGCCGCCAGGCTCTTGGAAAAGCCGCCCAGGTAAATCACGCGGCGCAGCTGGTCCAGCGCAGCCAGGCGCGTGGCCGGCTGCACCTCGCCGCCGGGATGCATGTCGCAATAGATATCGTCTTCGACGAGCAGGAAATCGTGCTGTTCGGCCAGGCGCAGCACCTGGAAGGCCTTGGCCGCCGACAGCGACGTCGAGCTGGGATTATGCAGCACCGAATTGATCACGTACAGCTTGGGACGGTGCAAGGCCGCCAGCTCGGCCAGCACGGCAATATCGGGGCCGTCGTTCAAGCGCGGGATGCCGATGACGTGCATGCCCATGGCGGCAAAGGCGCCGAACATCAGCCAATACGCAGGATCGTCGACGAAAATGGTTTCGCCAGGGCGGACAAACTCGCGCGCCACCAGGTCCAGCGCCTGCATCACGCCCACCGTGGTGACGATCTGCTCGGGCGGGCAGGCGATTTCCAGCCCCGCCAGTTTCAGCTGCAACTGCTGGCGCAGCGGCAGGAAACCCTGCGGCGCACCATAGCCCAGCAGCAAATTGCCGGGCTGGCGGCTGACTTCGCGCAAGGCGCGCGCCACCAGGTCGCCATCGAGCCACTCGGCGGGCAGCATGCCGGAGCCGGGCGCGGGGATGGCGGGCGTCTGGCGAAACATGTTTCGGATCAACCAGACTACATCCATAGTCTGCGCCGCCGCATCCTGCGCGCCAACGGGTGGCGCCGGCGTGTTCAACGGCGAGCGCTCGCGCACGAAAAAAGCCGGCGCCGCGCCGCGATTCCAGGTAGCCACGCGCCACCAGCTTGTCGTAGCTGGCCACCACCGTGGCGCACGACACGTTCAGGCTGGCGGCGCACTGGCGGATCGAAGGCATGCGCGCGCCGCCGCGCAGCAGCTTGTCGTCGATGCGCGCCGCCAGCGAGCGCGCGATCTGATCGATCAGGGTTTCGCCCGAGGCGCGCGACAACAAAGGGAGTGTATTGCCCATATGACCATTACAGTATGTGAAATTATGCGCGAAAGTGTATTTGTACTGTATTGCTATTCAGGCTTAGCATAGCAGCATGGATCACACAAATCCATGCCTTTCCTTTACTGCACGCACCAGGAAACCCATGTCTTCACTCACGCGCACCGCCACCTCTACCACCCACACGCCCCGCTTCAGCGATGATCGCAAGGGGTTGCTGCTGGGCCTGATCGCCGTCGCGCTGTTCAGCCTGACCCTGCCCTTGACCCGCCTGGCGGTGGCAGAACTCGACCCCACCTTTGTCGCCCTGGGCCGCGCCCTGGTGGCCGCCAGCCTGGCCGGCCTGTGGCTATGGCAGCAGCGCGCGCCCATGCCGCGGCGCGAACAATGGCTGCCGCTGGCGCTCGTGTCGCTGGGCTGCGTGCTGGGCTTCCCCTGGCTGACGTCGATCGCCATGCGCAGCCTGCCCGCCTCGCACGGCGCCGTGCTGGTGGGCATTTTGCCGCTGGCCACCGCCGTGTTTGCCGTGCTGCGCGGCAAGGAACGCCCTTCCCCGGGATTCTGGCTGATGGCCCTGTTCGGCACGGCGCTGGTAGTGGCGTTCGCGCTGCGCCAGGGCGGCGGCAGCTTTCACCTGGCCGACTGGCTGATGTTTGCCGCCGTGCTGCTCGGCGCCCTCGGTTACGCGGAAGGCGGACGCCTGGCGCAAGCCATGCCGGGCCAGCATGTGATTTCCTGGGCGCTGCTGCTGGCCGTGCCGTTTGTCTTGCCCGTGGTGCTGTTGAACGCCTGGCCGCAGCGCGCGCTGATGGCACAGGCCAGTGGCGCTGCCTGGCTGAGCTTTGCCTATATCTCCGTGTTTTCCATGTTTATCGGCTTCTTTTTCTGGTACCGGGGCATGGCGCTGGGCGGCGTGGCGCGCGTGGGACAGACGCAGTTGCTGCAGCCTTTCCTCACGCTGGTGGGCGCGGCCGTGCTGCTGAACGAGCCATTGACGGGCGAAAGCCTGCTGTTTGCCGGTGCCGTGATCGCCGTGGTGGGCATCGGACGCAAGCTGAAATGACCGGCTTGACGCCCGTTTGCAACGCCCTTGCGCGTGCCGATGGGCAGAGCGGCGTGCAAGCCGTACAATACTGCAGCACCATGGCGACGCTTATCCGGCGCCGCTTGCGCACGCACCGCCACAAGCGGGCCAACAAAACCAGCCGGCGCAGCTCGGCATCTTCCGTGAGACTCGTATGAAAATTGAAAATCCGAATCCGATCCAATGGCGCTTTGCCGAACGCGCGGAACAGCTGCAAAGCTCGTTCATCCGCGAAATCCTGAAGATCACGCAGCGTCCCGAGATCATCTCGTTTGCCGGCGGCCTGCCCTCGCCCGCCACCTTCCCCGTGGAAGAAATGAAGATCGCCTTCGACAAGGTCCTGTCGAACAATGGCAAGGTGGCCCTGCAATACGGCCCGACCGATGGCTATCTGCCGCTGCGCCAGTGGATCGCCGATTCCTTATCCAGACATGGCAGCACCATCCTGCCCGAACAAGTGTTGATGACGTCCGGCTCGCAACAGGCGCTCGATTTGCTGGGCAAGGTCCTGATCGACGAAGGCAGCCGCGTGCTGGTGGAAACCCCCAGCTACCTGGGTGCACTGCAGGCGTTTTCCGTCTACCGTCCCGAATTCGTTTCCGTCGACACCGATGACGAAGGCCTGGTGCCGGCGTCGATCGATCCCGTCGCCGATGGCGCGCGCCTGCTGTATGCGCTGCCGAACTTCCAGAACCCGACAGGGCGCAGCCTGTCCGTGGCGCGCCGCGTGGAACTGGTGGAAACCTGCGCCCGTCACGGCCTGCCGCTGATCGAGGATGATCCGTACGGCGCCCTGAGCTACAGCGGCGAACCGTATCCGAAGATGATCAACATGAATCCGGACGGCGTGATCTACATGGGCTCCTTCTCCAAGGTGCTCACGCCCGGCATCCGCCTCGGCTACGTGGTGGCCCCGCTGCCGCTGGTGCGCCGCCTGGAACTGGCCAAGCAGGCGGCCGACCTGCACACCTCGCAGCTGACGCAGATGGTCGTGCATGAAGTGATCAAGGATGGCTTCCTGGACCAGCATATCCCCAGCATCCGTAGCCTGTACGGCAAGCAGTGCCAGGCCATGCTGTCGGCGCTGGAAGAACACTTCCCGGCCGGCGTCGCCTGGACCAAACCGGAAGGCGGCATGTTCATCTGGGTCACGCTGCCGAAACACATCGACGCCATGAAACTGCTCGATGAAGCCATCGCCAACAAGGTCGCTTTCGTGCCGGGCGCGCCGTTCTATGCGAACACACCGGAAACGCACACCCTGCGCCTGTCGTTCGTGACGGTGCCGCCGGAACGCATCCGCGAGGGTATCGCCATCCTGGGCAAACTGATCGCCGCAAAAATGTAACTCACCCGCCACGCCCCGCCTTCTGCGGGGCGTGTCACTGCTGCTCCCAACGCCAAGGGGCACACGTCTTTCTCCCCCCAAAAACCGCCTTCACGATAGCAATTGCGTGTATTTATTCATAAAAATATTAATATAATAATATTTTACCTCCTCGTGCAGCATCGATTTTTCCACCCAAAAAATTAGCAAAGCGGTATGATTTGACCGCTGTATCCGATTTCAACCCAGTCAGCATCACCGAAAGTGCAGCAAACGCTGGCATCGCAGAGTACATCGAGAAGGCCGGTAGCAATGAGTCCAGGCAGTGTGGAGCATTCCCAGCGGCGCAACGCCGCCATTTTGATCGTCGATGATGCGCCAGCCAACCTTGAGCTGCTGCGCAAGCTGATGAGCGAACAAGGTTATCAAACCTATGTCGCCACGTCCGGCGAACGGGCGCTGGTGATCGCCCAGCGCGCCCACCCCGACCTGATCCTGCTCGACGTGATGATGCCAGACATGGACGGCATCGAAACCTGCCGCCGCCTCAAGCAGCATCCGCTGACGCAGCGTATTCCCGTCATCTTCATGAGCGCCAAGACGGAAACGGAAGACGTGGTGGCCGGCTTCGACTGCGGCGCCGTCGACTACATCAGCAAGCCGCTGCGCATGGCCGAAGTATGCGCGCGCGTGCGCACCCAGCTGCACATCCGCAGCAACAATGAAAACCAGCAGGAACAGGCCGAGCGCCTGCGCACCATTGTCAACAACATGGCCGAGGGCTTGCTGATCATCGAAGCCGATGGCCGCATCCAGTACACCAACCCGGCCTGCGACCAAAACCTGGGCTATCGCGAAAACGAACTGGCGGGGTGCTCCATCGGCGAGCTGCTCAGCCCCCTGGTGACGCAGGAATACCTCGATTACTTCGCCATGTACGCGGCCAATCCCGATAAGGCGCACAAGCACGGCACGCGCGAAGTGGCGATCCGCCACCGCAACGGCGAGACGCTGTGCATGGACCTGACCCTGACGCCCATGTATCTGCGCCAGCCCCTGTATATCGGCCTGCTGCACGACATCACGCACCACAAGCAGTCGGAAGACGCCTTGCAGCGCGCCGCCTACCTCGACCCGCTGACAAAGATCGCCAACCGCCGGCAGTTCGACAGCTTCCTGGAAAAAGAGTGGCAGCGCGCCGTGCGCGGCGGCGGCGCCCTGTCGCTGGTGGTACTCGACGTCGACCATTTCAAGCTGTACAACGATAGCCTGGGCCATCCGGCCGGCGACAGCTGCCTGCAACAGGTGGCGCAAGCCATCGCCTCGCATGCCGCCCGCCCGGGGGACCTGGCGGCCCGCTACGGCGGCGAGGAATTCGTCATGCTCTTCGCCGACACGGACGCCGACGGCGCCCTGCGCCTGGCCGAAACCATCCGCACGCACATTGAGGCACTGCAACTGCCGCATCCGCGCTCCGCCACCTCGCCGTGGATCACCGTCAGCATCGGCGTGGCGACCATTCACCCGCACCAGCTGGACGACCGCAAGGTGCTGTTCGTCGCCGCCGACCGCGCCCTGTATGTGGCCAAGGAAGGGGGACGCAACCAGGTGCGCACCACGCATTCGGGCAGCACGGCCTGGGAAACGGTCAAGGCGCTCGTGCAGCGCTAGCCGGTTTCACCTTCACTTTTCAGGATAACCGGTGATGTCGGCGATCTCGCGATACAGCGGTTGCAGCCGCGCATACATTTTCTGGTACACGCGCCGGTACAGTTGCTCATAGACCTTGCTGTGTCCGGGGTGCGGCTGGAACACCTTGCCCTTGCGCGTCATGGCTTGCACGGCGGCGGGAAAATTCGCATGCCAGCCCAGGCCCACGGCAGCGGCGATGGCCGCGCCCAGGCCCGAACTTTCATACACGTGCGCGCGCGCGGCAGGCAAGCCGAAGATGTCGGCCGTCAGCTGCATGGCCGCGTCGCTTTGCGAGCCACCGCCCGCAATACGCAACTCCGTAATCGCCATGCCGCTACGCCGCTCGATGCGCTCCTTGCCTTCGCGCAGCGCATACGCCAGGCCTTCCAGGATGGCGCGGTATATGTGCGCGCGCGTGTGCACGTCGCCAAAGCCGATCATGGCGCCCTTCGCCTCCGGGCCCGGTACCTTGATGCCGGGGCTCCAGTACGGCTGCAGCATCAGGCCCATGGAGCCGGGGGGCACGGCCTCGACCAGGCGGTCGAACAGCGCCTCGGCGGACAAGCCCGTGCCATCATCGGCCGCCGCCGCCCGTTCGCGGTCGCCGAACTGCTCCTTGAACCAGTTGACCATCCAGTAGCCGCGGAAAATCTGCACTTCCGTGCTGTAGGCGCCCGGCATGGCGGCCGGATACGGCGGAATGAAGCGCGTCACTTCCACATACTTGCGGTTGGTCGTGTTGATGGTGGCCGTGGTGCCGTAGCTCAGGCACGCCATATGCGGTTCGACGCAGCCGGCGCCCAGCACCTCACACGCCTTGTCGGCGGCAGCCGCCAGCAAGGGCGTGCCCTCCGGGATTCCCGTCGCTGCGGCGGCCACTCTGGTGATGAGGCCCATGCGCGCCCCCGGGGCCACCAGTTCGGGCAGCATGGAGCGTTGAATCGCCAGCGCCTGCCATTTCCAGTCGAAGCGCCCGGCCCAGGCGTGGCGCTTGTAGTCGAACGGGATGTACGCCACTTGCGATCCCGTCGAATCGATATACTTTCCGCACAGGCGGTGATTCAGAAAGCCCGACAGCAGCAGGAATTTATGCGTGCGGCGCCAGATGTCGGGCTGGTGCGCGCTGATCCAGTTGATCTCGGCCTCGCGGCGGAAGTAGGTGATCGTGCCTTCGAGGCGCGTGACGCGGAAAGCGGCGCGCCAGCATGGCGCCAGCCGGGGAATCTGGCGCGTGCTGCGCTGGTCCAGCCAGGTGATGGCGGGGCGCAGGGGTACGCCATCTTCATCCACATTGACCACCGTGCCGCGCTGCGTGGTCACCGCCACGCCGACGACCGACGATTTTTCAATGACGGTGCTGCGCCACAGCTGCTGGCACGCTTCGCACACCGCTTGCCAGTAAGCGTCGGCGTCATGCTCGGCCCAGCCGGGGCGCTCGGAGTAATACGCTTCGAGGAACACCTGCGCCTTGGCCGCCAGGTTGCCGTCCCGGTCAAACAGCAGCGCGCGCACGCTTTGCGTGCCATTGTCGATGGAAAGTATATAGGGGCCATTGCCCGCTACGGTGGCCATGGCTTATGCCAAGCTGGCCAGCGCGGCGCGTAGCGCGGCCAGCAGCGCCTGCGGATCTTTTTCCGGCTGCGCGCTGAACACGGGCGCTTCCCAGTCCTGTCCGCGCACGGCCACCACGCGCAAGCGTCCCTGTTCGTTCCAGGCCGGATACCAGCCCACGTCGACGATATCGCCATTCGCGCACGTGATTTGCAGCAAGTCTTCCCCCAGGTCCTCGACGAGAACCTCCACGGGCTGGCGCAGGTCCAGCGGCGACAGGCTGTCATAGGTGATGCGGGCGTCGCCCAGCGCCAGGGGCTGACCAAACAAGGTGGTCTCGATGATGCTCTCCTTTTTATATTTTTTTATCGTTGTTTTTATCGTTCGCTTCACTCGCCCTGCGGCACGCTGTAATGACTGCGCCACAGGGCCAGATAGCGCGCCTGCTCCACATCCCAGCGTACATCATCCCAGCCCAGTTCACGCTGGCAGATGGCGCGCAGGCGCGGCATGATAGCCAGCGCGCCGCCGGCCAGCTGCAAACCGAGGCGCGTGCGCCGCAGCAGCAGGTCATCCAGGTGCTGCACGTCCTCGATGCGCGCGCCCCAGCGCAGCTGCGCCCATAAAGTCTGCGTGCCGGGAATCTGTTCCAGTTCGCCGTCCTGCGCCGCATCGCACAGCGCCTGCGCGGCCGCGCCATGGCGGCCCAGCAGGCGTGCACGCTGCTCGCCATCGAGCAGCAAGGCCTTGCCCGACAACGGTGGCGTGGCGTCAAAAATGGGCAAGGGGCGCAGATCCGCCTGCCAGCCCGGCAGCAGCGGCGCGGCCTGGCGCAACGCGTCGAGGGCGATCGCGCGAAACGTCGTCAGCTTGCCGCCCGCCACCGTCAGCAAGCCATTTTCCAGCCATAGCGCATGTTCGCGCGCTTCCTTCGACGGGTCAAGCTGGCCGCTGTCGATAACCGGGCGCACGCCGGCAAACGTGGCCAGCACGTCGCCCTCGCCCAGCGCCAGCTGCGGAAACTGCCAGCGTAGCGCCACCAGCAGGTAATCGAGTTCGCCGCGCGTGATGGCCGGCTCCAGGTCCAGGCTGGCACCGTGGTCGACATCGGTGGTGCCCACCAGGGTCACGCCTTCCCAGGGATAGGCGAAGACGGGGCGGCCATCGTGCGGGTGCATCAGGCTGACGGCTTGCGCCAGCGGCAGGCGCCAGGCAGGCAGCAGCAGATGGCTGCCGCGCAAGGGCCGCAGCTTCGGCTTTTCTCCCACCTGGCCGCGCAAGCCGTCGGCCCAGGCACCCGTGGCGCTGATCACCAGGCGCGCGCGCACGGCAGGCGCCGTGCCGTCGAGCGCATCCTTGAGCATGGCGCCCACGACCTTGCCATCTTCACGCCGCAGCGATGCCACGCCCAGGTAATTGACGGCCACGCCGCCATGGCGGCGCGCCTCCTGCAGCACGCGCAGCACCAGGCGCGCATCGTCCGTCTTGGCATCCTGGTACAGCATGCCGCCGCGCAGCCCTTCGCGCTGGACGTGCGGCGCCAGCATGGCAAAATCGTCTGCGGCGACATAGCGACGCGCGCGCCGGCCCGCCATCACGTCATAGATGGCCAGCCCCAGCATGAACTGGCGCCGCCCCGGTTTCCTGCCGACGTAGTCGCCAAAGGCAAAGCCCTGCGGCTCGACCAGCCCGGCCGCATCCGTCAGCAAGGCTTGCCGCTCATGCACCGACTCGCGCGTCAGCGCGAACTGTCCCTGCTTGAGGTAGCGCAAGCCGCCATGCACCAGCTTCGATGAACGGCTCGACGTGCCCCAGGCGAAATCACGCTGCTCCACCAGCAGCGCCTTCAAGCCGCGCCGCGATGCCTCCAGCAGAATGCCGGCTCCCGTAATGCCGCCGCCGACGATCAGCACATCCCAGTCGCGCGCCAGCACGCCAGGCAAATCCTCCCTGCTCACAATCCGCCCCCCGCCTCGGGCAGCAGTTTTCCGGGGTTCATCATACCCTGCGGGTCGAACTGGCGCAGCAGCGCACGCATGGCCGCAATACCCAGCTCGCCCTTTTCGGCGGCCAGCCACGGCGCGTGATCCGTGCCCACGCCATGCTGGTGGCTGATGGTGCCGCCGTTGGCGACGATGGCGGCGCAGGCCACGTCCTTCAGGCTGCGCCAGCGCGCCATGTTTTCTTCATACGTAGGTGCCAGCCGGTACACATACGTGGTGTAGACGCTGGCGCCCTGCGCATACACATGCGACAGATGCGTATAGGCGTGCACCTGCTCGCCATGCGCGGCCAGCGCACCGGCCCCCGCCTGCTCCAGCGCCGCCATCATGAGCGTGACGCGCGGCCAGTCGACGGCCGTTTCCACCGTGTCGATGACATAGCCATGTTCCCAGGCGCCATTGCGCAGATAGACGTTGCGAAAGCGCCCCTGTTTCCACTTGTCGCCCATGTGCCGCCCCACGTGCACGCCCTTGTGCCGCCGCGCCAGCGCCAGGGCGGCGCGCAGGGCCGCGCGCGCCGGTTTCGCGTCTCCGCTGACGCCCACCATCAGCATGCATTTTCCTTCTGCGCAGCCGCGCAGGGACAGGTAGCGCTCCAGCAATCCCACCAGTTTCTTGTGGCCGGCCAGGGTCAGCATGGTTTGCGTTTCCAGCGCGTTCGACAGGCGCAGCATGCACAGGGGCAGGCGTGACTGGGCCAGCGCCCGCACGGCAGCCTGCGCCTGGCCCCAGTCGGCAAAAAACACGGCGTGGAATGCTTCATGGGGCGGCAGCGGCGAGATGCGCACGGTGGCCTGCGTCAGGATGCCCAGCCGCCCTTCCGAACCGAGCACCATTTCGCGCAAGTCGATGCCGGCCGCCGAGGCGGGAAACGTGGGAATCGTCAAGGTGCCGGACGGCGTTTCCACTTCGCCGCCCGCAAACAACTGCTCGATGCGGCCATAGCGCAGCGATTGCTGGCCCGACGAGCGCGTGGCGATCCAGCCGCCGAGGGTGGAATATTCGAACGACTGCGGATAGTGGCCCAGGGTATAGCCGTGCGCGCGCAGTTGCGCTTCCAGGTCGGGACCGTAGACGCCCGCGCCGAACGTGGCCAGTTGCGCCTCGCGGTCCAGATGGCCCAGCGCGGATAAACGCCGGAGGCTCAGCGACAGCACAGGGCGCGACCCCGCCGCCACCGTCAGGTGCCCGGCCACGCTGGTGCCGCCACCGTGGGGTATCACGGCCACGCACGCCTGGCGCGCATATTCGATCAGCTGGCGTACCTGCAGCGCGCTGTCGGGAAAGGCCACGCCATCGGGTACGGCACCGATGCGGCCATGGCGCAGCTTGAACCAGTCAGGCAGGCTTTGACCGAGCGCATGGCGCACGCGCGTGGCAGGCAGGGTATCGATCAGAGGATGCGGCGCCAGGCGCGAAGCGGGCACTTGCGCGCAGGCCTCGTCAAATGTGGCATCGAGCATGCCGCTGCCCGGCCCCAGGCGCGCGCCCAAAAAAGCCTGCGCCTCCGCGCTCAGCGCATACGTGACGCTCTCGTCACCCCAGCCATTCCAGCGTTGCATCGACATCCCCCGTGTTTGGCCAGTTGCGCGCCACGGCGGCTTGCTATACTGTCCTTGCCTAATCAACAGCATATGCCGCCACAGGCCAAGGGTATTGGTTTTTCATGACAATTGCATTGTTCCATCATGCCAGGCACTGATAGCCGCCACGCGGAAGGCAGGGTCGCGGGCGCCTATCTGCAGCCGCTGCTGGAAGCGGCCGGCGCGCACGGCATCGCTGCCGCCACCCTGGCGCGCGCGGCCGGCGTGGCGCCGCACAGCCTGGAAGCGTCCGCGGCCAGCCTGGCCGCGCGCGACTACGTGCGCCTGCTCGATGCGGCAGCAAAGCTGGCGGGCGACGCGCATTTCGGCCTGCATGTGGGCCAGCGCGTACGCATGGGTACCTACAGCGCGTATGGCTTGATTTTGCTCAGTTGCAAGAATGTGGGCCAGGCACTGGAACAGACGGCCCGCTATGAACGGCTGGCGCACGACCTGGGCCGCTCGACATTGCAGCGCGATGGCGCCGTCGCGCATTACCGCTGGGCCAGCCACTACCCGGGCGCCAGCCGGCACCTGGTCGACAGCGTCTTTGCCGGCATCCGCGTCTGCGGCGACTGGCTGGCGGGCCTGCCGCTGCCGCCGGCCCGGCTGGAATTCACCCACGATGGCGGCGGCGACTTGCTGCGCCAGGCGGCGCACCGCGACGAATACGTGCGCGTGCTGGGCAGCCTGCCCGCCTTCAACGCCCCCGCCAATACCGCCACCTTCGATGCGCAATTGCTGGGCTGGCCCGTGCCGAACGCCGACGTCAGCCTGTATCGCGTGCTGTGCCAGCATGCGGAACAGTTGCTGGCGCAGCGCAAGGCCGCAGCAGAGAGCGGCGGCGGCATCGAGGCACAGGTGCATGCCGCCATTGTGGCGGGCTTGCGCCAGGGTTCGGCCCGACTGGCCACCGTTGCCGCCACCCTGGCCGTCACGCCGCGCACCCTGCAGCGCAAACTGGCCGATGCGGGCACCAGTTTCCAGGCACTGCTGGACCAGGCCCGCTATGGCCTGGCGCGCGATTATTTGCGCGAGCCGGACTTGTCCCTGGTCGACATCGCCTTTCTGCTCGGCTACCAGGAACAAAGTGCGTTCAACCACGCGTTCCGCGTCTGGGCAGGCACCAATCCCGGCGCCTGGCGCCTGCAAGAGTTGCAGGCGAGGCAAGCCTGTTTGTAGGCGTGCGCGGGCCATGCCCGGCGCGTTTTCTGGCTATACTGGCATAGTCTGACTTCCCACGATCACTCCAACCCGCAATGCAAAGGATTAATATGCAACTCAAAGACAAAGTCGCACTGATTACCGGCGCCGCCAGTGGTATCGGCAAGGAAATGGCCATTGAATACGCGAAACAGGGTGCCAAGGTGGTCATCGCCGACCTGGCACTGGAAGCGGCCAACAAGACGGCCGAGGAAATCAAGCAATCGGGCGGCCAGGCATTTGCCGTCGCCATGGATGTCTCCAGCGAAGCGCAGGTGGACAAGGGCGTGGCCGATGCCGTGGCCCACTTCGGCGGTATCGATATCCTGATCAGCAACGCGGGCATCCAGATCATCAGCCCTGTCGTCGACTACCCGTTCGATCAATGGAAAAAGATGCTGGCCATCCACCTGGACGGCGCCTTCCTCACCACGCGCGCCTGCATGCGCGAAATGATCAAGGCGGGCCGCGGCGGCGCCATCATCTACATGGGTTCTGTGCACTCGCACGAAGGCTCGCCGTTCAAGAGCGCCTACGTTGCCGCCAAGCATGGCTTGCTGGGCCTGGCCAAGGTAGTGGCCAAGGAAGGCGCGAAAGACCACATCCGCGCCAACGTCATCTGCCCCGGCTTCGTGCGCACGCCGCTGGTCGACAAGCAAATCCCCGAGCAGGCGGCCCAGTTGAAGATCACGGAAGAGGAAGTGATCAAGAATGTGATGCTGAAGGAAACCATCGACGGCGAATTCACCACCACCCAGGACGTGGCGCAAACGGCTATCTTCCTGGCAGCGTTCCCGTCGACGGCACTGAGCGGCCAGTCTATCGTTGTCAGCCACGGCTGGCATATGCAATAAATAGCTAACGTATCCGGCAGGCGGCGCCGTCCGCCTGCATCACCGCAAGCGAAAGACTTCCCAATTGCAAGACAACACTTACCGTCACCCGCGCGCGGGCTGGCCGGGGCGCCTGTTTGCCGCGCTCGCCAATTCCACGCGTTTCGCCAACGCGCGCCAGACTATCCTGTCCCGCCTGCCCTTCCTGACCCTGCATAGCGACGTGCGCGACGTCGTCTATGTGAGCTGGCTGGTCGACGCCGCTGCCGCGCAGCAATTGCTGCCTGCGGGCGTGACCCTGTGGCAGCGCGATGGCAAGACGCCGTTTACCGTGCTGACCTACCGTCACGGACATTTCGGCCCTGCCCTGGCCGGCCCCTTGCGCCGGCTGCTGCCATCTCCCCTGCAAAGCAACTGGCGTTTGTATCTGGACCACACGCCACCGGGTGCACCCGCCGTTCCCTGCGTGTATTTTCTGAAAAACATCATGGATAGCCTGCCCCATGCGCTGGGCACGCGACTGTTCAGCGACATATTGCCGACGCACCTGGCCGCCGGCATGACGCTGGAGGTCAGCGCCACGCAAGCCCACTGCAGCATTGCCAGCGGCACCGGCAGCGCCCCGGCACTGGACGTGCGGGCCGACATCGTTGGCGGCAAGACGCTCGACGGGGATTGGCACCAGCTGTTCAGCAACTGGCACGATGCCGTCGCCTTCCTGGCTTGCCAGGATGCAGCCATCGCGCACGTGCCGCGCAACGACAAGCTGGTTTTCGGTGAAATCGACTTGCCCGTTGATCTGCATCAAGTACAAGCGCTAAGGGCCTTGCGCGCCGACTGCGGCTTGCTGGGGCAGTTGCCGCCCGTGTCCAAGCCGTTCGCCTTCCTCGTGCCCAAGGTGCCCTTCAAGGCGCTGTCAGAGCGCCTGCTGTAGCGCGCCGGGGCGTGGCGGCGCCTGCCGGGCCGCCCCGCCGCCGTTCCCGCTTGAACATCGCCATCGCTTGCTACAGCTGCAGGTTCTGGTCTTGCAGCGATGATGGCGTGCACGCCCTGCTCGGCGTCCAGCATCTCGGCGCCGTCTGCTGGCACGTGGCTTTGGTGCGCACGGACATGTCGCTGATGCGACACGGCACTGACGCTCGTATTTTTTAGTGTTTTATCACTAACAACATGCACTTTATTCCAGCCGTGGCTGCTTCTATGCCACGCCAGCATCGCCGGCCCAGTAACGGTCGACGTCCAGCAAGCCCCACTGGGCGGCACTTTCCGTGGAAACAATGCGCTCCTGGTAACCCGGCGCGGCCAGGTCGATGACGCTGGGCAAGATGCAAGTGCCGGCGCGGATGGAAAAAAATACGCGCACCGTGGGCGAGGTCAGCGTGTTGCCTGCCGCCTGCCCCACCACCACCGCCAGGCGCTCCGATTGCAGCCGCACCAGGGTGCCCAGCGGATAAATGCCCAGGCATTTGACGAAGGCGGCAAACAGTGTCGCGTCCAGGTGCCCGCCGCGCCAGGCCGCCATGCGGCGCAGCGACTCGGCCGGGCACCAGCCCTGCTTGTACGGCCGGTTCGAGGTGATCGCGTCGTACACATCGCAGATGGCGCCCATGCGCGCATACAGGCTGATTTCCTCGCCACGCAAGCCCATGGGATTGCCGCTGCCATCGAGTTTTTCATGGTGGTGCAGGCACACGTCCAGCGCCACCGGATCGATCTCGCCCACCTCGAGCAGCATGCGGTGGCCGGCGGCCGGATGGGTACGTACGAAGGAAAATTCCGCGTCGCTCAGGCTGCCAGGCTTGTTCAGGATGCTGGCCGGCACGGCCATCTTGCCGATATCGTGCAGCAAGCCCGCCAGGCCGGCCGAGCGCACCTGCTCCGGCGCCAGCTCCAGCTCCCTGGCCAGCGCCGTCATCAGCGCACACACGGCCACCGAGTGCATATACGTGTAATTATCCGCGGTTTTCAGGCGTGCCAGGCCCAGCAGCACGCCGCCGCCGCGCAGCACCGAGGCGGCGATGTCGTCGACCAGCCCGTAGGCCTGCCCTACGGACAAGGCCTTGCCCATGCGCGCTTCGTCGAACATCGTCTGCACGGCCTGCCGCGTGCGTTCAAGCAGGCGCCGGGCATGCGCCATTTCCTCCTCGCGCGACAGGGTAGGCGCCGCCGTCGAAACGGGGACGGAGACGGCCTGCGTTTCGGCGGCAGGAACGGGCGACGCGGCAACGGCAACAGGTTCAGGCGGCGCCAGCCCGCGCGCCGTATCGATCCACACTTCATTCAGCCGGGCCGCCCGGATACGCTCCAGGTCAGCCGGCGATTCGAGCAAGAAGGAACGCTTCCAGAACGGATTCTCTAGCCAGGAGCGGCCGAGGCGCTCGACATACATTCCCAACATGAGTTCGCTACACCTTATTTTTTTCAGCACGGTGGTTCTCCACACATTCAGATCGCGGCATTTACTTGCGCATTATCAATATAATACGCCAAAATAATTATGATTAAATCAAATAACTTAGCTTATATGGCAAAATAACAACAAATACAGCAAAAAACATAAATTGTATCGTTTTAATTGGAAATCGGTGATTAATCAATAAATATATCAATTAAGCCATTTGGTTTCGTGGAATTGTATGCATCCTGCCGAGGATGGAGGCGCATGCCTGCCGGCGGCCGCATGGGCCACCACACGGGCATGATGTGCAGGAAAGCAAGGAGCGCGTCAGCGCCAGACGTCCCGAAAAGGCGCTGGCGCTATGCAGGGAGACGTATCAGGCTGATGCGCGAGCGGCGTGGCGGCGGGCGGCCTAGCGCGGCACGTAGCGCCAGCCGGCGCTTTCCAGCATGAAGGTCAGTTCCGTCTTGATGCCTTCCGGACGGCTCGGCACGCTCAATTCCGTGTCGCACACCAGGTAACCGGTCTTGCGCTTGACGTCGCACTCGTTGACGGCCTTGACCTGCATGGTGCTCTGCGCTTCCTGCATCTGCACATCCTTGGCTGCTTCCGGATTGCGCGCCACTTCTTCCTTGGCCCAGGCGCGTATCATCGCTTGCGCCTCGGCCGGCGACGGTCCCGCGAACTTGGCGTGCTTGCGCTCGACGCCGACCCAGGTATCGCCCTCTTTACGCAGAGGCAACACATTGAAACCGTCGCGCATGCCGGCGCTCATGCCCACCAGGCACACCACCTCGCCTGGCACTTCCTGCGACTGTTGGCAACCCTGCAAGCTGCTCACCTTGACGCTGATCGGCATGGTCGATTGCGTCTTGGCTTGGGTCTTGGCCACGCCCGCCTGCACGGCGGCGTGAATTTGTTCGAGTGTCGGCATGGCGGCCGCCTGGGCCGGCAAGGCGGCGGACATGGAGGCAAAGGTCAGGGCAAGAATCGTCAGGCGCATGGGTATCCAGAGTAGTCGTCAAAGGTCGGCAGTCTAGCATTGTGCATAAAAACAGCTGTTTCTATAGAGATATTTTCCCGGCGTCCGGCGCGAAGTGGCCATCCACACGACGAACGGCAGCCTGGCGCACCTGGAGCCGCTTGCGCGGCCACGTGGCGCTCGACCAACTGGCACTGGCTGCCGACTAACCGGCGGTCAACTCCCGCAGCAGGCGCCTCTTTATTGCTATGATGTCGGGCTGCCGGCGGTACAGCCGGCCACGTCAATACCATATCGATAACGTCGTCATAAAAATCGGGAGTTTGAATGAGTTTACGTCTGCTGCTCTTGGGAGCATTCAGTGCCGCCATGGCCACCACCGCCGCCGTTGCTGCGGAACCTGCGCTGGCCGCGCCGCGCGGTTTCACCGTGGAAGACATGGTGGCCATGGAAAGAGTGGGGAGTCCAGTGCTGTCGCCGGACGCCACGCGCGTCGTCTACACGGTGCGCACCACCAACCTGGACAAAAACCGCGGCAACACGCAGCTGTGGATGATCGACCTGCGCGCGCCGAACGCGGCGCCACGCCAGCTCACGCGTGGCGATGCCAGCGCCAGCGACCCGCAATGGTCGCCGAACGGCGACGCCATCTACTTCCTGTCGGGCCGCTCCGGCTCCTCGCAAGTGTGGCAGCTGCCCCTGAACGGCGGCGAAGCAGCCAAGGTCACCGACCTGGCGTTGGACGTCGACACCTACCGCTTGTCGCCGCAGGGCGACCGCCTGGCCTTCAGCATGGGCGTCTTCCTCGATTGCGAGGACCTCGCCTGCAGCAAAAAACGCCTCGATGAAAAAGCCAAAAACAAGGCGAGCGGCATGGTCTACGAGCAGATGTTCGTACGCCACTGGGATACCTGGGCCGACGGCCGCCGCAACGCGCTGTACTCGGCGCCCATCGACGCCAGCGGCAAGGTCAGCGCCGCGCCCGTGAGCCTGAGCGGCACCCTCGATGGCGACGCGCCATCGAAACCGTTCGGCGACAATGGCGAATACCACTTCAGCCCGGACGGCAAGACCGTGGCCTTTTCCGTGCGGGTGGCTGGCCGCAAGGAAGCGTGGTCGACCAACTTCGACGTCTATACGATACCTGCCGCCGGCGGCCAGGCGCCGCGCAATCTCACCGCCGACAATCCGGCCTGGGATGCCAAGGCCGCCTACTCGCCCGATGGCCGCACGCTGGCCTACGTCGCCATGACCAAGCCGGGCTTCGAGGCGGACCGCTTCCACCTGGTCTTGATGGATGTCGCCACGGGCAAGAAACGCACCGTGGCCGATGACTGGGACCGTTCCGTGGCCGACTTCCGCTGGACGCCGGACAGCAAGGCCTTCCTCGTCTCCGCCGATGACGTGGGCCAGCACCGCTTGTTCCACATCGACGCGGCCAGCGGCAAGGTCGCTGCGCTGACGGGCAAGGGCGCCGTGGGCGACTTCGACGTGCGCGGCAACACCATCGTGCTGGCGCAAGCCAGCCTGGCCTCGGGCGCGCAGCTGTACACGCGTAAACTCGACGCAAAGTCGGAAACGGCGCCGATGGTCCAGCTGACGAAGCAGAATGCGGCCGCGCTGGCCGACGTGCGCTTCGGCGAATATGAACAGTTCTCGTTCGCCGGCGCGAATGGCGACACCGTCTACGGCCACGTCATGAAGCCGTGGAATGCCAAGGCGGGAGAAAAGTATCCCATCGCCTTCCTCGTCCACGGTGGCCCGCAAGGCAGTTTTGGCAATAGCTGGAGCTACCGCTGGAATCCGCAAGTGTATGCGGGGGCCGGCTACGCCACCGTCTTCATCGACTTCCACGGCTCCACCGGCTATGGCCAGAAGTTCACGGATTCCATCAGCGGCGACTGGGGCGGCAAGCCGCTGGTCGACTTGCAGAAGGGGCTGGAAGCGGCGACCAAAAAGTTTCCGTGGCTGGACCGCGAGCGCAGCTGCGCACTGGGCGCCTCGTACGGCGGCTACATGATGAACTGGATCGCCGGTAACTGGCCGGACGGCTTCAAATGCCTGGTCAACCACGACGGCGTGTTCGACAACCGCGGCATGGCTTACGCGACGGAAGAACTGTGGTTCACCGAGTGGGAAAACGGCGGCCCGTACTACGACGCGCCAGCCAAGCACGAACAGTTCAATCCCGTGAACTTCGTGAAGAACTGGAAGACGCCGATGCTGGTGGTGCAGGGCGACCTGGACTTCCGCATCCCTACCGCGCAAGGCCTGGGCACCTTCACGGCGCTGCAGCACCAGGGTATCCCGAGCAAGCTGCTGGTCTTCCCGGACGAAAACCACTGGGTGCTGAAACCGGCGAATTCGCTGCTGTGGCATCACACCGTTTTGGATTGGTTGAATACCTACACGAAGAAGTAAGCTGAAATCCGGGGTCAGACCCAACGGGGGAATACGTCCCAGTGGGACGTATTCCGATCGCGAAGCGACTGACGCCAGCTCTACGCTAGCCGCACAACTCACGCCTGCGGCTTTTTTACGTCCGTCAAACTGCATCAATACGTATTGAGCGCCTTGGCGAACTTCACGATCCACAAACGGCTAGGACGCTCGCGGTCGTCGCCGCGCGCCACGCGGATGGTGTTGGCGGCATTGCAGCCGGCCGCGCTGCTGGTGACGATGACGCCGCTCGCGTCGACCGTGCACTTGGTCACGTCGGCATCCGCCACTTCCACGCCATTCGCATCAAAGATCTTGGTTTTCAGGCCGAAGTCATTGTCGTTGGCCAGCGCGATGGTGGAGTCGTCGATCAGGGTCAGGCCTTCGGCCTTTTCCGCCGCCCAGCCGATGGCGTTCAAGTCCAGCAGCAGGGTTTTCTTCAGCGGCGTGACAGCCGCCCAGTCGGCGCCATTGACGGCTGCACCGCCCATGCTGCTTTTTTCCAGGTCGGACGTCGTCGCATTGAAGGCGGCGGCCGCGATATCGGTGGCGCCCTTCAATTCGACCAGCATCAGCTTGTTGAAGACCTTGCCCGATGGCGCGGCGCCCTGCTCGATGACGAGGAACTTGCCGCCGCCCAGCGCCACCATGTCGCCCAGCTTGGCGTTACCCGTGCGGCCATCCTGGTAGTCGGCGGCATTCAGCGGATACGCATACATCTTGCCGCTGGTACCCGTCGCTGGATCGAATTCGATCCAGCGCGTGAAGCGGGCGAAGCGCTCGACCTGTTCATTTTTCTTCGTCACCGTGTACGGCGCGCTGCCGTCGGACAAAGGGCTTTGCAGGAAGGCGTACAGCTTGTCGTTGCTCGTATCGAGTGTCATGCCTTCCATGCCGCGATTCGCGCGGCGCTTGGCGAATAGCGCCGGCAAGCCCTTGCCCGGCTCGTACTTGGCCTGGATGACGCCCGTGGCGGCGTCAATCTTGATGATGAACGGGCCATATTCGTCGGAGACCCACAGCGCATTGCGCTTCGCATCGACGACGATGGCTTCCGAATCGAGGCCGCCCGCGTTGAAGACAGCCTTGCCGGCCGCGTCGAACTTCATCGCATCCATGACGGGAATCTCGGCCGAATTGCCAACTGCGCCCACGGGCACGGGCAAGCCCGAGCTGTTGACGGTGGCCGACACCTTGATCGGCGTGCTCGATGTCAGCACGGCGCCGTTCTTGCCCACCGTGATCACGCCGAACGAAGGGGCAAAACTGGGTGACGGAAATATCTTGCTGCCGATCGTGCCCTTGCCCGATGGGTCGGGCAGCAGCGGGCCGTCGCCGTTCGGGCCGCGGTCCGTCAAGCCATAGAATTCCAGGTCGCCCGCCGCATTCTTGCCCTTGTAAGCCAGGCCCGAACCGTAGGACGGCAAAAAGCCATTCGGGAATTCGCCCTTGATCTTCGCATTCGCGCCTTCGTACGGCACATAGTATTTGTCCGCCGCCTGGATCTGGTAGCGCGTCACGGTGACTTTCACGTCCCCCACCGGATTGGCCTGCGTCAGCGCCTCGTTGACGGGCGCGCCTACTTTCGAGGCCAGCGTGTCTTCAAAATGCTCGCGCACCAGCGCGCGGCGCTCCGCATCGACCGTGCGGCTGGCGAATTTTCCGCCTACCGCCGTCAGATGCGCCGCCAGCGCCGCGTTGAAGACGGCCGGCGCGCTACCAAAGTCCAGCGTCTTGCCGGCCAGCGCCGTCTTCACTTCGGCCGTCAGCTTGATGCCGTTCGACGGATCGCTGTCCTCATCGAGCAGTTGCAGCGCCAGCAGGCGGTTGACGACCTTGTCGTCCGCCACATTCGTGCTGGCGGCCAGCGCCAGCGGCGTGACGACGGCGCCGCACGGCGCCGAGCCCAGGGCCAGGCCGCCAACGCTGAAGGCCACCGTCTCGCCCGGGTTGCAAATGAATTCGCCCTTGGCATTGGTGCTGGCCTTGGCCGCGCCGCCGGCCACGTAATCGAGTCCTTCCACCGCACCGTCGAGGAACACGCCCGTCTGCGCCACGGGCTTGGCCGGTTCGGCAGGCGTATTATCGCTGCCGCCGCAGGCGGCCAGGGTCAGGCTGGCGGCGATGGCCAGCAGAGTCAGTTTCGGGGTCGATGTTACGGCAGTGTTCATGCATTCCTCGGCTAAGGTGGGATTGAAGCCGTGGAGAGTAACTGGGCAAAGTGACAAGCCCATGACAGCCTTCACGCCAGTGGCGTATCCGCAACAGGCCCGCCGATGCCGCCAAAGCGGCCATCGGCCTGACGCCGGAATTGCTTCGGCGTGACGCCCTTCACCTGCAGGAAGCGGCGGTTGAAATTGGCCACGTTCTGGAAGCCGACGTCGTAGCAGACGTTCGACACATAGTGATCGGTATCCATCAACAGCTGGCACGCCTTGTTGATGCGCAAACGGCTGATGAAATCCGTGAAGCTGTTGCCCGTCGCCTTGCGGAAGAAGCGCGAGAATTTACTCAGCGACATGCCCACCTGCTCGGCCAGCATTTCCGCCGAAATCGGCTCGCGGTAGTTCTCCGTGATGTAATTGAGGACGGAATTGACCTTGGCCAGGGTGGCGTCATCGTCGTAGGAGCGCAAGGAGGCGCTCGACAGCAAGCGGTAGTTGGCCGTGCGCGCCAGCTTGCTCATTAATTGCACGAATTCGGCGAAGCGCTCGGCGCCATGCGTGGCGCGGATGCGCGCCAGGTGCTGCTCCGCTTCGTGTCCCATGTCGAAAAACTCCACGCCATAGCTGGAGCGCTCCAGCAGCGGCAGCAGTTCGCGCAGTTCGGGGATCACGCGCGCGGCGCCGGCCAGCGGCGCATGGGCGAATTGCACGATCATGTCGCGCAAGGCCACTCCGCCTTCCGGCACCACGTTGGAAATCCAGTTGTGCGGCAGGCGCGGGCCCGTCAGCACCAGGTGGCCGGGCGAGAATTCGCCGATATAGTCGCCCACGAACAATCGCCCGCTGGTGGCGACGATCAGATGCAGCTCATACTCTTCATGGCAGTGCCAGCGCACGCGCGAGCTGGGATAGCCATGTTCCAGGTAATTGATGATGCCATCGTAGCTTTCGCGCTCCAGTTCGGGCGCCTTGCGCTCGCTGTCCTTCTGCCACAGGTGTTCCATGCTTGTCTCTCTCAGGCTGTCCCCGCCTGTGCCATCGAATGTACCTCAAAAAGCCTCATGCGCCAAAACGCCCCAGCGCCTGCTGGCGAAACTCCTTCGGCGTCATGCCCTTCAATTCCAGGAAACGTCGGTTGAAGTTGGCCACGTTATTGAATCCCGCCTCGTAGCAGATGTTGCTGACATAGCGCTCCGTCTCCATCAGCAGCTGGCACGCCTTGTTGATGCGCAGGCGGTTGACGAAGTCCGTGAAGCTGTTGCCCGTGGCGCTGCGGAAGAAACGCGAAAACGTCCGCTCGGGCATGTCCACCTGCTCGGCCAGCTGTTTCAGCGAGAACTGGCTGCTGTAATTGTGCACGATGAAGTTGATGGCCGAACTGATGCGCGCCAAGGCCACGTCATCGTCGCTCGACTGCATGGGCACCGTTGACAGCAATTGGTAATCGCTGGTCTGCGCCAACTCGCCCAGCAGTGTCAGAAACTCGATGAAGCGCGGCAGGCCGCTGCTGTCGCGGATGCGCTGGAAGCGCCGCAGCGATTGTTCGCTGACGCCGAAGAATTCCACGCCGTGCAGGGCGCGCTGCAGCAGCGGAAAAATATCCTTCAATTCGGGAATGGCGGCCGCCATCGAGGCCAGCGGCGCGTGCGAAAACTGGATCACCATGTCGCGCAAGGCCACGCCTTCGGGCGGCGTGTCGAGCGAAACCCAGTTATGCGGCACGCGCGGCCCCGTCAGCACCAGGTGGCCGGGCGTGAACTGGCCGATGTAGTCGCCCACGAAGACCTTGCCGCTGGTCTTGACGATCAGGTGCAGTTCGTACTCGTCGTGGTAATGCCAGCGCACCAGCGCATTCGGAAAACCATGCTGCAGGTAGCGGATGAATCCGAAACTGCCTTTCGGCTCGAAGCCGGGCGTGGCGTCGCGCTGCTGTTCCAGCTCCATCTGCGGCAAGACAGCATCGGCTTTGCGTGGCATGGCGCGCCCTCCCCTTCAGGCGACGCTCTGTTCCAGCGCCCCGCGCGCGCCTGCCCCATACAGGCTTGCCAGCGCCTGCCCCACCGCCTGCGTAAACGCGGGCGCGTCGGCAAGGTCGCCGAACAGCTCGCGCAAGGACAGCAGCGCCGTGGCGTCCGCCCCGCCCTGCAGCGCCAGCGCCCGCAGGCGCGCCGCATACGGGTCGTTCAAGGGCATCTCGCGCCCTTGCTCGTCGTGGCCTTCCAGGTAGCGGAACCAGCACGCCACCGTGAAGGCCAGCAACTTGATGGCACCACCTTGCGCCAGTGCTTCTCGCACGGACGGCAGCACGAATTTCGGGATGCGCGCGGAGCCTTCCGTGCCGATGCGCGCCAACTGGTCGCGCACGGCAGGATTCGAAAAGCGCTCGATCAGAGTGTCCTTGTAGCGGGCCAGGTCGATGCCGTCTACTTCGTCGAGCAGGGGCGTGACCTCGTCATCCATCATGCGCCGCACGAGCGTGCGGATGCCGGCATCCATCATCGCTTCATGCGCATACGTGTAACCGAGCTGCATGCCTATGTAGCACAGGGCCTGGTGGCTGGCATTGAGCAAGCGCAGCTTCATTTTTTCATACGGCAGCACGTCGTGCGTCATCTGCGCACCCACCTTTTCCCAGGCCGGCCGGCCCTGCGGGAATTCATCTTCGATGACCCACTGGCGGAATGGCTCGCACACCACGGGCCAGGCATCGATGATGCCAAAGCTATCGCGCACCAGCGCCCGGTGTTCATCCGTGGTGGCCGGCGTGATGCGGTCGACCATGCTGTTGGGGAAGCTGCCATGGGTGGCCAGCCAGCGCGCCAGTTCCAGGTCGCGCAGGGCGACAAAGGCCAGCAGCATCTTGCGCGTGACGTCGCCATTGTTTTGCAGGTTATCGCAAGACATGATGGTAAACGGCGCCAGACCCCTCTGGTGGCGCAAGGCCAGCGCGGCGGCCAGGTAGCCGAACGAGCAACGCGGCGCCTCGGGATGGGCCAGTTCATGCACGATGTCGGCATGATCCGCATCAAACTCGCCCGTGCCCTGATTCACATAGTAGCCACCCTCGGTGATAGTCAGCGCGACGATGCGCGTGCCAGGGTCGGCCAGCTTTTCCAGCACGGCCTGCGGCTCGTCTGGCGCATACAGATATTCGCCGACGCTGCCGATGATGCGCGCCGAGTCGCCGGCCGCGCTGCGTTCAACCACCGCGTACAAGCCATCCTGCGCCTGCATGGCGTCGCGCATGGCCGCGTCATGCGGCAGCAAGCCCACGCCGCAATAGCCCCATTGGACATTTCCGGGCAAGGCCAGCAAATCGTCAAGGTACACGGCCTGGTGCGCGCGAAAAAAGCCACCCACGCCGATATGCACGATGCTGGGCACGAGCGTCTCGCGCGCATACGCGGGCACGGCCACCCTGGCTGGCAGCCGCGCCAGGTT
Organism: Janthinobacterium sp. ROICE36; assembly: GCF_002869965.1. Lineage (GTDB taxonomy): Bacteria > Pseudomonadota > Gammaproteobacteria > Burkholderiales > Burkholderiaceae_D > Janthinobacterium. The sequence goes on from NZ_PEBS01000025.1 coordinate 64,606, forward strand.
CGCCTGCTTCAATGCGATGGCGTCCATTACAGCGCTCCTTTCGCGGCCGCATAAGTCTTGCCGGCGCGGTCAAAATGATGGACGAAGCCCGGTTCGAAGGTCAGGTTCGTCTGCTGGCCCGGTTGCAGGCTGCTGCGTTCGGCGCCGCGCGAGACCACCTGCACATTGTTCGGCAGGCGCACATAGGTCAGCGTTTCCACGCCCAGCGATTCCACCAGGTCGACGGTGACGGGCACGCTGCCCGGCTGCGCCGCACCCAGGTGCACGTGCTCGGGACGGATGCCGACAAAACCATCAACCTGCGCCGCGCTGCCCGCCTGCGCCAGCAGCTGCGGCGCCGCATCGGCCGGTACCACGTTCATGCTGGGCGTGCCGATGAATTGCGCGACGAAGCGGTTGGCGGGGTGGTCATACAGTTCCAATGGCGAGCCATGCTGCTCGATCTGGCCGTCGCGCAGCACCACCACCCTGTCGGCCAGGGTCATCGCTTCCACCTGATCGTGCGTGACATAGATGGTGGTGGCGCCCAGTTCGCGGTGCAGTTTGGCGATCTCGATGCGCGTCTGCACGCGCAGGGCTGCGTCCAGGTTCGACAGCGGTTCATCGAATAAAAACACTTTCGGGTCGCGCACGATGGCGCGGCCGATGGCCACGCGCTGGCGCTGGCCACCCGACAGTTCCTTCGGCGTGCGTTCCAGGAATTTCCCCAGGTCGAGGATGGCGGCCGCCTTGTCGACTTTCTCGCGGATGATGGCGGGATCGACGCCGGCCAGCTTCAGCGCGAAGGACATATTCTGGAACACCGTCATGTGCGGATACAGCGCATACGACTGGAACACCATCGCCAGGTCGCGCTTGGACGACGGCACGTTCGTGATGTCGCGCCCGTCGAGCGACAGCTTGCCGCCATCGATCGGTTCCAGGCCCGCGATCAGGCGCAGCAGGGTTGATTTTCCGCAACCTGACGGCCCCACGAAGACGACGAATTCGCCTTGTTGGATATCCAGGTCGATGCCCTTGATGGCGCGGTGTTCGCCAAAGAATTTCTCGATATTACTCAGTTGAAGGTAAGCCATGATGTCATCCAATAGTGTTTACTTAACAGCGCCAAAGGTCATACCTTGGACCAATTGTTTCTGGCAAAACCAGCCCAGCGCCATGATCGGGGCGATGGCCATCAGGGAGGCGGCCGACAATTTTGCCCAGAAGAGTCCTTCCGGGCTGGAATACGAAGCGATGAGCCAGGCCAGGGTGCCCGCGTTGGAGGCGCCCAGGTTCAGTGACCAGAACGATTCATTCCACGACCACACCATGCACACCAGGGCCGTGGAAGCGATGCCGCCCACGGACAGGGGCAGCACGACGTGGCGGAACTCATCCCATACGGTGGCGCCATCCATGCGCGACGCTTCCAGGATTTCACGCGGCAACTCCTTCATGCTCGTGTACAGCAGCCAGATCATGATGGGCAAATTCATCAGCATGAACATGATGGTCAGTCCGATGCGCGTGTCGAGCAGGCCGAAGTACTGGTAGCAGATATAGATGGGCATCAGGGCGCCCACGCCGGGCATGTAGCGCGAGCTGAGCATGAATTTCAGCAAACCGATGGTGCCGCCCGTGGGAAAGAAAGCCATCGAATACGCGGCCGGAATGGCGATCAAGAGGCCGATGGCCGTCGACACCACGCTGGTAAACAGCGAGTTCCACGCGTAGCCGAAGTAATTATCGCGCGCCAGCACTTCGCGGAAGCTGTCGAGGGTCGGCGTGAAGAACAGCAGCGGCGGCGTGGAAATGGCTTGCCCTTCCGTCTTGAACGCCATCAAGCCCAGCCAGAAAATGGGAAAGAACAGCAGCAGTGCGAACAGCCAGGCGGCGGCCGTGCGGCTATACAGATTAAGTTTGCTATGCATCAAGGTCTCCTTATTCCGACAAATTCTTGCCGATGACGCGCATCAGGAAGAAGGCGGCGATGTTGGCGATGAGCACGGCGAACAGGGCACCGGCCGAGGCCGCTCCCACGTCATACGACAGCAGTGCCTGCTGATAAATCATGAAAGTGATGGTGGTCGTGTCGAAGCCGGGACCGCCGCCCGTGGTGGTGAAGATTTCCGCAAAAATGGATAGCAAAAAGATCATCTCGATCATCAGCACCACCGAGACGGCGCGGCCCAGGTGGGGAATATAGAGGTAGCGCAACTGCTGCAGATAGATGGCACCATCCATGCGCGCCGCTTCCAGCTGCTCGCGGTCCATCGATTGCAGGGCCGTCATGAAGATCAGGCAGGCAAATGGCAGCCATTGCCACGAGACCATCATGATGATGGAAAGCAGGGGGTAGGCCGACAGCCAGTCGACGGGCGTGGCGCCAAAGAACAGACTGATTTGCGCGAACAGGCCGTAGATCGGGTTGAGCAGCATGTTTTTCCACATCAGGGCATTCACAGCCGGCATGACGAGAAACGGCGAGATCAGCAGCACGCGCACGATGGCGCGCCCCGGGAACGCTTCATTGATCAGCAAGCCCAGCGCCGTGCCCAGCACCACCGTGATCAGCATCACGGAAAACAGCAGGGTGAAGGTATTCTGCAATGCCGGCAGGAAGGCGGCGTCCGTAAAGAAAAAGTGAAAATTGTCCAGGCCATGGAAAGGATGGCCGCTCGGATCGAGCATGGAATAGCGCACGAAAGAGTAATACAGCGTGATCAACAACGGAATCACGGAAATGACGGAGACGGCAACCACGGCCGGCGTCAGCAAAGTCCGGGGGATAATGCGTTTCATAGGATACTCTTGGGACGTGAGGGAGTGACGGCCCCGCGGAACAGCAAGGCCAATCACATCACCTGTTGACAAAGCAAATGGCACAGCAAGACCGGAGACGTCTTATTTGTAATAGCCGCCTTTACGCATTTCTCTCTCCGCCGTCTGCTGCGACAATTCCAGCGCCTGGTCGACCGTCACCTTGCCCAGCAGCGCAGCCGCCATTTGCTGGCCTGCCGCCACGCCGATCACCTGGAATTCGGGGATGGACGCGAATTGCACGCCCACGTACGGCGATGGCAGCATGGTGCTTTGCACGGCGCGCGTGCTGGCCAGGGCCTTGCCTTCGGCGGCGGCAAACTTCGCCACTTTCTGGAACTCGGGACTGGCATACGTCGACTTGCGCGTGCCCGTCGGCACGTTGGCCCAGCTGGTTTCCTTGGCAACCAGTTTCACGTAGTCGGGCGATGTGGCCCAGTTGATGAAGCGCTGCGCTTCATTCGGGTGCTTGGAGCTCGCCGGGATGGCAAGCGACCAGATCCACAGCCAGTTGGCGCCCCGCTCCGTCACGCCGATGGGCGACTGGGCGAACGCCACCTTGTCGGCCACCTTGCTTTGCTTGGGGTCCGTGATGAAGGAGGCGGCGATGGTCGCGTCGATCCAGATGCCGCACTTGCCCTGGTTGAACAGCGCCAGGTTTTCATTGAAGCTGTTGGCGGCCGCGCCCGGCGGGCCGTATTTCTTCAGCAAGTCGACATACATGGTGACCGCATCCTTCCAGGGCTTGCTGGTGAATTGCGGTTTCCACTGCATGTCGAACAACTGGCCGCCGTAGGAATTGGCCATGGTGGTGATCAGGGCCATGTTGTCGCCCCAGCCCGGCTTGCCGCGCAGGCAGATGCCATACACGCCGTTGGCCGGATCGTGCAGCTTGGCGGCCACGTCGCGCAACTGGTTCCAGGTGGGGCGGTCTTCGATCGTCACGCCCGCCTTTTTGACCAGATCGCTGCGGTACATGATCATCGAGCTTTCGCCATAGAACGGCGACGCGTACAGCTTGCCATCGCCGGAGAGGCCTTCGCGTATGGCCGGCAACAAGTCGTCGATATCGTATTTGGCATCCGGCTTGATGGGGATCAACCAGTTTTTCTTGCCCCAGATGGGGGTTTCATACAGGCCGATGGTCATCACGTCGAACTGGCCGCCCTTGGTGGCGATGTCGGTGGTCATGCGCTGACGCAAGACGCTCTCTTCCAGGGTCACCCATTTGAGCTTGATGTCGGGATTGGCTTGCTCGAAGAACTTGCTGAGCTTTTGCATTTCAATCATGTGGCCGTTGTTGACGGTGGCGATGACCAGGTCGGTGGCGGCAAAGGCGGACGAAGCGAAGCAGAAGGCGCCGGCGCACAGCGCGGCAATGGCGGAACGTTTCATTGTGTGTCTCCAGTGTTTTTTGTCGTTGGCAATGCTCAAGTACTTAGCACCACGACCACAATGTAGCACCGGACTTTGATACTTTCTGATACTCCAAAACCGCAATTCGATACTCTTTTGCAGGCTCTCTATGCGCGAGAGTATCGATATGTAGCAAAAACAACACTCTGGAAGAAAGTATCGTCACTTGTCCGTTTTGTATCAGGGTGCTTAAAAAAGCGCTGCTAGACTTGGTTTTCGGCATTAGACCGTATGCGATGGCCGTCCTCCGGGGCGCCAGCGCTACCACCTACATTCTTCTGGAGACCGCATGAATCGCACTGCATTGAAAACCTTACCTGCCCTGATCCTGGCCATCGCCAGCGCTTCCGCGCTTGCCGATCCCATGTACCCAAGTGACGCCGAAGGCTTCCATGGCTACCTGCGCGCTGGCGCCGGCAGCAATACCTCGGGCGACGGCGGTTCGCAAGGCTGCTTCGGTCTGGGCGGCAATACCATGAAATACCGTCTGG
>NZ_PEBS01000026.1 GCF_002869965.1 Janthinobacterium sp. ROICE36
TCAAGCTCACCGCGCGTCAGGGCGGAGAGATCGGGAGGGGTACGTTTTTTTGCCATGACAGCATGATGAGCCGGTTTGAAAAGGTTTACAACTGTTTTTTGAAACACTGCTCATGCTGAACAGTTACGAAATTTTTATACTTTTTCATGCTCAACCCAAACGTAACGTTGAACTACGGTTATCTTCCAAGGGAAGCAAAAATCCGGTCATTTTCTTGTGGTCCGCACTTGCAGAATCCGATTTTTTCCTGCCGCGATTTTCTCCCATCAATTCAACCCATTTCCCGAACGCCGACACAATCTCCGCCTTCGTCCCGCCCCCGCCATCGACCAATCCCCCGCTATGCATGCGCCACACCCGCTTGCGCAAATCGCGGGCCACGCGGTAGTCGATGGTGGCGAGATTGATTTCGCTGTCGACGGCCATGCTGCGCTGGTTCAGGTTGGCGCTGCCCAGCGTCATGAACACGTCGTCGACCAGCATCAATTTGGAATGGATGTAGATTTCACGGTAGCGCCAGCGGTCATTGTCAAACGCGCTGACATTGAGCATGGCCACCGATACCTTCAGCCCGAATTCGCTTTCGAGCGTCATCACGTCGGGTTTCTTGATGCCGTTGGAATGCTGCACCACGTCGGGCAACTTGACTTCCGCCTCGGTGGAAATGCCGAATCCTGCCCTGACACGCCGGGTTTTCGGTCGCTTGTTGTAGTCGTCGATCATGGTGTTTTGCCCCGTCATGCCAGCGTGCTGTCCCAGCGCCGCCAGCGTGTCATGGGTGCGCGGCACCATCTGCGCCCGTTCGGGCACCGGGATGACGATGAACACGTGCATGACCGGCATATCTTCAAGACTCTTGCCCGCCTTGACACTGCCGGCCTTCCAGGCGGCGACCACCTTCTTGCGCTCGGCCAGCAAGTGCCGGGCCCATTCTTCATACTGGAAATACTGGTTTTCCACATACAGGTAGCCGGCCGCCAGGCTGGCCTGGGTCACCGCGCGAAAATAGGTTTCCTTGATCGTCTTGTCTTGCTCCTCGGGCTGCGTCAGCACGATCTGCACGGTGGAGTCGTCCGGCCCGGCCTCGTGCAACAGCTGGGCCGGCGGGTTTTTACATGAGGAATACCAACTCACGCATTCCCCGGCGGCTTGATGCGTGCGGTCGTCGACCGCGCGGTCCCATGCCTTCACGAAATTGTTGTACAGCGCGATCAATGCCTTGCCACCGTCGATGCGGCAGGCATAATCCTGGTACGGTTTCAGCGTGGCGAACCCGCCGTCCGCGGCCATTCCCTGCAAACACTCGCGCCGCTCGTTGGCACCGCCCTGTTCGCGGCGCGTGTCGTCAAGCAGATGGGCCGTCGTGTCCCAATAATCGCTCACCGAGTTCAGGCCCATCACGTAACCGACGGCCTTGGCACCCTTTTCGTGGGCGAAATCGATCAGGACCGGCTTCTGGTGATGCGTGCCCAGGTATTGCATGCCGGGCTTTTCAATTTCCCCCATCGTCAAGCCGTGCGGCTGGTTGATTTCGGTCGCGATGCTCTTGCTGATCGCGGCGCTGTCGCCGTGCCGCAAGCGAACCTCTAGGCCCTCCAACAAGCCATGGAACGCGGCCGCATACCAGCTGTGGCAATATTCTTCACGCGCCAGCATCGGGATATCCTCGGGCCGGACGATATCGCCCCTGAAAGCACTGCTTAAAACAAGTTTTTTCCTGACTGCCTCCTGCAACATCGCCAGGCTGGCTCTGGCGCTAATGTCGTCGGCGCGCTGTCCACCGGTTTTCCATGGCGAGGTACCGTGCGAATAGCCCGGCATAGTGCGCGCTATCGGCGAGCCGATCCGGTCATACCAGATCAGCAGGCGCACCCTGACGTAACGTCGCGTGGCGGCGATCAGCAAGTCGCCAAACGTTTCGCCCCGCGGCCAGGTGGCGCTGTTGCCGCGCACCAGTTCCATGCCCGGGTCGAAACCCCAGCAGCACAGGTCAATGGACTTTTTAGCCTTGGCGATCTCGGCGGCGATGTCGGCGAACCCTTCCTGTCCGCAAATGAACAGCGTCAGCTTGTTGTTATGCGTAATCGGATGCGTGGCCTTGCCCTTCAGGTTGCGGTTTTCCAGCAGCCACTGGAGCGAACTGACCGCAGTGCGTCCGACTTCGTCGATATGGGTGGTTTCGATGCGGCCGCTCGATTCCGGCATGATGCTCTCCCGTCAGTGTCGTGAATCATTGAACCCCGCGGCCATCGGCGGTGTCGTCGAATGCGCGCAAGCCGCAGTTCGACAGCTTGTGCTCGCCGTCCGGCGCCGCGTTCGGGTCGAAGCGTGCGCTCGCTTGCAATGAAAACTCTTCGCCATTGCCAAGGACGACACGGTAGCGCGGCGTGCCGTCCTGGTGCGCGATCAGGATGCGGCCGAATTCGTCGGTCAGGCCTTGCTCGACTTCGGCCTCGCCGTTGTACAGCGTGTACGGCACATTGGCGTACTGGCCGCCATCCGCATGGGCCTGTATCGTATGCTGCAATTGCCCCGCGACCGGCGCGATGGGCGGTTCCAGCTCCGGTTGCGGCCGGTTCTTGGGCGCCAGCGTTTCCAGGTTGCCATGAAACAAGGTCGGCGACGCGGTAAAAAACTGTACCTTGTCGCTAATTTCAAGCATGCAATTGGCGCCATGCAGACGCACGCCTTTGCGGCCGCGAATATTCACCCAGTCGCCCTGACTGATCAATTCCAGCACCTTGTTGGCGACGATATCGACCGCATCGGTTTGCGCCGCGATCTGCACCGGGCCAGCTGCGGCGATCAGTTTCATGCCAGCCTTGTGGACGAACAGGCGCAGCGCTGCGCCGATGCTGGCGAACAGGCCACCTCCGGCCGCCAGCGACAGGTCGCACCCGGTCGTCAGCGCCGTGTGCTCGGCGCTGGCGATGTGCGTCGATTGCGCGCTCGTCGTTTCGATACCGGCCGGACTGGCCAGCACCAGATGCGGCTTGGATAATTCGGGAAAGGCGTTTTCTCCATTGCCGGCATCGCCCTTGATCCCGGCATGCTGGGCTTTCAGCACATCGGCGGCGGCGCCCTGCTGGGCGGCGCTTTCTTGCGCGCCGTAATGCTGCGCCAGGGCGGCAAGCGCCTTGTGCCGCTCAGCAGCCTCGGCCAAGCGGCGCAAGGTTTCATCCATGCTCTTGATATGCGAGGCGGCGCCAGGGCGCGCTTCGGTGGTCAGCAACATGCCGCGGCCGGCGCGCGCCACGCCCCAGGCGTCTGACGCCAGTTCCCAGCCCTCGCCACGCGCATCCTTGCGCCCGTTGGCGTCTTCGATGCGGCTGATGCAGCCGAGCGACAATTGGCTGTGCTGATGATCGCTTTTCAGTTGCGCCTGGATGTGCTGGTGCGTATCGTCAAGTACCAACTGGTTGCCGCGCACGCCGTAGCCGCCGCCAGGCATCAGCTCGGCGCTGCGCCAGCCGCCCAGCATGCGTTGCCCCGGCAAATTCCACGGCGGCGCATGCTTGCCGTTGTACACCGCGCCGACAATGACGGGACGGTCGATATTACCGTCGAGAAACTGGATCAGCACTTCCTGGCCGATGCGCGGCAACGCGATCTGGCCGAACGCCTGGCCCGCCCATGGCGTCATGACCCTGATCCATGGCGAACTGCCCGCGTCGAACTTGCCCAGCCGGTCCCAGTGAAATTGCACCTTCACCCGGCCCAGCGCGTCGGTATGGATGGTTTCGCCTGCCGGCCCGGTGACAATCGCCGTCTGCACGCCGGGCAAGGCACAAGGCGTGCTGTTGAACTGCCGCCCCGGATACCAGCGGATGCTCTTGCGGATGCAGCGAAAACGGTTTTCATAATGCGACTTCGCACCCGTCCCTGCCTAGTAATTGTTGCTGGCGAGATGATCGACCGACAGGATCAGGTATTCGCGCGAGCCGATGTCCGGGCGCGCCGCTTCACCTCTGGCCGGCATGGCTTGCTTGCCGCTGAAGTGGCCGCCCAGCGTGAAACTGCGCCCGGCCTGGGCGCAGCGGTGATTGCCGCCAGCTTCGAAGGTTTGCGCCTGGCAGTTATGCTCCTCCAGGCGGCGTTGCGCCAGCGCTTCGCCGGCGCCCTTGTCGGCATAGCCATAGCCGGTGTTTTGATACAGTTCATGGGCAAACACGTCGCCCTGCTGGTGTAGCGCATAGCCACTGGCGCGACTGGCATACGGCTGCTTGTAGTTGAAGCTGGCCAGCGTGAGCGCGCCTGACGCGATCTTCCGTATTGCCTGCCAATCGCGTATGCCGTCGTCCTCCAGCGAGCCCGCGCCGCTGCGAAACACCATCTCGTCGGCTACACTGGCATCGTGGTCGCTTGGATCGATGCTGTCGCTCAGCCAGGTATTGTCGCCCAAACAGAGCGTATGACCGTCGGCGCGATGTTCATACCAGTAATGGAGTCCCTGGTCTTCCCAGCGCCGGTGCAGATGGTTGTAATCGGTTTCATTATGCTGGTTGGCGCAGCTTAATATCGCTTTTTCCTCATGCAGCCGGTTTTGCCAGTCGCGCTGCACATAATGATCGAAGGTCGTTTCGCTGATGTCGATGACCGTGCGTTCGTGGAACGAGACGTTGTCCATGCGCAGCCTGGAAAACGCCAGCCAGGGTTGCAGCACCATCTGGTAGAACGCGAAACCGCCATCGCTGCGCAACAAGCGAAATTCGCCGACATAACCATTAAAATGGCGCAAGCTGCCGTCATCGCGCACCATCGAAATCGTGACCATGCGTCCCATCATCGCGGTCAGGGGAACGTGGAGATTATCAGACAGCAGTTCGGCGTCGAAGCGGAAGTCGCGTGACATTTCCTCGTGTGCCCGCAAGCTGTTGACCAGCAGCGCAGTATCGGGCGGACCATCGTCGCGCGGAAAATCCATGCGCAGCAAGCGGCTGTCCTGGACTCGCCAGCTCGCTCCGAAAAGGCGCGCCAGATCGGCTGCCTGCTTGCCATCATCCATATTGCCTCCTTCGGACTTGCTCCCCTGGCCCATGCTAACCATGGCGGACGCTGGCATGTTGATGGAACTCAAAATAGTTTGCCATACGCAAAAAAGCCGCATCGGCCCTGGGGCAGATGCGGCTTTGCGCTGGCGCAAGCTGAAGTTAAAGATTACTTCTTGGCAGCCTTCGGATACTTGATCGTCATTTCCTTGAGCAAGTTATCCGCGTGGTCCACTTCCTGCATCACCCACAGCATGTAGCGGATGTCGAGGTGGATGGCGCGCGTGATGGCCGTGTCGAAGTACCAGTCCTTGGTGATCGATTCATACGTCGAATCGAAGTTCAGACCGATCAGCTCGCCGCGCTTGTTCATCACGGCCGAGCCGGAATTGCCGCCTGTCGTGTCGGCGCTGGTCAGGAAGTTGACGGGCACCGTGCCCAGCACGGGGTCGCGGAACTGGCCGTAGCGTTTTTCCTTGACGGCGTCGAGCAGCGCTTGCGGCGCTTCGAACGGGGCCTTGCCCGTGACTTTCTCGACGATCCCTTCCACGGTCGTAAACGGGCCCTTGGTGATGCCGTCGCGCGGCGAGTACGGAGATACCGTGCCGTACGTGACGCGCAGGGTCGAGTTGGCGTCAGGATACACCGGCTTGCCTTGTGTTTTCTTCCAGGCAATCACGGCTTGCATGTATTGCGGAATCACGCGCTCCAGGTTGCCGTCGATTTCCTTGCGGCGCTCTTCCAGCGCCGCCTCGACCACGTGCAGCTTGATGGCCAGCTGCATGAAGGCGTCGTCGGACCTTGCAACAGCAGCCTGGTCCTTTTCCAGCCAGGCCAGGCGCTTGGCCGTGTCAGCCAGTTGCGTCTGCTGGTACAGGGCCGCTACGGCGTCTGTCGCCGGCAACAGCGCGTCCAGACCTTGCGGATGGCTCTTCGCCGCCAGCTGGGCGTAACGCTTCAGGCACGCTGCAAAACGCGCCTGATCGACCTTGTTGACATACGACTGCTCCAGGCGGGCCAGACGGGCCTTGATGAAGGCCAGGTCACGCTGCTGGAAGCCCGATTCGCGCTCGGCGTCCGCTTTCTGGCGCTCCAGCGACAAACGGTAGATGGTGCGCGCGCTTTTCAGCAAGTCGCTATTGGTGGCCACCGACCAGGCGAACTCTTCTTCGCTCAAGGCCATGTCGCTGCCAATCGCCGCGTCCAGTTCGGCCAGCAAGGTGCTCGACACGTTCGGCTGCTTCGCATACCAGGCGCGGAACTCAGCATCCTGCACGTCCTTGATGGCGGCGATGTCCTTGCGGGCGAAACCGTCGAGCAAGCCCTGGGTTTTTTTCAGCACGTTGTTGATGCTTTTCACCACGCTGGCATAGCGCACGGCAGCGGCTGCATCGCCATTCGTGGCATCGGCCATCACGGCCAGATCGGCTTGCAGTTCGGCTACTTTCAGAGGGAAAGCCGTATCGCGCGCGAAGCGGATTTCCGCCGGCAGCTTGTAGCGGCTGGTGCGGCCGGGATAGCCCGCCAGCAAGATGCCGTCACCGGCTTTCAAGCCTTCGGCCGAGACGACCAGGAAGTCCTTCGATTTGTACGGCACGTTATCGGGCGACGGGTCGGCCGGACGGCCATCCTTGCCCACGTAGGCGCGCAGGAACGAGTAGTCGCCCGTGTGGCGCGGCCATTCGTAGTTGTCGATGTCGCCGCCGAAGTTGCCGATCTTGTCCGATGGCGCGTACACCAGGCGCACGTCGCGTATCATCATCTGGCGGATGCGGTAGTACTCGAGGCCGCGGTGAAAGGCGGGCACGGAGCAGCGGTACATCTTGTCCGTTTCGCATTCGGCGATCAAGTCCTTGACGCGCTTTTCCACGGCTTCGTGGCGCGCGCGGCCGCTCATGTCGGCCGTCAAGCCTTTCAGCACGCGCTCGCTGACGTTCTCCACCTTGTCGGTCACATACACCAGGCTGTTCGGACCGCCCGGCAGCTCGCTAGCGCGCGTCTTGGCCAGGAAGCCGTTGGTGATGTAATTATGTTCCGGGGTGGAATTGCGCTGCACGGCGCCATACGCGCAATGGTGGTTCGTCACCACCAGGCCCGCGTCGGAAACAAAAGCGGCCGAGCAGCCGCCCAGCGACACGATGGCGCTCATCGGGTGTTTACTCAAGTCGGCCAGTGTTTCCGCAGGTATTTCAATGCCGACCCGTTTCAGTTCGGCTTTCAGCTGTGGCAGTTGGTGTGGTTGCCACTGCCCTTCGTCGGCGTGTGCGCCGGCGAACGCGCCCAGTAAGGCGACTGGTAAAACGATTCTTTTGAACAAGATATGTCCCTCCATAAATAGCAGGCGAAAGTATAGCCTGTCACAGGGACCTGAGTCGGCAAAAATTAACCCATTGCAATTTCTGTATCAGGCGGCCGGCCGCCCCGCCCCCGACAAGGGAATCTGCAGGGACAAACGGCAACCGGCGCCCGACGCCGGCATGCCCACCTCGAAATGGCCGCCCAGCGCCGTCACCCGCTCGGCAATGCCGATCAGGCCGAAGCACTGCTTTTTGCGCTGCTGCTGTGGCGCAATGCCGATGCCGTTGTCGCTGATGGCCACGTACACGGCGCAGGCATCCGAACTGAGCTCGATCTCGACCAGGCTGGCCTGGGCATGGCGCATGGCGCATGACGTTGCTGAGCGCTTCCTGCACGATGCGGAACAGCACGATCTCGACCTGGCTGCCAATGGTGGCAAACAGGGCCTCGTCGCGTATCAGCAGGCGGCAAGCGACGCCGCTGCGCTTGCGGAAGTCACCCACCTGCCATTCGATGGCGGCCTGCAAGCCCAGGTCCAGCGCCATCGGGCGCAACTCGTTCATGATGCCGCGCACGCTCTTGATGGTGGTGTCGACATTGCTGAGCACGGCGCCGACCCGGCGGTGCAGGCGCGGATGGGAACCTTCGGTGCGCGCGCTGAGCATGGAAATATCGATGCGCAGCGCCAACAGGTTTTGCCCCAGTTCATCGTGGATATCGCGCGAGATGCGCTTGCGCTCGTCTTCCTTGGCCGTTTCCAGATGCAGCGCCAGCTGGCGTAGCTGCGCATGCGACTGGCGCAGGGCGCTATCCATCAGCTTGCGTTCGGTAATGTCCGTGTGCGTCACCACCACGCGCAGCGGCCCTTCGCCCAGGAAACGGCTGATCCTGGCCTGCGACCAGCGCGGGCCTGAACGCGTGGCAAATTCATACTCGAGCGCAAACGTGTCGGCAGTGCCGGCAATGACGGAGCGGATGCCGGCGGCCAGCTCGCGTCCGGAGCTGCGCTGCCAGCGCGGGTCCATCTCGCAAAACTCCAGGTACTGCAGCGGCGGCGGGTGCCCGACGAAGGCCACGCAAGCCTGGTTGGCGTGCACGACGCTGCCCGCCTGATCCAGCACCAGCACCCGGTCCGCCAGCGAATCGATGGTGGCGTGAAAGAAGCGCTCGGCATCGCGCAAGGCTTCCTGCGCCCGCTCGCGCTGCTGTACTTCCAGTTGCAGATGTTGGTTGGCGCGCAGCAATTCGGCCGTGCGATCGATGACACGCTGGTCCAGCTCGCGGTGCAGTTCGCGCAAGTCCGCCTCGGCCAGCTTGCGCTCGGTGATATCGGAAAACACGCCGACAAAGTGGCTGATGGCGCCATGCTGGTTGCGCATGGGCGTGATCGACAGCGACGAGACGAAGCGCTGGCCATTCTTGCGCCGGTTCACCAGTTCGCCACACCAGCTGCCATTCTGGTGCAGGCTGCGCCACATGGCTTCATAGAAATGCGGCAAATGCGTGCCGCCGCCGAGGAAGGATGGATCGCGCCCGATGGCTTCCTCCGCCTGGTAGCCGGTGATGGTAGTAAAGGCGGGGTTGACGGAAATGATGCGGTTGCCACTGTCGGTCACCAGCACGCCTTCGCGTATGCTGTTGATGATGACAAAGGCGCGCCGCAAGGCCGATACGCGCGCGTGCTCGTCGCCCAGATCCGTGACCAGCATGCGCACCGTGGTGCTGGCCGCGTCGAACGGTTCGCTCATGGCGCGCCCGCGCCTGCTTTGCCGTCTGCCACGGCGCAGGAAATGCCGTTTTTCCGGGCAAAGAGGATCATGTTGCGGATCTCTTTGCAGACCAGGCAATCGTCCTTGTGCTGCCAGAAAAACCATCCCAGGCACTCAGCCGATACATCGCTGCCAAGCGTTTTCGGAAACCGGCCCTGGTGCGCGCAATGCCGCTTTCCTGCGTCACGTTCACCAGGAAGGCACCGATGGCCGCCAGCGGGAAATCGATGGCGGCCACCTCATGCGCTGGAGCATTGCTGTGTTTGCTGCGTGTCATCGTCGGCAAGAATGCAGCCACGGCACGTGCGCCAGGCTGGCGGATGAATAATCTTGCATTCTAGCACTCAAGATGCGCAGAAAAACACGAATTTGCTGCAGGTTTTTCGGCCCGCGCCGGCCTGCCGTCTACGGCGCCTGCCAGCCGCCACCCAGCGACTGGATCAGGGCCACGGCCGTGGTCTGGCGGTCCACCTGCGCCTGCACCAGCGAACGGCGTGCCGACAACGCCGTCACCTGCGCCGTCACCACGTCCGTGTAGCCGACCTGGCCAGCGTTGTAGCGGTTCAGCATCTGCTGCTCGACCTGGTCGGCAGCCGACGAGGCCTGCTGGCGCAAGGCCAGTTGCTCGGCCAGCGCCCGCGTGGCCGACAACTGGTCTTCCACGGCGCCAAAGGCGGCCAGCACCGTCTGACGGTAGCGCGCCACGGCCGCCTCATGCCCGGCCTTCGCCGCGTCCACGCTGGCGGTGGTGGCGCCCGCGTTGAACAAGGTTTGCGCGGCCGACACGCCCAGCGACCACAGGCTGGACGATGCATTCAACAGGTCACCTACTTTGCTGGCACCGGAACCGTAGGAACCCGTCAAGTTCAGGCTCGGATAGTAGGCGGAGCGGGCGATGCCGATCTGCTCGTTGGCCACGGCCACCCTGCGCTCGGCGGCGGCGATGTCGGGACGGCGCTGCAGCAGGGTCGACGGTACGCCCAGCGGCACCTGGGGCACGGTCAGGGTCCACGGCGCCACGGCCAGGCTGAAGTCCGATGGCGCGCGTCCCAGCAGGATAGCGATCGCGTGTTCCAGCTGGGCGCGCGCGCGCGTCTGGCTGGACAGGTCGATCTGCGCATTGGCCAGCTGCGTCTGCGCCTGCAGCAGGTCGGACTTGGCGGCGATGCCCGAGTTAAAACGGTTGCTGGTGATGTCGAACACGCGCTTGTAGCCGGCGATGGTGGCGTTCAGCAGCGCGATCTGCGCATCGCTCTGGCGCAGCGAAAAATAATTGGTGGCCAGCTCGCCCTGCGCCGACAGGCGCGCGGCGGCCAGGTCGGCCGCGCTGGCCGCCGCGCTGGCGTCCGCCCCCGTCACGCCGGCGCGCAGGCGGCCCCAGATATCCGGTTCCCACGACGCGCCGATGGCGGCCTTGAAATTATTGTTCGTCTGCTGCTCGCCACCGCCACCGGAACGGGCGCCGCTGCCCGTCAGGTTCACGCTGGGGAACAGCGAGGCGCGCTGTTCGCGCACCAGCGCGCGCGCCTGCTCGTACGAGGCAACGGCTTCAGCCACGTTCTGGTTCGAGATGTCGATGCTGTCGGCCAGCTGGTTCAGTTGCGCGTCGCCGAACAGGGTCCACCAGGGGCCGCGCTCCAGAGCGTCGGCCGGCGCGGCAGGCTGCCAGCCGGCCGCCTCCTTGAACGTTTGCGGCGCGGCGGCCGCAGGCACTTCATACGCGGGGCTGACGGCGCAGCCAGCCAGCAGGAGGAAAGTGGTGGCCGCTGCCAGTGCCAGCAAGTGGCGTGCGGGTACGGCGGACGGGATAGGTTTTACTTGCTTCATGATTGTGTGCTCGGGTTATCTGGCCCAGGAATGCGGCTCAATTGCTGCTCGTCGGCGCTGCGCGTGCGCAGCTTGTCGAGCAGGATGTAGACCACCGGGGTGGTCAGCAATGTGAGTAACTGGCTGGCAATCAGGCCGCCGATGATGGCGACCCCCAAGGGCTGGCGTAGCTCTGACCCCTCGCCGAAACCGATCGCCAGCGGCAAGGCGCCAAGCGCCGCCGCAAGGGTGGTCATCAAAATGGGGCGGAAACGCAGCAAACATGCCTCGCGCACCGCTTCCACCGCTGTCAGTCCGCGCGAACGCTCGGCCTCCAGCGCGAAGTCGATGATCAATATAGCATTTTTCTTGACGATACCGATCAACAGGAACACGCCGATCAGGGCAATGATGGAAAACTCCATGCGCAACAGCAGCAAGGCCAGCACGGCGCCCACCCCCGCCGACGGCAAGGTTGACAGCACGGTGATCGGATGGATCAGGCTTTCGTACAGGATGCCCAACACGATGTAAATCACCACGATGGCCGCCAGGATCAACAGCGGCTGCTCCTTGTTGCTGTCCTGCGCACTCTTGGCCGAACCCTGGAAGCTGCCGCGCACATTCACCGGCATGCCGATTTCCGACTCCGCCTGGGCCACGGCAGCTTGCCCGTCGCTGAGCGGATAGCCGTCAGCCAGGTTGAACGACACGGTGGTGGCCAGCTCGCCGCCCTGATGGTTGATGGACGTGGCCGTCGAACTTTCGGCAAAGCTGCTGAACGAAGACAGCGGCACCATCGTCGCCAGGGTGGTACTCAATGCCGAGCCGCGCGACGGATCGCGCGCCGCCGTGGTGTTCGAGGTGGTGGCAGTCACCGCCGAGGTGACTGCGGGCGCGGTCGTGCTGGTGACAGCGGCGACGGCCGCCGCATTCGATGCCGGCACATACACGGAGCGCAGCGCTTCCGGGCTTTGCGCATAGCGCGGCGCCACTTCCATGATCACGTGGTACTGGTTCAGCTCAGCGTAGATGGTCGCCACCTGGCGCTGGCCGAAGCTGTTGTACAGCGCATTGTCGATGTCGCGCACCTGCACGCCCAGCTGCGTGGCGCGGTCCTTGTCGATGCTGACATAAGTTTCCACGCCGTTTTCCGCCTGGTCCGTGTCGACGTCGATCAGGGCCGGCTGCAGCTTCATCTGGTCGGCCAGTTTCGCCGCCCATTTCTTCAGGTCCGCCTGGTTGTCGCTGATCAGGGTGTACTGGTAGGTGGAATTGCTGGAACGCCCGCCCATGCGCAAATCCTGCACGGGGTTGAGGAACAGGGAAATGCCCGTCACCTTGGCCAGTTGCGGGCGCAGGCGCGCGATCACGGCCTGGCCCTTGTCGGTGCGCTGCGAGGCCGGTTTCAAATCGATGAACATGAAGCCGCCCCCTGCCCTGCCGCCGCCGGTGAACCCCACGACGGTGGCGACGGCCGGATCGTCCTTGATGATGTCGACCAGCTGGCGCAGCTTGCCCTGCATGGCCTGGAACGAGATGCTCTGGTCGGCGCGCATGCCGCCATTGATCTGGCCCGTGTCCTGCTGCGGGAAGAAGCCCTTGGGCGCGGCCGCGAACAGGTACACGTTCAAGCCGACGACAAACACCAGGATGGTCATCACCAGTGCGGCGCTGGACAGGGCCCAGTCCAGGCAATGTTCATACACTTTCAGCATGCGCTCGAAACCCCGTTCGAACCAGCGCGCCACTCTACCTGGCGCCTTGTGCTGCGCGCCGCTTTTCAGCAGCCAGGCGCACATCATCGGCGTGGTGGTCAATGAAATGACCAGCGAAATCATCACGGCGGCCGACAGGGTCACGGCAAATTCGCGGAACAATCGCCCTACCTGCCCGCCCATGAACAGCAGCGGGATGAAGACGGCCACCAGCGACAGGCTGATCGACAGCACGGTAAAACCCACTTCGCGCGCGCCCAGCAGGGCCGCCTTGAAACGGTCCATGCCCGCCTCGATGTGGCGCTGCGTGTTTTCCAGCACCACGATGGCATCGTCGACGACAAAGCCGGTGGCCACCGTGAGCGCCATCAGCGACAGATTGTTCAGGCTGAAACCGAGCATGTACATCACGCCGAAGGTGCCCAGCAAAGAGACGATGGTGGCCACGGCCGGGATGATGGTGGCGCGCACGCTGCGCAAAAAAGCGCTGACCACCAGCACGACGAGCACGATGGAGAGGACCAGCGTGAATTCGATCTCGTGCAGGGACGAGCGGATGGAATTGGTGCTGTCGGACGCCACCTGCAGCTTGATGTCGCCGGGCAGCTGCGCCTGCAGTTGCGGCAGCAGGGCGCGCACGCCGTCCACCGTGGCGATGACGTTGGCGCCCGGCTGGCGCGTGATCAGCACGATGACAGCCGGATCGCCGTTGAACAGGCCCAGGGTATTCGTGTTTTCCACGCCGTCGACCACTTCGGCCACGTCGTCGAGGCGGATGGCGGCGCCATCGCGCCAGGCCACCACCAGGCTGCGGTAATCGGCCGCGCTGCGACCGCCGGACGCCGTGCTGGCACCCGAGTAGATCTGCAGGCTGCGCTCATCGCCGGAGATCGCCCCCTTGGGCCGGTTGGCGTTGGTGGCCTGGATGGCCGCGCGCACATCTTCCATCGACACGGCATAGTGATTGAGCTGGTAAGGCAGCAGTTCCACGCGCACGGCCGGCAGCGAGCCGCCGCCCAGCTCCACGTCGCCCACGCCTTTGACTTGCGCCACCTTCTGCTGCACCAGGTTCGACACGGCATCGTAGATCTGGCCCGGCGTGCGCGTCTTTGACGTCAGCGCCAGGATGATCACGGGCGCGTCGGACGGATTGGCCTTGCGATACGTCGGATTGCTGCGCAGGGTGGCCGGCAAGTCCACGCGCGAGGCGGCAATGGCCGCCTGCACTTCGCGCGCGGCCGAATCGATCTTGCGGTTCAGGTCGAACTGCAGGTTGATGCGCGCCGAGCCGGTGCTGGACGACGAGGTCATCTCGTTGACGCCCGAAATCACGCCCAGGCGCCGCTCCAGCGGCGTGGCCACCGAGGTCGCCATGGTCGCGGGACTGGCCCCGGGCAGGCTGGCGCTGACGGAAATGGTCGGATAGTCGACCTGCGGCAGCGGCGAGACGGGCAGCACAAAGAAGGCGCCGACGCCCGCCAGCGCGATGCCGATGGTCAGCAGCACGGTGGCGATGGGGCGCTTGACGAACGGTTCGGACAGGTTCACGCGGCGCTCCCCGCGTTATCGGCCGGTTTGTCCAGGCTCACGCCCCGCGACTTTGGCGCGAAACGCTGGCCCAGGCGGTCGAAGCCCAGGTAGATGACGGGCGTGGTAAACAGCGTCAGCACCTGGCTGACGATCAGGCCGCCGAAGATGGCCAGGCCCAGCGGACGGCGCAACTCGGCTCCCTCGCCCCAGCCCAGCATCAGCGGCACGGCCGCGAACAGCGCCGCCAGGGTGGTCATCAAAATAGGACGGAAACGCAGCAGCGCCGCCTGGTGGATGGCTTCCTGCGGCCCCTTGCCCTCGTCGCGCTCGGCCTCGATGGCGAAGTCGATCATCATGATGGCGTTCTTCTTGACGATGCCGATCAGCAGGATGATGCCGATGATGCCGATCACGCCCAGGTCCTGCCCGGAAATCATCAGCGCCAGCAAGGCGCCCACGCCGGCCGACGGCAGGGTCGATAGTATCGTCAGCGGGTGGATATAGCTTTCATACAGCACGCCCAGCACGATGTAGACGCAGACGACGGCGGCCAAAATGAGCCACAGCTGGTTCGACAGCGAGTTTTCATATGCGCCGGCCGCACCCAGGAAAGTCAGGGTCACCGACGGCGGCATGGCGATGTCTTTCGCCGCAGCGCGGATGGCGTCGACGGCGCTGCCCAGCGCCACGCCTTGCGTGGTATCAAAGCCGAGTGTCGTGGCCGGGTACTGCGCCACGTGCGTGATTTGCAACGGCGCCTGTTTTTCGCTGACGCTGGCAAAGGCGGACAGCGGCGTCGACTTGCCGGATCCCGTGCGCACCTGCAGTTCCGACAGGTCGGCTGGCGTAGTGACGATGCCGGGCTGCGCTTCGAGAATCACGCGGTACTGGTTGGTTTCCGTGAAAATGGTCGAGATGATGCGCTGGCCGAAGGCGTTGTACAGCGCGTCGTCGACGGTGGCCGTGGTGACCGACATGCGCGCGGCGCTGTCACGGTCGATGGCCACCACCACGGCGGCGCCCGTGGCGCCTGCGTCCGTGACCACGTTGCGCAGCTGCGATTTTTCGCGCATGCGCGCCGCCAGCTTGCCGGCCCACTCGGTGACGCTGGCCGTATCGGCCCCTTCGAGCGAGACGCGGTACTGCGTCGGCCCCGATTCCGCATCGATGGTCAGATCCTGCGTCGGCTGCAAATACAGGGTCACGCCGGCCACCTTGGCCACGCGGTTGCGCAGACGTTCCATGATCTCGTCCTGGCTGCCGCTACGCGGACGCTTCAGGTTGATCAGCATGCTCCCCGTGTGCAACATGGTGTTGTTGGCCGCATCCACGCCCACCAGGGAACTCAAGGTATCGACAGCGGGGTCTTCCAGCAGCGCGCTGGCGGCCGCCTGCTGCAAGCTGGCCATGCGTTCGTACGAGACGGCTTGCGACGCTTCGATGCGCGCCTGCAGCTGGCCCGTGTCCTGCGTGGGGAACAGACCCTTCGGTATCGTGATGTACAAAATCACCGTCAGCAGCAAGGTGGCCAGGGCCACCAGCAAGGTCAAGCCCTGGCGTGTGAGTACCCACACCAGCGCATGGTCGTACTGCACGATGACGCGGTCGAGAAATGCCTGGATGCGCTGGCCCGTGGCGCTGACTTTTTCATCGGCGTGGCTTTTCAGCCAGCGCGCCGACATCATCGGCACCAGGGTCAGAGACACCACGGCGGAAATCAAAATCGTGATGGCCAGGGTCATGGCAAATTCACGGAACAAGCGGCCCACCACGTCGCCCATGAAGAGCAGGGGAATCAGCACGGCGATCAGCGACACGGTCAGCGAGATGATGGTAAAGCCGATCTGCGACGCGCCCTTCAGGGCAGCCGCCATCGGCGTTTCGCCCTCTTCGATGTAGCGGGCGATATTTTCGATCATGACGATAGCGTCATCGACGACGAAACCGGTGGCGATCGTCAGCGCCATCAAGGAGAGGTTGTTCAGGCTGTAGCCGAGCAAATACATGACGCCGCAGGCGCCGATCAGCGAGATCGGCACGGACAGGCTGGCGATCACGGTGGCGCGCATGCTGTGCAGAAAGGCGAAGATCACCAGCACCACCAGCAGCACGGACAATAACAGTTCCATTTCCACGTGTTCGACGGAGGCGCGGATGCCCGTCGTGCGGTCGCTCAGCACGTCGAGCCTCATGGCCGCCGGCAGGCTCGCTTGCAGCTTGGGCAGCAGGGCCTTGATGGCGTCGACCGTCTTGATGACGTTGGCGCCGGGCTGGCGCTGCACGTTCAGGATGATGGCCGGCTGCTTGCCCGACCAGGCGCCCAGGCGCGTGTTTTCCGCGCTGTCGACGACGTTGGCCACGTCGGACAGGCGCACGGGCGCGCCGTTTTTATAGGTGATGATCAGGCGCTTGTAATCTTCCGCCGTCACCAATTGATCGTTGGCATTGATGGTAAACGAGCGCGTGGGGCCGTCGAAACTGCCCTTGGCGCTATTGACGTTGGCCGCCGCGATGGCCGTGCGCAGGCTGTCGAGGCCCAGGCCGTACGAGGCCAGCAATTTGGTATCTCCCTGGATGCGCACGGCGGGACGCTGGCCGCCCGACAGCGACACCAGGCCCACGCCGTTGACCTGGCTGATTTTCAGCGCCAAACGCGTGTTGACGATATTTTGCACCTGCGTCAGCGGCATGGTGTCGGAGGTGATGGCCAGTGTCAGCACGGGTGCGTCGGCCGGGTTGATCTTGGCGTACACGGGCGGCGCCGGCAAGTCGGTGGGCAGCAGGGAACCGCCCGCGTTGATGGCCGCCTGCACTTCCTGCTCGGCTACATCCAGGGTCTGGCCCAGGGTGAATTGCAGCGTGATGAGGGAGACGCCGGCGGCGCTGGTGGAACTCATGCGCTGCAAGCCCGACATTTGCCCGAACTGGCGCTCCAGCGGCGCCGTCACGGTCTGCCCCATGACTTCGGGACTGGCGCCCGGGTACAAGGTCTGCACCTGGATGGTGGGGAAATCCACCTGCGGCAAGGCGGCCAGCGGCAGGAACTTGAAGCCGACCAGCCCCGCCAGCACGATGGCCAGCATCAGCAGCGCCGTAGCGACGGGGCGCTTGATGAAGGGAGTCGATGGACTCATTGCGCTGCGCCCTTCGCTGGTGCGGATGCCGATGCGGAAGCCGGGGCGCTGGCCGCGCCTTCAGCCTGCTGGCGGCGGTGGCGACGTTCGCCGTTTGCGCCAGTGGCAGCGCCGGCGCCGGCGCCGCGCGCGCTGGCCGGCTTGTCGCCCACCAGGGTGACTTTCGCGCCTTCCTTCAGGCGGTCCGCGCCTTCCGTGATGACTTGTTCGCCTGCCTCCAGGCCGGCGCGGATTTCCACCATGTCGGTCGTCGCCTGGCCCCGCGTGACCATGCGCACGGTGACGGTTTTATCCGCTTTCAGCACATACACAAAGTCGCCATTATTGCTGTGACGCAGGGCCGTCACGGGCACCAGCACGGCGCCCGTGATATTACCCAGCTCCAGGCGCACGTTGACGAACTGGCTGGGAAACAGGGCCATCTTGTCATTCGCGTAGCGGGCCTTGGCCCGCACGGTGCCCGTCTGCACGTCAACCTGGTTATCCAGCGCGCTCAGGCTGCCCTGGCCCAGCGTATGCGTGCGCGTGCGGTCCAGCGCCAGCGCCATCGGGGCCGTGCCGCCATTCAGGCGCTCCTGGATGGTCTGCACCTTGTCCTGTGGCACGGAAAACTGCACGTCGATGGGCGACAGCTGCGTCACCACCACCACGCCGCCCGCGTCGCTGGTGCTCACCAGGTTGCCGATATCGACCACCTTCAGGCCCGCGCGACCGCTGATCGGCGACACCACTTTTGTATAACCCAGGTTCAGTCTGGCCGTGCCTTCGGCGGCGCGGTCCGTCATGACGGTCCCTTCCAGCTGTTTGACCAGGGCGGCCTGCGTATCGACATCCTGGCGCGCGATGGAATCCTGGCCCAGCAGCGTTTGATAGCGCTTCAGGGTCAGGCGCGCGTTTTCCAGCTGCGCTTCATCGCGCTGGCGCTGGCCCGTGGCCTGCATCAGCGCCATCTCGAACTGGGCCGGGTCGATCTGCGCCACCACCTGGCCCGCCTTGACCATGCCGCCTTCCTTGAATTTCAGCTCCTTGAGGATGCCCGACACCTGCGGGCGCACCGTCACGGTGGACGCCGCAGTCACCGTGCCCAGCGCATCGAGCACCACGGGCAGGTCCGACTTCACGGCCGTGGCCACGCCAACGGTCGTCGAGGGAGCGCCGCGGCGCCCGCCGGGCCCACCAGGGCCACCAGGACCACCGGCGCCGGGCTGCGCGCTGACGCCGGAGTGGGTCAGATACCAGGCACCGCCGCCCAGCGCGGCCATCACTGCCAGCGCGATGACGCTGCCGACGATTTTCGAGCGGCGGCTGCGCCGTGGGGTATGGGGTGCTGTCTGCGAATCCATCGCTTATCCTTGTATAGGCCGCTCGCACGGCGAGTCTGTGGCGTCGGCCGAGGTGGGACACACTCAGGCCGGACGACCGTTTTTCGGGGTTGAATGAGCTGCAAAACGTGAAGGAGTCAAGCGCTGAAAATCAGCTGAAAAAGCCACGCTCCCATCGTGAAACGACTCTAGCATAGTCATGTTTCTGTTTCATTTCCTATTGAAACAATTGCACAGGCGGCCGTGGGCAGCCAGCGGGCGCTGCGGCACGGCACACAAGGGGGAACGGTGGAAAAATCAGGCTTGCGGGGCCAGGAGGCGCAGTCGCGGCACACGGCGGGCTGCTGGCATGTCGATACAAACTCGCTACAAAATTCCCGCCAGCCGCCTTGACAGGGGCAGGCACAGCCATTCCCTGGGCGAAAACGGCAGCGTTTCTTTACCTGGCTTTACAGCGTCATGCCGAGAATCACATCCTGGTAATCGGTGCGGCCCACGCGGAAAGTGCGCCGGCCCACCTGCGCAAAGCCGCAGCGCGCATAAAACGCCAGCGCGTCGTGGTTTTCCGCGTACACGCCCAGCAGCACCCTTCCCGCCCCGCTGGCGCGCGCCTGGCTGAGTGCCGCCTGCATCAGGCGCTGCCCCACGCGCTGGCCCTGGAAGCGGTGCAGCAGGTAGATGCGCTTGATTTCCAGGTCGTCCGGGCGCGGTTCGGCCACCGGCAGGCTGGCCGGACTGAGCACCAGATAGCCGACCGGGGCGCCACCGGGCGTGGCTTCGGCCAGCCACAGCCGCATGGCCGGCAGCGCCAGCCAGTCGCGGTACAGCTGCGCGTCGTGCTGGCGCTGGCAATGGGCGATGATGTCGGCGCCATCGAGGATGCCTGCAAACGCCTCCAGAAAGGTCGATTGTCCCACCAGCGCCAGCGCCTGTTCATCGCCCTTGGCGCACGGGCGAATGGTGATCGCCGTGTCAGTTTGTGTGCTCATGTCGCTTGCCATGCATCGCTCCTGATATGAAACAAGCCGGGCGAAGCCGGCTTGGATATGCTGTTGATGTGGGTGTTACTTGCCGCCCAAAGGCACCTCGCACAGGCAGTGCGTCAGGGCCATGAACGGTTTGTGCTC
Source organism: Janthinobacterium sp. ROICE36 (assembly GCF_002869965.1). Taxonomy (GTDB): domain Bacteria; phylum Pseudomonadota; class Gammaproteobacteria; order Burkholderiales; family Burkholderiaceae_D; genus Janthinobacterium. The sequence goes on from NZ_PEBS01000026.1 coordinate 19,693, forward strand.
GCGCGTAATGCCCGACAGCCAGGAGAGGTCCTGCGCCATGCCCAGCGCCGCGTCGGCCGACAAACCCGTACTGGCCAGACCCAGTTTCACGTGCTCGCCCAGCCCCAGGGTAGCCATGGCCTTGGAGCCGAACATGCCGATCAAACGGTCCACGTTCGATGTTTCCTGCTCCAGGTAAGTTACGCGATAGTCGCTGCCCAGCTTGGCGCGCTTGGCGGCCGACGCCAGCGCATCGCCATAGCTGCCGATGCGGTCGACCAGGTTGCGCTCCTTCGCCTGCAAGCCTGTCCAGACGCGGCCCTGCGCCACTTCATTGATTTTTTCCGGCGTCGTCTTGCGCGCCTTGGCAGCCAGGTTCAGGAAGTCGCCATACACGTGGTTGATCGAGCCCTGGATCACTTGCGCGAAGCGCGGGTCGAGCGGGCGCAATGGGTTGCCCGCGTCGGCCAGCCAGGTGGTGGGCGAACCGGCCGTGTGGATGCCCAGCTTTTCCACCACCTTGTCGGCCGTCGGCAGAATCGCGAACACGCCGATGGAACCGGTGATGGTGGCCGCGTCGGCGATCACTTCATCGGACGAGGTGCTGATCCAGTAGCCGCCCGAAGCGGCCACGTTGCCCATCGAGACGACCACCGGCTTGCCGGCGGCGCGCGTCAGTTCCAGTTCGCGGCGAATCAGTTCTGAGCCGAAGGCGCTGCCGCCCGGCGAATCGATACGCAGCACGATGGCCTTGATCGATTTGTCTTCGCGTGCCTGGCGGATCAAACGCGAGGTGGACAGGCCGCCGATGGCGCCCGGTGGCGCGATGCCGTCGCCGATTTCACCCGACGCAATGACCACGCCGACGGCGTCGCCCATGTGCACGGGGCGCAAGCGCGCCAGGTAATCGGTGTAGTTCACCTGGCGGAAGTTCGTGCCTTCCGTATTCTTGGCGCCGCGCGCCATCATGAACTGGCGCAGTTCATCGCGCGTTTTCAGGCCGTCGACCAGCTTGGCGTCCAGCGACAGCTTGCCCAGGTCGCCGCCAGCGGCCGTCATCAGCGCGGGCAGCGCATCGATAGCCTGCAGGATGGCGCCGGCCGGCAGCTTGCGCGCCTTTTCCACATCCGTCGTGTAGGTGGTCCACAGACCGTTGTTCAGGTAGCGGTCCGCTTCGGCCGCCGCTTCGGAGGGGCCGTTGGCGATGAAAGGCTCGGCCGCGCTCTTGTACGTGCCCACTTTCAGCAGGTTCACCGTCACGCCCACTTTATCGAGTGCATCGCGGTAGTAATTGCGGTAGCGGCCAAAGCCTTCCAGCATGACGCCGCCCATCGGATGCAGGAATACCTCGTCGGCCTTGGCCGCCACCAGGTACTGGCGCTGGTTGTAGCTGGAACCCCAGGCCGTGACTTTCTTGCCCGTGGCACGGAAGCGCTCCACGCCGGCCGCCACTTCGCGCAGCGACGCCAGGCCGCCGCCCTGCAACTCGTCGAGCAGGATCACCATGGAGCCGATGTTCTTGTCCTTGGCCGCCGTGTCGAGTACCGCCAGCACGTCGCGCAGCTGCACGCTTTTCTTGGTTTCGCCGCTGACATTGGCCAGCACCGCCTCGCGCACGCCGCCCGGCGTTTCCTCGACCAGCGGGCCTTGCAAGTCCAGCACCAGGGTAGTCTTTTCCGCCAGGGGCTTGGCGCCGCCGCCAAAGATGGCGATCAGGATGGCGACGACGATCAGCAGGAAAATCAGGTTGATGACCGCGCGGCGGGTGGCGTCCAGCGCGCGCCAGAATGCGCCTAAGCCGCGGCGCAGCGGCGGGAAGGGGTTGAGTGACATTGATGCTCCGTGGGTTGATGTACCGAAAGGAAATCAATATAGCTGAAAATGGCTGTGGTCGCCTTGGGATTCGTCTTATTTTGACAAGTATTGCGCGCCTTGGCCGCCCTGCCCTGGCGGCGTGGAAATGAGGAACAGGCCGCCCAGCACCAGGGCGCCATTCAGGATCAGCAATTCCAGGCCGATGCGGTAATGTGCGAACAGCAGCGCCTGCTCCCCTTCGATCAGCGCGCACAGCAATGGCCCCGCCACGGCCACCAAAGGTACCCAGCGGTCGCGCACGCCGCGCCGGCTCAAGAGGCCGAAGGCGAACAGGCCCAGCAGCGGACCATAGGTATAGCTGGCCAGCTTCAGGATGATGACGATCATGCTGGGACTATCGATCCACTTGAAGGCCATGATCAGGAGCAAAAACAGTGCGGAAAACCCCAGGTGGACGCGGCGGCGCCAGCGCATCTGCATGGCCGCACTCAAATCCTGCCTGCGCTGCAGGCCCAGGATGTCGATGCAGAAGGTGGAGGTCAAGGCAGTGAGCGCCCCGTCCACGCTGGGAAACAGGGCGGAAATGAGGGCGATGAAGAAAATCAGCTGCACCACGGCGGGGAAATGCCCCAGCACCACGGCGGGGAACAGTTTATCGCCCGTGGCCGTCACGCCCGCCAGCGGCGCATACAGGTGCAGCAAGCCACCGAGGAAGAGAAACAGCAGCAGCACGCCGGTCAGCACCACGGTCAGGCTGAGCATGTTCTTTTGCGAATCGCGCAAGGTGAGCACGGAAATGTTCTTTTGCATCATTTCCTGGTCCATGCCCGTCATGGCGATGGTGATGAACATGCCGGCCACGATGTGCTTCCAGACATAGGCGGGGCTGTCCGGGTCGACGGTGAAGATGCGCGTGAGTCCCTGCGCGCGCATGCGCTCAAGGCTGTCGATGAGGGACAGGTCCATCTCGCGCAGCAAAAACACGCTGCAAATCACCAGCCCCGCCAGCATGCAGGCCGTTTGCAGGGTATCGGTCCAGACGATGGTTTTCACGCCGCCCTCATAGGTGTAGAGCAAAATCAGCAGCAGCGCGACAGCGGCCGTCAGCCAGAACGGCACGCCGAAGCTGTCGAGTATCGTCGCCTGCAGGATATTGACCACCAGATACAGCCGCGCCGTGGCGCCAAGCAAGCGCGACAGGATGAAAAACGCTGCCCCGCTCTGGTAGGAACGCCGTCCCAGGCGCAATTCCAGGTAGCGGTAAATCGACGTCAGCTGCAGCCGGTAATACAGCGGCAGCAAGATGAACGTGATGGCCAGGTAACCGAGTACATAGCCGAGCATCAGCTGGATGTAGCCGAAACCGTTGCTCCCCACGGCGCCCGGCACGCTGATGAAGGTGACGCCCGTGAGCGTGGTGCCGACCATGCCGAAGGCCACCAGCATCCAGTTGCTATCCTTGTTGCCGATGAAAAAACTGTCGTTGGTGGCGTGGCGCGAGGTACGCCACGCCACGCCCAGCAGGATCAGGAAATACGCGAGGACGACGGCAAACAGGATGGTGGGGGACATGGGCGTTGCGCTGGCGGCAAAGAGGAACAGGGGCAGAAATATACAGCAACGCCCCTATTTACGCCGGCATCAGCAGCCGCTCGGTTTCACGCGCTCCACTTCCAGCCCGAACCATGGACGCAAGCGCGTGCCGACGACGTTGCCGACGAAGGCGCAGACCAGCCACAGCCAGCCGTGCAGGCTGCCCGAGACGATGCCGCTGAAATACGCGCCGATATTGCAGCCATACGCCAGGCGCGCGCCGTAGCCGAGCAGCAAGCCGCCGACGATGGCGGCGATCAGCGAACGGCGCGGGATGCGCCACACGGGCGCATAACGGCCGGCCAGCGCCGCCGCCAGCATGGCGCCCAGCACGATGCCGATATCCATCACGGAAGTCTTGTCTTGCGTCAATGGCGCGGCCAGGGCGGCGGCGTTGGCCTTGGTGGACCAGTAGGCCCAGCTGGCCATGTCGATGCCGACCAGGGACGCCGCTTTCGCGCCCCACAGCGCAAACGCGGACGTCACGCCCCACGGCTTGCCCGACAGCGCCAGGGTGGCAAAGTTCAGCACGACGAGCGCGACGGCGCCCGCCACCAGCGGCCACGGGCCATGCAGCCAGGGCGACGCCTGCGCGGGCCGCAGTGGCGTGGCAACGAGCTTGCCATGACGGCGCTTTTCAACGAGCACCGTGAGGCCGGCGATCAGCGCAAAGACGCTCCAGTTCAGCACCAGCGCGGGCGCCAGGCCCAGGCTTGTGACGAGGGAAATGGGTTTCAATTGCGGCAGCGCCGTCCAGAATGGCATGTGCGCCGTGCCGATCACGGAGCCGACGATGAAGGCCGCCAGGGTGATGAGCATGCGCGTGCTGCCGCCACCGACCGTGTACAAGGTGCCGGAAGCGCAGCCGCCGCCCAGCTGCATGCCGATGCCGAAAAGGAAGGCACCGACAATCACCGAAGTGCCGGCCGGCGAGACCAGGCCCGCCACGGGCGTGCCGAACAGCGTGCCGGCAGACAGGGCGGGGAAGAACAGCGCCACGCCCACGGCCAGCATCAGCATTTGCGCGCGCAAGCCGTCGCCGCGGCCATCGGCAATGAAGACGCGCCAGGCCGACGTAAAGCCGAAGGCCGCGTGATACAGGGTGACGCCAAGCAAGGCGCCCACCACGTACAGCGCGGACAGCGTGGCGCCCACCGTCAGCGCCAGATACCAGGCACCGAGCACGATGAGCAACAGGGCAACGCCCAGCGGTTTCGGATTGAGGGCGGCGCGCAGGCGCAAGGGTGACATTGCGGTATCGGACATGGGGAGTAGGGGCGAGAGGAAGGTAAACGTCATTCTCGCCCGTTTTGGTATTTTCTGCCAGCAACTTACTTGTAACCCAGGCCAACCGGCCCAGGGCTGAGTGCGCCACGGCATGAATCGACTTTTCACCGCCAGCACGCACGGGAATAGGATAGCGCCGGTCCAGGCCGGCGCCCCAGGCGCCTCCGGCGATGCCCAGATTGCAGGCGGCGATATTCAGGCCCGAGGCCACGTTGACGGCGCGCGGCATAAAGTGCTCCGCTTGCTGCACCACATACACTTGCAGACCGGCAACGTTACCGAAGGCCACGGAGACGCCATACACCAGCAGCAGGCGCGGCTGGGCCAGCACCTGTACTTGCTGCAACAAGGAGGCAGGCTTGCTGTGGGCAATATTCGATGGCACCTACAGCAGACTGCCGATGAACGCCACCAGGCCCGGGGCCTGGACGGCGAGGAAAGTTTCGCGCCAGCCGAAATGCTGGCCGATGAAGGTGCCCAGCGGCACGCCCGTCACCAGGGCCACGCTCAAGCCCGTAAACATGATGGCAGATGCGCTGAGGGTCAGCGCGAGCGGGGCAATGGGCATGACAAACTCCGATAAAAGATGTAGTCATGCAGTATCGGGGTTTTCTTTGTAGCGAAAAATACCTCATCGGGCAGAAGATACTTGCGCCTGAATCAATAATATAGCAATCTGCTACACTGGCCCGATCAAAACCGGAGCTGTTGCATGAATTCAGAAAAACTGGCGCTGCTGCTCACACGCGAAATGCCATATGGGAAATATCAGGGACGCTTGCTGGCCGACTTGCCGGGACACTATCTGGGCTGGTTCGCGCGCGAGGGCTTTCCCTCGGGCGAACTGGGCAGCTTGATCGCGCTGATGTACGAGCTCGACCACAATGATTTACGCGGCTTGCTCGACCCCTTGCGCACGCGCAAATCGCCGTGGCGGCCGGGGGAATAAGCCAGGTCTTAAAACTGGCGCACCTTCTTCGCCAGCATGGCGCTGAACTCGCCATTTTCCACCAGTTTTTGCAGCTCGCTGGCGCCGCCAATGAGCACGCCATTGACAAAGACCAGGGGGAAAGTCGGCCAGCCCGTCCACATTTTCAAGGCATTGCGGCGATGCCACTGGTTCAGATAGCTGCCGTATTGCAGGTACTGGTAGGGCGTGCCCAGCACGTCGAGGATCTTGCGCGCCTTTCGCGGAAACGGATTGAGCGCCATGCCGACCACCACCACCTGGTGCGCGGCGATGGCAGCCTGCACTTCGCGTACGATGTCCTGGTGCTTGCTGCCGATCAAAGGGCGAGCGGCGGGATGAATCTGGGCTTCGTCAAGGATGGCGCGGGTCATGAAAGTCCTAGGGTGAGTGGCATGCGGATCACGCATTGTGCCACGCGCACAGGCTGGCGTGCGCTTCACTGCGCTTCTTCGCCTCTTTGCGTGAAATAAATGCAAGGAATCACGCCCCTGTTCCAGTATCGCCACACCCGCCGCCTGATCGCTTCGCTTCTGCTCGCCGCCAGTTGCACCAGCGCCCACGCCGCTGCCAATCCTGGACTCGAAACGGGCTTGCTCCATGCGCTGCACCTGAAAAAGGGCACGACGGACAGAGTCGGTACCTCGGGCAAGGCCATCCGGGCCGACATGCGCGAAGGCTACATCGGCAAGCACCCCGACCAGCGCGCCGACTGCACCGATTACTACCTGCTGAAAAAACCGGCCAGCTTCATGGGGCATGAACTGGTGCGCATCGAGGAAGAATACATCCCGCAATACATCGGCTGCTGCGTCAACCCCGGCGCCGGCGTGATGGTCAGGGTGCGCGGTAAGACGCAGAAGCTGCAAGCGTTCGCCCGTGCCCAGCGCTGCACCTTGCGCGACCCTGTCGATATCCGGCATGAACTGAACAAGGTGGTCATCAAGACCCGGCTGCCCAAGGGCCATTACGCGGCATTGAGCTGCCGGGAACGCGATGCCGAGCGCGATGAGCCGTAAGCCGTAACATGGCCGCCCGCCTTCCGCCCTGCGCAAGTACGCTATCGCCACCTCAAGTCATCGTGGCCGTCGAATACGGTGATTGGACCTGCCAGCCCAGGCTTGCATACAGTTTCAAGCCATCCTCGGTTGCCACCAGCACCCGGCGCGCGCTGCCTGATCTCTGCCTGGCCGCCAGCGCGGCGATCAATACTCGCCCCAGCCCCCGGCGCCGGTGCGCGGCTTCGGTGACAATGCGGTCAAAAACAAAGACGCGGGCATGTTCCACGGCGTGGCCGCTGGCGGCAACAGTGCCCTCGCCGGTGACAATCCGCGCCATCGTGATGGCCTGTGACGTTGCCACTTCCAGCCGGTAGCCGGCCGGCAAGGCTGGTGCATGCAGACTGCCTTCCTGGGTCATGAAAAAGCCGCCAGGCAGCAATTGCCACCGAGGCGGCAAGAGACGGAGCAATTGCTCCCCCGAACCACACATCTTGATGAAGATATGCGGACCGTGAATCGAGGCTGCCAACGCGCTAATGCCTGGAGCAGGCCCTGGAAAAACGTAGCGCCGGATTTCCCCCGGCAAGCCCGTCTCGACGCGCCAGCCGCCATGATCGGGCACGGGTAGCGCCAAACCACGTGCCATGGAACGTGCCGTCAGCCAGGCAGCAAGAAGGCCGGGCTCAAGCAGATGCGCATTTCCTTGCTCCTCCATCGCCAGGCTCCCACAGTCGTCCCTGCTGCTGATGCCAGCGTGCAGCCGGCGGCTACCCGCCGGCCCCCATTCAGAACAGTTCGTCGAGCAGCAAATAAAATTGCAGCTTGCCTTGATCGGCATCAAGGATCCCATATTGCTGCACAAACCTTTGCTGTAGCGCGGCATCCAACTCACCGAGACTACGCCAGACGATGGCCAGGTCCTGGTAGCGGTCGGCAACGCCGGCCCGTCCCACGTCGATGCAGCCGACGACGGCGCCTTCCTGCAGGAGGATATTCTCCAGCGAAAAATCGCCATGCGTCACGGCGAGCTCGGGCACCAGGGGCAGGCAATCCTGCAGCGCCGCCCACACCTGCTGTGCCGTCCAGCCTTCCCGCCCGGCATCGAAATCGTCAGCATCGACCAGGCCCGCATCGATGCGCTGGCGTGCCTGGGCCAGCCGAACAGCATGGCCGGCGTCGAACGGACAGGTAGCCACCGGCAGCGCATGCAAGCGGCGCAGGAAGGCCGCCAGCGCGTCGACCACGACGGGGCCCAGCGCGGGGTGCGCTTCCAGCACCGCGGACGCCGTCGTGCCAGGCAGCGCAGTCAGCAGCAGCCATGCCTGGTCCGGGTCTGCCCGGCGGGCGAACTGCACCACGGCCGGCACGGGAAGGTATGGCGCCAGCCAGCGCAGGCGCGCCATTTCATCGGCGAGGTCGGCGGCGGCGCTACCCCTGCCGTGCTTCAGGTACAAGTCCGGCGCAGCGGCCCTGCCCTGCAGCCGGTAGACGGCGGCGTCCGACGCTCCGACGCTGTCGCTCGCCCACGCATACGCTGCCAGTGCGGCGCGCATGTGGGCGGGCATGGTGGCCATCACGGCGGCTTGTTTCTTTTCGGAGATCGTCATTTGCCTGGACTGTGGCCTATCCCAGCGGCACGTGCAAGCCCATCTTGAGGCAAGTCAAGGCCACCGAAGTGCGGTAGCGCCGGATATTGTCGTCGCCGCCGAACAAACGTTCCGTCAGCGCCTCGTATTCGGCCATGCTGCTGGCGGTAATGATCAGCAGGTAATCGGCCTCGCCCGTGATGCCATAGCATTGCTGGATGGCAGGCTCGGCCATGATGCGCGCGCGCAGGCCGGCCGTGCGCAGCGGATGCTCGTCGTGCAGGTGCACTTCCACCGTCAGTATCAGGGGGCGGCCCAGGCGATTCGCGTCGAGCACGGCCACTTCATGACGGATCACGCCGCTTTCGCGCAGGCGGCGGATGCGTCGCTGCACGGCCGGTGCGGACAAATGCACGGCGTGGGCGATTTCGCGCTGCGAGGTCGTATTGTCTCGCTGCAAGATGTCCAGGATCGCCAGGTCGAAGGCATCGAGGGTGAGGGAAGGCGTGAGCGAAAGTTGCGTCATGATGATCAAAATACAGTGCAAATATCGGAGCAGACACAATAAACTTTCATGCTTCCGATATCAAGTCATACTCGCCATGCCACAGCACCGTTACTCTTCTTTTATCCCCTTGCTGGCCATCCTGGGCTCCGTCACCTGCCTGGGACTGGGCACGTCGTGGGCCAAGCATAGCCTGTTCCCGCTGGTCGGTGCACAGGGCACGACGGCCGTGCGCGTGGGCTTTTCCGCCCTGTTGCTGTTGCTGTTCTGGCGGCCGTGGCGCTGGCAGCTGAGCCGCGCCGACCTGCGCATGGTGGCCCTGTACGGCGCCGCGCTGGGCTTGACGAACCTGTGTTTCTACATGGCCTTGCGCACGATTCCTTTCGGCATCGCCGTGGCGATCGAGTTTTCCGGCCCGCTGGCCGTGGCGCTGCTGGCCTCGCGCCGTCCGCTCGACTTCGTCTGGGTGGCCTTGGCCGTGGCGGGACTGGCGCTGCTGCTGCCGCTCGGCCACGACATCAGCAATCTGGACCCCACCGGCGTGCTGTTCGCCCTGGCCGCCGCCGTCTGCTGGGCTACCTATATTATCTTCGGCAAGCGCGCCAGCCATTTGCATGCAGGCCATTCGGTGTCGCTGGGCCTGGCGATGGCCGCGCTGGTGGTGGTGCCCGTGGGCCTGATGCATAGCGGCGCCGCCCTGCTTTCGCCCGTCGTGCTGGCCGTGGGCCTGGGCGTGGCCTTGATTTCCAGCGCGATACCGATTTCGCTGGAAATGGTGGCCCTGAAACGGCTGACGCCGCAAGCGTTCGGCATCATGAGCAGCATGGAACCTGCCGTCGCCGCCATGCTGGCCTTCATCCTGCTCGATGAACGGCTGGGTGCCGCGCAGTGGCTGGCCATCGCCATGATCATGGCCGCGTCGATGGGCAGTTCCTACATGGCGCAGCGCCAGAAACGCGGTGCGCCGGCGCTCAGGCCCGAATAGAAATCGTGAAGCGCGCGCCGCCCAGCGGCGAGTCGTCGATGGTGATGGCGCCGCCGTGCAGCGCGACAGCCCGGGCGGCGATGGCCAGTCCCAGGCCATGGCCGGCGGCCGCATGGTCCTGCTCGCGGGCCAGGCGGTAGAACGGGGCGAACACCTGTACGCGCTGGTCGGCAGGAATGCCGGGGCCGTCATCCTCGATGACGATGCGCAACGCCTCGCCGTCACGCGTGGCCGACAGCGCGATGCGCGCGACGGCATACTTGGCGGCATTACCGAGCAGGTTGCCGATGGCGCGCGCCAGCAAACGGGGATCGCCGCGCAGTTCGCCCAGGTCGTCGGCGATGCCGGCGTCCACTTGCTGCGGCAAATGCGCCGCCATGCAGGCGCGCAGCAGCGGCGCCAGGGTGAACGGCTGGCCCGGCAAGACTTGCGCATGATCAAGCTGCATCAAGCCCAGCAGCTCGTTGACCAGCGTCTTCAATTCTTCGACATCCACGCCCATGACGTCGATGCGCCGCCGCATGGCAGGGTCATGACCTGCATGCCGTTCGGCCAGCAGCGCCAAGCCGAATTCCAGCCGCGCGATCGGCGTGCGCAGCTCGTGCGACACCGACAGCAGCAAATGCCGGCGCGCCTCCAGCAGGGAGCCGATGCGCTCAGCCATCTCGTTGATGCGGCCCGCCAGCGGCGCGATGCTCGATGCGGGGCTGACCTGCGCCCGCGCCGCCAGGTCGCCCCGTCCGAAATCGTCGGCCATGCGCGACAGCGCCGCCAGGCTGCGGCCGTGCGCGCGCGTCCACCACCCGAGCGGCAGCAGCAGGCATAGGGCGATGACGGCGAAACGGATCGTTTCCATGCGCAGCGCCTGGCCGACGTCGATGGGCAGGTTCTGCGCGTGGATCACGTCGTCCTCGCTGCCGGCATAGCGCGCGCCCGTGCCGTCCACGCGGCGGTAAAAGCCCTTGCCGCCCACATCCATCACCACGGCGCCTTGCAGCAGCGGCGCGCGCCGGGCGGCCGGCAGCGCCGCCAGCACAGTGGACAAGGGCTGCAGCTCCAGCGTGACGTCCGACACTTCGCGCACCTTGTTCAGGCGCGGCAGCCATTCATCGGCGGGCGCCTGGTCGATGTACTGCTCCAGCAGGAAGATCTGGCCGGCGGCCTGGTCGCGCGCAATATGCTCGATCGGATCGCCGAACAGGAGGCTGAAAGTGAAGTAAATGACGCAGCTGGCCAGCGCGATGGCCAGCACCACCAGCAGTGCGAAACGCCAGAATAGACGGCTCATTCCCAGGCGGAGGGCGTGAGCAGATAGCCTTCGCCCCACACCGTCTTGATGCGCTCGGCGGCGCCGTCGTCGAACTTGCGGCGCAGGCGCGAGATGCAGTTGTCGATGCTGCGGTCGAGGCCATCGAATTCGATGCCGCGCATCTTGACGAGGATGTCGTTGCGCGACATGACCTTGCCCGCGGCGTCGGCCAGGATGGCGAACAGCTTGAATTCAGCACTGTTCATGGCGATTTCCTGCCCGCGCCAGTGCACGGCGCGGTTCTCGCGCGACACGCGCAGCTGGCCGATGACGATGTCGCTGCCGGCCGCCGCGCTGCCGCGCCGCTGCAGTGCGCGCAGGCGGGCCAGCAGCACGCGCGGCTGGACCGGCTTGTTCACGTAATCGTCGGCGCCCTGCTCCAGGCCCGAGACTTCGTCGAAGGAGTCTTCGCGCGCGGTGAGTATCAGGATGGGCACGGCGCTGAGCTGGCGCAACTGGCGGCACACCACCAGGCCATCGACGCCGGGCAAGGTCAGGTCGAGTATGACCAGATCAGGCTGGAGGTCGCGGAAGCGCGCCAGGGCCTGGTCGCCGCGCGTGACGACGTCGACCGCATAGTCATATTGTTCCAGATATTCCTTGACCAGCGCGGCCAGCCGCGCATCGTCTTCCACCAGCATGACACCTTGCATCGCTCCTCCGCGCCGCCAATTTTGTGGCGTATTGTAGTGGAGCGCGGCGCGAAAGTGGCACATTCGACAATCAAGTACACATTTGTACACTTTTCATACAAATGCGGCCTACAAATTGCGGACAATTCAAGGACAAACACAGGCGGATTCCGGGACGATGTTTGCCTAACATTCATGGCTCTTACCTCAACCGGAATCCGAACATGAAAAAATTTGTATGCAGCACCCTGCTCGCCGTCGCCGCCACCTCGATCGTCCACGCCGAAGGCCTGTACGTGGGCGCCAACGTCAGCCCGTCCAGCGACGGCAAGATCCAGTATGCGGCTGGCGGCGCGACGAGCCAGCGCGGCGCCAGCGGCAAGGCGGTGCCGTTCGGCGTCTTTGCGGGCTACGAGCTGGCGCCGGCCTGGGCCCTGGAGGGCGGCTACCGCGCCAGCGGCGGCGCGACCAGTTTCGACCTCGCTCCCGGCTACCAGCTCAAGGTGCGCGCCAGCGCCGCCTACCTGGCGGCGCGCGGCACGTGGCGCCTGGACGAGAACTGGTCGCTGTTCGGCAAGGCCGGCGTGGCGCGCAGCCGCGTCGAATTCACCACCGACGGCAAGAATGCGCCGCCCCGTGAATCGGCGAACAATACCGGCCTGTACGCCAGCGTGGGAGTGGCCTATCAGATCAGCAAGGACGTGGCGCTGCAGCTCGAATGGGAGCACGCCCCGAAAGTCAAATACGAAGGACTCGATAGCACGATGAACCGTCTGGCGCTCGGTGTCCGCGTCGGCTTTTAAAAGGATGGCATGAACAAGTTCGCTCCCCGTTTTTCTCCCCTGCTGTTGCTGCTGGCCGCCGGCGTTCCGGCACTGGCCGAGGCAGCCAGCGGCACCAGCACCCTGATGATGCCCGACGGGAGCAGGGATATGTACGTGGGAGCGGCTGTCACGGGCAGTTCCGCGACGGATGATGGCGCACCGCGCACCGCCGTCCTGCGGCCGCTGCTGCAAGTCCAGTGGAGCAACGGCGTGTTCGTCTCGGCCAGCGGCGTGGCGGGCATGCACCTGTCGGCCACGCCGGGCGTGGAATACGGCCCGTTGCTGGCCGCCAGCAATGCGCGCGATCCGGAAGATGGCTGGCGCCTGCGCGGCACGCGGCGCATCAAGGGCTCGCCCGATGTGGGCGGCTTTTATGGCTATTACCTGGGCGACGCGGCGCGCGTCACGTCGAACCTGATGTACGACACGAGTGCGCACGGCTGGCGCGCACAGCTCGCCGTGCAAAAGACCCTGCCATCGCTGGCGGCCCATCATACGGCGATCTTATCGGCCGGCGTCTCGCTGGCCAGCGGCGCCGTGATGGACGAGCGGTACGCCGTCAGCTTCACCGCCGGCGGCGCGCGCGACTACCGCCCGGCCGGCGGCGTCACCTGCATCGACGCGGCTATCCACTGGAACTGGGCCCTGAGCAGCAAGTGGCTGCTCAACAGCGCCGTGACGGGCACGCGGCTGGGCAGCGGGCCGGCCCACAGCCCCTTCATCGAACGGCGCAACGTCATCACCTGGTCCAGCGGACTCGGTTACCGGTTTTAAGCGCCATGCTCAAAGTCCTGCTTCTCGGCCTGGCACTGCTGCCCGCGTTCGCCTGCGCACAGGAAAGCAGCGACTGGACCGCGTATCGCGACGCCTACCGCCACATGATCTGGTTCGAGAAGTACGGCAAGCCCAAGCAATTCCTGCAAAACCATCTGCGCCTGCGTCCGCGCGACGCCAGCGTATCCATGGGCGACTTGCGCCTGACCTTGCACGGCAAGGGCGCGCAGCTGGCGCTGCCGCTCGATGCGCTGGGCCGCGCCGTTTTCCCGTTCTCCAAGGCCGCGTATGACCACAGTGCGGAGCTGACCTGGAACCGCAAGCCGGGGCAGATCACCACAAGCGCCTGGGTCTCCATCGTCACGCGGCCCGATGGCGTCTATGCGGCGGCCGACCTGCGCGCCGCCTGCGAACAGCTGCTCGCCTACCTGCGCTCCACGGGCGGGGCGAACGGCAAGCGCTGCGCCGGCGTGCAGTTTGCGTATGCGAGGACGGATGCGGCGCAAGTGCGCTACCAGGGAGGCGAAAGCACGGCGCTCCCGCTGGCGGCGCAGGAGGGCCCCGCGTTTCCCGGCGACGCCGTGGCCGGTTTCCGCATCTTCGCCTACCGTTTCAGTGCGCACCCGGACGGAGGCCAGGTCCTCACCAGCGGCACGCCGCTGGCGATTGCCGCCCTACTGGAATAAGGCGGGCCGCGTTCAGTGCGCGCCCGCGCCCGCCACGTGGTCAGCCAGGTTGCGGCGCGCCAGCCACGCCAGCGGCAGCAGTGCCAGCAAGGCGGCGGCCGCGCCCGCCCACGGCGACGACGCCATCAGCTGGCGCGACACCAGCAGCGCGCCCAGCATGGAGCCGAAGGAAATGCCCAGGTTAAAGGCCGAGATGTTCAAGCCGGAGGCGAAATCGACGGCTTGCGGCGTGTAGCGCTCGGCCGTAGCCAGCATGCCGGCTTGCAGGGCCGGCGACAGGCCGAAGGCGAATACGCCCCAGACGAACAGCATCACCGTCATCATCCATGGCGAGCTGATGCAGAGCGCCACGCCCACTTGCGTGGCGGCCAGCAAGAGCAGCATCAGGCGCAAGGCCTTTTGCCAGCCCAGGTGGCTGGTCAGATAGCCGCCCGCCAGGTTGCCGCCAAAGGTGGCGGCACCAAACACGATCAGCAAGGCGCTGGCCATGGTGGCGGAAAAGCCCGTCACCTCCGTCAGAATGGGCGTGATGAAGGTAAACGCGGCAAAGCTGCTGCCAAAGCCGAACGTGGTGACAGCCATCATCGTCAAAATGGGGCCGCTGCCGAGCGCCGCCAGCTGCGTCATGGCCTTGCCGCCCTTGCCCTGCTGCAAGCCGGCCGGCAGCCAGCGCGCCATGGCGCCCAATCCCAGCGCGGCCAGCACGACGACGGCAAAGAACGGCAAACGCCAGCCCATCAAATTGCCGAGGAAACTGCCGAGCGGCACGCCGATCACCATGGCCAAAGTCAATCCCGCAAACATCACGGAAATCGCCCTGCCCGCCTGCGCCTTGGCGACCAGGCTGGCGGCCACGGTGGCGCCGATGGCAAAGAAGGTGCCGTGCGCCACGGCCGTGATGACCCGTCCCACCAGCAACAGTGCAAACGTATGCGACAAGGCGGCCAGCAAGTTACCGGCCAGGAACACGCTCATCAGCCCCAGCAAGGCCGCCTTGCGCGGAAGGCGCGACATCAGCAGCACCAGCAGCGGCGTGCCGATGGCCAGCGCCAGCGCATACAGGCTGACCAGGGAGCCGGCCGATTCGATGGAAATATGCAAATCCTTGGCAATGGTCGGCAAGATGCCGACGACGATGAATTCGGTGACGCCGATGGCAAAGGCGCCGACGGCCAGCGCCAGCACGCCGCGCGGCATCTTGCTGGCTTGAGGGGAAACAGGGCTTGCGGTGGTCATGACGGCTCCAACAATGGTTCAAGCCGGTCAGTGTATCGATGGAATTACTTTTGATATAGACTCTAATAATGGAAACACCTGTGAAATGGATTCAATAATGGCGCGGCAAGACATCAACCGTTCATTCGAGATGGCCGTCTTCGTGGCCGTGGTGGAGACGGGCGCATTTTCCGCCGCCGCGCGCCGCCTGGCCTTGACGCCGTCGGCCGTCAGCAAACTGGTCAGCCGACTGGAAACGCGGCTCGGCGCGCGCCTGCTGCAGCGCAGCACGCGCCAGTTGCACAACACGCCAGAGGGCGACGCCTTCTTCGTGCAATGCAAGCGCATCCTCGACGATATCGAAGGCGCCGAGCGCGAAGCGGCGCAGGGCGCGGCGCCGCGCGGGCGCTTGCGCATCAACTGTTTCGTGCCGTTCGGCGTGCACCATCTGCTGCCCATCCTGCCCGAGTTCGCCCAGCGCTATCCCGACATCGTGCTCGACGTCGTCGTCAGCGACGCCATCGTCGACTTGCTGGAAGACCGCACCGACATCGCCATCCGCACGGGCAAGCTGAAGGAATCGAACCTGGTGGCGCGCAAGCTGGGCGAAGATGCGATGGTCGTGGTGGCGTCGCCGGCGTACGTGGCGCGCCACGGCCTGCCGCACACGCCACAGGAATTATCCGCACACAATTTGTTGGCCTTCAACTTCCGCTGCCAGAACGAAACCTGGCCCTTCCTCCACGGGAGCGGCGGTACCATGCAGGTCGCGCCGCAAGGCAATACCTGCGTCAGCGATGGCGAAAGCATGCGCCAGCTGGTGCTGGCGGGCATGGGACTGGGACGGTTTTCGCGCCAGCATGTGCAGCGCGATATCGAGCAAGGTCATTTAATTCCCTTGCTGCAGGACTACAATCCGGGCGACAAGGAACTCGTGCACGCCGTCTTCGTGGGACCGGGCTTGCAAGTGCCGGCACGCGTGCGCGTGATGCTCGATTATCTGCTGGAAAAAGTGCAGCTGGGCAGCGCTTAAACCGCCACCGCTTCCAGGCGCAGCTGCCGCCCCTCGCCCAGCATCACCTCGAATTCCGCCGCCGGCACTGCCGGGCTGAACAGATAGCCTTGCAACTGGTCGCAACCGAGTTCGCGCAGGAAGCGCATCTGCTCGGCCGTTTCCACCCCTTCGGCGACGATTTCCTGGCGCAACTGCTGCGCCATGGTGACGATGGCGCGGGCGATGGCGCAATCGTTTTCCTCGAACGGCAAGCCGATGACGAAGGAGCGGTCGATCTTCAGGGTGCTGATGGGGAACTTCTTCAAGTACGCCAGGCTGGAATAGCCGGTGCCGAAGTCGTCCAGCGCCAGCGCCAGGCCCATGGCCACCAGCTGGTTCATGATGTCGATCACCTTGTCGGCGCCCCGCATCAACAGGCTTTCCGTGATTTCCAGCATGATCTGGTCGGGCCGCACCTGGTAGCGCTCCAGCACGGCCGCTATGCGCGCCGGCAACTGTTCATCGAACTGGCGCGCCGACAGGTTGACGGCGATGGCCGGCATGTGCAGGCCACGGTCTTCCCAGTTGCGTATCTGGCGGCAAGCCTCGTCCAGCACCCAGGTGCCGAGTTCCAGAATCAAACTGGTTTCCTCGGCAACGGGAATGAAGAGGCCGGGCGAGACCATGCCGCGCATCGGATGCTTCCAGCGCAGCAGGGCTTCCGCGCCCACGATGCGGCCGCTGGTCAGGCTCACTTTCGGCTGGTAATGCAATTCCAGTTCCTTGTCGCCCAGCGCCAGCCGCATTTCGCTTTCCAGACGCAAATGTTCCTTGGCACGCCGGTTCATGTCTTCGCGGTAAAACAGGAAGGTCGATTCGATGGCCTGCCCCGCCTTGGCCACGGCCACGTCGGCAAAGCGGAACAGGGCCGGCGCTTCCAGGCCATCTTCCGGATACACGGTGATGCCGATGCTGGCGCCCACGTGCAGGGCGTGTCCATCGATATTGATCGGTGCTTCGAGCAGGTTAAGCAGCTTTTGCGCCACATTCGCCGCGTGTTCGCGCTTTTCGATGTGCAATAGCGCGACGACGAATTTGCTGTTGTCGACACGCGCCAGGATATCGGCGTCGCGCAGGGCGCCACGGAACAGCTGACCGATGGCGATCACCAGCTGGTCACCCACTTCATGGCCCAAGGTATCGCTGATGGAACCGATGCGGCTGATGTCGATGACCATCAGCGCGCCATGCGTGCCCTGCCGTTTCGCTTCGGCCAGGCCCTGGTCGACCAGCTGGTTCAGCAGGCAGCGGTTGGGCAAGCCCGTCAGGCTGTCGTAGTTGGCCATGCGCTGCATGCGCGCCTCGGCATCCTTGTGCACTGAGATATCGGAAAACAGGGAAAACACATGGCTGATTTCGCCAAATTCGTCGCGCACGACGCTGATGGTGACGTCTTGCGGGAACAGTTCGCCATTCTTGCGCTTGCCGATGATTTCGCCGCGCCAGGAACCGTGTCCGCGCATGGCGGCGCGCACCTTGGCGCGGAAATCGGGGTCGTGCACGCCCGAGCGCAGCAAGTCCGGCGTGCGGCCGATGGCTTCGGCCGGCGAATAACCGGTGATGCGGCTAAAGGAACTGTTGATGGAGACGATGCGCTCTTCCGCGTCCGTGATCATCACGGCTTGCTCGCTGTCTTCGATGATGCGCGCATGCAACCTCACCTTGTCCACATCGGACAGCGGTTCGCTCATGGCCGACAAGCGCACGGCCATGCCGCACGCCTTGCCGACCTGGTCGTGGATCACATGGCGGCGCATGCGCAACCACGTCACCATGCCCGATTTCTTGCGCCGGCGCACATCGGTCGCCACGTCGCCCTGCTTGAAATGCAATTCCAGCACGCTCGCTTCCGCATCGTCTTCCGGATACAGGAACAGGATGTGCTGGCCCAGCGCTTCCAGTTCGGAATAGCCGAACATCTGTTCGGCACCATGGTTCCAGCCGATCAGGAAGCCATCGGGATCGATTTCCAGCAAGGCGTCGGCCGGCGCCACGCGCACCATTGGCCGGCTGGCGCCGCGCAGCCGCTCCAGCTCTTCCTGCAGCCGCGCCAGGGTGGCAGCTTGCTGCTGCCCCGCCTGTTCACGGGCATCCTGGGCCAGGCGCAGGCACAGCGCGACCTTCGCCTCAAGCATGGCAACCCCAATCTTGGGCCAGGTCGAGGGAAAATTTCAGGGGCGCTGCGGTGTATGTAATCATCAAAATCCCACTAAGGGGCATGGAGGTCGGGGCAGAAAGACGGTCGAAATACTGTGAATATGGTAACTTAAAAATGTTGGCATATGTCAACATTTTAAGACCTACGCAGAATGGCTGGGGGCTGCGTCAGGCCCGTCCCGGCAGATGCTGCGCCAGGCGGGCAAACACATCCGGTTCGCGCATGCGCGCAATCCACCAGCGCAGCGCGGCGCCATCCTCGCCCACGCGCCACGCCAGGTAAAACGTTTCCGACGGCTTTGGCTCTTCCACGGCCTTTTCCACCAGCAGGCCGCGCGCGATGGCGGCGCGCGCACACGGCCCCGGCAGGAAGCCAAAGCCCAATCCCAGCACCTGGTAATCGAACTTGACCTGCATGCTCGGCACGCTCAAAGCATCTTGCCCCAGCAGCAAACCCACCGTGCGCGGCGCCATCTGACGCGCCGAATCGGCCACCACCACGGCCCGGTGCTGCTGCAAGTGGCCGCGCGACAAGGGTTCCGACGCCTGCGCCAGCGGGTGCGTGGGCGCCACGGCAAACACGAAGTCGAGCATGCCTATCGGCTGCGCGATATAGCCGCCGCCCGCCGGCCCGTCGCCGGGCGCGCCCACCAGCAAGTCGACCCTGCGGTCCAGCAGCGCTTCCCAGGTGCCAGACAGGGTGTCTTGCGACAGGCGCAAGCGCGTCTGCTGCGCCACCTGGTAAAAGGCGCGCACGTCGTCGGCCAGCGCCACGGCGGAAAACATGGAATCGATGCCGATGGACAATTCCGTTTCCCAGCCGGACGCCACCCTGCGCACGCGGTGCTCGAGGTCCTGCGCCGCCTTCAGCAGATAGCGGCCCTCTTTCAGCAACTCCTGGCCGGCCGCCGTCAGCGTGACTTTCGGCCCATTGCGCAGAAACACCTGCACGCCGAGGTCGTCTTCCAGCTTGGCCACCGTATAGGAAATGGTGGACGGCACTTTATGCAACTCCTTGCCGGCCGACGAGAACGATCCGCGGCGGTCGATGGCGTCGACGATTTGCAAGGCTTCCAGGCTCAGTCTTAACATTCGATTTTTTCGATCATAGTACGCAAGATTTTCCGTTTTTCTTTCCAGCCTGGCCGGCCTATACTTTCTCCATCGTACAGCGAAGGGCAGCATAGGCGCCATGGCAACTGCCTGGCAACGGCCCTTCGAAATTATCGCACATTCATTGAGAGAAACGGAGTCCACCATGTTACAGATTCGTCATAGCGAAGAACGCGGCGCCGCCAACCACGGTTGGCTCAATTCCCACCACAGCTTTTCCTTCGGCAGCTACCACGATCCGCTGCACATGGGCTTTGGCCCCTTGCTGGTGATCAATGAAGACCGCGTCACGCCAGGCCAGGGTTTCGGCACGCATGGCCACCGCGACATGGAAATCATTTCGTATGTGCTCGACGGCGCGCTCGAGCACAAGGACAGCATGGGCACCGGTTCCGTCCTGCACTACGGCGATGTGCAGCGCATGAGCGCCGGCAGCGGCGTGCGCCACAGCGAGTTCAACCATTCTGCCACGGATGGCTTGCACTTCCTGCAAATCTGGATACAGCCGAACGTGACGGGCATTGCCCCCAGTTATGAAGAGAAACACTTCACGCCAGACAGCAAACGGGGCAAGCTGCGTTTGATCGCCTCGTCCGACGGGCGCCAGGGTTCCGTGCTGATACACCAGGATGCGGCCATCTACGCCAGCATCCTGCAGGAAGGCGAGCAAGCCGAACATGCGCTGGACGAAGGCCGCATTGCCTATGTGCACCTGATCCGCGGCAGCCTGGTGGTCAACGGCACGCCCTTGAAAGCGGGCGATGCGCTGAAATTGACCCAAGAGGCCGTAGTGACGTTGACGCTGGCAGAGGATGCCGAAGTGCTGGTCTTCGATCTGCCTCGATAAGGGTCGCTGGCCCAAGCCCTGCGCGGCATGCTGTTGCTGGTGGAACGGGGATTCGGCAAGGCCAGCCGTCTTGTAAAAAGCGGATCCGGCCGCAATTAGAGGGGCAGTACCAGGCATTCCAGCCTTCAAATCTCAGCCAGGGGAAATGGTTTCCCCTGCTTTTTGGTATGATGACAGGGCGCGCCGGCACCGCAGTGGTGCGGCGCGCCTTTATTTTCGAACATTACCTAGATGAGCACAACCATGCAAAGCGGCGCAGACCTCCTGGCGACAGGCGAATTGGATTACACGACTTCCTGCGCACTGCCGACACCGTGGGCCCAGTTCACCCTGCACGCCTTTGTCGAGCACGCCACGGGCAAGGAACACCTGGCCATGGTGCTGGGCGATGTCGGCAACGGCGAACCGGTGCTGGCGCGCGTGCATTCCGAGTGCCTGACGGGCGACGTGCTGTTTTCCCAGCGCTGCGACTGCGGCGCCCAGCTCGAAGGCGCCTTGAAGCGCATCGCCGAAGAAGGCCGCGGCATTCTGCTGTATCTGCGCCAGGAAGGGCGCGGCATCGGCCTGATCAACAAAATCCGCGCCTACCGCCTGCAAGAGGCCGGCGCCGACACGGTGCAGGCAAATGAACAGCTGGGTTTCAAGGCCGACGCGCGCAACTACACCTTGTGCAAACCCATGTTTGCGCAATTCGGCATCAACAGCCTGCGTTTGATGACGAACAACCCGCGCAAGATCTCCGCCATGGAAGCGCTGGGCATCACGGTGGCCGAACGGGTGCCGCTGCTGGTCAACCGCAACGCCTTCAACCAGCACTACCTGAACACCAAGCAAAGCAAGCTGGGTCACATGATGACGCCGGAAACGGCGCCGGCGCTGGAAGACGGCGCCCTGTAATTGACGCTCCGGCTTGCCGCCCCGGCTTGCCGGGCTGGCGCGCCCCTGCTCACGCACAAAGGATGCATGAAATTATCTAACTTCGTCTTCTTGCTGGCCAGCCTGTGCGCTGCAGCAGGCGCACACGCGGCTCCGGCGCCGGCGCCAGTTGCGGCACCCACCGCTTCGACTCCTCCCGCCAAACCGCCACCGGCCACCGCCGCGCCAGCCGCCACCGAACATGCAGCCTTGCCGCCGCCCTCGTCGGCCGCGCAAAAACTCTACACGGCCGCGCGCGCCGACATCCTGCAAGTGCGTGTACTGCTGAAAAATGGCCGCACGCAATCGTCGGTCGGTTCCGGCTTCCTGATAGGCACGGGCGACCTGGTCGTGAGCAACTATCACGTCGTGTCGCAATTCGCGCTCGACCCCGATACCTATGTGGGCGAATGGGTGGACACCAGCGGCCAGCGCGGCAATGTGGAATTACTGGCCGTCGACGTGCTGCACGACCTGGCCGTCTTGCGCGTGAACCGCCATGGCACGGGCTTTTTCAAGATGCCCGAGCCGCTGGCGCCCCTGACCCAGGGCCAATACCTGTATTCGATGGGCAATCCGCTGGACCTGGGCTTCGCCATCTCGGAAGGCGCGTACAACGGCGTCGTCACGCGCAGCTTCTACGACCAGCTGATGTTTACGGGACCGATCAATGCCGGCATGAGCGGCGGCCCCAGCGTAACGGCCAGCGGCGACGTGGCCGGCGTGAACGTGTCGAAGCGCCTCGATGGCGAACTCGTGAGTTTCCTCGTGCCGGCCCGCTATGCCCAGCAATTGCTGGCCAAGGTAGCCCTGCAAGGCAAGCCGCCGAAAGACTTCAAGCCGCTGGTGACGGCGCAACTGCTGGCGCACCAGGACGTCATGCTGGCGCGCCTGCTCGACACGCCATTAAGCCTGAAAGCCATGGGCCCGTACCGCGTGCCCGTGCGCGAGTCCGACCAGATGCGCTGCTGGGGCCGCTCCAACGTGAAGTCCGACAAGCCCTACATGCTCGACAACACCAGTTGCGCCATGGAATCGGCCATCTTCATTTCCGGCGCCCTGCAGACAGGGCAAGTGTCGATGCGCCACGAATTCCTGCGCAGCAGCGAACTGGGCGCGCTGCGCTTTTCCGAGCTGGCCAGCGCCTCGTTCAAGAATGAAAGTTTCGGCAGCTACAAAAGCGTGCACCTGACGGGCCCCCATTGCACCGAACAGTTCGTCAAGAACGCCACCCTGCCCCTGCGCGCCGTCCTGTGCGTGCGTGCCTACCGCAAGTTTACCGGTCTGTACGACTTTGCCCTGCTGGCCGCCAGCACCGATGAGCCACTCATGAGCCTGCAAAGCCGCATCGACGCGCGCGGCGTGTCCTACGCCAATGGCATGCGCGTCACCCGCACCTTCCTCGAAGCGCTGTCGCGCGCCCCATCCACCACCGGGACGCGCAAGCCATGACAGCACCGTACTTCATCGAAATCCTCGCCGAAAATGGCGAAGTGCAGCAACGCCAGCGCATCGCCACCCTGCCGATCCGCATCGGCCGCGGCTACGACAACGACTTCATCCTCGACGACGCGCATACGGCCGCCCGCCACGCCATCATCGAAGACGATGGCGCAGGCGGCCTGCTGCTGCGCGACCTGGGCAGCCAGAATGGCGTAATCCACCGGGGCCAGCGGCAACGGCAAGTGGCCCTGCACGGCAACAGCATCGTGCGCCTGGGACACACGCGCCTGCGCGTGCGCGCCAGCGACCACCCTGTTGCGCCCGAACTGAGCGACACCACCAGACACGACTGGGAAGGCTTGCGTCCCGCCGTCGCTGGCCTGGCCATGACAGGCGCCTCGGCCGCCTTCAGCAACTGGCTCGGCGACGCGGAAGCCTTCGACCCGATTTCCTACCTGATGATCATCGCCTACGCGCTGGCTGGCGGCCTCGTGTGGGCGTCGATCTGGGCCGTGGCAAACCGCCTGTTCGGCCATGTGGCGCGCTTCGGCCGCCACCTGTTCATCATCGGCTGCGGCTTGCTGGCCATGGAAGTATGGGAACTGGGCAGCAATGTGGCGGCGTATGCGCTGTCGCTGGAAGTGCTGACGGGCTACGGGCGGCATATGTTCATCGTCATTGTATGCGCCATGGTCTACTACCATTTGTGCACGATCAAACCCCAGCACGCGCGCCGCTTCGGCCTCGTTGCCGTCGTGCTGGCCATCCTTGGCTCAAGCCTGATCCTGCTGAGCAACCTGCAGATCAGCGGTCGCCTGGCCGACGAGTCCTACATGTCGGTGATCTACCCGCCGGCCTTGCGCCTGAGCCCGAATCACACGACGGACGCTTTCTTCCGCGATGCGGCTGGCCTGCAGCGCGCCGTCGACGCCGAGCGGGGCAAGGCGGCCAAGGGGGCCGACGAAGACGAAGACAGCGGCGATTAAAAGCGCCAATAGGCAAAAAGCCCGCCGTGTCCTTGCAGACCGGCGGGCTTTTTTGTCGCGCGCTTGCAGCGCGCGCTACTACGTCATGGCAATTTAGAACTTGGCTTCCTGTTTGCGGCGCGCCGTAAAGCCCAGCAGACCCAGGCCAACCAGCAGCATGGCGTAGGTGCTTGGTTCAGGGACGGCCGAGATCAAGCCGTCATTGGCGCCAAAGCTGGTGAAATTGCTGCTGCCCGCCTTGAACTGGACTTGCTGGCCGCCATCGCAGCAGCCTTCCAGGCCGAAGATGCTCAAGGTATGGTTGCCTGCAGACAAGGCGCCCGCACCGGCGAGGAACTGGCTGCTGCTATTGTAGTTACCAGCCCACCACAGGTCGCTGCTCTTGAAGTCCAGCGCCACGCCGTCGAGGAACAGGGCGCCGCCCTTGCCGAAGTCGACACCGCTACGGAAGCTCCAGGCGCCCGCATCGGCCGCACTGACGCCAAAATTGATCACCGACTTGAAGGCGATATTCGAACCACTGCCGAACAGGCTGCTATTTGTGACATTGTTGTAGCTGGCAATGGTCGTCGTGCCATAGCCGGCGCCCGGCGTGGCAACGGCGGCATTCACCACGGACTGGTAAGCGGCGGCGGAAGTTTGCGCGCCGGCATTCGAGTAGCCAGTGGAGAGCGTGATGGTGCTGGCGTTCGCTTGGGCAAACACAGCAGCAGCGATCAGGGACAGGGCGATTTTAGGCAAGTTTTTCATATTATGTATCCAGTCAGTAAGTATTCAACGGACGCAGCAGGTGTGAGAGCGCTTGAGCTGAATACACGCTGCATTGAGGCGTGTCGGCATAGCGCGGGAAATTGCAAGGATGAGCGGTCGGGGGCACAGCTTCCGCAGAACATCGCGAACTTGCGGTGTGCCATGGCGGCACTGCAAGCGTCCTGGAAAGGGTTCGGGTTCCCGGGACAAAGCCAGTCAGTTGACGGGTCAGGTAAAACGTTGAGTCTATTTTATCTTAAATTTCATGGAAGCAAAGTATTTTTCTTTTTAGCATGTAAGATATTTTTATGACAATCACGCGCCAGGCAGGTATAACGGCCTGGACAGCCGTGCCGCCTGGGCAATGTCCTCGTCGCGCAGGCTGGCGAGGTGTCGCAACAGCACCACAAAGGCACGCAGCAGTGTCGTATCTTGCGCATTTCTTTTCGCATGCCGCTGCACCACGCGGCGAAACAGCATGGCAAAATGCAGTCATGCAGCTATCTGTCTGATGAGGGGGAAAGAGGAAATGGTCGACCTGGAAGAACTACGCTATCTGGCACTGTCGTTTCCCGACGCCACCGAGGAAGAACACCACGACCGTCCAGCCTTCCGCGTCGGCGGGAAGATCTTTGCCACCCTGCCCGACGACGAGCACATCAACGTGCTGCTCGATGCGGAAGCGGCGCATATCGCCACCGTCATCACACCGTCCGGCTGCGAAAAACTGTGGTGGGGCGAACGACTGGCCGGCATCACGGTGCGCCTGGCGGACGCCGAACTGGACATGCTGGCCGCTGCCCTGACGGCCGCCTGGCGGCGCAAGGCGCCCAGCGACCTGGCCAAGACCATCGCCCCGACCGGGTAGTTACAGCGGCCAATTGCGTAGCAGCAATCCCACCATCTGCTGCAATTGCTCGCGCGATACGCCCGCCGCCGCCTGGATGGCCATGCCTTGCGACAGGGTCACGACAAAGCGCGCCTGCTGCTCGGGACAGGAATCGGGCGGCAAATCCCCCTCCTCCTTGGCACGCCGCAAGCGGTCGCGCAACTTGATTTCACCGCGCAGCCGGCGCGCAAACAATTCATCGCGGATAGGCAAGGCATCGTCGCTGCAGGCGAGCGCCGCATTCACGCCCATGCAACCGTGCGGACCGTCGGGCATGGTTTGCGCTTCGACATACTGCGTCAGCAAGGCTTGCACCACCTGGCGCGCCGTCGGCTGCTCCAGCGCCGCATCGAAAAACTGCATGCGCGTGTCACTGTAGCGCTCCAGCGCCTTGTGGAACAGCTGCTCCTTGTTGCCGAAGACGGCATACAGGCTGGGCCGGTTCATGCCCATGGCTTTCGTCAATTCCGGCAGGGAACTGCCTTCATAGCCTTTTTCCCAGAACACTTTCATGGCGCAATCGAGCGCCTCGTCCGCGTCGAAGGTGCGTGGCCTGCCCGTTTTCGCCTTCACTGCTGACTCATTTTTATCTTGTTTCATACCGTTCGGTAAAAAATTATTGACAACACTGTCTGCCTGCCCTGATTATATACCGACCGGTTAAAAACCTCTCGGCTGTCAGGAACCTCACATGCAAACACTTTCCAACGCTTCTGACGACGAACCCACCGTGGCGCCCTGGCTGGCCGTCCTGTCCGTCGGCATCGGCGCCTTCGCCCTCGTCACGTCCGAATTCCTGCCCGTCGGCCTGCTGCCGGCCATGGCCGCCGAACTGGCCATCAGCAAGGGCCAGGCGGGGCTGATGATCACGACGCCCGGCACCGTTGCCGCGTTTGCCGCCATCTTCGTGACCGTCGGCTCGGGCCGCCTGGACCGCCGCATCGTGCTGCTGGCGCTCACGGCCCTGCTGGTCGCCTCAAACCTGCTGGTGGCGCTGGCCCCCTCGTATGGCTGGATACTGCTGGGCCGCGCCATGCTGGGCGTGGGCGTGGGCGGCTTCTGGGCCATCGGCAGCGCCATCGGCCCGCGCCTGGTGGCACCGCAGCATGCGTCGCGCGCCATGTCCATCATCTTCGCCGGCGTCTCGCTGGGCACGGTGGCGGGCGTGCCCGCTGGCGCGCTGGTGGGCGAGCTGGTCGGCTGGCGCGTGGCTTTCGGCGCAGCCAGCGCCATTGCCGTGCTGGTCTTCATCGGCCAGCTATTGCTGCTGCCCAAACTGCCACCGACGCAGGCCATCCGCCTGCGCCAGTTGCCGATGATTTTCGGCATCCGCAAGGCCAGGCTGGGCCTGATCGCCACGGCCATGCTCTTCACGGGCCAATTCGCCGCCTACACGTATATCGCGCCCTTCCTCACGCAGATCTCGCACCTGGCCACCGGCACGGTCAGCGCCATGCTGCTGGTGTACGGCGCTTCCGGCTTCATCGGCAATCTGGTGGGCGGCTGGGCCGCCGGCCGCTACGAACGGGCCGCGTTGATGCTGACGGGTGCCGTACTGGGCCTGTCCACCCTGGCCCTGGCCGCGTTCGGCAGCCATGCACTCACCGCCATGCTGCTGGTGGCCGTGTGGGGCTTCGGTTTCGGCGCCATGCCGATCGCCGTGCAGACGTGGATGTTCAAGGCCGCGCCGCACTTGATGGAAGGCGGTAGCGCGCTCTTCGTTGCCATCGTGCAAGTGTCGCTGGCGTCGGGCGCCTTGCTCGGTGGCATGGCCGTCGACCAACTGGGCGTATCGAGCGCGCTGCTGGTCGGCGGCGTGTTCGCCCTCGGCTGCGCGCTGACGATCGCGTTCTTCGGCAAGCCGCAAGCGAGCACCAAGGCGGGCGCCGGCGCGGCCTGCAAGGCCTAGCAAGGACGTCGGTTCAGATGCGGCCGCGACGAAATTCGCCGAGGAATTTCGTCACGTCGGCCGGCGTCATTGGCACGTCTGCATCGCCGTGAAATGCATACAGGAAGGGCGTGCCGCCCAGGCGGTCCGTCAGCTTGGCAAAGAGTAAAAAACGGCTGCCCAGCGGGTAGCGCTGCAGCTCGACCAGGCGGCGCGAGCACTGCACGGCCAGCTCCGGAGAAAAAGCCTGGCCCGGCACGGGGCGCATTTCCACCCGGCCATTGATCGCGCGCGATTCGACGGCAACCTGCCGGTATGCATAAGTATCACGGGCCATGCCGCCACCTTGAATGAAGTAAAGGCGCCATCTTAAGCGAAGTGGGCGCCCGCCGTGCTACTGCGCCACGATGCGCAGCAAACGGCCATTGTCTTCATCCGTCAGCGCATACAGGTAACCATCCGGTCCCTGGCGCACGTCGCGCACGCGCGCGCCGATGGCCAGGCGGTCCTGCCCCGTCACCTTGCCGCTGGCATCGACGGCGATGCGGCGGATATCCTTGGCCGCCAGGCCGCCGCTGAAGATGCTGCCACGCCAGGCGGCAATCTTGTCGCCCGTGTAGACGGCCAGCCCTGACGGCGCCGGCGACGGCACCCAGGCCACGCTCGGCTTGAGCATGCCCGGCACTGCATGCTTGCCGACGGGTTCATGCGTTTTGTAGTCGGCGCCATAACTTTGCAGGGGCCAGCCATAGTTGCCGCCCGCCACCACCAGGTTCAGCTCATCGCCGCCATACGGACCGTGCTCCGTGGCCCATACGCGGCCAGAAACCGGGTCGAGCGCCAGGCCCTGCACATTGCGGTGGCCGAGCGACCAGATTTCCGGCAAGGCGCCCTTGGCCGCCAGCGGGTTGCCGGGCGCCGGCTTGCCGTCTTCCGTCAGGCGCAGGATGGAACCCTGGTGCGTGGCCAGGTTTTGCGCCTGTTCGCGCGCCAGGCGGTCGCCTATGCGCAGCGGCGGATTGCCGCCATCTGCCACGCTCATCAGCAAAGTGCCATCCGGCAGCCACAGCAGGCGCGAACCGAAGTGCTGGCCGCCGCTTTTATCCGTGGCCACCCTGAACAGGGTCTGGATGCCCGTCACCTTCTTGCCGTCGAACACGCCGCGCACCAGGGTCGTGCGGTTGGCGTCACTGGTGCCCGTCGACACCGTCATGTAGACTCTTGACGTGGCCTTGCCAGCATCTTGCGGGTGAATGACGATATCGAGCAAGCCGCCCTGCCCGCCCGTGAAGACTTTGGGCATGCCTTCCAGCGCCACATCCTCGAAATTCTTGCCATTCAGCAAATGCAAGGTGCCCTGCTTGCTGGTGACCAGCGCGCGCCCCTCGCCCAGCCAGGCGATGCCCCACGGTTGGCGCACGCCCTGCGCGACGGTCTCGGCCTGCCAGCCCTGTTTGGCGGCGGGCGGCTCGCCCGTGGCTTGCAGTTCGGCCCAGGCCGATGGCGCGGCGGCCAATGCCCATGCAAGCAAGATGCTGGTGCGGCGTAACTGGAACATGCTCTCTCCTGTCGATGATTACTGCGAAGGTGGTGGATCAGGCGCGCAGCAGCAAGGCCACGGCTTCGGCCGCGATGCCTTCTTCACGGCCCAGGTAACCCAGCTTCTCATTCGTCTTGGCCTTGATGTTGACCTGGCCCACACTCACGCCCAGGTCGTCGGCCACATTCGCGCACATGGCGGCGATGTGCGGCGCCATCTTCGGGCGCTGGGCGATGATGGTGGCGTCGATATTGCCGATGATATAACCGCTCGCCTGCACGCGGCGCACGGCTTCGCGCAGCAGGGTGCGCGAATCGGCGCCCTTGAATTGCGCATCCGTATCGGGAAAATGGCGGCCGATGTCGCCCAGGGCGGCGGCGCCGAAGATGGCGTCCGTGATGGCGTGCAGCAGCACGTCCGCGTCGGAATGGCCGAGCAAGCCCAGGTGATGGGGGATGTTCACGCCGCCGATGATCAGGTCGCGGTGCTCCACCAGCGCGTGGCAGTCATAGCCCTGGCCGATGCGGAAAGGCAGTACGGGAGTGGTGATGGTCGTCATGCGGTCTTTCTGTTCAGGATTCAAGGATGGGCCAAATACAGCTCGGCCGTGTGTATGTCGCGCGGCAAGGTCACCTTCAGGTTGCGCGGGTGGCCCTCGACGAGCCGGGGCGCCAGGCCCAGCGCTTCGACGGCGCTGGCGTCGTCCGTGATGGCGTGCGGGTCCGGTGCTTGCGACAGGGCCCGGTGCAGCAAGGCATAGCTGAACATCTGCGGCGTCTGCGCCAGCCACAGGCCGTCGCGCGGCACCGTTTGCGCCGACAGGCTGCCCGCCCCCGCCCGCTTGACGGTATCGACCACGGGCAAGGCCAGCAAGCCGCCGGCCGCATGCTCGCCCACCTCGGTGATGAGCTTGCCGATCAGCGCCGGCGTCAGGCCGGGACGGGCCGCGTCGTGCACCAGCACCTGGTCATGTGCGGCGATGCTGCCGTGCAGCGCCTGCAAGGCGTTCAATATCGTTTCCATGCGCGTGGCGCCGCCGCAGCGCAGCACCGTCACGCCATGCTCTGCGCCCTGCTCCGGCATGACGCCGTCGATCTGGCCATCGTCCGCACTGACCACGATATACGTGTGTGCGATCAGGGGGCTGGCAAGAAAGGCGTCCACGGCGTGGCGCAGCATGGGCTTGCCGGCGATGGACAGGTATTGCTTGGGGCTACCCGCCGCCATGCGCGCGCCCACGCCGGCGGCGGGGATCAGCGCAAAGTAACGGACGGTGTTTGGTGCTGCTGTCATGCCATTCCTCATCTAATTGCCTAGTTGGCGGGCGCTGCCTTGCCCGACAGGATGTTCTGGATCTCGCCTTTGCACGCCTTGCCCAGGCGTGCATATTCCTGCGGCGAATCGATGGCCGCCTGCAAGGTTTCCACCTTGCGCATTTCGGCCTTGACGTATGGCAACCAGCCCGTGTCGATCTCGCGCGCCAGCGCCGCCTTCGCCGTGCCGCTGGGCGCATACAGGGGCCGCGCCTCGAAGCGCCTGGCCAAGGCCGCACGCACGGTCTTTTCCACGCGTGGCAAGTGTTCCATATAGGTTTTCATATGCCGCAGCTCATGCGCGAGTATCTCATCATACGCGCAGCTGCCGGGGACAAACTCGCGGCCGACATAGATCACCACGGGCGCATACGTGAGGGTCACGGTAATTTGCGGCGCCACGCATTCATAGCCGCTGACCGGGTCTTGCAGCATGGGACCGGCCAGCGCGATGGCCACGCGCGAGTCGGTCTTGGTCAATCCCAGCACCCAGGTATTCGCGCGCGCCATGCCCTTCATCACGGTCAGGGCCTTGTACGGCAGATGCGTGTCGATGCTGTAGCCGTTCTGCTGCGCCGTCAGCACGGACACCGTCTTGCTGATCGTGTCTTCGCAACGTACCTGGAACGGCGTGCGCGGCTGTGCCTGCACACCCAGGGTGACACAGGCAAGCAGCAGGAAAAGAGCCGTGCGCATGCGCAGGATCAAGCCGCTTGCCAGGCGCCGCTGGTGATCTTGTCGAGCCAAAAGATGCCGATGACGGTTTTCACGTCCGTGATGGTGCCATCCCTGACCCAGTCGAGCAACTGCGGCACTGTCGCCGTAAACGTTTCCAGGAACTCGCCCTCGTCAAGGCGGCGCTCGCCCGCCACGAGGCCGCGCGCCAAAAACAGTTCCAGGTGTTCGTCGGAATAGGCGATGGCGTTATGGATGGTGGAAACAAATTGCCAGTCGCTCGCCGTGTAGCCCGTTTCTTCCAGCAATTCGCGCTGGGCGCAGGCCAGATGGGCCTCGCCTGCGTCGATTTTGCCGGCCGGGAATTCGATGAACACGCGGTCCAGCGGATAGCGGTATTGGCGTTCCATCAGCACCGTGCCGTCGTCGAGCAGCGGCAGGATGACGACGGCGCCCGGGTGCAGGATGAATTCACGCACCGTGATCTTGCCATCAGGCAAGGTCACGCGGTCGCGCTGCACGCGCAGGAAGCCGCCCTGGTAGACGAGTTCGCCGTCGACTTTGGTTTCAATCAGATTCGTATCCATGGGATTCCTTAGCTCATGTGCTGACAAATAAAAAAACGGCGCCAGAGGCGCCGCTTTCGGAGGGTGGTGCTAGCGGCGTTTGCGCAGGTAGCGTCCGACAAATCCTGGGAAAGCCAGCACCAGAAACAGACAGCCGGTGATGGCGTAGAACTCCCACGTCTGCGGGAAACCGTTGCCGATGCGCGCTTCCAGCGCGAACGCCACGGCGCCGACGATGAAGTACAGTATCACCAACTCCAGCAGGCGCAGTGCCAGCGGCTTGCGCCAGCCTTTGTCCCCGTCTGCCTGCAGCGCCTTTTTCAGGGGCACGACGGCAAACAGTTTCTCGTTCAAGAATGGCAGGTTGGCGCCCAGGATGCCCAGGGCGATCACCAGCCAGCTCGAGGCGGTGACATCCATCGGTCAGGACGCCAGCGTCTTGGTGATGGCGGTCGCGCAGGCAGCCAGGATGCTGTTAGGCATCACACCGAGGGCCAGGACAAACACGCCGTTCAAGGCCAGCACGACGCGCATGTCGCCATGCACGACCAGCGCGTTGCTGTCCGTCGGCTCGTCGAACCACATCATTTTCACGACGCGCAGGTAATAGAAGGCGCCGATCAGCGAGAACAGCACGGCGGCGATGGTCAGCCACAGCTGGCCCGTAGCCAGCACGGAAGCGAGCACCGAATACTTGGCCATGAAGCCCATCAGCGGCGGTACGCCGGCCAGCGAGAACATGAACAGCGTCATCACCAGCGCGAAGATCGGGCTGCGTTTGCCCAGGCCCTTGAAGTCGGCCAGTTCTTCTGCTTCGAAACCATTACGTGCCAACAACATGATCACGCCAAAGGTACCCAGGGTGGTGAACACGTAGGTGATCACGTAATACATCGAGGCGCCGTAGGCGGTGGCTGCGCCAGCCGCGTTCAGGGTGTTGTTCGGTGCGTCCACGGTGCCCGACAGCAGGCCCAGCAGCACGAAGCCCATTTGCGCGATGGTCGAGTACGCCAACATGCGCTTCAAATTGGTTTGCGCGATGGCGGTGAAGTTACCGATGGCCAGCGACATCACGGCCAGCACCAGCAGCATTTGCTGCCAGTCATGCGCCATCGGCAGCAAGCCTTCGCCCAGCAAACGCAGGGTGATGGCAAACGCGGCCAGTTTCGGCGCGCCGCCCAGCAGCAAGGTCACGGCCGTCGGCGAACCTTGATACACGTCAGGCACCCACATGTGGAATGGCACGACACCCAGTTTGAAGGCCAGGCCCGCTACCAGGAACACCAGGCCGAAGACCATGATGGTGCCGTTGGTCTTGCCGTTTTCCAGCGCCACGCGCAGTTCGCCCAGATCCAGCGTGCCGGACGCGCCATACAGCATCGAGATACCGTACAACATGAAACCGGAAGCCAGCGCGCCCAGGATGAAGTATTTCATGGCCGCTTCCGTGGCCTTGGCATTGTCACGGCGCAAGGCGATCAGCGCGTACAGCGACAGCGACATCAGTTCCAGACCCAGATAGATGATCAGGAAGTTGTTGGCCGAGATCATGATCATCTGGCCCAGCAGTGCAAACAGGGCCAGCACATAGAACTCGCCGCCCAGGTTACCCGACAGCATGTTGCGGTCGGTGGCATAGGCGCGCGAGTAGATCAGGGTCAGCGCCACGGCGCCGTAGGAGAACAGTTTCAACAGCTGCGACATCGGGTCCGACACGAACATATTGTGGAACGTGTAGACGGTGGTGCCGGCGTTGAAGTCGCCCACGGTCAGCAAGGCGCAGCCTGCCAAGGTCAGCAGGGACAGCGCATAGGTGATCGAGCGCTTCGCCGCAGGCAAGAACATATCGATCAGCAAGAGCGCCGAGGTGGCGATCAGCAGAAAGATTTCCGCGTACAGCGGTAGCAGATTAGGTGCATTAGTCATGTTATCGGTCTTCTATTTAAGGCAACTTGCTGATGGCGACATGCTGCAGCAGGTCGGCAACCGAAGTTTGCATCGTGTCGGTGAACGGGGCTGGGTACAGACCCATCACGAGCACGGCGATGGCCAGCACAGCAAGCATGAAGAATTCACGTTTGTTGATATCGGTCAATTCGGCCACATGCTTGTTCTTGATCTTGCCGAACACCACGCGCTTGGCCATCCACAGCGAGTACGCCGCGCCCCAGATCAGTGCCGTTGCAGCCAGCAGACCAATCCAGAAGTTGTATTGCACCGCGCCCAGGATCACCATGAACTCGCCGACGAAGCCGGACGTGGCGGGCAAACCGCAGTTGGCCATCGAGAACAGCAAGAACAGGGCAGCAAATTTCGGCATGCGGTTCACGACGCCGCCGTAGTCGGCGATGTTGCGGGTATGCATGCGGTCATACAGCACGCCGATGCACAGGAACATCGCAGCGGAGATGAAGCCGTGCGAGACCATCTGCACGATACCGCCCTGCACCGAAATGTCGTTGAACATGAAGAAGCCGAGGGTCACAAAACCCATGTGCGCAATCGACGAATAGGCGACCAGTTTTTTCATGTCGGTTTGCACCAGGGCAACCAGACCGATGTAGATGACGGCGATCAGCGACAGGGCGATCATGAAGCCCGACAGGTAGTGGCTGGCGTCCGGCGTGATCGGCAGCGAAAAACGCAGGAAACCATACGCGCCCAGTTTCAGCATGATGGCGGCCAGCACGGCGGAACCACCGGTAGGCGCTTCCACGTGAACGTCCGGCAACCACGTGTGGACAGGGAACATCGGCACTTTCACGGCAAACGCCATCAGGAAGGCCAGGAAGATGAAGATCTGTTCGTTCATCGTCAGCTTGAACGCATGCCAGGCCAGGATGTCGAAGCTACCCGTCACATTGCGCAGGTAGATGATGGCAACCAGGGTCAGCAGCGAACCGAAGAAGGTGTACAGGAAGAACTTGAACGAGGCGTACACGCGGTTCGAGCCGCCCCAGATACCGATGATGATGAACATCGGGATCAGGGTTGCTTCAAAGAAGAAGTAGAACAGCAAGCCGTCCAGCGCGCAGAACACGCCGATCATCAGGCCCGACAAGATCAGGAAGGCACCCATGTACTGGGCGATGCGCTTCTCGATCACTTGCCAGGCGGAAATGACGACGATGACCGTGATGAAGGCCGTCAGTGGAATGAACCACAGCGACAGGCCATCGATACCCAGCGAGTACCAGATATTGAAAGTTTCAACCCACGGTGCTTTTTCGACGAATTGCATGCCGTGAGCGGCGTTGTCGAAATGCTGGATCAGCGGCAAGGTGCACAGCATGCTGAGCACGGCGCCAGCCAGCGACAGCCAGCGGGTAAAACCCGCTTTGCTGTCACGGCCGAGAGCCAGGACCAGGACGCCGCAAATGATCGGCACCCAGATCGACAGACTCAGGTAAGGAGGTAGTGTAGAAATCGTAGACTGCATCATGGTTCTCAGTATTCTTTTATCAGGTCAGCTTACTTAGCGGGCCAGAATGGCAGGAAATAGATCAGGAAGCCCAGCACGCCCAGGATCATCACGAATGCATAGTGATAGATGTAGCCGGTCTGCAAGCCTCGCGACAGCGAGGACAGCCAGGCGACGACCTTGGCGCTACCGTTGACCAGCAGGCCATCGATGAGCTTCTTGTCACCGAAGTTCCACAGGCCATTACCCAGCAAACGGGCACCGCCGGCGAACACGACTTCATTGAACTTGTCCAGGTAGTACTTGTTGTCCAGCAAGGTGTGGATCGCATGGAACTTGGCAAAGAACCAGGCCGGCACACGCGGGTTGACCATGTAGCAGTAGTAGGCTGCCACCACGCCGGACAATGCCAGCCAGAACGGGGCCGTCGACAGGCCATGGATCGCCATCGCCATTGCGCCGTGGAATTCATGCGACAACTCTTCCATTGCTGGATGGTTTTCGCCGACGAAGATCACGCCCTTGAAGAAATCGCCATGCAGCATCGGGCCTATCGTCAGGTAGCCGATCAGCAGCGACGGGATCGCCAGCATCACCAGCGGGAACCACACGACGAATGGGGATTCATGCGGCTTCTGGCCAGGTTCCAGACCGTGGTGCGCGTGGTCGTCTTCCTCTTCTTCATCGTGCGCGTCCGAATCATGCTTGGCCGCTGGCGCGTGATGGTCATCGTGGCCGTGCGCATGCGCCTGACCGAAACGTTCCTTGCCATGGAAGACGAGGAAATACATGCGGAACGAGTAGAAGGCGGTGACGAACACGCCAGCCAGTACGGCGAACTGGGCAAAGCCAGCGCCCCAGATATGCGTCGCTTCGACGGCTTCGATGATGCTGTCTTTCGAGTAGAAACCGGAGAACAGCGGCGTGCCGATCAGGGCCAGCGAACCGACCAGTGAGGTGATCCAGGTGATCGGCATGTACTTGCGCAGGCCACCCATGTTGCGGATGTCCTGGTCATGGTGCATGCCGATGATGACGGAACCGGCGCCCAGGAACAGCAGTGCCTTGAAGAAGGCGTGCGTCATCAGGTGGAACACGGCCACGGAGTACGCGGACGAGCCCAGCGCGACGGTCATGTAGCCCAGTTGCGACAGCGTCGAGTAAGCGACGACGCGTTTGATGTCGTTCTGGATCATGCCCAAAAAGCCCATGAACAGCGCCGTGATGGAACCGATCACCAGGATGAAGGACAGTGCCGTGTCGGACAATTCGAACAGCGGCGACATGCGCGACACCATGAAGATACCGGCCGTCACCATCGTCGCGGCGTGTATCAGTGCCGAGATCGGGGTAGGACCTTCCATCGAATCAGGCAGCCATACGTGCAGCGGGAACTGCGCCGATTTGCCCATCGCGCCGATGAACAGGCAGATGCAGGCAACGGTCAGCAGGGCCCAATCGGTGCCTGGCAGGGTCAGGGTGGACAAGGCTTCCTTCTTGGCGAAGATTTCCTGGTAGTCCAGCGACTGACCATAGGCCAGCAGCAGGCCGATGCCCAGGATGAAGCCGAAGTCGCCCACGCGGTTGACCAGGAAAGCCTTCATGTTGGCCACGATGGCCGTCGGACGCTGGTACCAGAAACCGATCAGCAGGTAAGAGACCAGGCCCACGGCTTCCCAACCGAAGAACAGTTGCAGGAAGTTGTTGGCCATGACCAGCATCAGCATCGAGAACGTGAACAGCGAGATGTAGGCGAAGAAGCGGTTGTAGCCTTCGTCATCCTTCATGTAGCCGATCGTGTAGATGTGCACCATCAGGGAGACGAAGGTGACCACGCACATCATCATCGCCGACAGCGAATCGATCTGGAAGCCCACTTCCATCTTCAGGCTGCCGATCGTCATCCAGTTATAGATCGTGCCATTGAATGTCGCGCCATCCATCACTGCCAGCAATGTCTGCATGGACAGGATGAACGCTATCAGTACGCCCAGGATCGTCGCGGTATGCGACGTCTTGCGTCCGACCAAATTACCCAGGAACTGGGTGCCAAGCAAGCCTGCAATCGCGGCACCGGCCAGCGGCGCCAGCGGTACGGCAAGAAGGAGGTTAGGGTTGAGGAGTTGCCCCGCCATGATGAACCTTAATCGTTATTATTCGAGAGATCGAGTCTGAAAAACATCAGCCTTTGAGGCTGTCCAGGTCTTCGACGTTGATGGTATCCAGATTGCGGAACATCACCACCAGAATAGCCAGACCGATAGCCGACTCAGCGGCGGCAACCGTCAGGATGAAGAAAACGAAGATCTGACCGGCCGCGTCGCCCATGAAATGGGAGAACGCGATGAAATTCATATTCACCGCCAGCAGCATCAATTCGATTGCCATCAGCAATACGATGATGTTCTTGCGGTTCAGGAAAATACCGACGATCGAGATTGCGAACAGGATCGCGCCCAGGACCAGAAAATGTGTGAGCGATAATGTCATGGTGCCTCCTTAACTTCCGGCTCAGCCGCAGGACGCTCGACAACCGCGTCCATCTTGATGATCTTCAGGCGGTCGTTGCGTTTGACGCGTACCGCATCGCCCGGAGCAAAATGCTTGGTGTCCTTGCGTTTGCGCAAAGTCAGTGCAACTGCGGCAACGATGGCCACCAGCAGCACGACGGCAGCGATCTCGAAGGCGAACACATATTTCGTGTAGATCAGCAGGCCCAGTTCCTTGGTGCCGCCCAGGTTGACGTTCACCGGAGCAATGCTAGGCGCAAAGTTGCGGAAACCGTGCCACAGCACAGCGGCCATTTCCAGCACGATGATCACGCCCACCGTCACCGATAAAGGCAGGTAGCCCCAGAAGCCTACACGCATGCGGTCGATATTGATATCGAGCATCATGACCACGAAAAGGAACAGCACCATCACGGCGCCGACATACACCAATACCAGCACGATGGCCAGGAATTCAGCTTGCAGCAGCATCCAGATGCCTGCGGCGGAAAAGAAGGACAGCACCAGGAACAGTACTGCGTGGACCGGATTACGGGCCGTGATGACGCGCGTCGCTGCCAGAATCAAGATCAGCGCGAAGGCGTAAAACAAAATTGTTTTAAAGTCCATAAAAAACCCAATAGACGTACAGATGAACGAGGGGCGCGCCGCAGCCATGGGCTGCGGCGCATCCATCAGCGATAAGGTGCGTCGGCGGCGCGCGCAGCGGCGATGTCATTTTCATAACGATCACCTACGGCCAGCAACATCTCTTTCGTGTAATACAAATCCCCGCGTTTCTCGCCGTGGTATTCCAGGATTTGCGTCTCGACGATCGAATCGACCGGGCAGGACTCTTCGCAGAAACCGCAGAAGATGCACTTGGTCAAGTCAATATCGTAACGCGTGGTGCGGCGCGAGCCGTCGTCACGCTGTTCCGATTCGATCGTGATGGCCATCGCCGGGCAAACCGCTTCGCACAGTTTGCAGGCGATGCAACGTTCCTCGCCGTTCGGGTAGCGGCGCAGCGCGTGCAAGCCACGGAAACGCGGCGAGATCGGTGTCTTCTCTTCCGGGAATTGCACCGTGATCTTGCGCGAAAACATGTACTTGCCTGTCAACGCCATGCCCTTGATCAGCTCGCCTAACAAGAGGCTGCTGAAGAAATCTTTTACCTTATCCATTCGTATGCACTCTCTTACTTCCAAATATTCCAGGATGTCTGCATCCAGGCAGCGACGAAGACCAGGTAGACCAGCGTCAACGGGATAAACACTTTCCAGCCGAGGCGCATGATCTGGTCATAACGGTAACGTGGGAAAGTACCGCGTACCCAGATGAACACCGAGACGATGAAGAAGGTTTTTGCGAACAGCCAGAAGAAGCCGCCGAAACCACCCCAGAACTCAAGGAAAGCAAACGGTGCGGACCAGCCACCGAGGAACATGATCGAAGCCAGCGCGCCGATCAGTATCATGTTGGCGTATTCGGCCAGCATGAACATGGCGTAGGCCATGCCCGAGTACTCGACCATGTGGCCGGCGACGATTTCCGACTCGCCTTCGACGACGTCGAACGGGTGACGGTTGGCTTCAGCCAGGCCCGACACCAGGTAGATGACGAACATCGGCAGCAGCGGCAGCCAGTTCCACGACATGAAGTTCACGCCCTTGTCGGCGAAGTAGCCGATTTGCTGGCCGCCAACGATGTCGATGAAGTTCAGGCTGCCCGAGACCATCAGCACGATGACCATCACGAAGCCCATCGGGATTTCATACGAAATCATCTGTGCCGACGCGCGCATGGCGCCCATGAACGAATACTTCGAGTTCGAGGCCCAGCCGGCGATGATGATGCCGTAGACTTCCATCGAGGTAATCGCCAGCAGCAGCAGCAAGCCCGCGTTGACGTTGGCCAGCACGGCTTGCGGACCGAACGGCACGACCGACCAGGCGGCCAGGGCCGGCATGATGGTCATAATCGGGCCGATCACGAACAGGCCCTTGGCGGCCTTGGCCGGGATGATGATCTCTTTGAACAAGAGTTTCAATGCATCGGCGATCGGCTGCAGCAAGCCCAAGGGGCCGACG
This sequence comes from Janthinobacterium sp. ROICE36, assembly GCF_002869965.1. GTDB lineage: Bacteria > Pseudomonadota > Gammaproteobacteria > Burkholderiales > Burkholderiaceae_D > Janthinobacterium. The sequence goes on from NZ_PEBS01000026.1 coordinate 58,987, forward strand.
CGGTTCGGGCCGACGCGGATCTGGATCCAGCCGATCAGCTTGCGCTCCCACAAGGTGGCGTAAGCAACCAGGCCCATAAGCGGCAACAGCACGCACAGGATCTTGATCAGGGTCCAGAAGAACGGCCAGGAGCCGCCCAGCAAATCCTGACCGCTGCTGTTGATGACGTTTACAAATTCAGGCAGAGCCATCAGATTTTCCCCTCTGCTGTTTCAACTGTGATGTCACCGAACATGCCGCCCAGGCTAGCCGTCGAGGCATGCGCCGCCGACACTTTGACCACATTGGCTGGCAAGCCGGCATGAATTGCCGCCACCAGGATGGCGCTGCCGGAGCCTTGCGCCACTTTGACCTTGTCGCCCGCCTTGATGCCCAGCTTGTCAGCCAGCGCCAGGGACAGGTGCGCTTGCGGCGCGGCGCCATCGACCGTGCGTTGCAAAGGTTCGGAGCGGCGCACCAGCGCGTCGGCGAAGTAGATCGGCACGTCGGCGATGCGTTGCAGCGCAGGCGAGGCCGGTGCGTAGCTTGCCGCTTCCGGTGCATTTTTCGCGATGTTGCTCAGCTGTGCCGACAGATCGGTCACGCCAGCGCCAAACGCTTCGTCGCGGATCGCTTCCGAGGTGTCGTAGTCGAAACCGGCCAGGCCCAGGATGTTGCCCAGGACACGCAGCACTTTCCAGGCTGGGCGGGTTTCCGCCAGCGGTTTCACGGTGCCGTTGAAACTTTGCACGCGGCCTTCGCAATTGACGAAGGTACCCGAGGTTTCAGCAAACGGAGCGATCGGCAGCAAGACATCGGCGTAATCCATGCCGTGTTTGAAGGCCGACATCGCCACGACCATCTCGGCGCCATCCAGGGCGGCGCGGGCCGCTTGTGGATTAGCGGCATCGAATTCCGGCTCGGCATGCAGCAGCACGTAAGCTTTTTTCGGCACAGCAAAGGCAGCTTGCACATTGGCGCGCGGCTTGGCGACCAGGTGCGCGCCTACCGTGTTGGCCGCTTCCGTCAGGTAACCGAGCTTGGCGCCCGTCTGTTCGGCGATCCATTGCGCGGCAGCATGCAGTTGCGATGCTTGCGGGTGTTGCGTTGCCGCATTACCCAGCAGCACGGCACCATGGTCGCCGGCCATCAGGCTGGCGGCGATGGCGACAGCCACGTCCGAAGCAACAATCGCTTCAAAACCGTTTGGCGCGGCGATTTCTTTCGCTTTGGCAACAGCAACGAGCACTTCCGACAAGGCCGCCAGCCAATCACTCGGCGCAACGATCATCTTGTTGGCGATGCTGATCAATTGATCATCGTCGGAGGCGTGCAGGATAGACAGCTTGGCGCCGCCCTTGACGGACGCGCGCAAACGCGTGGCCAGCAATGGATGATCCTTGCGCAGGAACGAGCCGATGACGAAGGCGCGCTTGATCTGGCCAAATTCGTTGATCGGCATGCCCAGCCATGGTTTCACACTTGCGTCGAGCGCGAAGTCGGTCTGGCGCAGGCGGAAGTCGACGTTCTCGGAACCGAGACCGTGGGCCACTTTTTGCAGCAGTACCAGCTCTTCGACGGTCGAATGCGGCGTTGCCAGCGCGGCGATGGCATCAGCGCCATGCTCGTGCTTGATATTTTTCAAACCGTGCGCCACGTATTCCAGCGCCGTCTGCCAATCGACTTCTTTCCACTCGTTGCCTTGTTTCAGCATCGGGGAAGTCAGGCGTTCGGCGCTGTCCAGCGCTTCGTACGAGAAACGGTCCTTGTCCGAGATCCAGCACTCGTTGACGGCTTCATTTTCCAGCGGCAATACGCGTTTGACCTTGCCAGCTTTCACTTGCACGATCAGGTTCGCGCCCAGGCCGTCATGCGGGCTGACCGATTTGCGGCGCGACAGTTCCCACGTACGGGCGCTGTAGCGGAACGGCTTCGAGGTCAGTGCGCCGACCGGGCACAGGTCGATCATGTTGCCCGACAGTTCGGAGTCGACCGTCTGGCCCACAAACGAGACGATTTCCGAGTGTTCGCCGCGGCCTATCATGCCCAGCTCCATCACGCCGGCCACTTCCTGGCCAAAGCGCACGCAGCGGGTGCACTGGATGCAGCGCGACATTTCCTGCATGGAAACCAGCGGACCGGCTTCCTTCGGCTGCACGACGCGCTTGTCTTCCTTGTAGCGCGATTCGCTCTTGCCGTAGCCCACAGCCAAGTCTTGCAACTGGCATTCGCCGCCCTGATCGCAGATCGGGCAATCGAGCGGGTGGTTAATCAGCAAGAATTCCATCACCGACTTTTGCGCCTGCACAGCCTTATCGCTGGCGGAGCGCACGATCATGCCGGCACTGACCGGGGTCGCACAAGCGGGCAAAGGCTTGGGCGCCTTTTCCACTTCGACCAGGCACATGCGGCAGTTCGCTGCGATCGACAATTTCTTGTGATAGCAGAAGTGCGGAATGTAGGTTCCCAATTTGTTGGCGGCGTCCATCACCATGCTACCAGCAGGGACTTCGACTTTTTTGCCGTCTATTTCGATTTCAACCATGGTGATCGTTACCTGACGCAGCTTAGATATATGCGGGCACTAAGCAATGCTTGTGCTCGATATGATATTCAAATTCTTCACGGAAATTCTTAATGAAGGCCCGTACCGGCATGGCAGCCGCATCGCCCAGCGCGCAAATAGTGCGGCCCTGGATGTTGTCGGCGATCGAGTTGAGCATGTCCAGGTCGTCTGGACGACCCTGCCCCTGCTCGATGCGGTGCACCATGCGGTACATCCAGCCTGTGCCTTCACGGCAAGGCGTACACTGGCCGCACGATTCTTCAAAATAGAAGTAGGACAGGCGCTCCAGCGCCTTCACCATGCAGCGTGTTTCGTCCATCACGATGATGGCGCCCGAACCCAACATCGAACCGGCTTTCGCGATCGAGTCATAGTCCAGGTCGGTCTGCATCATGATGTCGCCGCGGATCACCGGCGCGGACGAGCCGCCAGGGATCACGGCCTTGATCTTTTTGCCACCGCGCATGCCACCTGCCAGTTCCAGCAGTGTGGCGAACGGCGTGCCGAGCGGCACTTCGTAGTTGCCCGGCAATTCCACGTCGCCCGAGATCGAGAAGATCTTCGAACCGCCATTGTTCGGCTTGCCCATCGCCAGGTATTTCTCTGGACCAATGTTCAGCACGAAGGGCACGGCCGCGAAGGTTTCCGTGTTGTTGATCGTCGTCGGCTTGCCGTACAGGCCAAACGAGGCAGGGAAAGGCGGCTTGAAGCGCGGCTGGCCTTTCTTGCCTTCCAGGGACTCCAGCAGGGCCGTTTCTTCGCCGCAGATGTAGGCGCCATAACCATGGTGCGCATGCAACTGGAACGAGAACTCGCTGCCCATGATCTTGTCGCCCAGGAAACCGGCGGCACGCGCCTCTTCCAGCGCTTCTTCGAAACGGGCGTACTCGGCCCAGATTTCGCCGTGGATATAGTTGTAGCCGACGGTGATGCCCATCGCATAAGCGCCAATGGCCATGCCTTCGATCAGGGCATGGGGATTGTAACGAATGATGTCGCGGTCCTTGAAGGTGCCCGGTTCGCCTTCATCTGTATTGCAGACGAGGTATTTTTGACCCGGGAACTGGCGCGGCATGAAGCTCCACTTCAAGCCGGTAGGAAAACCCGCGCCGCCACGGCCGCGCAAGGACGACGCCTTGAGGTCGGCGATGATCTGCTCCGGCGTGATTTTCTCTTCCAGGATACGCCGCAGGGCGCTATAGCCGCCGCGGTTCACATAATCTTGCAAATGCCAGTTCTTGCCATCCAGATCCTTCAGGATCAATGGATCGATATGGCGGTTGTGGAGTGACGTCATTTCTTGAGTTCCTCCAGCATGGCGTCGATTTTCTCGTTCGACATCCAGCTGCACATGGTTTTATTACTGACCAGCAAGACAGGCGCATCGCCGCAAGCACCCATGCACTCGCCTTCAACCAGGGTGAACTGGCCATCGGCGGTGGTTTCGCGGAAATCAATACCCAGTTTCTGCTTCAGGTAGTCTGCAGCGCGCACACCGCCCGACAGGGCGCATGGCAGGTTGGTGCACACGGTGATCTTGTGCTTGCCCACGGGCTTGACGTTGTACATATTGTAGAACGTGGCCACTTCCTGCACGGCAATCGCCGGCATGCCGATGTAATCGGCCAGTTCCTTCATGGTTTCCGGCGCCAGCCAGCCCAGCTCATCCTGGGCATGGGCCAGCGCGGCCATCACGGCCGACTGACGCTGGTCGGCCGGGTACTTGGCCAGCTCGCGGTCAATTTTCTTATAGCATTGCTCTGATAACAACATACTTTTTGCCTCTTAGCGGTCAATACTGCCGAACACGATATCTTGCGTCCCGATGATGGTCACGGCGTCGGCAAGCATGTGCCCACGCGCCATCTCATCGAGCGACTGCAAGTGGGCGTAGTCTGGCGCGCGCAGTTTCATGCGGTACGGCTTGTTGGCGCCATCGGACACCAGGTACACGCCGAACTCGCCCTTCGGATGTTCCACGGCGCTGTAGGCCTCGCCTGGCGGCACGTGGAAACCTTCGGTGAACAGCTTGAAGTGGTGAATCAGGGACTCCATGTTGGTCTTCATGTCGACGCGGCCCGGAGGCGCCACCTTGCGGTTGCTGGTCATGACAGGACCTTCATTGTTGCGCAGCCACTCCACGCATTGCTTGATGATGCGGTTCGACTGGCGCAACTCTTCCACGCGGACCAGGTAGCGGTCGTAGCAATCGCCGTTGGTGCCGATAGGAATGTCGAAATCCATCAGGTCGTACACTTCGTACGGCTGTTTCTTGCGCAAGTCCCACTGCACGCCCGAGCCGCGCAGCATGGCGCCCGTAAAGCCCATGGCCAGCGCATCTTCCGGCGAGACCACGCCGATGCCGACTGTCCGTTGCTTCCAGATACGGTTATCGGTCAGCAGGGTTTCGTACTCGTCCACGGAATTGGGGAAACGGCGCGCGAAGTCTTCGATGAAGTCCAGCAGCGAACCCTGGCGGTTTTCATTTAGCCTGGAAATCGCCTTGGCGTTGCGGATGATCGAGGCCTTGTGCTGCGGCATCGCATCCGGCAAGTCGCGGTATACGCCACCCGGACGGTAGTAGGCCGCGTGCATGCGCGCGCCCGAGACTGCCTCGTAGGCGTCGAACAAGTCTTCGCGGTCGCGGAAGCAATACAGGAAGGGGCCCATGGCGCCAACGTCCAGCGCGTGGGTACCCAGCCACATCAGGTGATTCAGGATGCGCGTCATCTCGTCGAACATGACGCGGATGTATTGCGCGCGCAGCGGCACTTCCAGGCCCAGCATCTTTTCGATGGCCATCACGTACGCATGTTCATTGCACATCATCGACACATAGTCGAGACGGTCCATGTACGGCACGGATTGCAGATAGGTCTTTTGCTCGGCCAGCTTCTCGGTGGCGCGGTGCAGCAGGCCGATGTGCGGATCGGCGCGCTGGATGACTTCGCCATCCATCTCCAGCACCAGGCGCAGCACACCGTGCGCGGCCGGATGCTGTGGCCCAAAGTTCAGGGTGTAGTTCTTAATCTCAGCCATTATTTCATCCCGTAATGTTCTTCGCGGATCACGCGCGGCACGTTTTCCCGCGGCTCGATCGTCACGGGCTGGTAAATCACGCGCTTTTGTTCCGGATCGTAACGCATCTCGACATAGCCGGAGACGGGGAAATCCTTGCGGAACGGATGGCCGATGAAACCGTAGTCGGTCAGCAGGCGGCGCAAGTCGTTGTGACCTTCGAAGAGAATGCCCAGCAGGTCGAACGCTTCGCGCTCATACCAGTTGACGGCACGCCAGATATTCACCACGGAGGGCAGCAGCGGCATGTCGTCGTCGGGCGCGAACACGCGCACGCGCACGCGCCAGTTGTGCTTGACCGACAGCAAATGCGAGACGGCCGCGAAACGCAAGCCATCCCAGCTACCGTCGCCATAGGTCGAGTAGTCGACGCCGCACAGGTCGAGCATTTGCTCGAAATGCAGGCTCGGATCATCGCGCAAGGTCTGCATCACGGCCAGGTAGTCCTCGGCCTTGACGACCAGGGTGACTTCGCCCAACGCAACCGTCGTGCTAACGCGATCGCCCAGGGCAGTGCCGAGGGCGTTTTGCAATACTTCTAAATGTGTAGTCATAATCTGAAGCGGCCCGGTTAGCGTGCGATCGTGCTGGTACGCTTGATCTTGTTCTGCAACTGCATGATGCCGTACAGCAAGGCTTCAGCGGTCGGAGGACAGCCAGGCACATACACGTCGACGGGCACGATGCGGTCGCAACCGCGCACCACAGAATAGGAGTAATGGTAGTACCCGCCGCCATTGGCGCAGGAACCCATCGAGATAACCCAGCGTGGCTCTGCCATCTGGTCGTAGACCTTGCGCAAGGCCGGCGCCATCTTGTTGCACAGGGTACCGGCAACGATCATGACGTCGGACTGACGCGGCGACGGACGAAACACGACGCCAAAACGGTCCATATCGTAGCGGGCTGCGCCCACATGCATCATTTCGACCGCACAGCAGGCCAGACCGAACGTCATCGGGAACATAGACCCGGTGCGCGCCCAGTTGATCAGCTTGTCGGCCGAGGTAGTGATGAAACCTTCGCTTAATACGCCTTCAATAGCCATGGCTTATTCCCAGTCAAGGGCACCTTTCTTCCAAATGTACCAAAATCCGACCACGAATTCAGCGATGAACACCATCATCGTGACGAAACCGGCCCAGCCCAGGTCGCGCATTGCAACGCCCCATGGGAAAAAGAATGCCGTTTCCAGATCGAACAAAATAAACAGGATTGCGACCAGATAGTAGCGCACATCAAATTTCATGCGCGCGTCTTCGAATGCTTCAAAGCCACATTCGTACGGGGAGAGTTTTGCTGCGTCAGGCTTGTGAGGGCCTAACAGGCGCCCCAGGAGCTGGGGAGCGATACCGACACCAAGGCCGATAATAATAAACAGCAGGACGGGGAAGTAATTTTCGAGGTTCACGATTGATAAGCTTATATTGAACGATCGGTTAAATGAGGACGCTGCGATCATTTGCAGCGTATCTAACGCACGACCCCAATCAAAGCTAAGACCAGGATCGAACGACACATCCTCGTAAAAAAAGCCAGCAACTTTGTACGAGCCATGGCTCGTGCGCCGTTGCTGGCTTCTGATTTCTGGTGCCGACGACGAGACTCGAACTCGTACAGCTTGCGCCACTACCCCCTCAAGATAGCGTGTCTACCAATTTCACCACGTCGGCGGTAAGGCCCGTATTCTACTCTGCTTTGCCGCTAAAGTTAATGCACAAATGCATCAAAACACAGATAAAAACGATAAATTTTTACAGTTTACAGCGCGTCAGGATTTTTTTCTGCTGCACTGCTAAAACATTGAGCAATCATCTGCCCGTAATGAGAATTACTCTCGATGAGGTATCGGGATACGACAGAATTACTTTGGAATCGCGCCTGCCGGGGTGCTGGCAACCGGTGCCGCTGCTGCCGGAGCGCTGGCCGCCGGTGCTGCAGGCACCGTCGTCGGGATCGCGCCCGCGCCGGTGACTGGCACTGGCTTGACGACTTTATCCATCACGCCGCCGCCGACGGTGGTGGCGCGCTGATTGGCCATCACCGACAGGGCCAGGGTGGCGCCGAAGAAGATCGCGGCGGCAACGCCCGTCGATTTCGACATGAAGTTCGACGAACCCGTCGCACCGAACAGGCTGCCCGAGGCGCCCGAACCAAAGGCGGCGCCCATGTCGGCGCCCTTGCCGTGCTGCAGCAACACCAGCGCGATAATCGACAATGCCGAAATAACCTGTACTACCACTACCAGATTGAACATCATGTTCATTGCAATTCCATTCTTAGTTTAAATTAATTCAATCAGCGGCGTGAATAATTGCCAGGAAATCCGCCGCCTTCAATGCTGCCCCACCGATCAGACCGCCATCGATATCCGGCATCGCCATCAATTCTTTTGCGTTCTCCGGCTTCATGCTGCCGCCGTACAGGATCTGCACGCCGGCCGCCGCTACCGCATTCTTTGCTGCCAGCTGGCCGCGCAATACCTGATGCACGTCCTGCGCCATTTGCGGCGTGGCCGTCTTGCCCGTGCCGATGGCCCAGACTGGCTCGTAGGCCAGCACCAGTTTCGCCACGTCGTCGGTGGAAATTGCCGCCAGCACGGCGCCCAGTTGCTGCGCCACCACGGCGTCGGTCTGACCCGCTTCGCGCTGCGCCAAGGTTTCGCCGATGCAAACGATAGGCGTGATGCCTGCCGCCAGCGCGGCAACCGTCTTGGCCGCCACCTGCGCATCGCTCTCGCCGTGGTAGGCGCGGCGCTCGGAATGCCCGATCACCACATGGCTGCAGCCAAAATCCTGCAGCATGGCGGTCGAGATTTCTCCCGTGTAAGCGCCACTGGCGTGCGCGGACACATCCTGCGCGCCCCAACCGAGAGCCGTGCCTGCCAATTGCGCCTGGCACTGCGCCAGATACGGCGCAGGCACACAGACGGCGCTGGCGGCGCCAGAGGCAGTCAGGCCAGCCACCATTTCAGACAATAACACCGCGTTCGAGGTGCGACTGCCGTTCATTTTCCAATTTCCGACGACGAGTTTGCGACGCATAGTAGCCTAAATTCTAATAACCCGTCATTCTAACTCCGGCACCGATGCCGGTCAAACAGGCAGTGCCCGTTTCAAACAACTTGCAACATGATCTTGCCCACATGCGTGCTCGCTTCCATCAAGGCATGCGCCTCGCTGGCTTTTTCCAGCGGGAACGTTTGATAGATCACAGGCTTGATCTTGCCCGCCTCGATCAAGGGCCAGACGGTCGTGCGCAGGTGGTGCGCAATGGCGGCCTTGAAAGCGACGGGGCGCGGACGCAGGGTGGAGCCGCTGACGCTCAGGCGGCGGCGCAGCAGCTGCCCCAGGTCCAGGGTGGCCTTGCTGCCGCCCTGCACGGCGATCAGGCCGATGCGGCCATCGTCGGCCAGGCAATCGATTTCGCGCGGCACGTAATCGCCGCCCACCATGTCGAGGATGACGTCGACACCCTTGTCAGCGGTCAATTCCTTGACGACAGCCACGAAATCTTCCGTGCGGTAATTGATGCCCCGTTCGGCGCCCAATGCTTCGCAGGCGCGCGCCTTCTCGTCGCTGCCCGCCGTGGCGAACACGCGATGGCCCAGCGCGGCCGCCAGTTGAATGGCCGCCACGCCGATGCCGGACGTGCCGCCCTGCACCAGCAAGGTTTCGCCATCGGCCAGCGCGCAGCGGTCAAAGACATTGCTCCAGACGGTAAAGAAGTTTTCCGGCAGGGAGGCGCCTTCCAGCGCCGTCAAGCCTTGCGGCAAGGGCAGGCATTGGCCGGCGGGCGCTGCGCAGTATTCGGCATAGCCGCCGCCCTTCACCAGCGCGCAGACCAGGTCGCCTTTTTTGAACTCAGTATTGCCAAAGTCACCATCGACGACTTCGCCCGCCACTTCCAGGCCGGGCAAGTCGGACGCGCCGGCCGGCGGCGCATACTTGCCCAGACGCTGCAGCACGTCAGGGCGGTTGATGCCGGCCGCGTGCACCTTGATCAGCAGTTCGCCCGCCTTATATTGCGGCATGGGACGTTCGGCGATCTGCAAAACGTCGGCGGGACCTGGCTGGCTGATGGCAACTGCACGCATGGCGGGACTCGTTCAAGGGAAAACGGCGATTGTACGCCAAGCCGCCGCCCCTTGCTGAAGGCCTCCCGCTAAGCGCCGCCCGTCTTCGACTGGCGCGGCAAGGGCATGCCCGGCTTCCATTTCGCCGACAGGGCCTGACCCTCCTCGACCTGCTCATGCGTCATCTTGCGCACCACGGCGGCGCGCTGGTCTAAAGTGGATCCATTAGTCAAGACACTTTGCCGACTAATTTAAGCTGTGCCCGTTTCCACTGCTTCAGCTGCGCGGCGCTGACCCGTATTGCTCTTTCCCTGTGACTTCTTCTCGTCGTCACCAAAC
>NZ_PEBS01000027.1 GCF_002869965.1 Janthinobacterium sp. ROICE36
CTTTTACAACCGCCAGCGGCGCCACTCGCGCCTCGGCAATGTTCCGCCCGCGTTGTTCGCTGAAAAATTCAGCAAACAGACACGGGCGGCTTGAAACAAGAGTGTCCGCTATTGACAGTACACCTCAGACATCGGAATGGCTGAAGTCGTGTCTGAACGGCGGACCTGACCCCGCCGCCCTGGCGCCGGCACTGACAGCAGAGGCCAGGGTCAGGTCCGGCATCCAGCAGAGGCCAGGGTCAGGTCCGGCATCCGTACACGATCTCAGCTTTGCTCATCTTTATTTGTGGCAAGTTGCGCTTTATTAAATGCCGATACGGCACGACTGAGTATCCTTGAAAAGCGGTGGCGATGTAGGTCATGGCTTGGACATCGGAATGGCTGAAGTCGTGTCTGAACGGCGGACCTGACCCCGCCGCCGTGTTGCACTGGCGCCGTGCCGCCGGCCCTGGTTTCCTGTGCTCCCCATATGGCCACTGCGCGCCCGCAATTGCATGGAGTGCGTGCAGCCCGGGATGGTGCTTTCATTGTGTTGTTTTATGTGCGTGAAGGTATGAAACCAACATTTCTTATTGACAACGTTGTAGTCTCATGATGAACTAGAAGGCTTGTTAAGACTCTTGTATCGATAGCTGCCCGAGTCCCTGCTTTTGCGCATTTGCTCACTCATGCTCTTATCTCCCGGTGCCACTTTTCGCGCACCTGCCACTTGCTTGTTCCTGTTCGACACATGTAGAAAATCCTTACTGTTGTAATTAAGTGTAACTTCTATGGATATATTTGACAATTTGGGCCAGGAAATGTTCTAGTGTATCCACTAGGCAAAATGTCCATCACATTTTGTAAAAACAAGCCGGGGGTGAACGGCGATCCTAGATCGGGTTGCCAAGGGATTGAACCCACAGTTCCTTGGTCAACAGTCAGTTCTATAAGAGCAAGCTGTGAGAGTGGCTTGTACGGAGAACAAATTGGTTAAGAAAATTGTGTTGAAACGTAGTGTTGTTGCAGTAGCACTTACGCTGGCATCGTCGCACATGGTGGCGATTGCGCAAGAGGTGCCCGCCGAGCCCGCCGTGCAAAAGGTGCTGGTGACTGGTTCGAATATTAAACGTTCCGAAAAGGAAGGTTCTTCCCCGGTCCAGACTCTCAATGCCAAACAGATCGCCGCGACTGGCGCCAACACTGTAGCTGAGCTGTTGCACTCGATCCCCGCCTTCGGCTCGGGATCCTCGGTGGACGTAACCGACGGCGGTTTCTCGCGCGGTGCAGCCACGGCTTCCCTGCGCGGCCTGGGTTCCTCGTCTACACTGGTCCTGTTGAACGGCCGCCGCATCACGGCATCCGCTTACGCCGACCCGAACCAGGGTAAATCGGCCGTGTATGACTTGAACAGCATCCCGGTTTCCGCGATTGAACGCGTTGAGGTGTTCAAGGATGGTGCCTCGGCTGTGTACGGTTCCGACGCGATTGCCGGTGTGGTCAACTTCATTACCAAAACTAATTACACAGGTGCTGAATTGACAGCCAGCATCAGTGCCAACGATGACGGCGAGTTTGCCCGCCAAAACCTCAGTGGTATCTTCGGTTTCGGCAAGGACCGTTTCAACGCTTTCGTCAGCTTTGACATCGCCAAGCGCGACAGTACCCTGATCAAGAACGTCAACGACGTCGAAAAAGGCATGTACGCGGACATCAACGCCCGCCTGAACCCGTTTTCGAGCAGCCTGAGCACCTCGCCTTTCTTCTATGCTGAGCGTACGCCAGGCGGCAAGAACTTCGCCAATAACTATGTTTTGCGCGACCTGGTCAAGAATCGCCTGGACTGCCCGACCTCGCAACAGATTACGGGCGACCGTGTGGCGCATAATCTGACAGCAACCGATACCCTGGTGGGCCGTACGTTCTGTAATTTCAACACCAACGATTATTCGGAAGTGCAAAGCGCAGGCAAGGACGCCAACGTGCTGTCGCGTGCCACGTACGAAATCACGCCGAGCATGACCGCGTTTGCGGAAGCGGGCTATAGCCGTTCGGAACGTACCTACCTGCGTGCTCCAACGGCATTCCGTGGCACGGCCGCCACGACCGTCTTCCTGCTGGGCGCTGCGCCCCAGCAATTCCAGATGATTCTGCCGGTAGGCCACCCTGACAATCCGTTTCCGACGCAGCGCGCCGCAGTCGGCTACCGCGTCAGCGCGGAAGGTGGCGCAGTCAATACCAATGAAACCTACCGTTTGCTGACCGGCTTGCGCGGCACCGTCGGCGAGTGGGACTGGGAAACCGGTTTCCTGTGGAACCGTGCCGAGCGCAAGGAAGAGACGTTCGGCATGCTGTACCGCCCGACCCTGGAAAAAGTCATGACCCAGGGTTGGACCCTGGCACAGGTCAATGCCGATCCTAGCGTCACGCGCGATCTGGCCAACCGCGGTTTTGCGCAGGTTGCCCAGGTTGATGCCAAAGCCAGTACCGCCTTCGGTCAGTTGGGCGGCGGCCAGGTAGGCGTGGCGTTTGGTGCTGAATTCCGTCAAGAAAAAATCGGCCTGACACCGGACATGGCAGTGCAGCGTGGCGATATCGTTGGCCTGGCCAACTCGGTTGCCGACGGTCGCCGCAATGTGAGCTCCGCCTTCTTTGAAGTGCGTACGCCGTGGACCAAGAACTTCGAGATGGACTTTGCTGGCCGTTACGACAAATACCCTAACCTGAAGGGCAATTTCGTCCCTAAAGTGGGCGGCAAGCTGACGGTCAACGATAAAATTGCCATCCGCAGCACCTACGCGGAAGGTTTCCGTGCTCCTGCCCTGACGCAAGTGTCGCCAGGCGGCGTACAGTCATTCTCGACGGTAACGGATTCGCTGCGCTGCCCGGACGGTGTCAATCCGGTCCCCGGCGCGGACAAGGGCGATTGCGCCAAGGGTATTTCCAGCCTGTCGTCGGCAACGCCTGACCTGCGTCCTGAAAAGTCGAAGAGCTACTCGCTGGGCCTGATCCTCGCGCCGACCAAGGATATCGACGTGCTGATCGACTACTATCGCATCAAAAAGGTCGATGAGACCGCTTTGTTCAGCGCACAGTACATGATCGACCATGCTGACCGCTACCCCGCCAACGTGGTGCGCGACAATAGCGCAGCTAACCAATTGGTCGATGGCAGCGGCAAGCCTATCCCAAATAGCGGCCCGATCTATCAGGTCAACCGTTCGTATGTGAACCAGGGCAGCACCGAGGTGAAGGGCGTCGACGTTGAAGTCGCCTTCCGCAAATCGCTGGGCGACATGGGCCGTCTGACCGCCAATGTGAACTGGAGCTATCTGATGAGCTTCAAGCGTGCCGAGCGTCCAGGCGACGTAGCGACCGACACCTCGGGTTCTGCTGGCGGCATTTCCGACTGGTCAACGTCGGTTGGCGACAATCCGAAGCACCGCGCTAGTGCATCGGCCAATTGGACGCGTGGCGATCACTCGCTGACCACGTCGGTTGATTTCGTGGGTGCCGTGTCGCTGCTGCGCCGCAGCGACAACGATGTATTTTACGATAAGCCATACTGCCAGTACGGCTCGGGACAGCCATCGACTGCGTATCAACTGGGTGGCTTGCCGAAATTCAGCAACTACATCACCAACTGCAGCGTGAAGAGCTGGACGACGACCAATCTGGCCTATTCGTACACGGGCTTCAAGGATTTGACACTGTCGTTCAACGTCAAGAACGTCTTTGATATCAAGGCTCCATACGATCCGCGTTACGCAGTGGAAGGCTTCAACACCCAACTGCACAACGGTCAAGGCCGCTACTTCCGCGTGAGTGCCAACTACCACTTCATGTAATCAGTATCTGCCGGCGTGTCAGCACGCCGGCATACAGGCATGTCCGGTATAAAAAAGCCACCCGATTTTGTAGTCGGGTGGCTTTTTTCATAGAAGGTGCTGCTTCTTACATACCGCCCCACAAGGCGCCCAGGGTGGCCAGCGCCGTCAGGCCCGCCGTCTCGGTGCGCAGGATGCGCGGCCCCATCGCCAAGCCGATGGCGCCAGCCGCGATGGCGGCTTTTTCTTCCGCCTCGGTAAACCCGCCTTCCGGCCCCACCATCACGGTGATCGCTTGCGGCGGCTGGTGGCGCGCCCAGTCGGCCAGCGACTGGTCCGCGCGCGGCGTCAAAATGATGCGCTTATGCAGATCTTGCTGGCTGCTCCAGCTACTAAAATCCTGCAATGGCGCCAGCTGGGCCAGTCGGTTGCGGCCGCATTGTTCCGATGCGGAGACGATGATGCCTTGCCAATGCGCGAGCTTTTTCTCGGCCCGCTCGCTCGACAAGCGCACCACGCAGCGCTGCGCCGCCAGCGGCACGATGCCCGCGGCGCCCAGTTCGATGGCTTTTTCGATGATCCAGTCCATTTTCGATGCTTCCGGCAGCGCTTGGGCCAGGGTCACGGCATACGGCAGTTCCGCTTCGCGCGCCACGTGCGCCTGTATTTCCGCCGTCACGCTGCGCTTGGCGACCGCCACCAGGCTGGCCTGCACTTCGCCGCCTTCGCCATTGAACAGGGTGATGAGGTCGCCCGGCGCCAGGCGCACGACCTGGATATGGTGGGCGACAGCCTCCGGCAGGGCGATTGTGGTGCCGGCAACGAGCGGCTGGGGGCAGAAAAAACGCGGCATGCAAATCCTCAACGGGGGTAAGTGGGGTGGAAAGACGTCAAAGTATAGCCATTTGGCGGGCCAGTACGCCGCAATTCTAATTTGCAGCCCCCCAGTCTGGTAAAATAGTTGACTACATAAAGCAGCCGGCCTGGGTTCTTTCTTGTCCGTGCTGTTGCAAACGAATCCCAAACTCGCGACTGACCCACACCATCATGACAACTACGCTCCCGACTACCAAAATGGCCAATGCGATCCGCGCACTGGCAATGGACGCTGTACAAAAGGCCAACTCCGGCCATCCAGGCATGCCGATGGGCATGGCCGAGATCGCAGTTGCCCTGTGGAGTGGTCACTATCGCCACAATCCCGCGAATCCAAAATGGCAGAACCGCGACCGTTTCCTGTTGTCGAACGGCCACGGCTCGATGCTGCACTACGCGCTGCTGCACCTGACGGGCTACGCGCTGTCGATGGATGACATCAAGGCCTTCCGCCAGATGCATTCGAAAACCCCGGGCCACCCGGAAGTCGATGTCACGCCAGGCGTGGAAACGACCACTGGCCCGCTGGGCCAGGGTATCGCCAACGCCGTCGGCATGGCGCTGTCGGAGCAATTGCTGGCCGCTGAATTCAACAAGCCTGGCCATGACATCGTCAATCACTACACCTACGCTTTTGTGGGTGACGGTTGCCTGATGGAAGGTATTTCGCACGAAGTGTGCGCGCTGGCCGGCACCCTGGGCTTGAACAAGCTGATCGCCCTGTACGATGACAACGGCATTTCCATCGATGGCAAAGTCGAAGGCTGGTTCACGGACGACACCCCGGCCCGCTTCGAAGCGTACGGCTGGAACGTCATCCGCGCCGTCGATGGTCACGATGTTGCCGCCGTGGCTGCCGCCATCGCCGCCGCCAAGACCGCCAGCAAGCCAACCCTGATCTGCTGCAAGACCATCATCGGCAAGGGTTCGCCGAACCTGCAAGGCGGCGACAAGGTCCACGGCGCCGCGCTGGGCGACAAGGAAATCGCCGCCGTGCGCGAGTACATCGGCTGGGATGCCGCACCGTTCGAGATGCCGGCCGACGTGTACTCAGCCTGGGATGCCAAGCAACAAGGCGCCCTGCTGGAAGCGGACTGGAACGAGCGCTTCGCCGCCTACACCCGCGAATTCCCGCAGCAAGCCGCTGAACTGACCCGCCGCATGCAGGGCGAGTTGCCGCAGGCATTCGAAGCGGCCTTGAGCGCCGCCATCGCTTCCTGCGTCGAGAAGAAAGAAAACATCGCCACCCGCAAGGCCAGCCAGAACGCCATCCAGGCACTGGCGTCGTCGCTGCCGGAATTCCTCGGCGGCTCGGCCGACCTGACCGGTTCGAACCTGACCAACTGGAAAGAGTGCGTGGCCGTGCGTTCGGGCCAGCCAGGCAACCACATCAACTACGGCGTGCGCGAATTCGGCATGAGCGCCATCATGAACGGCATCACCTTGCACGGCGGCTACATCCCGTTCGGCGCCACGTTCCTGACGTTCTCCGACTACAGCCGCAATGCCCTGCGCATGGCCGCGCTGATGAAACTGCGTTCGATCTTCGTGTTCACCCACGATTCGATCGGCCTGGGCGAAGACGGCCCGACGCACCAATCGGTCGAGCACGTCTCGTCGATGCGTCTGATCCCGAACCTGGACAACTGGCGTCCGTGCGATACCGTCGAGTCGGCTGCTGCCTGGGGCGCCGCCGTGCGCCGCAAGGATGGCCCGTCGACCCTGATCTTCTCGCGCCAGAACCTGCCATACCAGGAGCGTTCCAGCGAGCAAATTGAAAATATCTACCGCGGCGGCTATGTGCTGAACGACGTGGACGATGCGAAGGCGATCCTGATCGCCACCGGTTCCGAAGTGGAACTGGCTGTGGCCGCCGCCAGCGCGCTGGCCTCGGAAGGCATCAACGTGCGCGTGGTGTCGATGCCGTCGACCGACGTGTATGACCGCCAGGACGCCGCTTACAAGGCCAGCGTGCTGACGAAGGGCGTGCCGCGCGTGGCCATCGAAGCGGGCGTGACCAGCTTCTGGTACAAATACGTGGGCCTGGAAGGCGCCGTGGTCGGTATCGACACGTTCGGCGAATCGGCGCCGGCCGGCGTGCTGTTCAAGCATTTCGGCTTCACGGTCGAGAACGTCGTCGCCAAGGTGAAAGCCGTTATCGCTGGCTAGTATTGATTTTGAGCAGACCCTGGCCGTGTGCTGACCGGGGTGCTGTGCTGATACCTTTTTTTTAATCAGGAGCAGAGTATGACGATCAAAGTTGCAATCAATGGCTACGGCCGCATCGGCCGTAATGTGTTGCGCGCTTTCTACGAAGGCGGCAAGAAACAGGATATCCAGATCGTTGCCATCAACGACCTGGGCGATGCCAAATCGAATGCCCACCTGACGCGCTACGACACCGCGCACGGCAAGTTCCCGGGCACGGTCACCGTCGAAGGCGACAACATGATCGTCAATGGCGATCCGATCCGCGTATTCGCACAGCGCAACCCGGCTGAAATTCCATGGGGCGAGCTGGGTGTGGACGTCGTGCTGGAATGCACGGGTTTCTTCACGACAAAAGAGAAAGCTTCGGCGCACCTGAAGGGCGGCGCGAAAAAAGTCATCATCTCGGCACCAGGCGGCAAGGACGTCGATGCGACCGTCGTGTTCGGCGTCAACCACTCGGTATTGAAATCGACCGACACCGTCATCTCGAACGCTTCGTGCACCACCAACTGCCTGGCACCGCTGGTCAAGCCACTCAACGACGCCATCGGCATCGAAACGGGCCTGATGACCACCGTGCACGCCTACACCAACGACCAGGTGCTGTCCGACGTGATGCATGAAGACCTGCGCCGCGCCCGTTCGGCCACCATGAGCATGATCCCGACCAAGACGGGCGCTGCCGCCGCCGTTGGCCTGGTGCTGCCTGAGCTGAATGGCAAGCTGGACGGCTTCGCCATCCGCGTGCCGACCATCAACGTGTCGCTGGTCGACCTGACCTTCATCGCCAAGCGCGACACGACCGTGGAAGAAGTCAACGCGCTGATGAAAGCCGCGTCGGAAGGCGCCCTGGAAGGCATCCTGACGTACCAGACCGAACCGCTGGTATCGATCGACTTCAACCATAACCCGGCCTCGTCGAACTTCGATTCGACCCTGACCAAGGTGTCGGGCCGTTTGGTGAAAGTATCGTCGTGGTATGACAATGAGTGGGGTTTCTCGAACCGCATGCTCGACACCACCGTCGCACTGATGTCGGCCAAGTAATTCCTGGCTAACATACAAAAAACGCCCTCGCGGGCGTTTTTTTTCGTCCTCCCCCCTTACAGCCTTGGGCGGTAGAAGCGCCATAGCAGCCGCAGGTCATGCAGCACGGGCACGCCAGCCAGCAGGATCAGTGCGCAGGCGAGGAGGATGGTGGCGGCGGAAAAACCGATATGCTTGAAGGCGAGGGCGCCGCTGACGCCGCCGATGAAGAAGCAGGAGATCAGCAGGCTGTGCGTCTTGAGCTTGCTCCTGTTGACGGTGACGCTGCGCTCGGGCAGCTGGCGCCGGTTGTAATACAACATCTTGCCCAGCTCGATGCCGATATCGGTCGACAAACCCGTCACGTGCGTGGTGCGGATGGTGGCGCCGGAGATCTTGGTGATGATGGCGTTCTGCAAGCCCATGATAAAGCACAGCAGCAAGATGGTCACGGGCCCCAGCACATCCGGCATGGCCGCCAGGTAGCTGCCCGTCAGGCCAAACAGCAGCAGCAGCACCGCTTCCAGCAACAGGCTGGCGGCATACTGGCTGTGCAGCCGGCGGCGCCGGCCCCAGTTGACCATGATGGCCGTGACGGCCGCGCCGGAGACGAAGGCCAGCCAGGCGCCCAAGGCGGCCAGCGCGAGGGTGAGGTTGCCTAATGCCAAGTCGTCGGCCATGCCGGAAACGATGCCCGTCATGTGCGAGGTGTAACCGCCGATGGCCAGGAAGCCGCCCGCATTCACGGCGCCGGCCACCAGCGCCAGCACGCAGCCCAGTTGAAGGTCGGCGCGCGTCTCGCGCTGGGCGCCGCTCAGGCGGTACAGATAGTGAAACGGCATGCCGGGTCGGTTTCCTCGTGCTCTCGCTTATTTATAGATGCCGGAACCGACAATCATATTGTCGACCCGTTCGATGTAGCCGGATTTTTGCTGGACCACTTTGGTCAGCGGATTGGGCCACTTGAAGTCTACCCAGCCGCGTCCGGCCGGCGTGCTGGCCGTGGCGATCAGCGACTTGACGATGGCCTTGCCTTCATTGTCCTTCAGGTCGATCAGATTCTTGCCGACCATCTTGGGATTGTTGCCGTGCGCCAGGGTGACGCCATTCATGTCGTACACATAAATGTACAGGTCGCGGTCATGGAAACTGGTGTTGGCGGCATCGGCAATGGCGGCAAAGGCTTTTTCCTTGCCGTCGGCCTTGATCATGGCCACGGCGCGCTTGGTCATGGCGATGGCCTCGTCCGCGCTGCCCATGCCGCTGCCGGCATGGCGCAGATGATGCAACTGGCAACGAGGGCATGGATGCCCGTTTTTACGCTAGTCTTCATACGCTGTCTCCTGGGATGATGGGCAAGCCCGGCGCGGCCTGTTGTACGGCACGACTGGGAAGTGGAATTGCCTGTACGTATCATACGCCGCCGCCGGGCTTATGCAATCGTTGCGGCAAAGATCGTGTGCCACAGTCGCACCACATTGTCCGCATGCACGCGCACCCGTTCCGGTTCCACCCGGGCCAGGTCTTGCCCCTGCAGGCGCATCTGGTGCTGGAGCTTGCGCAGCGTGCGGTAGGCGTCGGCGACCAGGGCGGCCAGTTGGGCGTCGATCAGCCCCAGCTCGCCGCACAGGCGCAGCAGGGCGATATTGCCCGAGTTGGCCGTCAGTTGCGGATACTGCGCCGCATGCTGCAGCACCATGTATTGCACCATGAATTCGATGTCGATCATGCCGCCCGGATCTTGTTTCAAATCAAAGCTGCCGTGGCGGGGCGGGTGGGCGTCCAGCATTTTCTTGCGCATGGCTACCACTTCGCCCTTGAGCGGGCCGTTTTCCGGGCGTTCCTTGCGCAAGATCGTGTCGCGGATGCGTTCGAAGTGCTTGCCGATGCTGACGTCGCCGGCGCAGAAGCGCGCACGCGTGAGCGCCTGGTGCTCCCACACCCAGGCCGCGCTGCCCTGGTAGCGCTCGAATGCCTGCACGCTGGAAACCAGCATGCCCGAGGCGCCATCGGGGCGCAGGGCGATATCGATGTCGAACAGGATGCCGGCCGAGGTGTGCGAGGTCATCCAGGTGATGAAGCGCTGCGCCAGCTTGGCGTACAGGCCGGGCGCTTCCTGGTCGTCGTCGTCGAACAGGAAGATGACGTCCAGGTCGGAGACATAGCCCAGTTCCTTGCCGCCCAGCTTGCCATATGCGATGACGGCGAATTTCGGCACGTCGCGGTGGCGCGTGGGTAACGTTTGCCAGACGGCTTGGACGGTGGCGGCGACGATGATGTCGGCCAGCTGCGACAGGTAATCGGCCAGCTTTTCCACGCTAAGGTCGCCTGCCAGGTCTTGCGCCAGGCACTGGAACAGCTGCGCATGGTGTGTTTCTCGCAGGATATCCATCTGCCGCTCCGTGTCGCCGGGCGCGTCGTCGAGCTGGCGCTGCAGGTCCAGCGCCAGCGCGTTTGGATCGGGCACCGTGTTGCGGATGCGTTCATCGAGCAGTTCGTCGAGCAGAATAGGATGTTGCGTGAGGAAGGTGGCGGCCCAGCCGCTGGCGCACACCATGCGCACGACGCGCTCGAGCGTATGGGGATATTCCGTCAGCAGCGACAAATAGGCCGAGCGGCGCGCGATGGCTTCCAAAAAGTCGAGCAGGCGGCCCAGGGTGGCCAGCTGGCTGGCGTTACCGTTGGAAACGGAGCAATCGGTGATCAGGGGCAGGGCGGAATTGACGAGGGCCACCAGGCGCGTGCGGCTCGCCTCGGGCAAGGATTGCAGCCGTGGCGCCTGCCATGTGGCCAGCAAACGGCGCGCGCAGGCGGCCGGTTCGTGGAAACCCAGGGCGGCAAAGCGTGCCTCGATGGCTTCCTGCTGGTCGGAGGCGGCGCAATCGTTGGACGTCTGCGGATCGATGCCCGTGTCGGCCGGCGGCATGCCGTTGCTCTTGTCGCTGAACATTTCGTCAAATTGTCCCGCGACAAACACGCGGTGCGCTTCCAGCTGGGCCAGCAGGGTGGGTGTGTCGGGCAAGCCCATCATCTGCGCCACGCTGAAGCGATCGGCCTCGTTGGCGGGCAAGGTATGCGTTTGCGCATCGTCCAGGTATTGCAGCCGGTGTTCCAGGTTGCGCAAGAAAGTGTAGGAAGCCAGCAACTGTTCCACGATGGCCGGGTCCAGCAAGCCCTTGTCTGCCACCGTGCGCAAGGTGGCGCGCGTAGAGCGCTCACGCAGCTCGGCGTCGCGCCCGCCGCGTATCAGTTGAAATACTTGCGCCAGGAATTCGATTTCGCGGATGCCGCCACGGCCCAGCTTGACGTTGTTGCTGCGGTCCGGGTGCAGCCGCTCCTGGCGGTTGACCTCGGCGCGGATCTGGCCGTGCATGGTGCGGATGGCATCGATGACGCCGAAATCGAGGTAGCGGCGGAAGACGAAGGGACGCACGATGGCGTCGAGCGAGGCGATATCTGCCGGCTTGCCCGTCACGGCGCGCGCCTTGACCCAGGCATAGCGCTCCCATTCGCGCCCTTGCACGATCAGGTATTGCTCTACCATGCTCAGGCTGGCCGCCAGCGGGCCTGAATTGCCGTTCGGGCGTAGCGCCATGTCAACGCGGAAAGTAAAACCGTCTTGCGTGATCTCGGCCAGGGCGGCGATCAGTTTCTTGCCCATGCGAATGAAAAACTCGTGATTCGACAGGCTGCGCTGGCTAGGCACGGTGACTTGCGTGTCGCCATCTTCCGGGTAAACAAAGATCAGGTCGATATCCGACGAAACGTTCAGCTCGCCGCCGCCCTGCTTGCCCATCGCCAGCACCATCAATGCCTGCTCCTCGCCTGATTCCTCGCCGACGGGCATGCCGTGCAGGGCCACCATCTCGGCCATGATAGCGTCCACATGCGTGCGGATGGCGAAATCGGCAAAGCCCGTCATGGCTGTCACGACTTCGTGCAAGTCGGCCTGGCCGCCCAGATCGCGCGCGATCAGGCCGCAGACGAGCAGGTTGCGCAGGCGGCGCATGGCCCGCTCGGCCGGCAGTGGCGGCGTGGCGGCGTTCGCTTGAACGGCCAGTGCGGCGGCAAAATCGAGCCCGTCGAGCGGCGCGCGCACCAGTTGCGCTACCTGTGCGGCGCGCTCGGGGGCGGCGCCCAGCCAGCGCTGGTAGAAACGGGAGGCGGAGATCAAAGGCTGTGTGCTCATGGTGTCGGTAAGGGTCTCGGGCATGCTGCTTGCATGGTTCTTGTTTAACTTGGCTGCGAACGGCGGGGGATGCGGTAAAATTGTGCCGCTGGCGCTCATGGCGCCGGCAGTGCGTGCTCTTCCGGACGATGGTAAGGGAGGCTTTGCTCAGAAGCAAGCGCAAGGATGCAGGCGCGCACCACGAATGCAGACGATTTTTGCCATTATTTTACGCCGGGCCAGTTTATTAGCTTATTGATGCAAAAACCGCCAGAAGCAAGCGTGACAGAACATGTGCCATTGGCCCTGCGCTGGCAGCGGCTGCGTGCCGCCTATCGCATGGCCAACCTGGCCACCCACCATGTGCTGGGTTTTACCATCAAACTGGTGCTGCTGGCGTATTTCGCCTTCGCCGTGCTGTTTTTATTCCTGCGCTACGCCATCTTGCCGAATATCGACTATTACAAAGGCGATATCGAGCGGGCGGCCAGCCGCGCGCTGGGCAACCCTGTGAGTATCGCGCGTATTTATGCTTCGTGGCATGGCGTGCGGCCGAATCTCTTTCTGGGCGAAGTGAGCCTGCGCGACCAGGCGGGTCGCCAGGCGCTGAGCCTGCCGAGCGTCTCGGCCACCGTGTCGTGGTGGAGCGTGCTCGGTTCCGTGCGCTTTGAAACCCTGGAAATCACCCGGCCCGACCTGGACGTGCGGCGCAGCAAGGATGGCAAGCTGTATGTGGCCGGGGTATTGATCGATAGCACGCAGGGCAGCGATGGCAAGGGTGCCGACTGGCTGCTGTCGCAGCATGAGATCATCATTCGCGACGGCAAGGTGCGCTGGACGGATGAAGCGCGCGGCACACCCGAGCTGGCTTTGTCCCAGGTCAACTTGCTGCTGCGCAACCGCTGGCGCAGCCACCGGCTGGGCTTGCAGGCAACGCCGCCCGCCAGCCTGGCCGCGCCCATCGATGTGCGCGCTCACTTCACGCATCCGCCCTTCAGCACGCGCATCTCGGACGTGTCGATGTGGAAGGGCGAGTTGTACGCGGACCTGAAAAACGCCGACCTGGCCGCCTGGCGGCGCTACCTCGATTATCCGTTCGAGCTGAGCCAGGGCAAGGGCGCCCTGCGCGCCTGGTTGAGCCTGGATCACGCACGCCTGGCCGGCTTCACTGCCGATGTGGGCTTGAAGGATGTGCAGGCGCAACTGGGCCAGCATATCGCTCCGCTCGACTTGCTGTCGGTCAGCGGGCGCATTTCGGCCAAGGAAGAGCTGTCGGCCCAGGTGCCGGACGGCAAGCCAACCTTTGGCGCAAATGGACACCAGGTCGAATTGACGAATTTTGCGGTGGAAACACGCGATGGCCTCAGCCTGCCGCCCACGACCTTGTCCGAACGCTTTGTTGCCGCCACCAAGCGCAAGCCGGCGCGCACGGAAATCACGGCCAAGTCCCTCGATTTGCACACCCTGGCCGCGCTGGCCGACAAGTTGCCGCTGGGCGAGCAGCAGCGCCAGCGCCTCGACGCCCTGGCGCCGCGCGGGCGTTTGCAGGATTTTTCAGCGCAATGGGACGGCGACATGGCCACGCCCGCCAGCTACCGTTTGCGCGGCAAACTCATCGACCTGGGCCTGAATGCGCAGCCGGCGCGCCTGGCCGTGGCGAAGACGGCGAGTAGCCCTGCACAGGCGGCCGCGCCAGCCATTCCCGGCGTCGAGCACCTGAGCGGCAGCATCGACGCCAACGACAAGGGCGGCAGCATCAGTATCGATGCGCAAGACCTGGTGCTGCAGTTGCCCACCTACCTGAGCGAACCGGCCTTGCCGTTCGAACAATTCGCCATGCAGGCGCGCTGGGCCTTTGAAGCGGACAATATGCTGCAAGTCGGGCTGGATAAGCTCGATTTCAATCAGCAAGGTTTGCGCGTCGCCTTGCAAGGCACGCACCGCATGCCGCTCGACGGCAAGAACCTGGGCCAGGTGGACTTGACGGGCACGATCGACAATTTCCAGATCAACACCATCGGCCGCTATCTGCCGCTGCAAACGCCCGAGCATTTGCGTCACTGGCTGACGGGCGCGCTGGAAGGCGGCGTGGCGCGCGATGTCAGCCTGCGCATGCGCGGCGAACTCGAGCATTTCCCGTTCAAGGCTGATACGCCGGCGCAGCGCAGCCGTGGCGACTTCCGCGTGGCCGGCAAGATCGAGAATGGCATCCTCAATTATGCGCCCGGCGAATTGGCGGAAAACGGCCCGCTGGCAGGCAAGGCGCCCCGCTGGCCGCAGGCGGAAAAAATCAAGGGCAGTTTTATTTTCGAGCGGGCGCGCATGGAAATTCGCGGCGACACGGCCACCACGGGCGGTGTGGCATTGACGAATGTCAAAGCCGTGATTCCCGACCTGACCGTCTTCGACACCTTGCTCGATATCGAAGGCAATGCGGCCGGCCCGATGCAGGAATTCCTCAAGTACGTGACGGCCAGCCCCGTGCTGGGCTGGATCGAGCATTTCACGGATGAAACGACGGCGACGGGCAACGCCAGGCTGGCCCTCAAATTGCACTTGCCGATAGAGCGCATGATCGAGGCGACCGTGCAGGGCAGCTTGCAGCTGGCGGGCAATGACGTGGTGTTGTTCCACGACATGCCGCCCGTGCTGGGCACGCAGGGCAAGATCGAATTCAACGAGAGGGGCGTCAATCTGAATGGCTTGAATGGCAGCCTGCTGGGCGGGCCGCTGGCCATCTCGGGCGGCACGCAGGCGGACAATTCCATCCAGGTGAAAATTGCCGGCAACATGAGCATCGACGGCTTGCGCAAGACGTATCCATCGCCTGTGCTGCAGCGCCTGGCGCAACATTTGAATGGCGGCGCGCGCTATAGCGGCCTGATCACGGCGCGCGACCACCAGGTGGTGGTCAATGTCGAGTCGCCGCTGACGGGTCTGGGTCTGGATTTCCCCGCTCCCCTGAAAAAGCCGGCCGGCGATAGCTTGCCCGTGAAATTTACCCTGACGGGCAATGCGGCGAACGGGGCCGGCCTGCGCACTGACGATATCCGCATCGCGCTGGGGTCGGGCATCGCTGCGCGCTACCAGCGCCAGAAGCAGGGCAAGGATGCCTGGCGCCTGGTGCGCGGCGGCATCGGCGTGAACGTGCCGGCGCCGGAACCGGACAGCGGCATGATGCTCAACGTGAATATGAAAACGCTGGACGTAGACAGCTGGATCGGCGTCGGCAGCGAGATTGCCGGCAGCACGGCGCCAGCCGATGCGGGCGGCAGCGCTGACGACGCGCCCGATATCGCACAATACGTGGTGCCGGACCTGATGGCGGCGCGTGCCAGCGAACTGATGCTGGGTGAGCGCAAGCTGGAAAACGTGGTGGTGGGCGCCACGCATCAAAAGGATGTGTGGCAAGCCAATATTGACGCGAAACAGGTGTCGGGCTATGTGACATGGCTGGAAACGCCGTCCGGACTGGGCAAGATGACGGCGCGTCTGTCGTCGCTGATCATTCCGGAATCGGCCGCCAACGATGTGAAGAATTTGCTGGAAGGCAAGAGTGGCGCCCAGTCGATTCCCTCGCTCGATATCATCGCCGAGCAATTTGAGCTGTTCAACAAGAAGATCGGCCGGCTGGAGTTGCAGGCCTATAACACCATGGCGGCGGGCGGGCGCGAGTGGCGCGTGGGCAAGCTGCAACTGTCCAATCCTGATGGTGCGCTGAGCGGCAATGGCAAATGGGTCATCAAGGATGGGCAAAGCACGACCAGCCTGCGTTTTGGCCTCGATATCGTCGATGCGGGCAAGTTGCTCGACCGCTTCGGCTTTGCCGACACGCTGCGTCGCGGCAAGGGGCGCCTGAGCGGCGACATCGCCTGGAATGGTTTGCCGTATTCGCTCGACATTCCCACCCTGTCGGGGCAGATCGAGATGAATGTGGAGTCGGGCCAGTTCCTCAAGCAGGATCCGGGCGCGGCCAAGCTGTTGGGCGTGCTCAGCCTGCAAGCCTTGCCCCGTTTGCTGAAACTCGATTTCCACGACGTGTTTTCCGAAGGCCTGGCCTTCGACGGCATCACGGCCAACGCCAACATCAAGCGCGGCGTGGTGACCACCGACAACCTCAAGATGCACGGCGTGGCGGCCACCGTACTGATGGATGGCACGGCCGACATCGCCAATGAAACGACGAATTTGCACGTGGTGGTGATCCCGGAATTTAACCTGGGCACGGGGCCGCTCGTGTATGCGCTGGCCGTCAATCCCGTCATCGGCCTGGGCAGTTTCCTGGCGCAATTGTTCCTGCGCGCCCCCGTGATGAAGGCGCTCACCTACCACATGCAGATCGCCGGCCCCTGGAAGTCGCCCGTCGTGACCAAGCTCGACGGTGGTAAATTGGAGCCTGTCGCCGTGCCTGCCGCCTCAGCGGCGGAGGCGGTGGCGA
Source organism: Janthinobacterium sp. ROICE36 (assembly GCF_002869965.1). Taxonomy (GTDB): domain Bacteria; phylum Pseudomonadota; class Gammaproteobacteria; order Burkholderiales; family Burkholderiaceae_D; genus Janthinobacterium. The sequence goes on from NZ_PEBS01000027.1 coordinate 16,526, forward strand.
AATAGGCGAGGCGTTCGAATGGATAAAAGGTGGCAATGATGCATACAGTCGCAGCAATACAAATGATTTCCTCGCCGTCCGTGGAAGACAACCTGGCCACGGCGCGGCGCCTGGTGGCGCAGGCCGCCGCCGGTGGCGCGCAGCTGGTGGTGCTGCCCGAATACTGGGCCATCATGGGCAAGCAGGAAACGGACAAGCTGGCCCATGCGGAACAGCCTGGCAGCGGACCCATCCAGGATGGCATGGCGCAGATGGCGCGCCAGCACGGCATCTGGCTGATCGGTGGCACCTTGCCCCTGATTTCCGGCGCGGAGGGCAAGGTCTTGAATACCACGTTGGTGTACGACCCGCAAGGCGAGTCGGCCGGCCGCTACGACAAGATCCACCTGTTCGGCTTTAAGCGCGGCACCGAGTCCTACAATGAATCGCGCACCATCGTGCCCGGTGCGCAAGTGCGCACGATCGAGATGCCGTTTGGCCGGGTCGGCCTGTCCATCTGCTACGATCTGCGTTTTCCCGAGCTGTACCGCGCCATGGGCGATTGCGCGCTGATCGTCGTGCCGGCCGCGTTTACCCATACGACGGGCAGCGCCCACTGGGAAGTGCTGCTGCGCGCGCGCGCCATCGAAAACCAGTGCTATGTGCTGGCCTCGGCGCAGGGCGGCCTGCATCCGAACGGCCGGCGTACCTGGGGTCACAGCATGCTGATCGACCCCTGGGGCGAAGTGCAAGCCGTGTTGCCCGAAGGCGAGGGCGTGGTGAGCGGCGAGATCGACCTGGCGTTCCTGGCCGGCGTGCGCGAATCCTTGCCAGCGTTAGCCCACCGCACCATGTAAATGTAAACAATAGATAGCCATGATCCCATTTGAACCCAATCTGTCCAGCCTGGCCGTGGCGCGCGAACTCCTGCTCACGCCGTTCGGCCTGGACGAAGACAAGCTGCTGAAAGCCCTGGGCACGATGTTTACGCACAAGGTCGATTATGCCGACCTGTACTTCCAGTCGACCAAGAGCGAAGGCTGGAGCCTGGAAGAGGGCATCGTCAAGACGGGCAGCTTTTCCATCGACCAGGGCGTGGGCGTGCGCGCCGTGTCCGGCGACAAGACGGCCTTTGCGTATTCCGACGAGATTTCCGAACGGGCCCTGCTGGAAGCGGCAGCGGCCACGCGCACCATTGCGCGCGCGGGGACCGGCAAGATCAAGATCGCGAGGCAGACGCTGGCGCAGGGCGGACGTTCGCTGTACCTGCCCAACGACCCGCTCGCTTCGCTGGACGCCACGGCCAAGGTGCAACTGCTTGAGCGCGTGGAAAAGATGGCGCGCGCGAAAGATCCTCGCGTGGTGCAGGTAATGGCGGGCCTGGCCGGCGAGTACGACGTGGTGCTGGTGCTGCGCAGCGACGGCGTGCTGGCGGCCGACATTCGCCCGCTGGTACGCGTCTCGCTCACCGTGATCGCGGAACAGAATGGCCGCCGCGAAACGGGTTCGGCCGGCGGCGGCGGACGTTTCAGCTATGACTATTTCAGCGATGCCGTGCTGGAACAATACGCGGCAGACGCCGTCAATTCGGCCCTGGTGAACCTGGAAGCGCGCCCGGCGCCCGCCGGTCCCATGACCATCGTGCTGGGACCAGGCTGGCCCGGCATCCTGCTGCACGAGGCCATCGGCCACGGCCTGGAAGGCGATTTCAATCGCAAGGGCTCGTCCGCGTTTTCCGGGTGCATCGGCGAGCGCGTGGCTGCCAAGGGCGTCACGGTGGTCGACGACGGCACCCTGGCTGGCCGGCGCGGCTCCCTGAATATCGACGACGAGGGCAACCCGACGCAGTGCACGACCCTGATCGAGGATGGCATCCTGAAGGGTTACATCCAGGACACCATGAATGCGCGCCTGATGAAGATGCCCGTGACGGGCAATGCGCGCCGCGAATCGTTCGCCCACCTGCCCATGCCGCGCATGACGAACACGTATATGCTGGGAGGCGACCGGGACCCGGGTGAAATCCTCGCTTCCGTCAAAAACGGTTTATATGCCGTCAACTTTGGCGGCGGTCAGGTCGACATTACGAACGGCAAGTTCGTCTTCTCGGCCAGCGAAGCGTACATGATAGAAAACGGCAAACTCAGCTACCCGGTCAAAGGGGCGACCCTGATTGGCAACGGCCCGGACGTGCTCCACCGCGTTTCCATGATCGGCAACGACATGCGCCTGGACTCGGGCGTGGGCGTGTGCGGCAAGGAGGGGCAAAGCGTGCCCGTGGGCGTAGGGCAGCCAACCCTGCGCCTCGATGGCATCACGGTGGGCGGCACGGCCTGAACCAGGGGTCAAGCGCAAACACCTGCGCCTCATAATGTGTACTTCGATTCCGCACGGAGAAAGCGTCCCGCCGCGCCCGCGTAGTCGAGACGTTGATAGTGCGTCGTTTGCCAGCGTCAAAACCGGCTGGCGTGGCGTGCACAGCGTTGGTAGTCAGCCGATGCGCATCCGCAGCACGCAACTTTTTATGCTTTTTTACGCGCATTGCAGTGTAAAACGGCTGCAACATGCGGCTTTGCCGACAAATATGCTTGCCAATCTTTGCAATTTAGGTTTATAGTCGTTCATCACTTAGGGATGACTCGCATGTTCGCTCGCCACTTTTTTACCGCTTATTTTTACTTTAGCAATTCCAACCCAAAGGCGGTGGAGTAGCGGTCGGTTCACGTAGCAGCAAAAAACGAGATCCCAGCAAATTCTAAAAAACCGCCACTGATGGCGGTTTTTTTTTACCCAGATGTTTTACCCTTCCTTAAATTTTGGAGAAAATGATGCCCCGCACCGATGATTTGCGCATTCGCGAAATGAAGGAATTGACCCCGCCGTCCCACCTGATCCGCGAATTTGCCTGCTCGGAGCAAGCCGAACAGACCGCTGCCAGCGCCCGCATTGCCCTGCACCGTATCCTGCACGGCCAGGATGACCGCCTGATGGTGGTGATCGGACCTTGCTCCATCCACGATACCAAGGCGGCGATGGAATATGCGCGCCTGCTGGTCAAGGAGCGCGCGCGTTTCGCCGGCGAACTGGAAATCGTCATGCGCGTCTACTTCGAGAAGCCGCGCACCACGGTGGGCTGGAAGGGCCTGATCAACGACCCGTACATGGACAACAGCTTCCGCATCAACGACGGCTTGCGCATGGCGCGCGAACTGTTGCGCAATATCAATGAGCTGGGCTTGCCTGCTGGCACCGAGTTCCTCGACGTCATCAGCCCGCAATACATCGCCGACCTGATCAGCTGGGGCGCCATCGGCGCGCGCACCACGGAGTCGCAGGTGCACCGCGAGCTGGCCTCGGGACTGTCCTGTCCCGTCGGCTTCAAGAATGGCACGGACGGCAATGTCAAGATTGCCGTGGAAGCCATCAAGGCCGCCTCGCAGCCGCACCATTTTCTCTCCGTCACGAAGGGCGGCCACTCGGCCATCGTTTCGACCAATGGCAACGAAGATTGCCACATCATCTTGCGCGGTGGCAAGACGCCCAATTATGACGCAGCCAGCGTCGACGAAGCGTGCAAGGCCATCGCCGCGCAAGGCCTGGCGGCGCGCCTGATGATCGACGCCTCGCACGCGAATAGCTCGAAGAAACCGGAGAACCAGATCCCCGTGTGTGCCGACATCGCCAGCCAGGTGGCCGGTGGCGATGGCCGCATCGTCGGCGTGATGGTGGAATCGCATCTGGTGGCTGGGCGCCAGGATTTGATCCCGGGCAAGGAATTGATCTATGGCCAGTCCGTCACGGATGGCTGCATCGACTGGAGCGCCAGCGTGGCCGTGCTGGAAAACCTGGCGGCGGCCGTCAAGCAGCGCCGTCTGCAGGGCGACGCGCAATAAGGTGGTGCGCAGCATGAAAAAAAGCCCGGAAAGCTAAGCTTTCCGGGCTCTTTCAGTTTTTAGCCGGGAGCAGATGCAATCAGCTTAGAACTTGTAGGAACCGCTCAGGTAGAACTGGCGGCCCAGGGCACTCGAGTACGATGGGTTGTAGCCCACTTGATGCGAACCCGTGTTGCGCAGGGTGAACGGCGGACTGCGATCGAACAGGTTCAGGATGCCGCCCGTGATTTCCACATTCTTCAGTGGACGGTAAGCCGTCTGGAAGTCGAAGGTGGTATAGCTCGGTACTTCCAGCTGGATGCCATAGCATTCGCCAGGGCTGCCGGCCACGATCACGGCGCAATCGTCAACCGTCTGTTCCTTGTCCGTGTAGCCATTGCGGTAGCTGGCGCTCAGCGTATGCGTGAACTTGGTTGTTTCAAACGTGCTGGTGGCGCGGATGATGTTGCGGAAGCTGACTTTGTCGTTCGAACCGTAACGATTCAGGCTGGTTTCCCATTGATCATCGGTGCCCGGCGTCGTGTAGCGCGAACGCAGCAGGTAGGTACCCATCAGGCGAGTCGTCAGGCGGCCGTCCAGCAGCTTCATCTTGTGGGTGAAGTCGTAGTCGATACCGCGGTTTTCCACCTTGCCGATGTTGATAGGCAGCAGTTTGATGGCCAGCACGTCGAGGCCCGTCGAGCTGATGTGCTTGGTGGTGAACAGGTTGGCGTACTTGGCTGGATTGTTGAAGATCAAGCTTTCAGATACCGACGTTACCTGGTCGCGGATTTCCACGTTCCACAGGTCGAACGACATGGACAGGCTCTTGATCGGCTCGAATACGGTGCCGATGCTCCACTGCTTCGACGTCTCCGGCTTCAGATCCGGATTGCCGCCCTGGAAGGCTTCAAACTGCTGGCGTCCCACGCCGCTGCAGTAACCGGCCAGCGGGTGGCCGCCCATACCGTTCGCTGCCGTCAGTGGACATTGGTAGTTACCGCCTGTGACACCCCAGTCTTCCAGTGGACCGGCGATTTCCTGCATGCTGGCGGCGCGGAAACCGGTACCGGCTGCGGCGCGGAACATCAGGCTCTTGGTCGCGGAATACTTGCCGCTGACTTTCCAGGTGGTGGCGTTTTCCTTCTTGCCTACCGTCTTGCCCGTCAACTTGTCATCGATGGCGCCAATCTGGTCATAACGCAGCGAGCCCGTCATTTCCAGCTTCTTCGAGATCGGCAGCATCAGCTCGGCGTATGCGCCTGCATTGTCGCGTGCGTATTCGCTGTCGACTTGTTGATTGTCAAACAGGATTTGTGCTTGTCTGGCGACGTCTGCCTGTTGCATCTTGTACGAGGTGTTGCGGAAGTCGGCGCCCACGCCCAGCATGGCGGTGCCGCCCGGCAGCGAGAACACGGGACGCGATGCGCGGCCGTCGACGCCCTTCATTTCCACGGTTTGCGTGTTGTAGGTGCCGCTGAAACCCGTGCCCATCAGTGCCTGGCGCATGGCGTCAGGCATGGAGCCCACCGGGTAGGCGAATGGGTCGATATTGCCGGCGTCGATCTGGGCGTTGAACTTGTCGGACAGCGGGAAGCCGCTGACGTAGTCCTGCGTTTGCTTGTTTTTCGAGTATGTCACGGCCGTATTGATATCCCAGCCGAATGCACTGCCTTCCACGCCACCGACGAGGTGGGTGGCCTTGGTGCCGTAGTCGTACACGCGGTTGCCCATTTCGGACAGGCGATATTTGGCGACGCCGCTCACGGCATTGGCCAGTTGCGATGGGCTCAACTGCGAGGCCAGGTACTTGCTGAACAGTGGCGAATTCGGGGAAATGGAGAAATCGGCCGGGTATGGTGCGATACTGGCCTTGATGCGCGCTTCGGTATAGGCGAAGTCATAGAAACCCTGCCAGCCGGTCTTGCCCAGCTTGACGGTACCCGAACTGAACAGCGAGTCGCGCTTCGATTCCGGATTGATTTCAATGGTTGACGGCGAGTCGAAATAGCAATTGCCATCGCCGTAGAAGTCCATATTGCTAGGCGCGCACTTGCCGCCATTGGCCAGTGCATACGGATTGGCGAGGTTGACGCTGTCGACAAATGGTTTGTTGGTTTCTGGGTTGATCACCACATTGCCGTTCGCATCGGTACGGTTGTAGTTGACGCTGGCATTGGCTGGCGCCGAGCGCGAGGAACCGTTGATGAATTGCAGCGCCTTGCCGGTCTTCGGATCGTTGAAATTGATGATGCCGCTTTTTGCGAAGCTGCGCTGCGCTGCTTTCAGCGATTTTTGTTCGTCATGGCTGGCCGACACGAAAATGCTGTAGCCGTCTTCGTCGATGTCGCCGAAGCCCTTGCTGATCGAAACCGAGTTGCTGGCGCCGCCTTTTTCCTCTGGACGCGAGTACTTGGCATTGATTTCCAGCGGCGATGCGCCTTTTTTCAGGATGAAGTTGACCACCCCGGCGATGGCGTCAGCGCCGTACAAGGCCGACGCGCCGTCCGTCAGCACTTCGACGCGCTCGATAGCGGCCAGTGGAATCGAGTTCAGGTCGATGGTGGTGCCGGAATTGGATGGCGCAAGACGGCGGCCGTTCAGTAGCACCAGCGTATAGGCTGCGCCAATATCGTGGATCGACGCCGTGGTGACGCCACCGCCGCCGCCGCCCACCGAATCGGCGGCCACGGAGAAGCCCTGCATCGCAGGAATTTGCTGGATGAAATCGGTGACCGTGGTGACGCCGGTTTTCTTGATGTCTTTCTGATTGAACGACTGCACGGGCAGCGACGCTTCGGAAGCGATACGCTTGATGCTCGAACCCGTGACTTCCACGCGTTGCATGGTGCCATCTGTTGTTTCTTGCGCATACGCGGCGTGCATGCTCAGGGCCATGCCGCCTGCAAACATCAGGCGCAGCGACCGCGATATTACATTTTCTATCATCATCTGAAATTCCTTGTTATTGTGATAAAGGCGGCAATTATTTTGAGATAACTTGTTGCTTGCCAACAATTTATTTTCCTTTTTGAACATCCACCAATGAAAATTCTGTAAATTTTCAGGGCCTTCATCAAAACATTCATGATTCAGATTGTCAATTTCGTGCGGATTTTTTGGACGAAATGCAACATTTTGCTATTTTTTTTGCATTGCTTCAGGAATAAAGTATCGTGAGCCCTTGTCAGACGTGCTCAGATGGGTAAAATAAAACGGCGCACATCATCGCTGATGGCGCCGCTTTTCTGTTGCTGGCACGCTGTTGCCAGCGCTGCCTGTGTTATCTATCGACCTGAAAATTCCCCTTAAAACGTATAGCTGCCACGCAAGTAGTAGGCGCGCCCGAGCGGGTCCGTGTAGCGCGGGTCATAGCCTTTCTGGAATAGGGTGCCCTGGTTCGAGAACGGCGGTTCCTTGTCCAGCAGGTTTTTCACGCCGGCCGTCAGCAGCATGCCTTTCCACGCATAGCTGCCCGACACGTTCAGCAGGCTGTAGGAGGGCACATCGTGGCGGTATTGCGGATCGACCTGGTTCTGGTCCGTGTAGCCGGACTTGAACGATTGCGACACGGTGGCGCCCCAGTTGCCCATGCGCCAGTTCAACGCCGCCGTATGTTTCCAGCGGAACACGGGATTGTTGTCCGCATAGCGGCCCACGTTGGCGATGAATTCGCCGCCGCGCTCGTTCTGGTAGTCATACTTGTGGGTCCAGGTGCCGTCGACCGACACGCTGAAATCGCCATACGCGCCACGGCCCAGGCGCGCATTCAGGCTGACGTCGATGCCGTCGGTTTTCACTTCGCCGAGGTTGTCGTTCAAGTCCAGGATGGCGAAAGGCGAACCGTCGGGATTGCGCAGGAACAAGGCCTTGTATTTTTCGTAGTTGCCGTAGATCGACTGTTCGGGCAACGATGAAATCTTGTCCTTCAGATGGATGTTCCAGTAATCGATGGCGACGGTGACTTCCTTGACTGGTTCGAGTACGAGGCCGAAGGCGAAGGTGGTAGATTTTTCCGGTTTCAGCTTTTCATTGCCGCCTTGCAGCTTGAATTGCTGCAAGTCGCAATCGCGCAGGGGATTGGCGCCCGGCTGCGGCACGCCACCTGGGCAGAGGATGGGATCGTCGTAGGAATCGTTGGTATCGTTCTTCGACGGAGGCGCATTCTTTTCAAACAGGGTGGGAGCGCGGAAGCCCGTGCTGGCCGAGCCGCGCAGCACCAGCGAGCTGCTGGCCTGGTAGCGCAGGGCCAGCTTGGGATTGGTGGTGCTGCCCACATCGCTGTAATGGTCGAAGCGGGCGGCCAGCTGCACTTCCAGATCCTTGATTAATGGCAAGTTGACTTCGCCGAAGACGGCCTGGATCGTGCGTGAGCCGCTCTTCGAGAGCGAGCCGGACAAGCCGGAACTGGTAGCCTGACTGGCGATATCGCGGTTGACATTGAAGTCGGCTTTTTCACGCCGCAGTTCACCGCCCAGTGCGATCGCCAGCGGGCCGCCGGCCAGTTGCATCAGTTCGCGGCTGCCCTTGATGTCGAAGCCCGTGGTGGTGACTTTGGCGTTCTGCACTTCGCCGCGCAGGGCCGTGCTGTCGAGGTAGGTCTTGCCGGCCGTGTCTTGCATGCCGAACGGGTTCAGTATGCCATTGAGCACACCGGCTGCAAACGACGCATCCTGCACATAGCCGCCCGTAAATTTTTCCGACGACTTGCTGATGGCGTGGCTCAGGCCCGTTTTGTAGTCCCAGCCCGCCAGTTCGCCTTCGAGGGCCAGCACCAGGCGGTCCGCCTTGCCAGTGGAATCGATCTGCCGCTGGCCCGCTTCGACGGGGCGCCAGTTGACGCTCAGAGGCTGGCCGGACAGGCCCGGCTGGGCCGGCACGCCGCCCGCATTGCCCGGATAGTATTTGCTTGTATTGGGCAAGATCAAGCCTATTTGTGGCGGTGGCGCAGTGCGCGCCTTGACCTTGTTTTCCGAATGCAGATATTCCACGGTGGCCAAGTGGCCGCCGCCCAGCTTGAAGGCGCCCTTGCCGAAGAATGCCATTTGCTCCTGTGCCGGCAGGTCGTCGATCTGCCGCGTGTAATCCTGGCGACAGGTGCCGTTGGCCGCCGCCACGGACAGGGGCGGGTTGCAGCCGGTGGCCGCATACGGATTGCCGGCCAGGCCCTTGCCGCCGTTGGCTGCGGCATCGAAGTAGTTGCCGGGGAAAGTGGTGCCGCTGGTGAGCGACAGGCCGCGCGAGGGGACGATGCCCGTTGCCGAGAAGGCGCGGTCTTGCGAGGTCAGTACATTCTGCTTGTGGTAATCGACCACGCCAAAAATATTGTAGCCGTCCGTATCGAGCTTGCCGAAGCCCGTCGACAGGTTGATGCGGTGTTCGCCAGCCCCCTTGTGCTCGGGCGCGACGACTTCGGCGGTGATATTCGTGACGTTGACGGAGCGCTTGGTGATGAAGTTGATGACGCCGCCGATGGCGTCCGTGCCGTAGATGGCCGAGGCGCCGTCGCGCAGCACTTCGACGCGCTCCAGGGCGGCGATGGGAATGATGTTCAGGTCGACGCTGGCGCCGTCATACGGATGGTTGGCGATGCGCCGGCCATTGAGCAGCACCAGGGTCTTGTCGCCGCCCAGGCCGCGCAAGTCGGCGCTGGCCTGGCCGCCCGTGGGCAAGCCGCTGGTATTGCCGCCGACGGCATTGCCGCTGCCCATGCTGGAGGAATTCGAGGGTATCTTGCTGAGCACTTCCTGGGCCGTGGTCAGGCCCTGCTTGGCAAAGTCTTCGGCCTTGAAGATGGAGAGAGGGGTGGCTGTTTCCGAAACCAGCCGCTTGATGGAAGAACCGGTGACTTCGACCCGCTGCATGGCGGGCGTGCCGGCTGCGTCGGTATCCTGCGCCATGGCCGCATGGCCATACGCGCCGAGCAAGGCGGCGCACAGCAGGCGTAAGGTAGGGGAGGGACTGCGGGTTTGCGTCATCTGACACTCCTGTGGCGTGGGTTTGGCCAAGTGGCTTGCAAGGGAGTTTTACAGGTGCGCAGCAGATAAGGTTTGCGCTGGCGCAATATGCGTGCGGATGAGTGACCTGGCGCCACAGTCACGGACGAAAAAAGGCGGTGATTGCTCACCGCCTTGCGTCAGGATACAGCTGTCAGCTTAGAAGAACTTGTAGCTGGCGCCCAGTTTGAAGTAGCGGCCGATGGCGCCACTGGCATCCATCGGGTTGTAGCTCATGCCGCCGTAGGTCAGCGGGTCGAGCGGCGCGATCTTGTCGGTCACGTTGTTGATCGAAGCAAATAATTGCAACTGTTTGTTGACGTTCCAACGGCTCGACAGGTCGAGCGTGGTGAACGAGGCGAGCTTGCAACCGTTCGGCGCCGCGCTGCCATCGGCCAGCTTGGAAGCGCACGGCTTGCCTTCAAACAGAATGTTTTTCATGTCCGAGCGGTAGTTCAGCACGCCGCTGACGTTCCAGTTGCCCAGGTCCCACGAGCCGGTGAGATTGATCTTGTCCTTTGGCGTGCCGGCGCAGTTGGAGGTGTCGCAATTGCCATGCGTACCGGCGAACTGGTAGCTCACGGTGGACGACTCGGCCCGCACCCATGAGGCGATGTGGGTCCAGGTCAGGCCGAACGTGGCGCGGCCGTAGTCGCCCAGGCGCACGCGCTGTTTGATGTCCAGGTCGATCCCCTTGATCTCCGTAAAGCTGGAGTTGCGGTACGGCGCCTTGGTGATCAGCAAGGTGCCCGTGTTCGGCGTGACGACGCCATTGATGGTCAGATTGTTGTCGGCGCGGATGGCGGTCGGCAGGGCGGCCGCTTCGTTGTACGGCAGCGGATTGATCTCGTTTTCACGCTTGATCTTCCAGCCATCGAGCGACAGACTGGTATCGTTGAACGGATCCCACACCAGGCCCAAGGTGTAGCCCTTGGATTTTTCCGGCTTGAGGCTAGGGTCGCCGATCTTGACGGCCGCCACTTGCAGTTCGCAGTCGCTGGCATTGGCGCCCGGCAGGCGGGTGCCGCCCGGGCAGCGCACGGGATCGCTCACCGTCGAGGTGCCCGTCGATTGCGAGTTGGCATTGCTTTCGGCCGGTCCTGGAGCACGGAAGCCTTCCGAATACGTGCCGCGCACGGCGAAGGTTTTCAGTGGCGTCCACTTGGCGCCCAGTTTCGGTGTGGTCGACGAGAAACGGTCGTATTTGTCGTAACGCAAGGCGCCCGACAGTTCAACCGTCTTGAAGACGGGCGCCAGCACTTCCAGGAATACGGCCGAGACCTTGCTGTCGCCCTTGGCGGCGACATAGCTGGAGTTGATGGAGCCGTTTTCCGTGCCCGACAGCGAAGGATTGTCGAGCTTGTCGCGGCGGTGTTCCGCGCCGACGGCCAGGCCCAAGGCGCCACCGGGCAATTGCATCAGCTCGCGCGACGCCTTGAAGTCGATGATGTCGAGCTTGGTGGTGGAATCGGAGGTGGCGTTGGTCACCATGGCCGCGTACAGCGAGGCCGGATTCTTGTTCGCCTGCGCGCCGATGTAGTATGGGAAATACTTGCTATTCGGATTGCCCAGGGCATCCTTGACGACGGCCATGTTGAGCATGTTGCTGTAATCGAGGTGCAGCTTCGATTCCGAATGCGTATAGCCGGCATCGTAGTCCCAGCCCATGGCGTTGCCCTTGACGCCGAGCACGATGCGGTTGAACTCATTGTTGGCCTGGCGCGTGCTGGCGCCCACGTCGAAGGCCTGGTAGCGCACGCGCACCGGTACGCCATACGGATTTTGCGGGTGGCCAGCAGCCAGCACGATGGTGGTGCCGGCGCCGGAGCCGTAGTTGACGACGCCAGTCGGACTGGCGGCATTCGGCGGGAAGGCAATGGTCGGCGTGATGGACGGTGGTATCAGGGTAAAGGCCGTATCGCGCTTCGAATAGCCCGCTTCCGCGTACACCTGGGTATCGGCATTGACTTGCCAGGTGCCGCGCGTGTACAGGTTGATCGATTCGATCTTCGGCTGCATCGAGCGGAACTGGTCGTGGTGCCACAGACAGCCACCTTTCGGATCTTGCGGTGAAGACACGGACAAGGTGGAGCAGCCGGGCAGGGAGACATAGTTGTTGGTGACGGGGTCGCGGATCAGGCCCGCTGGTGAGGCATTCGCATCGTTGTTGCCGTTGATGTAACCGCCGGCGAACTGGGTGTTGATCGCATAGCCATACGGACGCAGGTCAGCCTTGCCTATCCATTTGCGACCGGAGCGCTCGTTGTTCATCAGCATGTCCGATTTGCTGTATTCGGCATTGACGACGACGTTGAATTTATCCGTATCCAGGTTGCCCTTGCCAAAGGTCAGCGAGGCACGGTGCTGCTTGGCGTCGCTGTCGCCGGAGATGCCCGTGTCGCCCTTCAGGGTCAGGCCTTCGAAGTCCTTGCGCAGGATGATGTTGACGACGCCGGCGATGGCGTCCGCGCCGTAGGTCGACGAAGCGCCATCCTTGAGGATTTCGATGCGTTCGACGATCTGCATCGGCACGGTGGACAGGTCGGTAAAGCTTTTCTGACCATCGTCAGCGCGCGCGAACGGCGCCATGCGGCGGCCATTGAGCAAGACCAGGGTCGAGGTGGCGCCTAGGCCGCGCAGCGAGATGGCAGTCGAACCGGCAGCAAAACCGTTGCCGAAACCCGTTGGCAGGGAGCCGGCGCCATCGGCGGTGAGGGTTTGCAGGTATTCGGCGACGGTGGCCTTGCCCGATTTCATCAAGTCGTCGCGGGTGATGACCTGTACCGGTGATGCGGTCTCGGCCGTGGCCCGTTTGATGCTCGAGCCTGTAATTTCCACACGTTGCACATTGGCGTCTTGCGCCATTGCCGGCGCAGCCATCATGCCTAGGCTGAGCGCTGCTACGCTACCCGAAAAAATCAGGCGTACGGAGCGGGACATCACTGTTTCCATCATCATTCTCAGAACTCCGAAAGTAAGCTCGGCTGGCCGTCGTGCGGCACAGCTTTGCCAGGGTGATAAAGATTGCTGCGTCGGCAATCGCTGTGGATAAGGAGGCATTTTTATAAGGTGCCGTCATCGATAAGATCATTTTCCGAGAAACCTTGTCAACGCGTACGTATGCTCTTTCAGCATGGAAACAACAGTGTTTTTATAATGTGAATATGTTTCAATATTTGCAATTATTTTAATGTTGCACTGCGATGCGTATTTTCCGTACTGTCATAAAAACAGTTGTCATTGGCGGCCGTAAGGGTTACCGCCAGGTGGATTTCTCATGGCATCCTCTTGCCTATGCTGCGCTGCGGAAAATTCTTCCCTCGAGGCAGGCGAGCGTGGCTGCACGTCACGCCAGTGCTGCGGCTTTTCTCCCGGCGAACAAAATATGCGTTATCGTTACGCCTTTTTCCAGCTCGTCTGTACGCGGGCAGGCTGGCGACAAACAAGGCACAGATCTTGCGAGGATGGACTGGTTTTGGCGGTGGAATCCTGTATCCCAGGGGGAAGCCAGTACAAGCGCACCAATACGGTGCGACAGATAATCGAGATGAAGGGTATTACATGAAGTCACCATGGATGCGGCGCGTGGCGCTGCTCGCCTGCCTGGCCACCCTGCCGCTGGCGGCCGTTGCCGCCGATGCCGCCCCTGCCGCCGCGGCCGCGCCGGTGAAAACCTTGCGCTATATCCTGCCGGCTGCCGAGACGGGCTTCGATCCGGCTACCGCGCGCGACCTGTATTCGAACCACATCACGCAGGCCGTCTTCGACACCCTGTACACGTATGACTACCTGGCGCGCCCCGTGAAGGTGGTGCCGGGCGCCGCCGCCGCCATGCCGGAAGTATCAAGCGACGGCAAGACTTACACCATCCGCCTGAAAAAAGGCATTTTGTTTACGCCCGACGCCGCGTTCGGCGGCAAGCGCCGCGAACTGACGATGGCCGATTACGTGTATTCGTGGAAGCGATTGTTCGACCCGCGCCTGGCCTCGCCGCACAGCTGGCTGTTCGAAGGCAAGGTAGTGGGCCTGGACGAGCTGGCCAAGGAAGCGGCCAAGACGAACAAACTCGATTTCAACAAGAAGGTGGCGGGCCTGGAAATCCTTGACCCGTACACCTTGCGCATCACGCTGACCAAGACCGATTTCAACTTTCCCATGATCCTCGCCTACGTGCCGACGGCCGCCGTGGCGCGCGAAGTGGTGGAAAAATACGGCGACGTGAAGGGCGAAGTGGGCTCGAATCCCGTCGGTACCGGCTACTACACGCTCGGTGAGTGGACGCGCGGCAACCGCATCGTCTTGAACCGCAACCCGCAGCACTTGCCCGAGACGTGGAATTTCATGGCCGGCGACGACCCGGATGATCAGCGCATCGTGCGCCAGATGCAGGGCAAGCGCATTCCCGCCATCGACCGCATTGAAATTTCCGTGATGATCGAAGACCAGTCGCGCTGGCTGTCGTTCCAGAGCGGCGGCACGGACGTGTTCTGGCTCGACGGCCCGCTGGCGCCAAAAGCGCTGCTCAACGGCAAGCTGCGTCCCGAGCTGGCGGAGAAGGGCGTGCAACTGTCGCGCCTGCTGGACCCGGAAATCAGCTATTACTACTGGAATATGCAAGACCCGACCCTGGGTGGCTTCAGCAAGGAAAAGATCGCCCTGCGCCGCGCCATTGCCATGGCGCACAATATCGATGAAGAAATCCGCATCATCTGGAATGGCCAAGCCAAGCGCCTCGACTATCCGATACCGCCCGGTGTCGTCGGCTACGATCCGCACTACAAATCCCTGCTGCAATACGATCCCGTGCTGGCGAATAAACTGCTGGATAAATTCGGCTACAAGAAGGGCGCCGATGGCTGGCGTACTTTGCCAGATGGCAAGCCGCTCTTGATCCGCTACGCTTCGCGCAATGAGGCGAACGGCGTGCTGCAGGCGGAAATGTGGCGCAAGACGTACAACTCGCTGGGCATCCGCATGGAAAACGACCGCATGATCTTTTCCGACATTTTAAAGACGGAAAAACAGTGCAAGATGCAGACGCGCACGGCGCCGTGGCTGGCCGACTATCCGGACGGCGACAATTTCATGCAGCTGTTCTACGGCCCGAACACGCACCAGAACAACAATGGCTGCTACCAGGACCCGGAATACGATAAATGGTACGCGGCCAGCCAGGCCATGCCGGCCAGCCCCGAGCGCGATGAGCTGTTCCACAAGATGGCGCGCCGCCTGGAAGTGAATGCGGGCGCCCTGATCGGCTATGCGCGCTACCGCAACATGCTGGCGCAAAAGACGGTGCAAGGCTACAAGAAGCACCCGATCCTGTTCCAGGAGTGGGCGTATATGGATATCGACAGCACGGGCACGCCAGTGGCGCCTGCTGCTGACTCGGCTAAAAAATAAGCGCAGCTTATAAAAACAAGGAATCATTATGTTTGCTTATATCCTGCGCCGCCTGTGGCAGATGCTGCCTACCATGCTGGGCGTCGTCCTGCTGGTGTTTATCCTGTTCAACTGGGTAGGCGGCGATCCCGCGTATATTTTGGCCGGCAAGATGTCGAGTGCGGAAAGCATCGCCAACATCCGCCGCCAGCTCGGCGTCGACCAGCCGTATTATGTGCAACTGTGGATCTTCATCAAGCAGATCGTCACGTTTGACTTCGGCCAGAGCTGGGCGACGGGGGAATCCGTGTCGCACATCATCACCTCGCGCCTGGGGCCGTCGATGATGGTCTTGATTCCGCTGACCGTGCTGGAGACCTTCTTTGGCGTCGCGCTGGCGCTGGCCATCGCCTTCGTGCGCGGTTCGCTGACGGACCGCATGGTGATGATCGCCTGCACGGTGGGCATGTCGATTTCCATCCTCGTCTACATCATCGTCTTCCAGTACGGCTTCGCCTACAAGCTGGGCCTGTTCCCCGTGCAGGGCTGGGGCGACAGCTTCTGGGAAAACCTGCTGCGCTATTCGACCCTGCCGATTTTGATCGGCCTGGCCGTCTCCATCGCGCCGACCCTGCGCCTGTTCCGCACTTTCGTGCTGGACGAGGCGAACCAGGATTACGTGCGCACGGCGCGCGCCAAGGGTCTCAAGGAAGGCCGCATCATGTGGGTGCACGTGCTGCGCAACGCCGGCATTCCCATCATTACCTATGTGATGTCGAACTTGCCGGCCCTGCTGATCGGCGCTTTCCTGCTGGAACGCTTTTTCGGCATCCCCGGCATCGGGCGTGAAGTGATTTTGGCCGTCGAGCGCAGCGACTTTCCGGTGATCAAGGCGATCACCGTGTATGTTGCCGCCGCCACCATGCTCTTCAACCTGCTCACCGACCTGCTGTACCAGGCGGTCGATCCTCGCGTACAACTGAAGTAGAAAGAGACGATGTCGAAACCTCATACATCGCCCGGCCTGTGGGCCCTGGCGTGGCGCCGTTTGCGCGGCGACAAGATTGCAATGGTATCGCTGGCCGTGGTCGGCGCCTTTTTCCTGCTGGTGCTGGCGTCCGCCAGCGGCCTGGTGGCCTCGAACTGGGAAGACGAAGTGGCCGTCAGCTATGCGCCGCCCACGTTTGTGGGCGCCGACAAGGATGTCGCCGCCGATGGCGCGATGCCCGTGACGGACGAGCGCAGCGCGCCCACACCCGTCAACGTGCTCGATCCGCTGGCCGACGATATCGCCGAACTGCGCGCGCAGATGGGTAGTAACCCATCGGCTGGCGTCGAGATGTACGGCGTCACCGACCCGCTGGCCGACGACTTGACGGCCTTGCGCGCCGGCATGGGCAAGACGAAAAAATTGATCGCGCACAAGGCGGCAACCCTGCCGTTCGGCGCCGACAAGTGG
Organism: Janthinobacterium sp. ROICE36; assembly: GCF_002869965.1. Taxonomy (GTDB): domain Bacteria; phylum Pseudomonadota; class Gammaproteobacteria; order Burkholderiales; family Burkholderiaceae_D; genus Janthinobacterium. The sequence goes on from NZ_PEBS01000027.1 coordinate 33,214, forward strand.
GGCCACGATATCGTCCAGAAAACCATCAAGGGCGGCGAAACGTCGATCGTCGTGGGCCTGGTGGCAGCCTTGCTGGCCGTGGTCCTGGGCACCTTGTTTGGCGCCGTGTCCGGCTACTTCGGCGGCATGGTCGATGATTTCTTCAACTGGTTCTACAGCATTTTTACGTCGATTCCATCGATCCTGATGATTCTCACTGTGGCGGCCGTGCTGCAGCAAAAGGGCGTGCTGACCATCGTGCTGATCCTGGGCTTGACGGGCTGGACGGGGCCATACCGTTTGATCCGCGCCGAATACATCAAGCACAAGGCGCGCGAATACGTGATGGCGGCCGACGCCATCGGCGCCTCGCACTGGCGCAAGATGTTTTCCCACATCTTCCCCAACGTCAGCCACGTGGCGCTGGTGCAAATGTCGATTCTGGTGGTGGGCTTCATCAAGGCCGAAGTGATTCTGAGTTTCCTCGGCTTTGGCGTGCCGGTGGGCACCGTCTCGTGGGGCAGCATGCTCAACGAGGCGCAAAATGAACTGATCCTGGGCAAATGGTGGCAGCTGACCGCCGCCGCCACGGCGATGGCCGTGCTGGTGACGGCGTTCTCGCTGTTTACTGATGCCTTGCGCGATGCGCTCGACCCCAAAGTGAAATAGGAGTTGCTCATGGACCAGAATAACCTGTTGGAAGTGCGCGATTTGCGCGTCACCTTCCGCCTGGACAAGAAGACCACGTTCGAAGCCGTCAAGGGCATCTCGTTCAACGTGCCGCGCAACAGCACCGTCGCCCTGGTGGGCGAATCGGGCAGCGGCAAGTCCGTCAGCTCGCTGGCCGTGATGGGCTTGTTGCCGCCAGATAACACCATCATCGATCCTGCTTCCAGCATCCATTTCGGCGGGCGCGATTTGCTGCAATTGTCGATCGCCGAGCGGCGCACCATGTGCGGCAAGGATATCTCGATGATCTTCCAGGAGCCGATGTCGTCCCTGAACCCCGTGTTTACGGTGGGTTTCCAGATTGCCGAAGTGTTACGCCAGCACATGGGCATGAACCGCAAGCAGGCGCGCGCGCGCACGCTGGCGCTGCTCGAAGAAGTGGGCATTCCCGATCCCGCCACCAAGATCGACGCCTACCCGAGCCAGATGTCGGGCGGCCAGCAGCAGCGCGTGATGATCGCCATGGCGATCGCTTGCGAACCGAAACTGTTGATCGCCGACGAACCGACGACGGCGCTGGACGTGACGATCCAGAAGCAAATCATGGACTTGATCGCGGCGCTGCAAAAGAAGCATCAAATGTCCGTGCTGTTCATTACCCACGACCTGGGCCTGGTGGGAGAAATTGCCGATCAGGTGATCGTCATGCGCCACGGCGAGGTGCGCGAGACGGGGGAAGTGCGCCAGGTATTTGAGGCGCCGACCGACGCTTATACAAAAGCCCTGCTGCATTGCCGCCCGTCCTTGGACCAGCGCCCGTGGCGCTTGCCCGTGATTGCCGACTATATGGAAGGCAAGGCCGGCCCCGGCGTGGAAGTCAAGCAGCGCACGCGCGGCTATACGCCGGGCGACGAGCCCGTGCTGGTGGTGAATAATCTGAGTAAAAGCTTTTACACGCGTGTCGGCCTGTTCGGCAAGCGCGAGTTCCAGGCCGTCAAGGATGTGTCATTCACTTTACCGCGCGGCAAAACGTTGGGCGTGGTGGGCGAATCCGGCTCCGGCAAGACGACGGTGGGCTTGACCCTGCTGCGCCTGCACCAGGCGACGGGCGGCACGGCCATGTTCCACGGCAAAGATTTAATTTCCATGCCGAACAAGGAATACCTGCCGTACAAACGCCGCATCCAGATCATCTTCCAGAATCCATACGCCTCGCTGAACCCCCGCTTTACGGTGGGGCAGATTTTGCTCGAACCGATGCGCATCCACAAGATCGGCGTGAACGACCAGGAACGCATCGCCAAGGCCTACTGGCTGCTCGACAAGGTGGGGCTGCCGGAACAGGCTTTCCACCGCTATCCGCATGAGTTTTCCGGCGGCCAGCGTCAGCGCATCGCGATTGCCCGCTGCCTCACCATGCAGCCGGAAATCCTCGTCTGCGACGAATCCGTGTCGGCGCTGGACGTCTCGGTGCAGGCGCAGGTATTGAACCTGCTGCAGGATTTGCAGGATGAATTCGGATTGTCGTACATCTTCATCTCGCACGATTTGTCCGTCGTCAAATACATCGCCGACCAGGTGATGGTGATGCACAAGGGGCAAGTGGTGGAGCTGGCCGATTCGGATGAGCTGTACCACAATCCCGTGCATCCATACACGCGCACCTTGCTCAGCGCCATCCCGAAAGGCGTCCAGGCTTAAATTCACTTTTACGGTAAGATAGTGCCCATGCCCAACCTCATTTACCTGCTCGAACATTACGGTGTCCTGATTGTCTTCGGCATCGTGTTGGTGGAGCAGCTCGGCCTGCCGATTCCCGCCTTTCCCATCCTCGTAGTGGCGGGGGCGCTGGCCGTCGATGGCGACATGAATGGGGGGCTGGTGCTGGCCGCTGCGCTGGGCGCCTGCCTGATCAGCGACTTCACGTGGTTCCGCGCGGGCAGGCATTTCGGCAAGCGCATCCTGCGGCTGCTGTGCCGCATCTCGCTGTCGCCCGATTACTGCGTCAGCCAGACGGAAGACAAATTCAAGCGCTGGGGGCCGAAAGCCCTGATCGTCTCCAAGTTTGTGCCTGGATTCAATACCGTGGCCGCGCCCATGTCGGGCGCGCTGGGCACGCCGCCGGGCCTGTTCTTCCTGTACGCAGGCCTGGGCGCCTTGCTGTGGAGTGGCACGGGCATCGTCGTCGGCGTGATCTTTCACGCCAGCGTGCAACAGGTGCTCGACTTGCTCAGCACCATGGGCAGCACGGCCTTGCTGATGCTGGCCGCCTTGCTGGGCTTGTTCCTGCTGTACAAATTCCTTGAACGCCGGCGTTTCCGCCAGGCCTTGCAAATCGAGCGTATCGGCATCGATGAATTGCTCGAACTCATAGAGCAGGGCGAGCAGCCGCTGATGGTCGATGCGCGCAGCGCCACGGCGCAGGCGCTTGAACCTGCCGTGCCGGGCGCCTTGTTCTTCAATGGCAAGGAAGCCGTGCCCGCCATGATTGCCATGGACAAGGACCGCCACATCATCGTGTATTGCAGCTGTCCCAACGACGTGACGGCCGCCCAAGTGGCCAAGCTGCTGCACCAGCACGGCTTTCATCGCGCCAAGCCCCTGCATGGCGGCCTCGATGCGTGGAATGCCGCCTACCGCTCCGACCAGTCGGCGCCTGCCAGCCTGCTGGGCGAAGGCTTGCCATCCTGATTTGCGCTGCCTCTGGCACGCCAGCTTGCCAGTAAAAACCGGCCGTAAAAACCGGTAGTAATAATACGAAAACACCTTTGCGGCGCCACCGGGATGGCAGCGCCACGCCTGCAGCGCCGCGTACAAAGCGTCTTTGCGCAAACTCCGGCATACTCTGTTTTCAAGGCGATTCCTGCTGCTGTGCAGCATGCTTTTCGCGCGCCTGTTGAGTGCAAGTACTTACTATAAATCATTATTCCTAAGCAATTTTGGCACTGCCTGTTGCATTTGGAGTGGAACTACCAATAAAGGCTAGATTTGATGTACTTAAACTACAAACTTTGCTTGCCTCCGGGCGCCTTCATCCTTTAAGCTTGGCGTCCCATGCGTCCCACTTCATCATTTAAAATCATGAGCGCTTCGTCTTCCCCCGTACTGCCGACTTCCGCCTTTGCCGATGGACCGCGCCTGCTGGCCGACGTGGGCGGCACCAATGCCCGTTTCGCCCTGGAAGTGGCCGCCGGCCACATTACCTTGGTGGAAGTGCTGCCCTGTGCCGATTACCCGAGCCTGTCTGCCGCCCTGCAAGCCTACCTGGCCCTGCCGCACATCGCTGCCGCCGGCGGGCAAGCCGTGCGCCATGCCATGATCGCCATTGCCAATCCCGTCGACGGCGATTTCCTCAGCATGACGAACCACCACTGGTCGTTCTCGATCCGCGCCATGCGCGAAGAGTGCGGTTTCACGACCCTGGACGTGGTCAACGATTTCACGGCCCTGGCGCGCGCCTTGCCGCAGCTGTCGAGCGAGCAAAAGCACCAGGTGGGCGCGGGCACGGCCCGCCCGAACACGGCCATCGGCCTGATTGGCGCCGGCACGGGCCTGGGCGTGTCGGGCCTGATTCCGTCGCACGGCGGCTGGATCGCCCTGCAAAGCGAAGGCGGCCACGTCAGCTTCGCGCCGTTCAATGAAGTGGAAGTGAGCATTTTGCAATTCGCCTGGCGCGAATACGAGCACGTTTCGGCCGAGCGCCTGATTTCGGGCGATGGCCTGGAACTGATCTACCGCGCCCTGGCCGACCGCGCGGGCGTGCCGGCAGAAGACTTGCCGGCGGCGGAAATCACGCGCCGCGCGCTGGCCGGGGAATCCCAGCTGTGCGACGACGTCATCGAAGCGTTCTGCTGCATGCTGGGCACGGTGGCGGGCAACGTCGCCGTCACCCTGGGCGCGCTAGGCGGTATTTATATCGGCGGCGGCATCGTGCCGCGCCTCGGGCCGCGCTTCGACCGCTCCGGTTTCCGCGCCCGCTTCGAGCGCAAGGGCCGCTTCGCCAATTATGTGTCGCAAGTGCCGACTTTTGTCATCACGGCGCAGTATCCAGCTTTCCTGGGCGCATCGGCCATTCTCTCGGAGAAACTCGCCTCCCTGTGATGCGGGGTGCGGGCGATGTGTCGCGCCAGGGCCGGGTAAAACGCGTGTTTTACCCGGTTTTGCGCTTTTCCGCTTTTTATCAGGTACAATTGGCATCGTTGGATGAAACGACGACAGTCGCTCTCCTGTCTGGCTGCTTGCTCGCCACGGGAAAAGCTGCTGCTCCGCAGTTCGTTTCATTGCTGGTTATTTAAGGCCAGCACCATGGATGACAGGACTTTCACTGCATCCGCTTCAGTCCCGCTTTGCGCGCATCGGCCAAGGCGTCGGAAAAACAGCCTCAATTAGTAACCCAGCACGGCGTCATCAGTGATGTCTGCCATCTGTTACGTTGAAATGTACGTTTTTGATTTCTTTCTCTGCATACGAATTGCAACACACATCCGCACAGAATTGCTATGAATACAATTGAGGCTAAAAAAGTCCTCGAAACCGCGTTGCTGTGCGCTCGTGAGTCGCTGACGATCCACAGCCTGAAAAAGCTGTTCGTCGATGCGGACGAGGGCGTGCGCGGTGTCGGCGTCGGTGCCGACACGATCAAGCAATTGTTGGAAGAATTGCGGCAGGAATGGGATGGGCGCGGCATCGAGATCGTCAGTCTGGCCTCGGGCTGGCGCTTTCAAAGCCGCCCGGAAATGAAGATGTATCTGGATCGCATGACGCCCGAGCGGCCGCCCAAGTACTCGCGGGCGACCCTGGAAACCCTGGCCATCATCGCCTACCGCCAGCCGGTGACGCGCGGCGATATCGAGGAAATTCGCGGCGTTGCCGTCAATTCGCAGACGATCAAGATGCTGGAAGACCGTGGCTGGGTCGATGCCATCGGCTACCGCGACGTGGTGGGGCGGCCGGCCTTGCTGGCCACCACCAAGCAGTTTTTGGATGACCTGGGTTTGCATTCGCTGTCCCAGCTGCCGCCTTTGCAGCAAATCAGTGAAATGCAGGGCAATGGGCTCGAAGCCCTGGAAGCGGCCCTGCAGGAAAATTTTGACAAGGCAAGCAATGAGCTTGCCCCCCAGCTTGGTGCAGGTAGCAATACGGCTGTGACAGATGTGACAGCAAGCCTTGATGCCGGCCCCGATACTTCGCCCATGGACGAAGCCTACACTCACGACCCTGCGCCAGAACTAACGGTTGACGCTGCGCCAGGTCAGCACAGCCAAGAAACGAAGAATGAATAATCCGAACACACCCGAGACAGTAACCGCCAGCGACGAAGCCATCGTTGCCAAGCCCAAGCGCCGCACCAAGGCCCAGATCGAAGCTGACGCAGTGGCTGCAACTGCGGTTGCCGGCGACAGCGTCGCTGCCAAGCCGAAGCGCCGCACGAAAGCCGACGTGGCCGCCGACGCGCCCGTCGCTGCCGCTGGCGATTCTGCCGCAAAAGCTGCTCCAGCCATTAAGAAAACCCGCGCCAAGCCAGCCCTGAAGGCCGTGGCCGACGCCGCAGAAGCGGCTGCCGAGGCGGTTGCTGAAGTTGTCAGCGCCCCGGCCCCGCGTCCGCCGCGCGCCCGCGCCGCCGCCAAGGCCGCTGCCGCCGTCGCTGAAACGGCGCCGGAAGTCGTCGCTGACAAGCCGGCCGAAGCACGCCCGACGCGCGGTCCGCGTCAGATGCGTGGCGTGCAAGCGGAACGCGCGCTGCGCCAGCCGCCGCGCGCCGAAGCGCCGCAAGCCGCCGAAGCAGTGGCAGCAGCGCCTGCCGCAGAGCAAGCTGCCGCGCCTGTCGCCGATGTGTTCGATGCCGAAGGCAACCTCGTGTCCGGCCCGCGCCTGCCGCGCGGTCCGCGCAACGACGTGCCGGGCGCTGGCAAAAATGCCGGCAAGAGCCGTAAAAAGGGCAAGGGCCGCCAGGCTGCGCCCGGTAAGCTCAGCGACGCCGACGCCGTGTTCTCGTTTGTTACCTCCGACGCGTTCGACAGCGAAGAAGGCGGCACAGGCCGCGTGCAAAAAGTGGCCGTGCGCCGCGACCTGACGTCCGACGACGACGCGCCAAAGCTGCACAAGGTGCTGGCCGAAGCGGGTCTCGGTTCGCGCCGCGACATGGAAGACCTGATCATGTCGGGCCGCGTGTCCGTGAATGGCGAGCCAGCCCACATCGGCCAGCGCATTCTGCCAAGCGACCACGTGCGCATCAATGGCAAGTTGATCCAGCGCCGCGTCAGCAAGAAGCCGCCAAGAGTGTTGGTGTATCACAAACCGGCCGGCGAAATCGTCAGCCACAACGACCCGGATGGCCGTCCATCCGTATTTGACCGCTTGCCGACCATGAAGGCGGGCAAGTGGCTGGCCGTTGGTCGTCTCGACTTCAACACGGAAGGCTTGCTGCTGTTTACCACCTCCGGTGACCTGGCCAACCGCCTGATGCACCCACGCTACGGCATCGACCGCGAATACGCCGTGCGTACCCTGGGCGAGCTGGAAGAAGGCATGCGCCAGAAGCTGCTGGCCGGCGTCGAGCTGGAAGACGGCCTGGCGCAGTTCTCGAAGATCGCCGATGGCGGCGGCGAAGGCATCAACAAGTGGTACCGCGTGGTGATCGGCGAAGGCCGTAACCGCGAAGTGCGCCGCATGTTCGAAGCCATCGGCCTGACCGTTTCGCGCCTGATCCGTACCCGTTACGGCGCCATGACCTTGCCAAGCGGCTTGAAGCGCGGCCGTTGGGAAGAAATGGAAGAAAATACCGTGCGCGATCTGTTGACCGCCTACGGTATCGAAAAGAAAATGCCGGCATCGGGCGACCCCCGTGCCGCTGGTGCCGCCAAGGGCCGCGAAGCGCGCAAGGTCGAACGCAAGGACCGCGATGACGAGCCGAATGGCAACCGCATCGATGTGAGCAACCGCAACGCCGATCCCTTCCCCGTGGCGCCGCGCCGTGGTCAGCCGCAAGGCCAGTTTGCGCGTCCGCAAGGCCAGGGTCGTCCAGGTGGCACCGGTCGTCCAGGCGAAGCGCGTGGTCCGGGCCGTGGTCAGCCGCAAGGTCCGTTCCAGGGTGGCCAGCCGCGCTCGTCGGCATCGTTCGAAGGCGCGCCGCAAGGCCAGGGCCGTCCGCCGCGTGCGGCAGGGCAGGGCCAGGGGCGTCCGGCCGGTGCTGAAGGTCGCGCGCCGCAGCGCGGTCCGCGCCAGCCCGATCCGCTGCAAACGACCTTTGGCTTCGCCAACACGGGTCCGCGCCGCAATGCGGGCGGTGCCGGTGGGCAAGCGCGTTCCGGTGGTCAGCCGCGTGGCGGCATGGACCGTGGCGGCATGGATGGCATGCCGCGCCGTCGCAGCAAAGGTTAATTCAGGGAATTTCTTCTTGCGCGCCCGATAATCTGCTGCGGGCGTGCGCTCTTGTAACTGTTGTAAGCCGGGCTGCTCCTTGTGTGCGGCATTGCGGCGAAGTTAATAAGAGGTTATAATCTGCAGCCTAATAAAAGTTCTCCGCAGGGTTGTTTGGCGGGAAGTGCTTATCTGGTTGGGGAAATACAGAAAGATGGGCAGATGCCCATTTTTTTTTTGTTGAACCGTTTGTCATGGCTCCGCAAGGGGCCATATATGACTTGAATGCGTGTTTTTGCATGTTGTCGGCGCTCTATATGGCGCTGTCATGCCGAAAACGGGCCTTATTTCTGGAGAATTTCTTGCAGCAGTTGGGATTAATTGAAAAGACAGTTATAGGTCTGGGCTATGAGCTCGTTGATGTCGAACGTGCCGAGCGCGGGCTGCTGCGCGTCTTTATTGATTTCAGCGCCGCCGATGCCGCTGAAAAAGGTCCGATCACGGTCGAAGACTGTGCCGCGGTGAGTCACCAGTTATCGCATGTGTTGACGGTAGAGAATGTTCCTTACGAGCGTCTCGAGATTTCTTCCCCGGGTCTGGACCGTCCGGTGCGCAAGCTGGAAGACTTTGTCCGTTTCGCAGGCCAGGAAATCATCGTCAAGCTGACTGTGGCGATGCCGGGTACGAACAACCGGAAATCGTTCCAGGGGCTCTTGCAAGAACCCGTGGGCGATAAATTGTCGTTGGAATTTGAAGGTAAGGATGGTCCGGCGATGTTGGAGTTTACGCTCGCCGATGTGGATAAGGCACGCTTGGTGCCGCAGGTGGTTTTTAAGGGACGCAAAGCATGAGCCGCGAAGTTTTATTATTGGTTGACGCGCTGGCGCGCGAAAAAAACGTCGATAAAGATGTCGTCTTCGGCGCCCTGGAATTCGCGTTGGCGCAAGCCACGAAGAAACGGTATGAGGGTGAGGTAGACATCCGCGTTTCGATCGACCGCGAAACGGGCGAATTCGAATCGTTCCGCCGCTGGCACGTGGTGCCCGATGAAGCGGGCCTGCAATTGCCGGATCAGGAGATCCTGCATTTCGAAGCAAAAGAACAGATTTCCGATATCGAAATCGATGACCACATCGAAGAACCGATCGAATCCGTTGAGTTCGGCCGCCGTTTCGCCCAGGATACCAAACAGGTCGTCCTGCAGCGCGTGCGTGACGCCGAACGTGAACAGATCCTGGTCGATTTCCTGGAACGCGGCGATTCGCTCGTCACCGGCACCATCAAGCGCATGGAACGTGGCGACGCCATCGTTGAATCGGGCAAGATCGAAGCGCGTCTGCCACGCGACCAGATGATCCCGAAAGAGAATCTGCGTATCGGCGACCGTGTCCGTGCTTTCATCTTGCGCATCGACCGCAATATGCGCGGCCCGCAAGTGATTCTGTCGCGCACCGCACCAGAATTCATCATGAAGCTGTTCGAACTGGAAGTGCCGGAAATCGAGCAAGGCATGCTGGAAATCAAATCCGCAGCCCGCGATGCCGGCGTGCGCGCCAAGATTGCCGTCTACACGGCCGACAAGCGCATCGACCCGATCGGTACTTGCGTCGGCATGCGCGGTTCGCGCGTGCAGGCTGTCACCGGCGAACTCGGTGGCGAACGTGTCGACATCGTGCTGTGGTCGGAAGATCCGGCGCAGTTCGTCATCGGCGCCCTGGCGCCGGCGAACGTGTCGTCGATCATGGTCGATGAAGAAAAACACGCGATGGATGTCGTCGTGGACGAAGAAAACCTGGCAATCGCGATCGGCCGTTCCGGCCAGAACGTGCGCCTGGCCTCGGACCTGACCGGCTGGAAGATCAACATCATGACGGCCGAAGAATCGGCTGACAAAGCTGCCCAGGAAACGGCTGCCGTGCGCATCCTGTTCATGGAAAAGCTCGATGTCGACCAGGAAGTGGCCGATATTCTGGTAGAAGAAGGTTTCGCCAGTCTGGAAGAAATCGCTTACGTGCCAATTTCCGAAATGCTGGAAATCGAATCGTTTGACGAAGATACCGTCAATGAACTCCGTACCCGTGCGCGTGATGCGCTCGTGACCGAAGCGATTGCTTCGGAAGAGGGTCTGGAAGGCATGGACGAGGCGTTAGTGGGTCTGGAAGGCATGGACCGCATTACCGCCGGCAAGCTGGGTCTGGCTGGTATCAAGACCGTTGAAGCATTTGCAGCACTGGCATACGACGAATTTGGCGCAATCCTGGCCTTGTCTGCGGACCGTGCGCGTGAACTGATTACAAGTGAATTTAAAGATGTGACCGACGATGAGATGAAGTTGGTTGACTCGAAATATGACGATCGTGCCAAGGCGTTGCAAGCCAAGGCATGGAGTCTGGCCGAATCCGCAAAGGCTTAATTTGAGTATCTTTATCATCTCCGCGACACATAGAAAAGAGGACTGAATGGCGAGTAACAACGTAGCCCAATTTGCCACCGAACTGAAGATGCCTGCAGATTTGCTGCTGACGCAGCTGCGTTCTGCCGGCGTCGAAAAAAGTTCGACGTCAGATCCATTGTCGAAAGATGATAAGGACAAGCTTTTGGATCATCTGCGCCGCACACACGGCGCAGCGGCTGACACAGAAAAGAAAAAAATCACCGTGACCCGCAAGGAAACGACTGAGATCAAGCAAGCTGACGCCACCGGCAAATCGCGCACCATCCAGGTGGAAGTGCGCAAGAAACGCACTTTCGTCCAGCGTGACGAAGCTGCGCCGGTCGCAGCAGAACCGGTCGCGCCTGCCGCACCGGTAATCGATCCCGCCGACGTGGCGCGCCGTGAAGAAGACGCCCGTAAACAGGCTGAACTGATCGCCCGCCAGGAAGCCGATCTGCGCGAAAAGCAAGAACGTCTGGCCAAGCTCGACGCGGAAAAAGAAGCCCAGGCGAAAGCCACGCAACAGGCTGAATTGGCTGCGAAGAAAGAAGCGGACGCGGAAGCCAAGAAAGCGGCTGCCAAGGCTGCTGCTGCGCCTGCCGCCAGCGCCGCTGCGCCTGTCGTTGACGACGCCGCTGCTGAAGCGAAAAAAGCTGCTGCCGCTGAAGAAGCGAAGAAGAAAGCCGCTGCCGCTGCTGTTGCCGCCAAGGAAGCCGCTGATAAAGCGGAAGCCACTGACCGTGCACGCAAGGCTGTTGCCGACGAAGTCGCCCAGATCAAGGCCATGATGAACGCGCCACGCCGCGCCATCAAGGCACCTGAACCGGTCCCGGTTCCGGTGAAGCCGAAGGCGCCGGAAGGCACCTTGCATAAGCCTGCTGACAAGAAAGCTGGCGACAAGCCGGGCGACAAGAAGCCTGCTGTTGCAGACAGGAAATCCATCAAGTCGGCCAATGTGTCGTCCACCTGGTCCGATGACGCGAAAAAACGCGGCACCACCGGTGGTCCCAAGCCACGCGGCAATAGCGGCCCAGGCGGTCGTGACAGCTGGCGCGGTGGCGCGAAGGGCCGTCGCCCGACGCACCATGACGACCGTGAATCGAACTTCCAGGCACCTACGGAAGCCGTCGTCAAAGACGTGCACGTACCGGAAACGATCACCGTGGCCGAATTGGCGCACAAAATGTCCGTCAAGGCCTCCGAAGTCATCAAGCATTTGATGAAATTGGGCCAGATGTGCACGATCAACCAGGTGCTGGACCAGGAAACCGCCATGATTCTGGTGGAAGAAATGGGCCACAAGGCGTTTGCCGCCGAACAGGACGATCCCGAAGCGCTGCTGGCCGATGTGGGCGAACACGCGCACTTCGAAAGCAAGCCACGCGCACCGGTGGTCACCGTCATGGGTCACGTCGACCATGGTAAGACCTCGCTGCTCGATTACATTCGTCGCGCCAAGGTTGCCTCCGGCGAAGCGGGTGGCATTACGCAGCATATCGGCGCTTACCACGTCGATACGCCACGCGGCATGATCACCTTCCTCGACACCCCGGGCCACGAAGCGTTTACCGCGATGCGTGCCCGTGGCGCCAAGGCAACCGACATCGTCATTCTGGTGGTTGCCGCCGACGATGGCGTGATGCCGCAAACGAAAGAAGCGATTGCCCATGCGAAAGCAGCCGGCGTGCCGCTGGTGGTGGCGATCAACAAGGTCGACAAACCGGGTGGTAACGTGGACCGCGTGACGCAGGAACTGGTTGCCGAACAAGTCGTGCCGGAAGAATACGGTGGCGAATCGCCATTCGTGCCAGTGTCGGCCAAAACGGGTCAGGGTATCGACGATCTGCTGGAACAAGTGCTGTTGCAAGCCGAAGTGCTGGAACTGAAGGCACCGGTCGATGCGCCTGCGCGCGGCCTGGTTGTCGAGGCGCGTCTGGACAAGGGCCGTGGTCCTGTCGCGACGATCCTGGTGCAGTCCGGTACCCTTAAACGCGGCGACGTGATTCTGGCTGGCTCTTCGTATGGCCGTGTTCGCGCCATGCTCGATGAGAACGGCAAATCCATCGCTGAAGCGGGGCCTTCGATTCCAGTCGAAATCCAGGGCTTGACGGAAGTGCCGGTTGCCGGTGAAGAAGTCGTCGTCATGGCGGACGAGCGCAAGGCGCGTGAAATTGGTTTGTTCCGTCAAGGTAAGTTCCGCGACGTGAAACTGGCCAAGCAGCAAGCTGCGAAACTGGAAAACATGTTCGACCAGATGGCCGAAGGCGAAGTGAAAAACTTGCCGCTGATCATCAAAACCGACGTGCAAGGTTCGCAAGAAGCGCTGGTTGGTTCGTTGCAGAAACTGTCGACCTCCGAAGTGCGCGTACAAGTTGTCCACGCGGCCGTCGGCGGCATCACGGAATCGGACGTCAACCTGGCAGTCGCCTCGAAAGCGGTCATCATCGGCTTCAACGCCCGTGCTGATGCCCAGGCACGCAAGCTGGCCGAGTCGAATGGCGTGGACATTCGCTACTACAACATCATTTACGATGCGATCGACGAGATCAGATCGGCGTTGTCCGGCATGTTGGCACCAGAGAAACGCGAAACCGTCATCGGCCAGGTCGAGATCCGCCAGGTTATCCTGGTCTCGAAAGTGGGTGCGATTGCCGGTTGCCTGGTCACCGATGGCGTGGTCAAGCGTGCTTCTTCCGTCCGCCTGTTGCGCAACAACATCGTGGTGTGGAGCGGCGAGATCGACTCCCTGAAACGCTTCAAGGACGATGCGAAAGAAGTTCGCGCCGGTCTGGAGTGCGGCCTGTCGTTGAAGAACTACAACGACATTCAGGTTGGCGACACGCTGGAAGTGTTCGAAGTCCAGGAAATCGCTCGTACCCTGTAATCTCAGCAAGAACAATGGCGCGGACATAATGATGTCCGCGCAAACACGTGGGGCGCATTGGTCAACGGGCAACCGTTTGACTCATGCGCCCTGCGGCACTTAGGACAGCATATATCATGGCTAAACATAGCAAAACCATGCCAGCGCGCGGCTTGCGCGTGGCCGACCAGATCCAGCGCGATCTGGCTGAAATCGTCGCCTACGAATTGAAAGACCCACGCGTGGGCACGATGATCACCATCACCGAAGTGCAGATCACGCCCGATTACGCGCATGCCAAGGTGTTTTTCACGATGTTGAAAGACAGCAAGGAAGCCATCAAGAACACCACCGAAGGCTTGATGGCCGCGTCTGGTTTCATTCGTGGCTTGCTGGGCAAGCGCCTGCACATCCATACCCTGCCGATGCTGCATTTCGTGCACGACAGCTCGACGTCGCGCGGCATGGAAATGTCCTTGCTGATCGACAAGGCCAACGCCACGCGCGCGGCCGACGCCGAGCCGGACGAAAAGCCAGCAGACAAAGCGGACGAGCAATAACAGTGGCAGGTCCGAAGAAACCACCCGGCATCAAGCGGGTGCGCGACCTGGTCGACGGCGTCTTGCTGCTCGATAAGCCCGTGGGCTGGTCCAGCAACGACGCCCTGATCAAGGCCAAGCGTGTGCTGAACGCGAAAAAAGCGGGCCATACGGGCACGCTGGACCCGTTCGCCACAGGCTTGCTGCCGCTGTGCTTTGGCGAGGCAACGAAGTTCTCGCAGGACTTGCTGGAAGCCGATAAAACCTACGAAACCCTGGTGCACCTGGGACAGACGACGAATACGGGCGACACGGAAGGCGAAGTGCTGGAAACGCGCGACGTGAATGTGACGCCGGAGCAGATCGAAGCCGTGCTGGCGCAGTTCCGCGGGCCGATTTTGCAGACGCCGCCCATGTACTCGGCCTTGAAACGCGACGGCAAGCCCTTATATGAGTATGCAAGGGCCGGCATCACCCTGGAGCGCGAAGCGCGCCCGGTGACCATCCACAAGCTTGAGTTCCTCGGCTATGAAGCCCCTTTCCTGAAATTGTCCGTGATGTGCAGCAAGGGCACGTATATCCGCGTGCTGGGCGAAGACATCGGTCATGCCCTCGGTTGCGGCGGTCATTTGAACGCCTTGCGCCGCACGCAGGTGGGCAGCCTGACGTTGGACGGCGTCGTCACCCTGGACGAGCTGACGGCGCATGCCGCGCCGCTGAGCTTGCTGGCGCCCGTCGATGCATTATTGTCGAGTTTCCCCGCCGTCCAGCTGACCGAAGAATTGGCCAAGCGTTTCCTGCACGGCCAGCGCATCGCACTGGGCAAGGAAGAGGTCGCCGTACCAGCCGAACCGGGCAGGGTGCGCGTGTATCACGACAGCAAGCTGCTGGGCACGGGCCAGTTGCAGGAATACAGCATCCTGGCGCCCGAACGCCTCATTGCCACGGCGCATCAATAAGTCATCTTAATGTCATCACCCAGCGATACTCTTCAAGCAGTGTCGCTTTTTTTAACAAACCGTCCCCGACTGCGGGAGCCGCCAGCATTTTTAGATAGCGTTGCAACGCAACATGCTATACTACGCGGTTCCGGAAATAGATTAGCATTCGGGTATCTCGTACACCTTGTACGCACTCCGCAGTTTTTCAGTAACTACTACGACCATGTCAAATACAAAACGCGCAATTCGTAATATCGCCATTATCGCCCACGTTGACCACGGCAAAACCACGCTGGTGGATCAGCTGCTGCGCCAATCCGGCACCTTCCGTGAAAACCAAGCGGTCGACACCCGAGTCATGGACTCGAACGACCTGGAAAAGGAGCGCGGCATTACGATTCTGTCGAAGAACTGCGCTGTTGAGTACCAAGGCACCCACATCAACATCGTCGACACCCCAGGCCACGCCGACTTCGGCGGCGAAGTGGAACGTGTTCTGTCGATGGTCGACTCGGTTCTGCTGCTGATCGATGCACAAGAAGGCCCGATGCCGCAAACCCGTTTCGTCACGCGCAAAGCGCTGGCACTGGGTCTGAAGCCTATCGTCATCGTCAACAAGATCGACCGTCCGGGCGCACGTCCGGACTGGGCCATCAACCAGACGTTCGAACTGTTCGACAAACTGGGCGCTACCGAAGAACAACTGGATTTCCCTATCATTTACGCTTCGGGCCTGAACGGCTATGCCGGCCTGACCGAAGACGTGCGCAGCGGCGACATGAAGCCGATGTTCGATGCCATCCTGCAACACGTGCCTGTCCGTGATGACAATCCGGAAGGCCCGCTGCAGATGCAAATCACCTCGCTCGACTACTCGTCGTACGTCGGCAAGATTGGCATTGGCCGCGTCAACCGCGGTACCGTCAAGGTCGGCCAGGACGTGCTGGTCATCAACGGTCCGGGCGCCACGCCTGTCAAAGGCCGCATCAATCAGGTGCTGAACTTCAAGGGCCTGGAGCGCGTGCTGGTAGACGAAGCGGTCGCCGGCGACATCTGCCTGATCAACGGTATCGACGAAATCGGCATCGGTTCGACCCTGTGCGCACTCGATACCCCGGAAGCGCTGCCTATGCTGACCGTCGACGAGCCAACCCTGACCATGAACTTCATGGTCAACAACTCGCCACTGGCTGGCCGCGAAGGCAAGTTCGTGACCTCGCGTCAATTGCGTGACCGTCTGGACCGCGAATTGAAAGCCAACGTTGCTCTGCGCGTAGCGCCGACCGACGACGACACGATCTTTGAAGTATCGGGCCGTGGCGAATTGCACCTGACGATTCTGATCGAAAACATGCGTCGCGAAGGTTTCGAGCTGGCCGTATCGCGTCCGCGCGTGGTCTACAAGATGGTCGATGGCGTGCGCCACGAGCCGTTTGAAAACCTGTCGGTCGACGTGGAAGAAGTCAACCAGGGCGGCGTCATGGAAGAGCTGGGCCGTCGTCGTGGCGACCTGCAAAACATGGAATCGGATGGCAAGGGCCGCGTGCGTCTCGAGTATCTGATCCCGGCGCGTGGCCTGATCGGCTTCCAGGGCGAATTCATGACCCTGACCCGCGGCACCGGCTTGATGAGCCATGTATTCAACGAATACGCGCCAGTCGACAACACCCGTGGCGAAATGGCTGGCCGTCGTAACGGCGTGCTGATCTCGCAAGATGACGGCGCCGCTGTTGCCTACGCCCTGTGGAAACTGCAAGATCGCGGCCGCATGTTCGTGGTCCACAACGATCCAGTGTACGAAGGCATGATCATCGGCATTCACTCGCGTGACAACGATCTGGTCGTCAACCCGATCAAGGGCAAGCAGCTGACCAACGTGCGTTCGTCGGGTACCGATGAAGCAGTGCGCCTGGTACCACCAGTGCAAATGTCGCTGGAATACGCGGTGGAATTCATCGCCGACGACGAACTGGTTGAAATCACGCCTAAATCGATCCGTCTGCGCAAGCGCTTCCTGAAAGAAAACGAGCGTAAGCGCGCCGGCCGCGACGCGTAATTGTTGTAGTGGTGCGGCGCTGCGTCGCCGCGCCAACCAGACCCGCTGTGCTTGCATAACCTTGCGGTGATGCGACGCAGCGGGTTTGCCGTTCTGGCATCCCTTTTTTGTAGCGAGCGTATTGTGACTGTCCCAACCCTGCCTTCCCGCCGCCTGTCCGTTGCCCCGATGATGGACTGGAGCGACCGCCATTGCCGCAAGTTCCACCGCGAAATCACGCGCCACACCTGGCTGTACACCGAAATGGTGACGACGGGCGCGCTGGTCTACGGCGACGTGGAACGCCATTTGCGCTTCAACGAGGAAGAGCACCCGGTGGCGCTGCAGCTGGGCGGCAGCGACCCGAAGGACCTGGCCACCAGCGCGACACTGGGCCAGCAATGGGGTTATGACGAAATCAACCTGAATTGCGGCTGCCCGTCCGAGCGCGTGCAAAAAGGCGCGTTTGGCGCCTGCCTGATGGCCGAGCCGCAACTGGTGGCCGACTGCGTGAAAGCCATGCGCGACGTGGTCGATATCGACGTCACGGTGAAGCACCGCATCGGCATCGACGACAGCGAATCGTATGACTTCGTGCGCGATTTCGTCGGCACCGTGGCCGAGGCCGGCTGCAAGACGTTTATTGTGCATGCGCGTAACGCCATCCTGAAAGGCCTGAGTCCGAAGGAAAACCGCGAAGTGCCGCCCCTTAAGTATGACTATGCCTACCGTTTGAAGCGTGATTTTCCGCAATTCGAGTTCATTATCAACGGCGGCATCAAGACGCTGGCTGAAATCGACCTGCATTTGCAGCACCTGGACGGCGTGATGCTGGGCCGCGAGGCATATCACAACCCGTATGTGATGGCGCAGTTCGACCAGCGCTACTACGGCGACGATACGCCCGTGAAAACCCGCGAGCAGGTGCTCGAGGCGATGATTCCCTATATTCGTGCGCAGCTGGAAAAAGAGGCGGGGCGGCTGAAGCTGAACAGCATCACGCGCCACATGCTGGGCCTGATGCAAAACCTGCCCGGCGCGCGCGGCTTCCGCCAGACCCTGTCCGATTCGAAGAAGCTGGCCTCGGGGGACCCGCGCTTGCTGCTGGAAGCGGCGGCGCGCTTGTCGCTGCCTGCCTGATCCTGATGAGCAGCGACTGCCACGGCCTTGCGCGCCAGATCGACGGCTACCTGCTGGCCGTCAGCGCGCTCAAGGATGATGGCAGTCTCTTCAGGTGTTCGTATCTGGGCGCGCTGCCGCCGCAGGCGTCCTTTGATGCGCTGTGCGCCGCGCTGGAGATAGCGCCGGACGGCTTGCGCCTGCAGCCGATCGTGACGGTCGTGTGCAACGGTGCCTTGTGTACGCCGCGCCAGTGGCTGCTCGAGCGCTTGCTGCCGATGAACGAGGCGGATCGGCAGCCGCTCGACGCGCGTTTGTTCGACGGTTTCGAGCGCGAACTGGCCGAGCTGCTGGGCCGCGAGCCGCACTGGTATCAACTGGTATAGTCTAGCCAGCGCAGCCTGGCCGCTCAATGGGGCGCCATCTGGAGCGTCTTTGTCTTTGGCACAGAGTGCCACGCCTATGTAATGCATTGCAGCTGGGACCGCTGATCCAACTTGTCTATACCGCCGCCTCGGCGCAATGGTATTGTCCGCACTCCCCTTCCTCTGAGCACCTCGCCACAAACGATGTTAAATGGCTATGCCATGTGTTGTAAATGCGCTGTTTCGGCGCACGCCCGCACTGTCGTGGGGCGTTTCTAGGGGGCAAGAAACGGCATTGTTGCCATTTCCCCGAAGAAAGTTAATCAGGCATTTATTCAAGTACTTATTGCTTGCTTTGAGGCAAAATTTACACCTATAATTGATTATAGACAAATATTTCTCATATGAATGTTTGATGTTGATCTAATATCATCAGTGTCAAAAATTCAGTGTGTGGAAGAAATTTGCATTCGCAGTCACTGGCGTTTTCAGGGCTGTTGTGGATCAGGAAGTACCCCAGGCTGCGTGCGGCCGGATACCGCCAGCATACCAATGGGTAAGGGCGGAACCCGGTGTAACGCAGCCTTCGTCTTGTCGTGCCGGGCAAAAATCCTTATCAATAGTTTCATTTACGAAGAGCCGAAATGAATTTAGCAAAAATGAAGGTTGGTACCCGCCTGGGCCTGGGTTTCGCCCTGGTACTGGTTCTGCTGGTGGCCGTGACCGTCCTCGGCATCGCGCGCATGGCGCAAATCCAGGACCGTCTCGATCACGTGATCAATGTCAACAACGTCGTCACCCGCCTGGTGATCGACATGCGTGGCAACGTCAGCGACCGCATCACCTCGCTGCGCATCCTGACCCTGATGACCGACGCGGGCGATATGGAGCCGGAAATG
The DNA here is from genome assembly GCF_002869965.1 of Janthinobacterium sp. ROICE36. Taxonomy (GTDB): domain Bacteria; phylum Pseudomonadota; class Gammaproteobacteria; order Burkholderiales; family Burkholderiaceae_D; genus Janthinobacterium. The sequence continues at coordinate 52,416 of NZ_PEBS01000027.1, forward strand.
GCGCGTATCAAGACGCAGACCAGCACCTATCAGGAAACGCAGAAAAAGCTCCAAGAGAAATTCGCCATCGAGTCGACTGCCGAAGAAAATACCTTGCTCGCTTCGATCAAGGAATACGAGGCGGCAGCCATGCCGGCCATCGCCAAGGCGTCGGCACTGTGGATGGCCAACGATGCCGAAGGCGCCACGCGCGTGATGATCAAGGAAATCCGCCCGGTACAGAAAAAATGGATGGAAGCGCTGGAGCAACTGGCCGCCCTGGAAGACAAGTTGAACGAGCAGATGCAATCGGATGCCCGCAAGGCCTTCGACAGCGCGCGCCTGTTCATGATCATCCTCGGCGTACTGGCCGTGGCGATGGGCGTGGCGGCAGCACTGGTAATTACCCGCGGCCTGCTGAAACAGCTGGGCGGCGAGCCTGATTACACGGCATCGATCGCCGGCAGCATCGCCAATGGCGACCTGTCGATCGGCATTCACACCCAGCCTTCCGATACCTCCAGTCTGCTGGCGGAAATGAAGGAAATGCGCGACAGCCTGGTGGGCATCGTCGGCCAGGTACGCGTGGGTACGGAAACCATCGGCACGGCGTCGCGCGAGATCGCCGACGGCAATCTCGACCTGTCGTCGCGCACGGAAATGCAGGCGAGCGCGCTGGAAAAAACGGCGTCGGCCATGGAAGAGCTGACATCGACCGTGAAACAGAATGCGGACAATGCGCGGGAAGCCAACAAGCTGGCCGCCACCGCTTCGGACGTGGCTTTGAAGGGCGGCTCCGTGGTGTCGCAAGTGGTTGACACCATGAGCTCGATCAATGAATCGGCGAAGAAAATTGTCGACATCATCGGCGTCATCGATGGCATCGCCTTCCAGACCAACATCCTGGCGCTGAATGCGGCCGTGGAAGCGGCGCGTGCCGGCGAGCAAGGCCGCGGCTTTGCCGTGGTGGCCTCGGAAGTGCGCAACCTGGCCCAGCGTTCCGCTGGCGCCGCGAAAGAAATCAAGATCCTCATCGACGATTCGGCCGAGAAGACCGAGCGGGGCACGCGCCTGGTGGGCCAGGCTGGCGTGACGATGGGCGAAGTGGTCGACAGCGTGCGCCGCGTGACCGACATCATGAGCGAGATCGCCAGTGCCAGCCAGGAACAAAGCGCCGGCATCGAACAGGTCAACCTGTCGATCATCGAGATGGATGGCATGACGCAGCAAAATGCGGCGCTGGTGGAACAGGCGGCCGCTGCGGCGCAAAGCCTGCAAGACCAGGCGGCCGAACTGGCCCACGTGGTCAGCATCTTCAAACTGGTCGAGGGCGAAGAGAAGCCGGCAGCGTATGTGCCGGCACCCGTGGCCGCTGCACCCGTGGCCGTGCGCAAGCCGGCGCCGGCATTGCGCCCGGTGAAGTCGCTGACGCGCAAGGCCGAAGCGGCCGCTCCCGCAGCGTCTGCGGCGCCACGCAAGGTGGCAGCGGCCAGTAGTAATGACGAGTGGGAAGAGTTTTAAGCACCAGGCGGCATGACGGAGGCATGGTGCTGGCACCGGGGGACTGACATCCCGGCAGCACCTGCCTTCTTGGCAGGCAAGAAATTGTAATTACCGTATCTGATAATCATGGGGAAGCACATGTTTGAGAATAAGCGTTTGATGAGTGTTGCAGCAGCTTTGCTGGTTTCCGTTTCTTCCGCCGCTTTCGCGGCCGAGGTGCCGGCGTCGTTTGATGCCAAGAACTGCAAGGCCGACTATCCAAAAGCCTCGCTGATGAACGAAGAGCAGGGCACCGTGTCGATGTCCTTCCTGGTCAATGCCGATGGCAGCGTTGCCGATTCGAAAGTCGACAAGAGCAGCGGCTTCAAGAACCTGGACAAGGCCGCCATCAAGGCATTGTCCGCATGCAAGTTCAAGGCAGGCACCAAGGATGGCGCCGCAGCGCAAACCTGGACCAAGGTCGATTACGCCTGGAAGCTGGACTGATCCACGTAGCGCCGGGAGCGTCGCTCCCGGCATGCCCATATCCGCTACGGGCGGCGCCTGCAAGGGTGCCGCCCGTTCTGCTATGTGCGCCAGCCAACGGCGCTGTCGCCACCGATTCTGTTACCCTCGAAACATACCTTCGGGAAATCCCACCACAAGAGGCTTACCATGCAGCGCATCCTGACACTTTCCTCCCTGGCCGCCACCGGCTTGCTGCTCTCCGCCTGCGCGTCGCTGGGCACGCCTGCGGACTTGCAGGCGGGGCAGACCGTGGCTGTCGTGAATAGCCTGAGCTGGGACAATCCGCTGTCGGGCAAGCGCGACGGCGTGCGCACCAGCTGGCCCATCAAGGATGGCAAGATTGCCTCTGAATATTTTCCGTTGGCGCAATTGAAGCAATGCGATGCGGACGGCAAGCCTTGCGCCTGGGGCGTGATGCGGGCGCAGCGCAGCGCGCCCACGCTGAGCTTTGCGGATGGCGGCGTCGAGCTGGCGTTGAACGTGTCCATCGACGTGGCGCGACGCCAGGATGCGCGCCAGGACGAGATGCAAACGGCGATGGCGATTCCGCAGGATGTGGCCGCGCTGGCTGGCAGGCAACAGGTGCAGCCCATCTGGAAATTGAAGTATGGCAAGGTCGAGCAGGTCGAGCTCGATTACGGCGTGCGCTACCAGGTGTGCGTGCAGCGCTATGATGCGGCCGGCAAGGTGATCGATACCTGCGCGATTCCGTTTATTTGAGGAAACATGCAGCGCGGGCCGCTTGTGGCGCCATTGCTACATTTCATGTTGCGGCGTGCGTCGGCGTGTAACAATCGGTAAAAGCACAGCAAAGCACGGCCTAATTTCTTATAGTACTTAATTAAGGTAGTACACATTAGGAGAGTGCGATGAAAACCCTGTTGGCAGTAATTTCGCTGGCCGCCTTGGGTGGCTGCGTTGTGGCGCCCCCCGGTCCGGCGTATTACGGTTCGCGCGCGCCGCAGGCGGCCTACAATCCGTATGAATGGCGTACGGTCTCGTCCGAACCGGTGCAGTCAGGCCGTGTGATGAGCGAGCCGCGCGTGGAATACACGAATGAGCCCGTCTACGTGCAGCAGCAGCCAGTGTACGTGCAGCAACCCGTGTATGTGCCAGCGCCCGTGTATGCGCCGCAACCGTATTATTACAATCCACCTGTATCGATCGGGCTGGACTTCATGTTTGGTTTTGGACGCTACGGTGGGCATCGTGGTGGCTGGGGCGGGCACGGACGCTACCACGGCCGCCGTTAGTCATCGGTCAGCGTTCATCTGGCGCGCCTGATCATATGGCGTGCAGTGGCGGGATGCTGTATCAGTGGAAATAGACCGAACCCTGATGCAGCACATCCGCCGAGCACAGGATATACATCGCCGCCGCTGCCAGACCTATTTGCAAGGCACCAAAGCTGATCGGGATGAGGCGGGACATGTTGTACTCCTGAGTGGTGTGGGGTGTGTTCAGGTTTTCATGATAGTTTGAGTTGATGCTTTTGGGCATCAGATGAATGTCCGCCGCAATGTAGGACAACACCTCGCGCCTGGCGCCCCGCCTCGCTCTCCCGGTGCCTAGCGGTTTTTCCAGCGCACCACAGGCTCTTCCGGCGCCGTGTCCGGCACGTTCGAGATCGCCAGCCAGTGCGTCAGGCGTTCCGGATGCTTGAGATTGATGCCCATGCCATCGATGATGCCCACCTGTTCCAGCATGCGCGCATCGATCTTCGCCTTCGACACCGTGGGCGCGCCCATGACCATGCGGTCATACGCCTTGCGCGCCTTGTGCTCCCATTTGTGCAGATTGCTTTCGTCGAAGCGGTTCGCTTCGAAATACACGGTCAGGCTGCCATCGAGGTTGCCGAAGCCGACAATGCCCGCGCCCTTGCGGATGGTGGTGTTGTTGTCGATGTCAAATTCCGCCGTGGGCACGAAAATGCCGGCGCGGCCATCGATATCGGGACGTCCCACGGGCGTATCCTTGCCGTAGGAACTGCTTTCGGTAATGCTTTTTTCTGCAGACATGGTGCGTGTGTGGTGGCCGTGCCGGTAGCGCAAATGGCACCGGCAGCGCCAGTCATCCTGTTCAAAAAATGCGTGCTGATGAGCAGGGCGGGGTAGGGGCCCTGGCGGAGCGATGCTTGGCATTGCTTGATACCCCGCTATTGTAGCGTCAATTTAATTCCTCTTGGCAACATTTCCTGAGCTAATGCAGCCGTTTACCCATGAAAAAAGCCGCCCGGCCAATTGGCGGGGCGGCTGTTGCGCGAGACGGCCCGGATTCAGGCTGCAGTCTTGCGGCGTGCCATGAAGCCCAGCAAGCCCAGGCCCAGCAGCATCATGGCGTAGCTTTCCGGTTCCGGCACGGCAGCCAGCACTGAGACGTTATCCAGGTAGGAACCATAGGTCGGTGCGGAGACCGGACCGATCGACTCAAAGCGCAGCAAGGTCGACGCGTCGAGCGCGGTCACATTCTGGCTGTAGGTTTGCCAGACGCCGCTGGTGGTACCGACCAGTGCCGTTGGCGTGAGCAGGGTCGAACCCCAGTAGACATTCATCAGGCTGTTCGCGCCGCCAGCCGTATCGGGACGGCCCGAGTAGGCAAACGACAGCGCATACGTGCCGCCGGCCGTGGTGGCGAGCGATTGCGACACGGACGTCAGGCCCGCGGCATTCAGTTCCAGGTATTGCGTGCCGTCGGCGGCGACGGGGTTGAAACCGCCCAGGCCGCCTTGCGTGGCGCCTTTCTGGATTTCAAAGGCCGAGTTGCCGTTGGCTGAAGAGGTCCAGCCTGTCACGCTGCTGAGTGCAGCCCAGGATGAGGAGATGACATTGTTTTCAAAACTGCCATTGACCACCAGTTCGGTTGCGGCGTTGGCTGTACCAGCGGTGGCCAGGGTGGCCAATGCGGCAATCTTCAGGAGGGTGGCTGGCATTTTCATGGTGTTCCAATTTAGTTGATTATAGGATAATTTAATTTCTCAAATGACATTTAAATGATATCACCAAAACTCACACAAAAAACAAGTGCCTACTAAAAATATTTGCAATTGTGAAATCATTTGTGTCTGTAATACAATTAATTTCCATGGAGAATCAATTACTGCCGTGATGTAAGGTGTGCGCGACGTCGAATCGTCTTGTCTGACAGTATTTTTGTAACATCGAGACGTCAAAAAACCTGCATCGTAACAACAACGCTGCAGGTTTTTTTGAGGATATGTGCGGGTGCTGCGACATATCGACTCGATGGGGACTGCCGTATGCAACGCTCAGAACGCCAGGCGTCCTTGCAAATAGACCATGCGCGGCGCGCCCGCCAGCTTGCCCAGGTTGCCATCCGAGGTGCGCGTGAAGTAAGGCTTGTCGGCGAGGTTGTTGACGCCGGCGACCAGTTCCAGGCCAGCCTGGCCCGGCACCTTCCATTTTACTTGCGTGTTCCAGGTGCGAAAGCCGGGAATGATGCCCAGGTTGCCGGACGCGTTTTCCGCCACCGTGTTGGCTTCATCGGCGAACTGGCGGCTCTGGTGGCTGCTCGACAAATCAAAGCCCCAGGCGCCCAGTTGGTAGTGGGCGCCGACGGTGTCCGTGGTGCGCGAATAAAAGGGCACGTCATTGCCCGCGTTCGCGCCATCTTGCAAGGTCGCCTTGGTATAGGTGTAGGTGGCGTAGGCATTCAAGCCAGCCAGCGGACCGGCATGGTCGAAATGGTAGTCGATGGCCGTTTCCAGGCCCCGGTGATGCGTGGCGCCCACGTTGTAGAAGGTGACGTTTTCTCCGCTGCCCACGGACTGGATCTGGTTGTCGAACTTGATATTGAACAAGGTCGCTTCGGCCGATAACTGGCCGCTCTTCCAGCGCGCGCCCAGCTCGGCTGTTTTCGCCAGTTCCGGTTGCAGCGGATTCTTGCTTGACTGCGCATTGAGCTGCGTGTTTTGCACGGCGCCAAACGAGCTGTTGTAGTTGCTGAACAGGGTCACGCTGTTGTTAAGCAAGTACGCCACGTTCAGCGAAGGCAGAGCCTTGTTGTTGAGCAGCTCGATCTTCTGGTCGACCGGCAAGTGGTTGTAGCGTTGCGTCTTGATGTGTTCATAGCGCACGCCCGGCGTGATGCGCCAGGCGCCGATGGCGATCTTGTCGTCGATATACACGGCTTGCGCATCGGTGGCATTGTCGGCAAAGCGCGTCGGCGCCTGCTGCATGCCGCTGGCGATGACCACGTTGTAGATGGTCTCGTCGGCCCGCTCGGCCAGGTAGCGGTAGCCGACGGTGACATCCTGTGTGACCTTGCCGGTGATGAAGCGCTGCGTGTAGCGGGGCTCGATGGCCGTCGTTTCATAGTTGCGCGGCTGGTGGCCCAGGTTTTTCCCGCTGATCAAGGTGCTTTCGCGCGAGCTCTTGTAGTAGTAGCTGCGCACTTCGAATTCCTGCGTGCCGGACAGGGCATTCAGATAGCCGATGTCGAAGGCCTTGCGCTCGCCGCTCCAGTAGTCGGTGGGGCGCGTATTCTGGAATGGGTCGGCCTTGTATTGCGCTGCGGTCAGGCCGCCCGGCGTGCGCGACGTCACATCGTAGTAGGACAGCTTGCCGTACACCTCGGCTGTCGGGCTCAGGTCGTAGCGAAATTTCAGGGCGAAATCGTTGACCTTCTCGTCGCTGCCGACGCGCCAGTCGCTGCCGCGGATGCCCGAGTACAGCACGGCCAGGCCCAGGCCGCTGTCTAGCTGGGTGCCGGCAAAGACGCTGGCCTGCGTGTTGTGGCCCACTTCGCTGTACGAGTTGGTGCGCACGCTGGCGTCGCCCGTGATGCCTGGTGTGGTGGGTACGCGGCGCGTCTTGAAGTTGATGATGCCGCCCACGTTTTGCGGGCCGAAGCGCACGGCGCCGCCGCCGCGCACCACGTCGACCGTCTCGACATTGGCCAGGCTGACGGGCGCGAACGACAGTTGCGGCTGGCCATATGGCGCCACGGACATCGGGATGCCATCGAGTAAGACCGTGCTGCGCGGCGAATAGCGACCTGCCAGGCCGCGCACGCCGATATTGAGCGAGATGGCGCTGCCGGCGCTGCCCGAGTTGTCGCTGATCTGCACGCCGGGAATGCGGCGCATCACGTCGCTGAGGCTGGATGCGCCCGAGTTCTCGATGTCGTCCTTTTGCACCACCGTGCGGGCGCCGGCGAAATTTTTCGTACTGGCGGCCATGCTGGTGCCCAGCAGGTTGCTGCTGACCTGGATGGATTCCAGGATGGGACCTGCATTATCAGCCGTATTGGCTTCCTGCGCCTGCGCGGCAAGGGAAACGCCCAGACAGGCGAGGGCAATGGCCAGCGCGCACGGGCGCAGCGAAAAGGGCAGTGGGGAAAGTGTGGCGGCCATGCATGGATCTCCGTAATGACAATGTTTGCGCGGGCAATCAGGCGGCGCGCCAACGGCGTGGCGTGGACATCCGGCGCAAGGGGATAAGAATGATAATTATTCTCATTCAATTCGTCAATTGCGCATACTGCGTAGTGCCGGCTTTCGCCGCGCGAGGGGAAGGAAGTGTTGTTGGCGCGGTACAGCGGAGCGCCAGGATTGCCGCTTGGCATCATTGCTCGGGTGCGGCGGCATTCCGTGTGCTTCTTGTATACTGCCGTTTTTGCAGCCGTCAGACGTGAACGTACAATGAGCCAGACAACTGAAACGACACCAGGCAGGTCCTCCGTGGAACGCCACCAGGGCGACCAGCCGGCAAGTGCTGCGCGCAAACTCAATCTGCTGGTGGTCGACGACAACCAGGAAGTGGGCGAATCGCTGGCCATGCTGCTCGAAGCGCTGGGCCACCACGCAGTGGTGGTGCGCAACTGGCAAATGGCCGTCGAGCAAGTCAAGCTGTGCGTGCCCGACGCCGTCTACCTCGACATCGAAATGCCCGGCATCAGCGGCATCGAAATCGGCCGCCGCCTGCACCATAATCCCGAGACGGCCAACGCCGTGCTGATCGCCGTCACGGGCCACAGCCTGCCCATGTACATGGACGACGCGCTGGCTGCGGGCTTTCGCCATTTTCTTGTCAAGCCCGTGCGTCTGGAAGACCTGGCGACGACGGTGCAGTCGGTGCTGGCGGGGTAGTCTTTCCGCTGCCTCGGCTGATCGGTAGTCAGGTAGTCAGGTGTTCAGCGCTGCTGCGCGACATTGCAAACCAAGTGCATGCGTCATCTTCAAAATGGTGTCGAAGCTGGGATTACCTGCGCTGGACAGCGCCTTGTACAAACTTTCCCATCCCAGTCCCGTATCTTTGGCAAGTTGCGTCATGCCGCGCGCCTTGGCAATGAAGGATGCGTCGCCGCCGGCTTCTTCCAGGCAAGCTTCAAAGTAGGCGACGATATCCTCTTCGCTTTTGAGGTGCTGTGCGCTATCCCATTTGTTGAGTTTTTGTGCCATCGGACCTCCTGGATGCATCAAGTTTGACTGCCGTACACAGGCGGGGTTTTCTGCTGATGCGCTCGCCTGGCATGCTGTGGGAGAATAGGGCTGCGGCTGCCTCATGCATGTGTGCAGGAATCAAAAAAGGGTTACAAGCCGAAGCATGTAACCCTTTGATTTTCCTACGTATTCTGTGGGGTGGCTGATGGGGCTCGAACCCACGACAACAGGAATCACAATCCTGGACTCTACCAACTGAGCTACAGCCACCACTGTCTTACTTACCTGTTTAGCTGTTTTGCTGAACAGGTGCCGAATTATACAAAGAACTCGGCGAAGTGGCAAATCTAAATGCAGTCTTTTTCAAAAAGCCGAAAGATTGCTGGAAATTGCTTCTCGCGAATCATACGTCCAGGTGGGTGACGGGCGGCTGCAAGTCCAGCAAACCGGCGAAGGCTTTCGCCAAGGCATCGACGCTGGCCGTCGTGTAGCCCTGCAGTCGCGGTGCATCGTTGTTGATGCGACGCAAGCTTGCCGCGTCCAGCAAGCGGGTCAGCTGGCGCGCCACGGCGTCGCCCGTGTCCACCAGCGTGATCTGTTCCTGCGTATGCGCGCGCACCGTGCGTGCTATGGCATGCTGCACGAAGGGGTAGTGCGTGCAACCGAGCACCAGCGTATCGACACCTAGCGCCAGCATGGGCGCGATATAGCGTTCCAGCATGGCGCTGGTAGCGTCCGTCGGATCATTGCCCAGCGCGCATTGTTCGATGCGGTCGGCCAGGCCGATGCACGGCTGCAAGATGAACGTGGCGCCCGTGGCGGCGCTCACCTGTTCGCGCAGGGCCAGCAGCTTGTCGCCGCGCAAGGCGCGCTCCGTGGCCAGCACGGCGATCTTGCCGTTGTGGCTGATGGCGGCCGCCGGTTTCAGGCCCGGTTCGACGCCGACGATGGGCAGGTCGGGGTAGCGCGCGCGCAGCGCCTTGATGGCGGCGATGGTGGCCGTGTTGCACGCCACCACCAGTGCTTTCGCGCCTTGCTGCAATAAAAAGGCGGTGATCGCCAGCGAACGGTCGATGACTTGCTGTTCCGTCTTGTCGCCGTACGGCGCATAGGCGGAATCGGCAACGTACATCAGGTCTTCCTGCGGCAGCTGCGCGCGGACATGGCGCAGCACCGACAGGCCGCCCACGCCGGAATCAAAAACGCCGATGGGGGCGTCCGGGCGGGCAGTGCTTGCAATAGAAGTCATATAAAACCGATGAGGATAAAAAAACGCCGCGCTGGATTGCCGCGCGGCGTCTATGGTAGTGCTTGTTTAAACGACCGTCACGGGAATCTTGCTGACGCTATTGAGTTGCTCGATCTTCGCCTGCCATTCCTTCGGGCCCGTGTTGTGCACCGAAGTGCCTTTCGCATCCACTGCCACCGTCACCGGCATGTCGACGACGTCGAATTCGTAGATCGCTTCCATGCCCATGTCGGCAAAGCCCAGCACCTTGGCGTGCTTGATGGCTTTCGACACCAGGTAGGCGGCGCCGCCCACGGCCATCAGGTAAGCCGACTGGTGCCGCTGGATCGATTCAACGGCGATGGGGCCGCGTTCGGCCTTGCCGATCATGGCGATCAGGCCCGTCTTTTCCAGCATCATGTCGGTGAACTTGTCCATGCGCGTGGCCGTGGTGGGGCCGGCCGGGCCGACGGCTTCGTCGCGCACAGGGTCAACCGGACCGACGTAATAGATCACGCGGTTCTTGAAATCGACCGGCAGTTCTTCGCCTTTGGCCAGCATGTCCTGGATGCGCTTGTGCGCGGCGTCGCGGCCCGTCAGCATCTTGCCGTTCAACAGCAAGGTCTGGCCCGGCGTCCACGAAGCGACTTCTTCTTTCGTCAGGGTGTTCAGGTCGACGCGCTTGGATTTTTCCGTGTCCGGCGTCCAGTGCACTTCCGGCCACGACGACAGCGATGGCGGCGTCATGTAGGCAGGGCCGGAGCCGTCCAGCACGAAATGGCCGTGGCGCGTGGCAGCGCAGTTCGGGATCATGGCCACAGGCTTCGACGCGGCGTGCGTCGGGTGCATCATGATTTTCACGTCGAGCACGGTCGTCAGGCCGCCCAGGCCTTGCGCGCCGATGCCCAGCGAGTTGATCTTGTCGCACAGCTCGATACGCAATTCTTCCAGTTTATTTTGCGGGCCGCGTTGTTTCAGCTCAAACATGTCGATGTCTTCCATCAACACCTCTTTTGCCATCAGCATGGCTTTTTCAGCCGTGCCGCCGATGCCGATGCCCAGCATGCCAGGCGGGCACCAGCCGGCGCCCATGGTCGGCACGGTCTTCATGACCCAGTCCACCAGCGAATCGGACGGGTTCATCATGATCATCTTGGATTTGTTTTCCGAACCGCCGCCCTTGGCAGCGACTTTCACGTCAACGGTATTGCCTTCGACCAGTTCCATGTGCACCACGGCTGGCGTGTTGTCCTTGGTGTTCTTGCGGTCGAAATGCGGGTCGGCCACGATGGAGGCGCGCAGCTTGTTGTCGTCGAAGTTGTACGCGCGGCGCACGCCTTCGTTGACGGCGTCCGTAACCGTGCCGGAGAAGCCTTCGAAGCGCACGCCCATGCCGATTTTCAGGAAGACGTTGACGATACCCGTATCCTGGCAGATAGGACGCTTGCCTTCCGCGCACATACGCGAGTTGGTCAGGATTTGCGCGATCGCATCTTTTGCCGCCGGGCTTTGCTCGGCCGCATAGGCGCGCGCCAGGTGCTCGATGTAATCAGCAGGGTGGTAGTAGCTAATGTACTGCAACGCTGCGGCGACGGATTCGATCAGGTCTTCTTGCTTTATGACAGTCATGGTGTTCTCGCGGTGAATAAGAAGGGTAAGACGTTGATGCTGTTTGCTAATCAGTAGGGGAGCGCCGGAACTTAGTGGGGCGCCCGGGCCTGGTTTTGCGTCACGGTCATGATGCGGTCCGTGTAGGCTATCGCCATCGCCGACAGGATGAAGACCATATGGATCGCCGTTTGCGCGATGACCACATTCGGTTCCTTGGCATACGCAGTGGCGTTGATGAAGGTCTTCAGCAGGTGGATGGACGAAATGCCGATGATGGCCATCGCCAGCTTGGTCTTCAGCACGGACGCATTCACATGCGACAACCATTCCGGCTGATCCGGGTGGTCATCCAGGTGCATGCGCGAGACAAACGTTTCATAGCCGCCGATGATGACCATGATCAACAGGTTCGAGATCATGACCACGTCGATCAAGCCCAGCACCACCAGCATGATGGTCGCTTCATTGAGTTTGACAGGTGGCGGCACGCCGGCCACGGTGACAGCGCTGATGACGTGCTGCAGGGCCGCATCGTTGCCGAATACGGCGCCGATCAAGTCCGACAGTTCCACCCAGAAATGAAATACATAGACGCATTGCGCGAGGATCAGGCCCAGGTACAGCGGCAGCTGCAGCCAGCGCGACATGAAGATGAAGGCGGACAGGGGGTGCAGTTTGCTATGTTTGGGTTTTTGTAAATGGTCGATCATCTGGAGTTTCCTGGGGATAAATACCAATTTTTGGTACGCCCGACATTTTACACTTGCTGCTGATCCCTGCGCATGCCCTCGATTTCGATTCTTGGCCTTGATGAAACACAAAGTGGCATCAAGTAGTTGGTGAGTTGTCAGTTTTTCCATCCAGAATGCAGGACGGCGCGCCCTTGACGCCCATCGCCAATGGCGATTATGGTTAGAATGGATCGCGGAAAACGCTGCATGTAAGGCGTCAGTAAGACAGCAGGAATATGGTGTTACCAAACAATTACTACACTGGAGACTAGCATGGCCGCTATAGAGAACCAAGGGCAGGGCACTGAGCAGCAGGGACCGGAAGAATCGCGCGTATTTCAACCGTCGGCAGCATTTGCCGCACAGGCAACGATTTCCGGCATGGACGCCTACCGCGCCATGGTGGCCGACGCCGAACGCGACTACGAAGGCTTCTGGGCCAAGCTGGCGCGCGAAAACCTGAGCTGGAAAAAACCGTTCACCCGCACCCTGAACGAAGACAACGCCCCGTTCTACAAGTGGTTCGAAGACGGCCTGCTGAACGTGTCGTATAACTGCCTGGACCGCAACATCGAAAATGGCCTGGGCGACAAGACGGCCATCATCTTCGAAGCGGATGACGGCAGCGTTACCAAGGCAACGTATACAGAACTGCACGAAAAAGTCTGCAAGTTCGCCAACGGCCTGAAAGCCAAGGGCATCGCCAAGGGCGACCGCGTCATCATCTATATGTCGATGTCCGTCGAAGGCGTTGCCGCCATGCAAGCCTGCGCGCGCATCGGCGCCACCCACTCCGTCGTCTTCGGCGGCTTTTCGGCAAAATCCTTGCAGGAGCGCATCATCGACGCGGGCGCCGTGGCCGTCATCACGGGCGACGAGCAATTGCGCGGCGGCAAGAAGCTGCCATTGAAATCCATCGTCGACGAAGCGCTGGCGCTGGGCGGCTGCGACTCCGTCAAAAACGTCATCGTCTACCAACGTACGGGCAGCGACTTGCCGATGGTGGCCGGCCGCGACACGTGGCTGCACGACCTGGTCGAAGGCCAGAGCGCGCAATGCGAGCCGGAATGGGTCGATGCCGAGCATCCATTGTTCATTCTCTACACCTCCGGTTCGACGGGCACGCCGAAGGGCGTGCAGCATTCGAGCGGCGGCTACCTGCTGTGGGCCGCGCTGACGATGAAGTGGAGTTTCGACATCAAGCCCGACGACGTGTTCTGGTGCACGGCCGACATCGGCTGGGTGACGGGCCACAGCTACATCGCGTACGGCCCGATGGCCGTGGGCGCCACGCAAGTGGTGTTCGAAGGCATCCCGACCTACCCGAACGCGGGCCGTTTCTGGGAAACCATCAAGAAGCACAACGTCAGCATCTTCTACACGGCGCCAACGGCCATCCGTTCGCTGATCAAGGCAGCCGATGTGGATCCGAAAGTCCATCCGAAGAATTACGATCTGAGCAGCCTGCGTTTGCTGGGTACGGTCGGCGAACCGATCAATCCGGAAGCGTGGATGTGGTATTACAAAAATATCGGCGGCGAGAAATGCCCGATCGTCGATACCTTCTGGCAAACGGAAACGGGTGGCCACATGATCACCCCGTTGCCAGGCGCCACGCCGATGGTGCCCGGTTCCTGCACCCTGCCATTGCCGGGCATCATGGCCGCCATCGTCGACGAAGCGGGCCAGGACGTGCCGAACGGCCAGGGCGGTATTTTGGTGGTGAAGCGCCCATGGCCATCGATGATACGCACGATCTGGAACAACCCCGAGCGCTTCAAGGCCAGCTATTTCCCGGAAGAACTGGGCGGCAAGATGTACCTGGCAGGCGACGGCGCCATCCGCAACAAGGACACCGGCTACTTCACCATCACGGGCCGCATCGATGACGTCTTGAACGTGTCGGGCCACCGCATGGGCACGATGGAAATCGAATCGGCCCTGGTGGCCAACCCGCTGGTGGCCGAAGCGGCCGTGGTGGGCCGTCCGGACGACACGACAGGCGAATCGATCTGCGCCTTCGTGGTGCTGAAGCAAGCGCGTCCGACGGGCGAGGAAGCGAAACGACTGGCGCTGGAGCTGCGCAACTGGGTCGGCAAGGAAATCGGCCCGATCGCGAAACCGAAGGAAATCCGTTTCGGCGACAACCTGCCAAAAACCCGCTCCGGCAAAATCATGCGCCGCCTGCTGCGCGTGCTGGCCAAGGGCGAGACGATCACGCAAGACGTCTCCACCCTGGAAAACCCGGCGATTCTGGATCAGCTGAAGGAAACGTCGTAACAGGGTCAGTCCCTGCGGGATCGGCCTGCGCCCCACTGGGGCGCAGGCCCCCGCCGGGTCTGACCCAATCCACCCAAGTTAAGGAGCAAGCCCGCGCAATTGCTGGCAATTCAATGAAATAGTGCTTGACGTGGCACTGGCTTTGCGCGGCCGCCGCCTTGCTGACCTCTCTTTTTTCGACAGCGGCAAGGCGGCGGCCAATGAAGGTCTTTTGATCTTCATTGGCCCTTCATGTCGCTCGCTTCCTTGCTGTCCGATTTCTCCGACCATCTTCAATCCGACCAGTTTCGGCTTAGCGCCCGCCATCCTGATCATCCGATGGCGTTTCAACGTCGCCGCAAACTGCCGCTGCCATCCTTGGTGGCGCTCATGCTCACCGGCATGCGCAAGAGCGTGCAAACCGAACTTGATGAATTCTTTGGCCATCTGCAACAGCAGGCGCGACTGACGCACCAGGTGAGCGCCCAGGCTTTCGCTCAGGCACGCTCAAAACTTGCTACCACGGCCATCCCAGAGCTTAACGACTGGCTCATTGCACAAGCACAGCAGCATGGCTACCTGCCGCGCTGGCACGGTTTCAGGCTGGTCGCCGCTGACGCCTCGACCGTTCGCTTTGGCTTGCGCGCCAGCCATGTCAAACGCGCCGCCGTGGCCGATCAACTGGTGTTTGGCTTGTTTCTGCCCGGTGCCGAATTGATGCTCTCGGCCTCGCTATACAGTACCGACGTCGGCGAACGCCAGATGCTGTTCGAACAGCTCGACCAGCTTGGCAAGGAAGATCTGCTGTTGCTGGACCGAGGCTATCCATGTTACTGGATGCCCGCCGTGTTGAACCAGCGCCGCATTGCCTTCTGCATGCGTGTCGAGCAGGCCCGCGGCGGAGGCTTTCCCTGCGTCAATCAGTTTCTGAAGTCGGGGCTGCAGGAGCAGATCGTCACGCTGCGGGCGCCGGATCGGCGCGATGCGCTTGACTATGAATGTCCCGCTGAACCGCAGACCGTGCGCCTGATACGCCACGTTGCCTCGACCGGCAAGGTGCGTGTTCTGATGACCAATTTACTGGACGTTGAACAATTCCCTGCCGCATTGTTCGGAGACCTCTACCACCAACGCTGGCGCATTGAGGAAGCCTTCAAGCGCATCAAACACCGCCTCCATCTGGAGCACGTGACGGGACTGTCACAGCAGGCCCTGATGCAGGATCTGGCCGCCAAGGTAATATGCGATAACCTGCAGGCGTTGGCGAGCTGTGCCGCCGGCCAGCAAGATGCATTGCCGACGGACAGACGCATCAACCGCGCCTATGTCCATTCGGTACTCAAGCCGCTCTTGCCATCGTTGCTGCTTGGGCTGGCGGCAGCACACTTGCTTGCCGACGCGCTGGCTCTGATCGCCAAGCGAACGTTTCTACATCGCCCAGGACAATCAAGGTCACGGCAAACCAACGCCTACAAGCCCCATAAATACATGACCTACAAGGCTGCTTGATGGCAGCCTGTTGCTTAACTTGGGTGGATTGGGGTCTGACCCCAGCAGTTACTGGGCTGGGTGTTTCAAACTTTTACCCCTGGGTAAATAACTTTGGCAGTCCGTAGAATCTTTGCTATAATCTGCGGCTTCGCGACAAGCGATATGCAGTACACAATGTGAGCAAGCAAGACGCCCGCATTGCCTTCAGGAGAGATGGCTGAGCGGCTGAAGGCGCACGCCTGGAAAGCGTGTATAGGGTAATACTCTATCGGGGGTTCGAATCCCCCTCTCTCCGCCAAAGACGAAAAAGAAAAAGCTACCCTCGGGTAGCTTTTTTTTTCGTCTGGGCGAAGAGAAGCACGCCCCCTGCGGGGCGTGCGCGGGGGATTCGAAGGGGCGGGCCTACCGGCCCGGCCCTCTCCGAATCGACTGACTGCTGCCGCTACGCGGCAGCCCCGCGCGCCGCAGGCGCGCGTTCGTGGTTCTAATTAGGTTTCGACTGAGCCGGCTTCTACTGCGACCAACGCATCAGTCTGTGCCCAAATGGCGGACTTGGCCCCCGGCTCGCTATACTATAGTTTGATAGGTAGTTGTATTAGTTTGACGTTTTAGTAGTCCATTAAAGAAAAGATAGTACGGAATGTTAGAGTAGTGCTGTAGTACTTCACGTGTGTACATTTGGCCTCTATATTTCTCTTAGTCCATACGGCCAGTTAGGATGATATTGCAATGAACATAAATGTCAAGACCGGCCTGGTTATATACGCGTTTAACGAATAATTCCGGCTTTTTCTCCTGCCATTTCTTCATCGCCTGAATCGGTGTTGCGTTATCCAAGGCGCGCTGGGGAATGTTGTGGTTGTAGAT
>NZ_PEBS01000028.1 GCF_002869965.1 Janthinobacterium sp. ROICE36
ATCCTCGGGCTTCTGGTAGTTGGCCAGCAAGCTGTCGGCCAGTTTGAGCAGTTCCGGGTCGGGCTTGGCCCGCTTGTTACGCTTTACAACGGTCATTGTTTCTCCTTGGTGGCGGCAGTGTCCTGCCAAATGACCGTTTACACAAAATTATTTACACCCTCGTTAAAACACCCAGAGTTTATCGGCCGGCATATGCAGCCAGTACTTGCCCGCCTCGAGCTTGTGGCGCGAATACGCGCGCAGGCTGATGTTCTCGGCGCCGGCGCGCTCGAACAGGCATTCCCAGCGGTCGCCCAGGTACATGCAGGTCAGGAGCGGGAGCTCGATGGCGTTGTCGACCTGCGTCGCGCTGACCTTCACCTCCTCAACGCGGATCATGGTGGTCACGTCCGTGCCCACGTTGGCGCCGCGCGCCACGCCCTGCATGGAGGCGCCATCGACCAGCAGACGCACCTGGTTGCCGTCGCGCTGCACCACCTTGCCGGGCAGGCGGTTGTTACTGCCCATGAATTCGGCCGTAAACAGGGTGTCCGGCGTTTCATACATGCTTTGCGGCGTTCCCTGCTGCTCGATCTTGCCGTTATTGAGCAGCAAGATGCGGTCGGAAATGGCCATCGCCTCGCCCTGGTCATGCGTCACCATCAGGGCCGACAGGCCCAGGCGCACGATCAGTTCGCGCAGGAAGGCGCGCGCTTCCTCGCGCAGCTTGGCGTCCAGGTTCGACAGCGGTTCGTCGAGCAGGATCACGGGCGGGTTGTACACCAGTGCGCGGGCGATCGCCACGCGCTGCTGCTGGCCGCCCGACAGTTGATGTGGATAGCGTTCGCCCAGGTGCCCCAGGCCCAGCTGCGTCAGCACTTCCTTGATGCGCGCGGCGATCTCCGTGTTGCCCATCTTGCGCAATTTGAGGCCGTAGGCGACGTTGTCGAACACGGTCTTGTGCGGCCACAGCGCGTACGACTGGAACACCAGCCCCAGGTTGCGATGCTCGGCTGGCATTTCGAAGTGTTTCGCGCCATCGTAGACATTGCGCTCGCCGATCTCGATGGTGCCCGCCTTCGGGCTTTCCAGCCCGGCGACGGCGCGCAACAAGGTGGTCTTGCCGCTGCCCGAAGGCCCCAACAAGGCGACCACTTCGCCTTTTTTCAGGTGCATCGAAACACCCTTCAGTATCTGGTTGGCGGCAGCGCCGGTGCCGTAGTCCAGGTGCAATTCATTGACGGTCAATTCATTCATGATGTGGTCTCAGTCTTTGTATTTAATTATGTAACTTCACGCCGAAGCGCAGCGCGATGCCCAGGCCGATGGCCACCAGGGTGATATTGATGAAGGACAGTGCCGCCACCAGGTCGGTCGAGCCTCCCGCCCACAGCGATACCAGCATGGCGCCAATCACTTCCGTGCCCGGCGAGAGCAGGTACACGCCCGTAGAATATTCGCGCTCGAAGATCAGGAACACCATCAGCCAGGCGCCCAGCAAGCCGTATTTGATCAGCGGCAGGGTCACGTCGCGCGTCACCTGGCCGCGGTTGGCGCCGACGGCGCGCGCCGCCTCTTCCAGTTCCGGGCCCACCTGCAACAGCGCGGTGGAAATCAAGCGCATGCCGTAGGCCATCCACACCACCGAATACGCCAGCCACAGGGCGAAGATGGTCGAGCGCACTTCGCGCAGCACGGGGATCACATGGCCGCTCAGCCACAGGGCCACGCCGTTGTCCATGCCCTTGAGCATGCCGTCGAGCCAGGCCGGCACGAACAGGAACACCCACAGGAACGACAGGCCGGCCAGCAGGCCCGGCACGGCGCGCGGCACCAGCACGCTGTAATCGAGCAGGCGCGTGATGCCGTCCTGCTTGCGGTGCATGGCCAGCGCGATGAAGCTGTAGCAGCCCACGGCCAGCGCGCCGCCGACGACGCCGATCAGGATGGTGTTGACGATGCCGCGCACCAGCGAGGGCTGGTCGAAAATATCGCGGAAATGCTGCAGTGTCAGCACGTCGGCCAGGTGCACGCCTTCGCCCCAGTACTGCACGAAGGAGCGCAGCACGATGCCCGTCAATGGCAGGATGATGGTGAAGATCAGCCAGCCGGCCAGCAAGGCAAAGGCCAGCCACTTCCAGCGGCCCAGCGGCATGGCCTTGCTGCGCGCGCCCTTGCCCTTGATCGACACATACTTGTTGGCCGACTTCAGCAGCCAGCGCTGTATCATCACCAGCGGCATGGTCACCATCACCAGGCAGACGGCGACGGCAGCCATCAGGTGGTAGGACGGCGTGCCCAGCTTGTTCGTCAGCTTGTACAGATAGGTCGGCAGCACCAGATGGCCTTCCGGATCACCGAGCACCAGCACCAGGCCGAACACTTCGAAGCCGAGGAAGAACACCAGTACGCCCGCATACGCCAGCGCCGGCATGATCATCGGCAGCGACACATTGAGCATCACCTGGATCGGCGAGGCACCGGCCACGCGGGCCGCTTCTTCCACGTCCGAGCCCAGACTTTTCAGGGCTGACGAGGCATACAGATAGACGTGCGGCACGTGCGTCAGGCCGGCGATGATGACGATGCTGGTGAACGAATAGATATTCCAGGGCACGAAGCCGAGCAGCTCCTTGGCCCAGATCGAGTAAAAGCCCACGGGCCCCATCGAGACGACGTAACCAAAGCCCATCACCATCGGCGAGACAAAAATGGGCACCAGCAGCATCGGCGCCACCCAGCCGCGTCCCGGCAAATCGGTGCGCACCATCAAGAACGCCAGCATGCCGCCCAGCGGCACGGCGATGACGGTCAGGCCGAAGGCCAGCATCAGGCCATTCTTGAAGGCCATGGCGAAATCGGGATCATCAAAGATGAAACGGTAGGAGTCAAAGCCGAATTCGCGCACCGGCATAAAAAACGGCGCGTTCAAAAAACTCTGATAAAAAATCAGGAACAGCGGCAAGAAAATGGCGATCAGCGTGATCGTCACGACCACGCCGCGCGACCAGTTCAGGCGCGACAAGGGAGAGCGCGACCGTGCAGGTAGCGGCAAGATGGCAGTTTGCATGATGAATCCAATGAATGAAGGGTGCGGCGTGCGCCCGCAAGCCAGGCTCGCGGGCGGCCAATACGGCGTTGGCTATTCCTACTTCTTGCCGGCTGTCTCTTTCCATTGTTTCAGGAAGGCCATGCGCTTGGCAGGTCCCAAAAATTGCAGGATGATCGGGTGCACTGGTATCGGTTTGACGTTCGATGCGCCGATTTGCTTGATCAGTTCAGCCGACGTGGTTTCGCCCGTAACGTCGGCGCGAATCGCGAACAGCTTGGCGCCGTTGGCAATGATGGTCTGGCCGCGGTGCGACAAGATGTAATCGAGCCACAGCTTGCTGGCGTTGATGTTCTTCGCGCTCTTGTTGATGAACTGCACGCGCGACAGGATCAGGGTGTAATCCTTGGGCAGCACCACGCCGATCGACGGATCGGTCTTGGCGCGCACCAGGGCATACGAGCCCAGCACGTTGTAGCCAATCAGGTTTTCACCCGACGAGATGCGCTCCATCATGGTGCCCGTCGACGACTGCACGCGCACCTTGGCGGCACCAAACGCGTTTTCCAGCGCCAGGAATTGCGGGTATTCCTTGGCATCCTGCGCCATGAACATGAAGCCCACGCCCGATTTTTCGATGTCGTAGGTGGTGACCTTGTCCTTGAATTTCGGCGTGGCGATCAGCTTGACGAAGTCATCGTGATTCTTCGGCACTTCCTTGGGATCGAGCAGGCGCTTGTTGTAAACGATGGCGGCCGGCTCGAACGTGGTGCCGTAAGCCTGGTCGTCCCACATGGCCCAGCCGGGAATCTTCGCCGCTTCGACGGATTTGTACTTGAGCGCATAGCCATCGGAGGCCAGGCGCATCTGCAAGTCCATCGCCGACGACCACATCACGTCGGCCGTGTTGCCACCGGCGGCCACTTCGGAAATGAAGCGGTTATACACTTCGGTGGAATTCATGTCGTTGTATTCAACCGAGATGCCCGGATACAGGGCGTTGAAATCCTTGACCAGCGGAGCGGCAGCCTTGCTGTCGGTGGCGCTGTAGATCACCACCTTGCCTTCCTTCTTGGCCGCGTCGATAATCTTCTGGTAGTCGGCCGGATAGCCGGCCGGCACTTGCGCGAAAGCGGCGCCAGCCAGGCTGGCAAACACGGTGGCAAGGGTGGCTTGAAGCAGGGTCTTGGTTTGCATGGGTTGTCTCCGTCTATGAATAGGTTTTTTTAATAGGATGTCGTTCAGCGCATCAGGCCAAGCTCATTCGCCTGCCTGGCATAATCGTCGACCGCCTTCTTGACATACGTGGTCAGCTTCGGCCCCGTCAGGGCGAATGGGTACAAGCCAGCCTGCGCGCGCCACTCGGCGAACTGCGGCGTGGCCATGACGCGCTCGAAGGTGGCCACCCAGCGCTGGTAGTCCGCCTCGGGCACCTGAGGTCCCATCCACACGCCGCGGATGATGGGCCAGACGACGTCGAAGCCCTGCTCGCGCGCCGTCGGCACGTTCGCCAGCACGCCGGGCAGGCGTTTATCCGACAGCACCGCCAGCACGCGCGCATGGTTGGCGCTGGCGTTCAAGGTAGCCTCCGACGTGTCGCCCGAGACCACCTGCACGTAATCGGCCTGCATCGCCGTAAACACTTCGCCGCCGCCTTCGAGCGCGACGAAACGCAGCACTTTCGGATCGATGCCGGCATGGCGTGCCAGCAGCGCCATTTTCAGCCAGTCCTGGCTGCCGATGGTGCCGGAGACGCCGATCAGCACCTTGTCCGGATGCTGGCGCAGTGCGGCGATCAGGTCGGCCAGGGTCTTGTAGGGCGAATCGCTGCGCACGGCGATCATGCCGTAATCAGCACCCAGCGCCGCCACCCAGCGCACGTCACCCGCCTTCGCATTGCCAAACTTCCCCTGCGCCAGATTGAGCAGCGAACCACCCGAAAACGCCACCAGGGTGTTCGCTTCCGCGCGGCGGCGCTGCGAGCCCATCGAATGCCAGGCCACGGCGCCGATGCCGCCTGGCAGATAACTGATGCGCATCGGCGCGGCCACACCCGCTGCACCCTCCTGCGCCAGGCCCTTTTTCGCCAGCTTGCACGTCAAATCCATGGCGCCGCCCGGTTTGGACGGCACCACGCACTCGACCGGCGCGGACGCTTGTGCCCCCGCCATAGCGGGCAGCAGACACAGTAAAGACAAGAACAGGGAGCGCAGCATCGTCATGGCTTAGAAGCGGTGCTGGATGCCGGCGATCAGGCCGCGCTGCGTGTCGCCGAAACCGGCATCGTCGCGCGACAGGCTGACCAACTGCTTGTGCTTGGCCTTGGCGTAGGCGCCAGCCACGTACAGGTCGGTGCGCTTGGACAGCGCATAGCGCACGCGCGCAACGTACATGATCGGATCGGCGTCGAGGTTGGCGGCCACGTTTTTCACGTCCTGGTAGTAGATCGCGCCCGTCAGGGTGATGACCGGTGTGGTCTTGTAGCTGACGCCACCCCAGTACAGGGTGCCGCGCACGTCGGCCTTGCCGGCGGCAGCCGGATCGAGCTTGTAGTCGCGCGCCGCCGCCTGCACTTTCCACGGGCCGTCGTCATACATCGCGCCCAGGTGGTACACGGTGGTCTTGTCGCGCGCGCCGCCGGCGATGGTATTGCCGTTCACCTGTTCATACGTGGCCAGCAGGCTGACAGGCCCTGTTTTATAGCTGACACCGGTGGACAGCTTGGCGCTGTCCGAACTGCCCGTCGTCTGCTCGCCGAAACCATACGATGCGCCGTAGCTTAGGCCGCCCGTCTTGCCCGAGTACTTGACCATGTTGTCAAAGGCCGTCGTCATGCCGTACTTGCTAGCGCCCGTCGCGTTACCCGAGGTAGCCCACGAGTAGAACGGCGCATAGGCCATCGGATCGAACGGCAGCACGAAGTCATACACGGTGGTAAACGAGCGCCCCAGCACGACGCGCCCAAACGCGCCTTCCAGGCCCACATTGGCCTGGCGCTTGAACAGCGCGCCATCGGCGGCGCCCGTGTCGGCCAGGATGCCGCCTTCCAGATTGAACACGGCTTTCAGGCCGCCGCCCAGGTCTTCGCTGCCCAGGATGCCCCAGCGCGAAGTGTTCATGCCGCCCGAGCTGACTTGCGTCACCGAGCTTTTGTTCGGACCCGCATTGCTGGTGTTGCTGATACCGGCGTCCAGGCGGCCGTACAGGGTGACGTTCGACTGGGCGTGGGCGCTGCCGGCAGCGGCGAGTACCGCCAGGGCGGCCAGCGAGAATGCAGTTTTCTTCATGTAAAGTGTCTCCCTTAGATATAGTTATTGGTGATATGCCTGATCCATTTCGTGAATCAGGATCACACTATATGAGCGCCATCCTTTCAATTCGCTTTCAGCATGACAGGTGTCGCCGGCCAGCCACAATGGACATCAACATATTCATCGCCTCCCCTGCCGCCAGGCTTACACTGCATCATTTCAAGGAATGGCGGAGACCATGCGCATATTATTAGTGGAAGATCATCTGGAGCTGTCGCACTGGCTGGCAAAGGCCCTGCGCGATGCGCACCTGACGGTGGAGACCGCCCACAACGGCGCCGATGCCGACGCCCTTCTGCATACGCAGGAATACTCACTGGTGCTGCTCGACCTGACCCTGCCGAAGATGGACGGCCTGGACGTGCTGCGCCGCCTGCGCGCGCGCGGCGGCACGCGCGGCAAGACTCCCGTCATGATACTCACGGCACGCGGTGGCCTGGATGAAAAAGTCCAGGGCTTGAACCTGGGCGCCGACGACTACATGGCCAAGCCGTTCGAACTGGCCGAACTGGAAGCGCGCGTGAAAGCCCTGCTGCGCCGCAGCCAAGGTAACGAAGCACTCGTGCACAGCTGCGGCGCGCTCAGTTTTGATACCGTCACGCGCATGTTCAGCTATGCCGGCGCCCCTTTTCCCCTGACGCCACGCGAACACGCGGTGCTCGAAGCGCTGATCACGCGCTCCGGGCGCGCCGTATCGAAGGAAAAGTTATTCGATGAAGTCTTCGCGCTGGCCGACGACGTCAACCTGGACGCCATCGAACTGTATATCCACCGCGTGCGCAAGAAGCTGGAAAGTGGCGTGGAAAGCGGCGCGCCCGACGGCGCCGTCATCACCACCCTGCGCGGCATCGGCTACCTGCTGCAACCGCGCAGCGCGATGGCGCCGGCTGCGCCAAAATGAGCACCACCACGCAACACCAGCGGCTGCCCCTGCTCGCGCGCCTGCGCCGGCGCTGGGCGCAAGGCCGGCCGCTGGGCAGCCTGCGCAGCCAACTGCTGCGCTGGCTGCTCATCCCGCTGGTGATGCTGGTGCTGCTCGACGCTTTTTTTGTTTACCGCAACGCACTCGACGCGGCCGACATGGCCTACGACCGCTCCTTGCTGGCGTCGACGCGGGCGCTGGCCGAGCGCGTCTCCATCGTCGGCGGCAAGGTGGTGGCCGAAGTGCCTTACGTGGCGCTCGACAGCTTCGAGACAGACACCCTGGGCCGCATCTACTACAAGGTCACGGGCATCAACGGGGAACTGGTCTCGGGCTATGGCGACTTGCCGCCCGTGCCGAAAAACGTGCCCCGCTCGCAGAACTATCCGGCCCTGGTACGCTTCTACCACGCCGACTACCACGGCAAGCCGATCCGCATCGCCGCCCTGCTGCAACCCGTGTATGACGACTCGATGCGCGGCATCGCCCTGATACAGGTGGCTGAAACGCTCGATGCGCGGCGCGGCCTGTCGAACCAGATCCTGTTCGACACCCTGAGCTGGCAGGCGGCGATGATACTGGTGATGGGCGCCCTCGTGTGGTTTGCCGTGCGCCTGGTGCTGCGGCCGCTGATGCGCTTGAAAACGGAAGTCGAGACGCGCACCCTGTCCGACCTGTCCGACGTCGATCCCAAACTGGTGCACAAGGAAATGCGCCCGCTGGTGAGCGCCATGAACGGCGCCATGTCGCGCCTGCAGCAACTGATCGCCAGCCAGCGCCGTTTCATCGCCGACGCTTCGCACCAGCTGCGCACGCCGTTGACGGTGCTGAAAACCCAGGCCGAACTGGCCATGCGCGAATGCGACCGCCAGGCGGGCGCGCCGCCGGACATCGCCGCCCTGCGCGACATCGTGCGCTCGATTGCCGTCACCACCGATTCGACCGTGCTGCTGGCCAACCGCTTGCTGACCCTGGCGCGCATCGAGCATGGCGACGACAGCCTGACCATGGATACCGTCTCGCTGCGCGACGTGGCGCAGCAGGTAGGGCTGGAAATGGCCATGGCTGCCGTCGGCAAGCGTATCGACCTGTCGCTGGAAGCGCCCGACGACGCGCCCGTGCATGGCCAGGCCTTGCTGCTGCACGAACTGCTGGCCAATCTGGTCGACAATGCCCTGCGCTACACGCCGCAGGGCGGCACGGTGATCCTGCGCGTGCGTGCTGCACAGACGGGGCAAGGCGCGGTGCTGGAGGTGGAGGACAGCGGCGCCGGCATCCCGTCGGCCGAGCGCGAACGGGTATTTACGCCGTTCTACCGGGTCGGCGCGGCGCTTGAGAGCAACCCGGGAGGCGCGGGACTGGGCCTGGCCATCGTGCGCGACATCGCCGCCCTGCATGGTGCCAGCCTGGAACTGGCCACGGCGGCGAATGGACATGGCTTGAAGGTCAGCGTGTATTTCGCCGCAGCGCCAGTCGGTGCTAAGATCGCGCCCTGAGATTTTAAGGAAGGCTCCGCCATGATGACCAAAGAAGACGTAACCGAACTGTTCGCCAATATCGCCGAAAACGCGCCGTGGGATTTGTCCCGGCCGCTGCTGTGGGGCTATTACTTCACCAACCCCACTTCCGAACCGCTGGAGCAGGCCGCCACCTTGCTGGCGCTGCAGGGCTACCGCCCCGTGGAACTGTACCAGCCGGAACTGGACGACCCGGCCGCCGCTCCCGTGTGGGTGCTGCACGTGGAAAAAGCGGAAGTGCATGGCGTCGACAGCCTGCATGCGCGCAACGGCGAACTGATGGTGTTTGCCCAGGAAAACCAACTGGCCAGCTATGACGGCATGGATGTAGGCCCCGTCGGCGCACCCGACGTGCCGCAACTGTAAGACAGTCTGCATGCAAAACGCTCAGCTCAGGTTTTCCAGACGAATCTTGGTGACCGTGCCCACCACGCTGCTCAACGCTTCCATCTTTTCGATGGCGGCCGTGACGTTCTTTTCCTGCGTCTGGTGCGTCAGCATGATGATGTCCGTATGCGTCTCGCCTTCGGCCGGCTCTTTTTGCAGCATGGCGTCGATCGAGATGCCGCGTTCGGCCAGGATGCGCGTCAAGTCGGCCAGCACGCCCGGCTGGTCGGCCACATGCATGCGCAGGTAGTAACTGGTGGTGATTTCCGACATCGGCAAAATCGCGATGTCGGTCATCGCATTCGGCTGGAACGCCAGATGCGGCACGCGGTGTTCCGGGTCGGCCGTGGCCAGGCGCGTGATGTCGACCAGGTCGGCGATCACCGACGAAGCGGTCGGCTCGGCGCCCGCGCCGCGGCCCGAATACAGGCTGGCGCCGACTGCGTCGCCGTGCACCAGCACCGCATTCATGGCGCCTTCCACGTTGGCGATCAGGCGCTTGGCCGGGATCAGGGTCGGATGCACGCGCAGCTCGATGCCTTCCACGCCATTGACGGTGGCGCGCTTGGTGATGCCCAGCAGCTTGATGCGGTAGCCCAGTTGCTCGGCATAGCGGATGTCGACGGCATTGAGGTTGCTGATGCCTTCCACGTAAGCCTTGTCGAACTGCACCGGGATGCCGAAGGCGATGGCCGACATGATGGTGGCCTTGTGCGCGGCATCGACGCCTTCGATGTCGAAGGTGGGGTCGGCTTCCGCGTAGCCCAGTTCCTGCGCCTGTTTCAGCACGGTGGCGAAATCGAGGCCCTTGTCGCGCATTTCGGACAGGATGAAATTGGTGGTGCCGTTGATGATGCCGGCGATCCATTCGATGCGGTTCGCCGTCAAGCCTTCGCGCAGCGCCTTGATGATGGGGATGCCGCCGGCGACAGCCGCTTCAAAAGCCACCATCACGCCCTTGTCCTGGGCGGCGGCGAAGATTTCGTTGCCGTGCACGGCCAGCAGGGCCTTGTTGGCCGTCACCACGTGCTTGCCGTTGGCAATGGCCTGCATCACCAGGGTTTTCGACAGGTCGTAGCCGCCGATCAGTTCGACGACGATGTCGATTTCGGGATCGTTGACGATCAGGTAGGGGTCATTGACGACCTTGCAGGCGCCGGCGACCAGCGCTTCGGCGCGCGCCACGTCGCGCACGGCGACGGCGACGACGTCAATGCCGCGGCCCGCGCGGCGCTTGATTTCTTCCTGGTTGCGTTTCAGGACGCTGAACGTGCCGTAACCGACATTGCCCAGGCCCAGCAGGCCGATCTTGATGGATTTCATAGTTGTGCTTGACTGCTCATAAGTGGCGCCCCCTTGGGCGGCGCCAGGTTGATCGGTATGGTTGATCGAAATTACTGCTGCTGGCCGGTTCAGCCCCGGCCGTGACGCTTGCGGTAACCTTCGAGGAAGCGCGCGATGCGCCCCATGGCCTCGGTCAGGTCATCGGAATTGGGCAGGAAGACGACGCGGAAATGGTCGGGCGCAATCCAGTTGAAACCCGTGCCCTGCACGATCAGGACCTTGGCTTCAGCCAGTAATTCATAGGCAAACTGCTGGTCGTCGTCGATCGGATAGACCTCCGGGTCCAGGCGCGGGAACATGTACAGTGCGGCCTTCGGCTTGACACAGGTGACGCCCGGGATATCGGTCAGCAGCTTGTGCGCCAGGTCGCGCTGTTTCAACAGGCGCCCGCCGGGCCCCACCAGGTCTTGTATGCTCTGGTAGCCGCCAAGCGCCGTCTGGATGGCAAACTGCCCCGGCGCGTTGGCGCATAGCCGCATCGACGCCAGCATGTTGAGGCCCTCGATGTAATCTTTTGCGTGGCGCTTTTCGCCCGAAACCACCATCCAGCCGGAGCGGTAGCCGCAGGAACGGTAATTCTTCGACAAGCCGTTCATGGTGATGAACAGCACGTCGTCGGCCAGCGAGGCGATCGACACATGCTCGGCTTCGTCGTACAGCACCTTGTCGTAGATCTCGTCGGCGAAAATGATCAACTGGTGCTGGCGCGCCAGGTCGACGATCTGCTGCAGCACGGAAACCGGGTACAGCGCGCCCGTGGGATTGTTCGGGTTGATGACGACGATGGCTTTCGTTTGCGGCGTGATCTTGCGGCGCATGTCCTCGATGTCGGGATACCATTCGTTCTGCTCATCGCACACATAATGCACGGGATTGCCGCCCGACAGGCTGACGGCAGCCGTCCACAAGGGATAGTCGGGCGCCGGCACCAGCACTTCGTCACCACTATTGAGCAGGGCGTTCATCGACATCACGATCAGTTCGGAAGCGCCATTGCCCAGGTAAATGTCATCGATGGTCACGCCGGCGATATTCTTGCCTTGCGTGTAGTGCATGACGGCCTTGCGCGGCGCGAACATGCCTTTCGAATCCGTGTAGCCAGCCGCATTCTGCAGATTGAGCATCATGTCGCGCACGATTTCATCGGGCGGATCGAAGCCGAACACGGCCAGATTGCCGATATTGAGCTTGGTGATCTTGTGGCCTTCTTCTTCCATTTGCCTGGATTTTTCCAGGACCGGGCCGCGGATGTCATAGCAGACGTCCGCCAATTTATTCGATTTCTGAATCGGTCGCAAAATAAATCCCTGTCGTGATGCGGCGCGGTTGGCCTACGCTTGCAGCATGAAAGCCGCGCCAGAACTGTGAACCCGTGAAACTCCAATGCGAAAGACTGCAAGGCGAAAACAACCATTCTCGCCGAAAACAGGCCATTTTATCAAATTAAACATGGCGAACCCCAGCATTTGACGCCGATTCTGCCACGCCGGGCCATCCGGACGACAATCCGGCAGGCGCCATCTTCATCTTCCCTTAATCTTGCACCATTACCATGGCGCAAGCATGCACCGCCACTGTGGCGCAGAACATTGCAATTTGGAAAGGATATTGCTTTTCAGTCGCTCTTTTCTGTCATTTATGGCATGCTTACGCCCATGGCGGCGGCACGCAGTTCGGCCGCGCGCGTACCGATCAACCGACACGACCAGCCCCCCCGATATCGCCATGAAACTCCATGCCAGCAGCACCCAACAATACCAGACTGTCACCGGCTATGACGAGAACGGCGTCGAGATCAATGCCCAACCGTACAACTACAGCCTGATCGTCATGCCGGAAATGCCGCCACGGGCGTGGGGGGTGGCCACTTTCGAACAGCTGAGCGAGGCGCATTTCGCGCAAATCCTGGCCGATGCGCCCGACGTGGTCATCCTCGGCACGGGTGAGCGCCAGCGCTTCGTGCACCCGAAGCTGACGGCCGCGCTGACCATGCGCCGCATCGGCGTCGAGTGCATGGATAGCCAGGCAGCCTGCCGCACCTATAACATCCTGATGGGCGAAGGGCGCAAAGTCACCCTGGCCCTGATCCTGGCTCCTGGCGCAGGCAAGGCCGCATGAAAATCAACGTCAACGAATTGCACAGCTCGCGGCTGCTGATGTGGTCCCTGCTGGGCATCTTCATCGTCGTCACCCTGTATGCGCTGGGCGTACGCACCCTGGTGCCGCCCGACGAGGGCCGCTATGCCGAGATGGCGCGCGAAATGTTCGTCACGGGCGACTGGGTCACCACGCGCCTGAACGGCATCAAGTACTTTGAAAAGCCGCCGCTGCAAACGTGGATGAATGCGCTGACCTTCGCCGCCTTCGGCCTGGGCGAATGGCAGGCACGCCTGTGGACTGGCCTGTGCGGCATCATCGGCGTGTGCATGACGGCGTACGCAGGCAAGAAAGTGTTCGGTCCGCGCGTGGGTTTGTATGCGGGCCTGGTGCTGGCGTCGAGCCTGTTCTGGCTCGCTTCCGGCCAGATCAATTCGCTGGACATGGGGCTGTCGGGCATGATGACCCTGACCCTGACCAGCCTGTTGATTGCCCAGCGCGACGACGCCACCGCGCGTGAGCGCCGCAACTGGATGCTGGTATGCTGGGCAGGCATGGCGCTGGCCGTGCTGGCCAAGGGCTTGATCGGCATCGTCTTGCCGGGCGCCGTGCTGGTGCTGTATTCGCTGTGTGCGCGCGACTGGCGCATCTGGACGCGCCTGCACCTGGTCAAGGGCTTGCTGGTGTTCTTTGCCATCGCCACGCCCTGGTTCGTGCTGGTCGCCCTGCGCAATCCGGAGCAACCGCATTTCTTCTTCATCCACGAACATTTCCAGCGTTTCCTGATGAAGGGTCACAAGCGCGAAGGCGCCTGGTACTACTTCCTGGTCCTGCTCATTCCCGGCATCCTGCCATGGATAGGCGTGCTGCCGCAAAGCCTGGCCGCCGCCTTCAAGCGCCAGGAGGGCGCGTTCCAGCCCCGTTTGATGCTGCTGGTCTGGGCCATCTTCATTTTCTTCTTCTTCAGCTATTCGACCTCGAAGCTGCCTGGCTATATCGTGCCCATCTTCCCGGCGCTGGCATTGTTGGTAGGGCTGTACCTGGAATCGGCGTCGCGCCGCCAACGCATGCTGGCCGCCGGCCTGCTGTGCGTGCTGGGCGCAGCCGTCCTGATCGGCGGACCGATCGCCTTCGGCAAGGCCAGCGCACGCGATGCGGAAGCCCTGATCGCGCTCAAGGGTTACCAGCCATGGCTGATGGCGGCCGGCTTCTTCGTCCTGGCCGGCGGCGCGCTGGCTTTGCTGCATGCGCGCCAGTTGCGCCGCGACATGACCGTACTGACGATCGCCGGTGCCGGCTTCCTGGCCACGCACTGCATCCTGGCAGGCTCCGAACTGTATGGCCAGAACCGCGCAGGCACCGACATGCTGCCGCAGATCCAGGCCGAACTGACGGCCGATACCAAGCTCTATTCGGTCGGCATTTATGAACAGTCGCTGACCTATTATCTGCAGCGGCCCGTGATCCTCGTCGATTACTGGGATGAATTTACGTTTGGCCTGAAACAGCAGCCCGAACTGTCCATCCCGACCATCGAGCCGTTCATCACGCAGTGGACGAACGATGCCAATGCCGGCGTGCGCAACATGGCCATTATCAGCCTGGACCGCTACAAGGATTTGCAACAACGTGGCGTGCCCATGCGTGTCATTGCCGAGGATGCGCGCCGCATGGTCATTGCCAACAAATAAATATTTAAAGGGGCGCGAGGCAGCACGGCTCGCCCCCCGGCCAGCTTGCCCCGCCCCCGCATCAGCAGAATTTTTCACCGCTGAACCGGCTGCGCCGCCATACTGCCGATATAAAATAGCCATGCCTGCCTGCGGACGTTGACCGCATTGGCAGC
Organism: Janthinobacterium sp. ROICE36; assembly: GCF_002869965.1. GTDB lineage: Bacteria > Pseudomonadota > Gammaproteobacteria > Burkholderiales > Burkholderiaceae_D > Janthinobacterium. Next base: position 14,453 of record NZ_PEBS01000028.1, read on the forward strand.
CTCGGCGATGCCGATACCCTGACAAAATACAGATTCAAGAACCGCGCCCCATGACCTCTACCCTGCCCTTTTTGCCTTTTTCCAAACCCACCATCGATGAAGCAACCATCGCCGCTGTCGGCGAGGTACTGCGCTCGGGATGGATCACCAGCGGCCCGAAAGTGCAAGCCTTCGAAGCCCAGCTGTCCGAATATTTCGGCGGGCGCCCCGTGCGCACCTTCAATTCGGGTACTTGCACCATGGAAATCGCGCTGCGCATCGCCGGTGTCAAGCCCGGTGACGAAGTCATCACCACGCCCGTGTCGTGGGTAGCGACGGCCAACGTCATCATCGAAGTGGGCGCCACGCCCGTGTTTGCCGACATCGATCCCGTCACGCGCAATATCGACCTCGACAAGCTGGAAGCGGCCATCACGCCGCGCACCCGCGCCATCATCCCCGTCTACCTGTCGGGCCTGCCTGTCGACATGGACCGTCTGTACGCGATTGCTGAAAAGTACAATTTAAGAGTCGTGGAAGACGCGGCGCAAGCGTTCGGCTCCACCTGGAAGGGCAAGCGCATCGGCGCGTTTGGCGACTTCGTCTCGTTCAGCTTCCAGGCCAACAAGAATATCACCACGGGTGAAGGCGGCTGCCTCGTCCTCAACAACCTGGAAGAAGCCAGGCTGGCCGAGAAATACCGGCTGCAAGGCGTCACGCGCAGCGGCGTCGACGGCATCGACGTCGATGTGCTGGGTGGCAAATACAATATGAGCGACATCATGGCTGCCATCGGCCTGGGCCAGTTCGCCAATATCGAGGCCATCACGGCCCACCGCCGCGCGCTGGCACGCCACTATTTCGCGCAATTCGGCAGCGACTTCGAAGCGGCGAGCGGGGCCCAGCTGCCCGTGCCGGATTTTGAGAACAGCAACTGGCATTTGTTCCAGATCATCCTGCCTGACAACGGCCCCGGCACGCGCGCCGCGTTCATGCAGCAAATGGCGCAGCAAAACGTGGGGACGGGCTATCATTACGCACCCATCCACTTGTTTACCATGTACCGCGAACGCGGCTTTACCGAAGGCATGTTCCCCGTTTCGGAAAAGATCGGCCGCCTGACCGTAACCTTGCCGATGTTCTACGCCATGACGACACAGGACGTGGAACGGGCCGTCGCCACCGTCAAATCCATCCTCATCAAGTGAGCAGCGCGCCGATGAAACCTGAACTGTCCATTATCATTCCAATCTACAACGAACAGGATGGCCTGGCCAGCCTGTTCGCCCGCCTGTATCCGGCCCTCGATGCCTTGCAAACGAGCTACGAAATCATTTTCGTCAACGATGGCAGCGGCGACAATTCGGTGGCCATCCTGGCGGAACAGTTCCGCCAGCGCCCCGACGTCACGCGCGTGATCTTGTTCAATGGCAATTATGGCCAGCACATGGCCATCCTGGCCGGTTTTGAAGCGGCGCGCGGGCAGATCATGATCACGCTCGACGCCGACCTGCAGAACCCGCCTGAAGAAATCGGCAACCTGGTGGCAAAGATGCGCGAAGGCTACGATTACGTGGGCTCGATCCGGCGCAAGCGGCAAGATTCTGCCTGGCGCACGCTGGCGTCGAAAATGATGAACCGCCTGCGTGAAAAGATCACGAATGTCAAGATCAGCGACCAGGGCAACATGCTGCGCGCGTATGGCCGCAATGTGATCGACCTGGTCAACCAGTGCGCCGAAGTCAACACCTTCGTGCCCGCCCTGGCCTACACCTTTGCCCGCAAGCCCACGGAAATTACCGTCGAGCATGAAGAACGCGCTGCCGGCGAATCAAAATACTCGCTGTACAGCCTGATCCGCCTCAATTTCGACCTGGTCACGGGCTTTTCGCTGATTCCCCTGCAAATCTTTTCCATGCTGGGCATGGCGATGTCGCTGGGTTCGGCAATGCTGGTGATCTTCCTGCTGGTCCGCCGCTTCCTGCTGGGCGCGGAGGCCGAAGGCGTATTTACCCTGTTCGCCATCGCCTTCTTCTTCATGGGCGTGATCCTGTTCGGCATCGGGCTGGTGGGCGAATACGTGGGACGCATCTTCCAGCAAGTACGTGCCCGCCCCCGCTATGTGGTGCAAACCATCTTGCAGGATGGCATGGTCCAGGCGGAAGCCGAGGCGCCATCGTATGTGCGCCTGGACAAGCGCCAGGTGGGCCGCTGATGGGCGCCCCACGCGCCGTCGTCTTCGGCTACCACAATGTAGGCGTGCGCTGCATCAAGGTGCTGCTGGCCGGTGGCGTCGATATCGCCCTGGTCGTCACGCATGAGGACAGCCCTACGGAAAACCTGTGGTTCGAATCGGTCGCCAGCCTGTGCCGGGAAGAAGGCATCCCCTACATCACGCCCGGCGACGCGCGCGCGCCGGAACTGCTGGTGCAGGTGCAGACGGCAGCACCGGACATGCTGTTCAGCTTTTACTACCGCCACATGTTGCCCGCTAGCATCTTGGAAGTCGCTCCCGCCTACAATATGCACGGCTCGCTGCTGCCGCAGTTCCGTGGCCGCGCGCCCGTCAACTGGGCCGTGTTGCATGGCGCCACGGAGACGGGCGCCACCCTGCATGAAATGACGGTCAAACCCGACGCCGGCGCCATCGTGGCGCAAACGGCCGTGCCCATCCTGCCAGACGACACGGCCTTCGAAGTGTTCGGCAAAGTCACGGTGGCGGCGGAACAAACGCTGTGGGGCGTGCTGCCAGTCTTGCTGGACGGTACGGCGCCGCGCCAGCTCAACGATTTGCGCCAAGGCGGCTATTTTGGCGGGCGCAAGCCGGAAGACGGCCGCATCGACTGGAAGTTGGCTGCACAACAAGTATACAACCTGCATCGGGCGGTCGCGCCGCCCTACCCGGGCGCGTTCACCGAAGTCAACGATATCATTTACACCATCGTAGCAGCCCGTTTGAGCAAGCGTTCCGCAGGAAGTTTGCCAGCGGGCTTGGCGGTAGTGGATAATTGCATCTTTGGCGTCTGCGGAGACGGTCGCATGCTGGCCATTTCCGCGCTGAGGGCTGCCGGGGAGCCGATTTCGGCTCAGCAATTGCAAGCAAGTCTGACCGCCCGCGTCAGCACACACTGATATCACTCAAGAGAATCTCACATGAAAAAAGTCCTCATTTTAGGCGTCAACGGCTTCATCGGCCACCACCTGTCCAAGCGCATCCTGGAAACCACCGACTGGCATGTCTACGGCATGGACATGAATACGGATCGCATCACGGAATTGCTGGAAGATGACAACTACAAGTCGCGCATGCACTTCTTCGAAGGCGACATCACGATCAACAAGGAATGGGTCGAGTACCACGTCAAGAAATGCGACGTAATCCTGCCGCTGGTTGCCATCGCCACGCCGTCGACCTATGTCAAGCAGCCGCTGCGCGTGTTCGAGCTGGACTTCGAAGCGAACCTGCCTATCGTCCGTTCGGCTGCCAAGTACGGCAAGCACCTGGTCTTCCCGTCGACCTCGGAAGTGTATGGCATGTGCCATGACGAGGAATTCGATCCGGAAAACTCGGAACTGATCTGCGGCCCCATCAACAAGCCGCGCTGGATCTATTCGAACGCCAAGCAGCTGATGGACCGCGTGATCTGGGGCTACGGCATGGAAGGTTTGAACTTCACCCTGTTCCGTCCCTTCAACTGGATCGGCGCCGGCCTCGATTCGATCCACACGCCGAAAGAAGGCTCCTCGCGGGTAGTGACGCAATTCTTTGGCCATATCGTGCGCGGCGAAAACATCTCGCTGGTCGATGGCGGCGCGCAAAAACGCGCGTTTACCTACATCGATGACGGCATCGATGCGCTGATGCGCATTATCGCCAACAAGAATGGCATCGCCAGCGGCAAGATCTACAACATTGGCAATCCAGTTAACAATTACTCGATCCGCGACCTGGCCGGCATGATGCTGAGCCTGGCTGCCGAGTATCCTGAATATGCCGAAGGCGCGAAACACGTGAACATCGTGGAAACGACTTCGGGCGCCTACTACGGTGCCGGCTACCAGGACGTGCAAAACCGCGTGCCGAAAATCACGAATACCTGCGAAGAACTGGGCTGGGCGCCGAGCACCACCATGGCCGATTCCCTGCGCAATATTTTCGATGCCTACCGCAGCCAGGTAGCCCAAGCCAAAGCCTTGATGGATTAATGTTGAGCAAGCCGTTCCTGACCCTGAAGATCGACGTCGATACCTATCGCGGCACCCGTGTCGGCATGGGCAATCTGGTGCGCATGCTGGCCGCGCACCAGGCCAAGGCCACTTTTCTATTCTCGCTGGGCCCCGACCACACGGGCTGGGCCCTGCGGCGCGCCTTGCGGCCCGGTTTTTTCAGCAAGGTGTCACGCACTTCGGTGGTCGAGCACTACGGCTTGAAAACATTGATGTACGGCACCTTGCTGCCGGGACCCGATATCGGCAAGCAATGCGCGGCGCAATTGCGCGCCGTGCGCGATGCCGGTTTCGAGTGCGGCATCCACACCTGGGATCACACCCTGTGGCAAGACAACGTGGCCAAACGCAACGCTGCCTGGACCATCAACCTGATGCGCAAGGCCGCCAGGCGCTATGAACAGGTGTTTGGCGTGGCGCCGCACACGCATGGCGCGGCCGGCTGGCAAATGAATGTCAGCGCCTTTATCGAACACGACACGGCCGGCTACCGCTTTGCGTCCGATGGCCGCGTCATGCTCGACGCGCGCGGCGCCATGCTGCATCCGAGCAATGGCCCGCATCGCGTGCGCAATGGCAACACCATCCTGCAATGCGTGCAATTGCCCACCACCCTGCCCACTCTGGATGAGTTGCTGGGCTGCGAAATCGACGGCAAACTGATCACGACCGGCAATGTTGCCGCACACATATTGTCGCTGACGGCGGACAATCCCCGTGACCACGTGTATACCTTGCATGCGGAACTTGAAGGACAGAAACTCGCCCCCATTTTCGAACAACTGCTGGCTGGCTGGACAGCCCAGGGCTACCAGTTTGCAGCGATGGGCGATTATTATGAAAAGATAAAAGACTCCGACTTGCCCGTTTGTCCCATCACCTGGGATGAGTTGCCCGGGCGTTCGGGACGCCTGATTGTGCAGGGCAAAGCCGCCTGAATGCTGTATTGTTGCACCTGGATGCGTTGCCAGATTAAAAAAACAGCGCTGATGATCACCGTTCAGGAGAGAACCTGTGGCTGATAGCCAATCCCTCGTTAGCATACCCGACTTTAGCGCCGCCATGACCAGCGGCAAGACCTTTCAGTTGCTGGGCCGTCCGGCCAAGGCCACGGTGCTGTTTTTCTATCCAAAGGACAACACCCCCGGCTGCACGACTGAAAACATCGCCTTCCGTGATGCCTATCCGCAATTTATTGCCGCCGGCGTGGAAATCTACGGCATCAGCCGCGATTCCCTGCGCTCGCACGAAAGCTTCAAAGCCAAGCTGGAACTGCCATTCGAGCTCATTTCCGACCCGGACGAAGCCGTATGTCTGCTGTTTAACGTCATGAAGATGAAACAGATGTATGGCAAGACGGTCCGTGGCGTCGAACGCAGCACGTTTGTGATTGACGCCCAGGGCCGATTGGTGAAAGAATGGAGAGGCGTGAAGGTCGCAACTCACGTGGAAGAAGTGCTGGAATGCATGGCGCGTCTGAATTGATCATCTGTTGTGATCGCATGCGCGTTGTCGGCATCCAGCCAGCTTAGTTCGAAACTATCTCAACCTTAGCTCAACCGCAGTTCAGTTCACGGTACCTATCGCCATTTTGAGTCAACGAAGCGCCTCCACCCACTCCGCCAGGCGGGCCTGTAGCCCGCCGATGGCGTCCATGACCGGCCATGCTGCCGGCCTTCCGGCAGTTTCTCGTCCTGTAGCATTGTTGTTCCCCCGCATCCACCCCATGAGAAGTGCCGCCAGAAGCTGGCTGCCCATGGGCGATTCATTCCAGAAATTTTTTGATTGAGATCCTGATGCCACTGCCAAAATTACCGAGCAAGCCAGCCACCATCCTGGCAACCCAAGATTACCCAACCGTAGGCGCAGCGCGCCCGGCCACCAAAACCCCGGCAGCCAAGAAAGTGGCTGCACCGATCATTGAAGCGGCGATCGCCGAAGTTGCCAAGCCGGTCCGCAATGCGGCCACGAAGATCAAGCAAGTGGCGGCCCTGATGGTCGCCAAGCCGGCGCCTGCGCCAGCCGTTGCCGCGCCGGCGGCCGCACCAGCGGCGCCAGCAAAAGCCGCGCCGGTGACAAAAGGCAAGGTCACGCCGATCAAATCCGTCAAACAGGTTGAGCAAGCGCATCCGGCCAAGCACAAGGCGGTCGAAGTGCAGCTCAAGTCGTCCGCCAGCCGCGCCGCCGACCAGCGCGGCATCAGCAAGCTGTTCGTGCTCGACACCAACGTGCTGATGCACGATCCATCGTCGCTGTTCCGCTTCGAGGAACACGATGTGTATCTGCCGATGATGACCTTGGAAGAGCTGGACAACCATAAAAAGGGCATGACGGAAGTGGCGCGCAATGCACGCCAGGTGTCGCGTACCCTCGATGCCCTGATCAGCAATACGGATGACGACGCCATCGAACACGGTATCTTGCTGTCCAAGCTGGGCAACAAGGATGCCAAGGGCCGCTTGTTCTTCCAGACGCGCTTGCAAAGCGCCGACTTGCCGGCTGGCTTGCCAGTGGGCAAGGCCGACAACCAGATCCTCGCCGTCGTGCGTTCGCTGGAATCGGAACAGGCAGGCCGCCCCGTCGTGCTGGTGTCGAAAGACATCAACATGCGCATCAAGGCGCGCGCGCTGGGCTTGCCAGCCGAAGATTACTTCAACGACCATGTGCTGGAAGACACGGACTTGCTGTACTCGGGCATCGTGCAATTGCCGGACGACTTCTGGAACAAGCACGGCAAGGACATGGAATCGTGGCAGGAAAGCAAGAACGGCTACAGCTCCACCTTCTACCGCGTGACGGGGCCCTTCATTCCATCGCTGCTGGTCAACCAGTTCATCTACCTGGAACCGAAAAACGGCGAAACGCCGTTCTATGGTCAAGTCAAGCAGATCAACGGCAAGACGGCAGTGCTGCAAACCCTGCGCGACTTCAGCCACACGAAGAACAATGTGTGGGGCGTGACGGCGCGCAACCGCGAGCAGAACTTCGCGCTGAACCTCTTGATGAATCCGGAATGCGACTTCGTCACCTTGCTGGGCCAGGCCGGTACCGGCAAGACCTTGCTGGCCCTGGCCGCCGGCCTGGCGCAAGTGCTGGAAACCAAGCTCTACAATGAAATCATCGTCACCCGCGTGACGGTGCCCGTCGGCGAAGATATCGGTTTCCTGCCAGGCACGGAAGAAGAAAAGATGTCGCCATGGATGGGTGCCTTCGACGACAATCTGGAAGTGCTGAACAAGTCCGACTCCGATGGCGGCGAATGGGGCCGTGCGGCAACGCAAGACCTGATCCGTTCGCGCATCAAGATCAAGTCGCTCAACTTCATGCGCGGGCGCACGTTTGTCAACAAGTTCCTCATCATCGATGAAGCGCAAAACTTGACGCCGAAGCAAGTCAAGACCCTGGTCACGCGCGCCGGTCCCGGCACAAAGATCCTGTGCTTGGGCAACATCGCCCAGATCGACACGCCGTACCTGACGGAAGGCTCCAGCGGCCTGACCTACGTGGTCGACCGTTTCAAGGGTTGGACGCACAGCGGCCACGTCACCCTGGCCCGCGGCGAGCGTTCGCGCCTGGCCGACCACGCCAGCGAAGTGCTGTAAGTTATAGCGGGCAGCGCAAGCTGCCCAGTCATGCAAAAGCCCCGGCTGCAGCGATGCAGGCGGGGCTTTTTTCATGTGCGCGACTTTTCCCTGCGACATGTTCTAATACCGCTCTCTTTCCTCCTGGACTCCGTATCCGATGCCTCCCGCCTTCCAGTTGCTGCTTGCCCTCCTCATCTTCATGTTGATCCACATTTCCGTCATGGCGGCCTGCGCCAGGCTGTTCGGCATCACGGTCCGCAGCGTCAGCTATGGCGTGGGACCGACCTTGCTGACGCTGGGGAAAGTGAAGATCAGGCTGCTGCCCCTGGCCGGCAGCTTGATGCTGAAAGATACGCGCGAGGAAACGCTGTATGACGACGACCCCTGCCTTGACGCCTATAACTTCCAGCCGTTGTGGAAGCAGTTCGTGTTGCCGCTGAGCGGCGTGGCCGTCTTGCTGGCCTTGTCGCTGGGCATCATGGGAGCCTCGGGCTGGGACAGCTTTGTCGCTGCCTTCGGGCAAATCATCCACGGCGCGCTGGCACCGCTGTCGGCGGCGCAGGAATTGCTCGGTGACGGCGCAACGTTTGCCCGCACGCACGGCTTTGCGCTGGTATTCGCCTTGTGCTCATTCAAACTGTGCGCCTTCAACCTGCTGCCGTTTGCCGGCTTGAACGGTGGGCAGGCGCTGCTGGCCATCGCGCGCGGCGGCAAGCCCTATGTGGCGTGGGAAGAGTCGGTAGCGAAGTGGCTATTGCTGCCGGGTCTGGCGATCTTGCTGGCGTGGGTAGTGGCGTTTTGCTGGTATGGCTGGAAAGCGCTACCAGTGTAAGGCAGCGCCGCAAAGTCGCCCAATCAGCCGACCAGCACCAGCTTGCGGTTAACAAATTCCATGATGCCCAGGTCGGACAATTCGCGGCCATAGCCTGAATGCTTCACGCCGCCGAATGGCAGGTCCGGTGCCGTGATGGCGGGCGAGTTGATGAAGACCATGCCCGTCTCGATCTGGCTGGCCAGACGCTTGCCGCGCGCCACATCGGCCGTGATGATGGTGCCGCCCAGACCGAATGGCGAGTCATTCGCCAGCGCGATGGCTTCCTGCTCGTTGCTGACACGGAAAATCATGGCCACGGGGGCAAAAAATTCCTGGTAGTACACGGGGTTCGACGGCGCCACCTCGGCCAGGATGGTCGGCTGCAGGAAGTAGCCCGGGCGCTCGATGCGCTGGCCACCCAGCAGCACCTTGGCGCCCCCTTCCAAGGCCTGGCCGATTTGCTTGACGGCCAGCTCCAGCGCCGCCTCGCTGGACAGTGGAGCCAGCGTAGTCTCAGCGTCCATGGGGTCGCCTGGCTGCAATTTCGCCAGTTCCGCCTGGAAGCGCTCGACAAAGATGTCGGCGATGCTGTCGAGCAAAATGAAGCGCTTCGAGCCATCGCATACCTGGCCCGCGTTCTGGATGCGGCCGATGACGGCCAGTTTGACGGCCAGATCCATGTCGGCGTCGTCGAGCACGATGAAAGCGTCGCTGCCGCCCAATTCCATCGTGGTTTTCTTCAGGGCTTTGCCTGCCGTGGCGGCCACAGAGGCGCCAGCCCGCTCACTGCCCGTCAGCGCCACGCCTTGCACACGCACGTCGGCAATCGCCGTGGCCACTTGCTCACTGGAAAAGAAAGCATTCGTGTAGGCGCCCGCCGGCGCACCCGCGTCGAGGAACAGTTTTTCAAAGGCCAGCGCGCACTGGGGCACGTTGGAAGCATGTTTTACCACCAAGGTGTTGCCTGCCATCAGGTTCGGTCCTGCCACCCTGGCTAGTTGGTAATAGGGGAAATTCCACGGTTCGACGCAGAATATCACGCCCAACGGCGCGATTTCCACCGTCGCTTCACCGCGCTTGACGTCGAGTGGCTTGGGCGCCAGGAATTGCTCGGCATTGTCGGCGTAATAATCGAGAATCTGCACGCACAGCGCTACTTCCTGCTGTGCTTCCTTGAACAGTTTGCCCATTTCCATGGTAATCAATTTGGCGAAATCATCGCGCTGTTCTTGCAACAGCGTGGCCGCTTTCTTGACCACAGCCTTGCGCTCGGCAAAGCTGCGCTGGCGCCAGTCGCTCTCGAAGGTGGTGGCGGCCTGGGCCAATATACTGTCCATTTGCGCATCGCTATGCGGAGTGAAAGTCTGCTCGATCTGTTCGCTGTAGGGATTCGTGGTCTGATAGCTCATCTGATTTCCTTGGTCGTGGTGCCCCGGGGAAGGCGCGGGGTAGCTTAACAGTATGCTGGTAAGCGGCCGACGCGACAGTACGCACGCGAACATAGTGGCCAAAGACCACAGGCGCCTCGCGGCGCCTGTGGAGGAATCACTAGTCGACCGGAACGGCTTAATTCACCCGCTTGGCTGGCATATCCTGTCCTTCCTGGCGCAGCACCAGTTGCTCTGTCTTGCCATCGGCATCCTTGCTGAAACGCACTTCCGCATCGACTTCATTCGAGAAGAAAGCCGTCTCGCTCATGGGCAGCATGGCCAGCTTGCGGAAACCCGTCACCTGGGCGAAGAACTTGTCGCCTTCGCGCGTCACCTCCAGGTAGACCTCGGGCGCCAGCGCATAGCGGCCCACGTAGGCATCGAATTGTGCAGTCGTCATGGCGACCACCGTACGGGCCGGCTTGACGGCGCTGGCCCGCTCGTGCACGGACTTCGATTCGCCGCCATCGTTGAGGATCAGCTGCGCCTCGCCCTTGGGACCTCGCTCGAACTCGGCAGTGGTGAGGGTATTCTCAATCAAAAAACCATTGGGCGAATAGGCCAGCAGACGCTGCGCCGGGCGCCCCGTACGCTGCAGCAACAGGGTGCCCTCGAAGTTGCGGATCGTGTAGCCAGCCTTGTCATTGATGGTGTACACGCCCGCATACGCATCGAGGATGGCGGGCTTGAGCGTAATGACCTTGATCTCGGGATACGGCCGGCCCACGGCGATGGCGGCCGCCTTGCGGGCGACCACATCGGGATCGACCAGGCCCGTGTCCGAGTTTTCCAGCACGGCCACGTAGACTTTTTCCTTCGGCAAACGCATCGCATACGTGGAAAAACCATTGATACCGCCACTATGGTGGATGACGGGGGTGTTTTGCCAGGTGCCCACCTTCCAGCCAAAGCCGGAACGGGTCGCCTTGCCATCGTTCAACTTGGCCTGCGTGAACGCTTGCTGCCAGGTGGCGGCCTTGAGCAGCTTGCCGTCCGAGATGGCCGCATCCCAGCGCGCCAGGTCGTCCACGGTGGAAACGAGCGCGCCGGCCGCATACGGCTGCGTCATGCTCAGGGGCAAGTTTGGTACATAGGCCTCGCCCGAACGGATATGCCCGGCCGCGCGCTTGACGGGCCGGCGCTCGTGGCCTTCGTATGCCGTGTCGTTCATGCCCAGCGGCACGAATATCTGCTGTTCCACAAACGTGGCATACGGCTGGCCCGATGCCTTTTCAATGATGGCGCCCAGCAGGAAATAGCCGGAACTGCTGTAACTCCATTGCGTGCCAGGTTCAAAGTCCAGGGGATCGTTCTTGAAGAAATCGATCATTTGCGCCACGCTCAAGTCTTTCGTGCTGTTGGGCACAAATTCCGGCTTCCTCGTGTAGTCATGGATGCCGGACGTGTGCGCGAGCAGTTGCCCGATCGTGATTTTCTTGCCATGCGTCGGGTAATCGGGCAGGAATGTCGTGATGTCATCGGTGACGGCCAGCTTGCCCTGGTCGGCCAGCCGCAGGATGGCGACGGCCGTGAATTGCTTGGAAATGGAACCCAGGCGCAGCGACATGTCGGGCGTCAGCGGCTGGCCATCGAGCACACTGGCCAGGCCATACGCCTTGCGCAACAGGGGCTGACCATCCTTGACGACGATGACGACGGCGCCCGGTTCCGTGGCCTTGTAATAGGGAGCGATGCTGGCATCGATTTGCGCGGCCAGCGCTTGCTGCTGCTGGCTCAGTGGAGCGGGCTGGTCGGCCCAGGTGGACGCTGCTTGCAACAGGATCAGGGTGGCGAGGCAGATGCTGGAAACTTTAAACATGTAGACCGCTTTCCAAAGAAGGATGAACAGGCATGACCAGGGCCCCTGGCGGCAGCTATCGGGCGGGCGCGTTTGCCTTAGAAAATATTTCCAATTAGCTCACTCAGCCTAACAGAGACAATCAGGAGCAAAACTCCCCATTTGTCACAGGGTGCTGTGCACGCCAACTTGCCGCTTTGATTTTTGCGAAAAGATCCGGCGGCAGCTGGCCGCAGAAAGCTGAAATTTACGTATATACCACAAATGAAACATTCATTCATGAAATGAATAATGCCCATTAATACTGTGAATTGGCCGCAAGCGAAATGGCGGCCTATACTTCAGCGCTCTCCCCTACACTGCTTCCCATGCACACCCTGCTCAGCCCGCTCACACTGCGGGCTTTTTGTTCCCCGTCCCTGCCACGCTGTTTTTCTGTACTTCCAAGCAATCACCGGTCCCGTGTTTCCCCGCTTGCCCAGCACCCGACAGGGAGTCGCTCATGATCGTGCGCGAGCGTCCATCGGCGCTACGGCTGTTTCTGGTGGTGCGCGGCTCCGTCCTGCCGCGCATCCGCACCACTCTCATCGTCAACACCCTGATCGCCACCCTCGTCACCTGGTGTCACGGCACCCTGTTCGACCACAAGATCATCCTCACCACCATCCCGTTTACCCTGATTGGCTTGCCGCTGGCCATCTTCCTTGGCTTTCGCAACACGGCCGCCTATGACCGTTACTGGGAAGCGCGCAAGCTGTGGGGGGAACTGGTGTTGCGCAGCCGTAATTTCTCGCGCCAGTGCCAGACCATGATACGCAGCGATACGCCAGCCCACGCCCGGCTGGGCCTGGACGATGTCCGCGTGCGCATGATCTACCGCGCCATCGCCTTTTGCCACGCCCTGCGCCACCAGCTGCGCGACACGCGCGGACCGGACGACTTGCAGCCACTGCTGCGCCCGGCCGAATGGGAAGCGGCATGCCAGGCGGCGAACCCGTCCGACTACCTGATGCTGCAGATGGGCCACGACCTGGCCGACAGCCTCAGGCAAGGGCGCATCGACAGCATCCTCGCCACGCAGATCGATAACACGATCTCGGCCATGGTGGGCGCGGGAGCCTCGTGCGAACGCATCCGCAGCACGCCGATTCCGTTCTCGTATTCGCTACTCTTGCACCGTACGGCCTATCTGTACTGTTTCCTACTGCCCTTCGGCCTGGTCGATTCGCTCGGCTTCATGACGCCTTTCGTCGTCGCCATCGTCGCCTACACCTTCTTTGGCCTCGATGCCCTGGGCGACGAGATCGAAGAACCGTTCGGCGAAGATGCCAACGACCTGCCCCTGTCGGCCATGTGCCGCGCCATCGACATCAGCTTGCGCGTATCCGTGCAGGATGAGAATGTGCCGCCGCCCATGCAAGCCGTCGATTTTCTGCTGAATTGATCCACACACCAGCTTTTCCCTTGACCTTACCACCGGGGGAAGGCTTACAGTGGGCACACTTAATCATTCAAGGAGTGCTTGCCATGTATCAGTTACAAGTTGAAAACATGAGCTGCGGCCATTGCGTCGGCTCGGTCACGAAAGCGGTGCACGGCATCGATCCTGGCGCACAGGTGCAGATCGACCTGGCCAGCAAGCGCGTCACGGTGGAATCGCCCGCCGAACTGGACGCCATCAGCGCCGCCATCGTGGAAGCGGGCTACCCCGTCACCAGCGCGCAGTAACAACAGTGGCATCCACAGGACAGCCGGCCTTCGCGCCGGCTGTTTTTTGTTTACCCGTCCAGTTCAGGGTAATGGCGGAAGATGCCTTCCTGATTGAATGCAATTCTGCGTTTAGATTGCAGGTAGCGGGCAATGTTCGGCCTCGCCGCCACGGCGTCGTGCAGCGCGAACAGGGCGGGGTACAGGGGCGCCAGGCGCGCCATGGCTTGCGGAAACGCATAGCGCAGGCCAGCCAGCATCTGGAACAGCGACAGGTCGCCATAGCTGAGCTTTGCGCCTACCAGGTACTGGCCGCGGCTGCGATTGCTCAGCAAGACCTGGGTGAAGTAATCGAGGAATTTGGGCAAACGTGTTTCGCGGAAGTCCGCGCTGCGCAGCATGGCCGCCTGCTGTTGCTCTTCGTAATACTGATTCATCGACAGCGGATGATGCGTGTCATGCACTTCCGTCAGCCAGTCGGCCATCGTCAATTGCAGCTGATTCAGCCACAGGCGGACGCTCTCCGCGCGCAGCGCCAGGCCCAGGCGCCGACCCAGGTACAGCAGGATATTCGTGGTCTGCCCGATCAGCACCTCGCCGTCGCGTAACACGGGTGGCGCGTAGGCGGCGTGTGGCGTGCTGTCGCCATCGAGGCAAGCCAGCAAGGCCGGCATGCCTTGTCCCTTGCGTTCAGGCAAACGGGCGATATCGCGGTACTCGGCGCCCGCCTCTTCCAGCGCCAGGCGGATGAATTCGCCGCGCCCCTGTAGCGTGGGCCAGTAATACAGTTCGTAGGCCATGCATCCTCCTGTTGATTTACCTCAATGGCAGCAAGCCTTCGCTTCCGTGTCGCCGGCCAGCCCCAGGCTTTGCAAGATGGGGCAATCGGGTTTGTCGTCGCCGTGGCACGATTGCGCCAGATGGGCCAGGGTATCGCGCATTTCCGTCAGTTCGGCGATGCGGGTATTCAGATCGGCGACGTGCGCCAGGGCGATACCTTTGACGTCCGCACTGGCACGCTGGTCGTTTTGCCACAGCGACAGCAGTTCGCGGATTTGCTCCAGCGAAAAACCCAGGCCCCGCCCGCGCCTGATAAAACGCAAGGCGTGCAAGTCGTTCGGCGTGTAGATGCGGTAACCGGCATCGCTGCGCGCGCTGGGTTTGAGCAAGGCTATGCTTTCGTAGTAGCGTATCATTTTTGCCGATACGCCCGTTTCACTGGCTGCCTGGCCGATATTCATCCTATGACTCCTTGGTATGCGCACTGCGGGCTTTCCAGCGGCGCAGCAACAGGGCATTGCTGATCACGCTGACGGAACTGAAGGCCATCGCCGCGCCCGCCACCATGGGGTTGAGCAAGCCGAAGGCGGCCAGCGGTATGCCGATCATATTATAGATAAATGCCCAGAACAGATTCTGCCGTATCTTGCCGTAGGTGCGGCGCGAGATATCGATGGCGTCCGCCACCAGGGCCGGATCGCCGCGCATCAGGGTAATGCCGGCCGCGTGCATGGCCACGTCCGTGCCCGTCGACATGGCGATGCCCACGTCGGCAGCGGCCAGCGCGGGCGCATCGTTGATGCCGTCGCCCACCATGGCCACCTTGGCGCCCGCGCCTTTCAGTGCGACAATTTTAGCGGTTTTATCGGCCGGCAGCATTTTCGCCTCCACCGTGTCGATTCCCAGCAGCTTGCCGACGGCGTCCGCGCTGCCCTGGTTGTCCCCCGTCAACATCACCGTGCGGATGCCCAGGCTGTGCAGATGGGCAATGGCCGCCTGCGCATTCGGCTTGACCTGGTCGCTGAAGGCGAACAGGCCCAGCAGTTCCGATCCCGAGGCCAGCCAGGAAATCGTGTTGCCCGTGTTTTCCAGCGCCAATGCCTGGCTGGCCAGCGGCGCCATGTCCACCTGCAACTCCTGCATCAGGCGCGTGCTGCCCAGTTTCAATTCCAGGCCATCGACGTGGGCCGCCAGGCCGCGCCCAGGCAAGGCCGACAGGCCCTTGGCTGGCAAAGACTCGATGTGGCGCGCGGCCGCTGCATCCAGCACGGCCGTAGCCAGGCTGTGCTCGCTGCCGCGCTGGATGCTGGCCGCCAGTTGCAACAGCCGTGCGTCCTCGATGCCGTGCGCATGCAGGGCCGCCAGGGCAGGTTTGCCGATGGTCAAGGTGCCCGTCTTGTCAAACACGACCGTATTGACAGCGTGCGCTACTTCCAACGCTTCCGCATCCTTGATCAGAATGCCGTAGCGGGCGGCCACGCCCGTGCCCGCCATAATGGCCGTCGGCGTGGCCAGGCCCAGCGCGCATGGGCAGGCGATGACCAGCACGGCCACGGCATTGATGATGGCATTTTCCAGCTCACCGGTGGCAAACCACCAGCCCAGCAAGGTCAGCAGCGCCAGCACCAGCACCACGGGCACGAAGATGGCGCTAACCTTGTCGACCAGATGCTGAATGGGCGCCTTGGCCGCCTGCGCCTCTTCCACCAGGCGGATGATGCGCGACAAGGTCGTCTCGCCACCCACGGCTTGCGTACGCACCAGCAACAAGCCATCGGCATTGATGGCGCCGCCCGTCACCTTGTCGCCCACATGCTTATCCACGGGCAAGCTTTCGCCCGTGATCAGCGATTCGTTGATCTGGCTGGCACCCTCCACCACCACGCCATCGACGGCCACCCGCTCGCCGGGACGTATCACCACCAGGTCGCCCACTTTGACCTGCTCCACAGGCAAGTCAAGCTCCACGCCATCGCGGCGCACGCGGGCCGACTCGGGACGCAACACCTGCAGCGCACGGATGGCCGAGGCCGTCTGGCGCTTGGCACGGCTTTCCAGCCATTTGCCCAGCAACACCAGGGTGATGACGACGGCCGATGCCTCGAAATACAGGTGCGGCGACATCTCGCCCGCCGTCAGCCATTGGTAGACAGACAAGCCATATGCGGCGCTCGTGCCCAAGGCCACCAGCAAGTCCATATTGCCGCTGCCGGCGCGCGCCGCCTTCCAGCCCGCCTTGTAGAAACGCGCGCCAAAGTAAAACTGCACGGGCGTGGCCAAGGCGAACTGCAGCCAGCCGGGCAGCATCAGGTGGATGCCAGCCCATTCGAGCAGCATGGGCAGCATCAGGGGGAAGGCCAGCACGGCCGAGAACGCCACTTTCATGCCGTCGCGCTTGGGCGCCGCGGCAGGCGCGCCGGCCTGGCTGGCGGCGGGCACTGTGGCGGCATAGCCGGCCTTGTCGATGGCGGCGATCAGGGTGCCCGCCTCCAGGTCGCCCGTCACCTTGATGCGCGCGCTTTCCGTGGCCAGGTTGACGCTGGCGGCCAGCACGCCCGGTACCTTCAACAAGGCTTTTTCCACCCGGCCCACGCACGAGGCGCAGGTCATGCCGGCGATGTTCAGGTCGATCTCGCGCTGCGCTACCGTGTAGCCAGCCTTTTCCACGGCCGCCTGCAGGGTAGCCAGGGGAATTGGCGTGCTGGACGTGACCTTGGCCACTTCAGTGGCCAGGTTGACGCTGGCCAGGATCACGCCGGGCACGGCGGCCAGGGCTTTTTCCACGCGGCCCACGCATGAGGCGCAGCTCATGCCTTCGATGGCCAGCGCCTGCGCATGCGCGGCGACGGGAGGGGAAGCGGCGGGAGCGGGTGCACTCTGGTTCATGGCAGATCCTGTACGAAAGATTAACGAATAGGATCAGGATCTGCTATCCCATGATGGGAAGGTCAAGCCCTATTTTTCAGGCGTGCCGGACTTTCTGGAAACAGCTTAGCGCACCACGCAATCGATGGCGGCAGGCTTGCTGCCGCCTGCAGCGCTGCCCGAACTCGATGGCGGCGCTGAAAAGACTGGCGGCGGCGTGAACTTGATGCCGGGATCGACGGGCAGCAACACGGGCGGCTGCCTGATGTTGGGCGTAAAGCCGAACTGGCCGGCGGCGATATCGAGCGTGCCGCCTGGATTGCTCACCACGATTTGGCCGTTGCTCACCGACGTGTACAGCCCTGGCGCAAGGGTCGACCCTGCCGGCGATCCCGTTTTGGGTAGCGACGAGCCTGGTGTCGCATAGCCACCGGCGCTGACATACTCGGCAGTGAAATACGTGCCGCGGATACCGATGGTGGCGACCGGCGTCTTCATCTCGAAGCGCTCTTTGTTGCGCTTGCCCAGCAAGCCCGACAGCGAACGCAAACCTCCCTTGACCAGGTTGAACGAGGCCCGGTCGCCGTCGGGCTGATCGGCCTGGTAGGCGAACTGCTCAACCACAAAGGTGGTACTTGGCTTCAGGGTGATCTCGCTGTTGTCGATGAATTTCACCAGGGCATAGGTGTTTTTCTCCGTCACCAGCGTATCGCCAGCCTCCACCTCGGACTTGAGCGACAATATCTTGACCTTGCCGTCGGCCTTTTTCGCCATCATCGGCCCGCTCAACTGCGTCACCGTGCCCGCCACTTGGGCGAACGCATGCAGGCTGATGCTCATCAGCACCAGCCACAGCATGGCGCCCACCAGCATCGACCTAGTTGCAATAAGTCTTCTTGATACCATTTTGAGGATCATCTGTTGCTTTCTTCGTCGATTCTTTGGATGTGGCACTCGCCCGCAGTGGCGTGGTCACGTTGTTGGGCGTAGTGAGCTGGTTGAGCGGGTTGTATTGCTCGCTGAACGCAGGCACGGTATTGCCAGCGCGGATGATGGTGCTTGGCGGCACCACGGGCGTCGTCACCGGCTGGGCCACCAGCACCGAGGCCGGCACGTTGACCCGGCCATTCGGCGCCAGCAGCGACACGGGCGTGCCGCGGCTGTTGATGCGCACGGTCTCGGCGGCGGTCAGGTCGCCGTTTTTCGCCAGCACGGCGATGCCGCCCGTGGCCTGCACATCGAGCCTGGCTGCGCCGGCAAAGGTGACGCCGGTACCGGCCGTGACCGCGATGGCGCGCGCCGCATTGACGTGCGCGCCGTCGCCGAAGGCCACGTCCGTGCTGGCGTCGACGGTGACGTCGTTGCCGCTGATGGCGCCCTGCACATTGACGGTGCTGTGTGCGATCAAGCTCACATTGCCGCCATGCGCATCGATATTTCCAGCCGTGATGCCGCCCGTGTTGTCGATGGCGATATTGCCCGCGCCAGTGGTCAGCGTTCCCAGGGTCAGTGTGCCCGGCGCCGAGGTATTGTTCAGCGCAATGCCACCCCCTGCACTATTGCTGGCGGTAAAACTGTCCACCTGGTTACCCGCATGGTCCAGCACGATGCCATTTTTCGCCTGCGCCGTCAGGCTGCTGGCGAGCAACGCGCCGTCCTGGCCGATGGCGCCATGCAGTGCGCTCAGCCGCACATCGTTCGCCGCCAGGCTGGCGAAGCGCAAATCGCCAGCCGCTTGCGTGATGGCCAGTTGGCCCGCCAGCCGGATGGCGCCGGCCGCCTGGCTGAAGCTGTTGGCGACGAGCAAGTTACCATTGCCGCTCAGCACACCGCCGCCTTGCGCGTAACGATCCGCCAACAGGCTGCCGTTCAGCAGCAAGCTGCCACCGTTGATTTCCAGGCCGGCCAGGCCGCCCAGCACGGAGGCGTCGAGCGCGCTTTCACCGAGGGTCAGGCTGCCACCCGTCAACAGCAAGCCTGTCGCCGAGCTCAGGTTTTTCAGGCTGGTGTTGCCGGCCGCCGCACTGTAGGTGACGATGCCCTTGCTGTTGCTAAAGTCGACAGCCAGCACGTTCGCGCCTTCCGGCACCACGCCGCCGTCCCAGTTGACGGCATCGCTCCACAAGCCGTTGCCACTGCCGATCCAGGTGGACAATTGTTTTTGAGCAATTGATGCCTGCGCCGTGCCGCCTGTGGTTTCCAGCGTGTAATTGCCCGCATCGGCGCCCGCCAGACGGAAACCGCTGGCTGTCACCAGCTTGCCCGTACCCGCATTCTTGTCGGCAAAGCTGCCGCTACCGCCCACCACGCTGACCACATCCTGGCCCAGCACGCCGTTCGCCGACGCGCTGACCGTCGCGGAAGTCGTACCGTCATACACTTTGCCGGCGGCGCTCAGGCCTGCCAGCGTCAGGCTGGCGGGCGTAATGCTGGCCAGCAAGCCTGTCGGCAAGACCATGAAGTAATTGCCTGCATCGGCGCCCGTCAGCGTCGCGCCGCTCAGCTGCACGGCCTTGGCCACTCCCACGTTTTTGTCCGCAAAGCTGGCCACGACCGAGGCCGTCAAGCTGTCGCCGGCGAGGCGGTCATCGCCCAGCAGGCTCAGCTGCACGCCCGTCATGCCATCGTAGACCTTGTGGCCGGCCACGCCAGACAGGTTCAGCGCGCGCGCGCCGATGTCGGCCGTGGTACTACCTGCATTACTGCCCAGCACATAGTTGCCCGCATCGCCACCGCTCAACGCCACGCCCATTACATGCACGGCCTTGCCGGCACCCGCGTTCTTGTTGCCAAACGCCGCATTGCCGCTCACGCTCAGGGCGTCGCCCTGGATGCGGTCGTCGCCGACGCTGATTTGCGTACCCGTCGTGCCGTCATAGGTCTTGTTGACGCCATTGAAACTCACGTTCAAGGTGCGCGCCGCGATGTCGGCCGTGGTACTGCCTGTATTACTGCCCAGCACATAGTTGCCCGCATCGCCACCGCTCAACGCCACGCCCATTACATGCACGGCCTTGCCGCCACCCGCGTTCTTGTTGCCAAACGCCGCATTGCCGCTCACGCTCAGGGCGTCGCCCTGGATGCGGTCGTCGCCAAAGCTGATTTGCGCGCCCGTCGTGCCGTCATAGGTCTTGTTGATGCCATTGAAACTCACGTTCAGGGTACGCGCCGCGATGTCGGCCGTGGTACTGCCTGCATTACTGCCCAGCACATAGTTGCCCGCATCGCCACCACTCAGCTCCACGCCCATTACATGCACGGCCTTGCCGGCACCCGCGTTCTTGTTGCCAAACGCCGCATTGCCGCTCACGCTCAGGGCGTCACCCTGGATGCGGTCGTCGCCAAAGCTGATTTGCGCACCCGTTGTGCCGTCATAGGTCTTGTTGATGCCATTGAAACTCACGTTCAAGGTGCGCGCCTCGATGTCGGCCGTGGTGCTACCCGCACTTCCATTGAGCACATAGTTGCCCGCATCGCCACCGCTCAACGCCACGCCCATTACATGCACGGCCTTGCCGGCACCCGCGTTCTTGTTGCCAAACGCCGCATTGCCGCTCACGCTCAGGGCGTCGCCCTGGATGCGGTCGTCGCCGAAGCTGATTTGCGCACCCGTCGTGCCGTCATAGGTCTTGTTGACGCCATTGAAACTCACGTTCAGGGTACGCGCCGCGATGTCGGCCGTGGTACTGCCTGTATTGCTGCTCAGCACATAGTTGCCCGCATCGCCACCACTCAACGCCACGCCCATTACATGCACGGCCTTGCCGGCACCCGCGTTCTTGTTGCCAAACGCCGCATTGCCGCTCACGCTCAGGGCGTCGCCCTGGATGCGGTCGTCGCCAAAGCGGATTTGCGCGCCCGTCGTGCCGTCATAGGTCTTGTTGATGCCATTGAAACTTACGTTCAGGGTACGCGCCGTGATGTCGGCCGTGGTACTGCCCGCACTTCCATTGAGCACGTAGTTGCCCGCATCGGCGCCCGTCAACTGGCCTGCTGTCACCTGGTAATCGACCACTTTACCAGTGCCCACATTCTTGTCGCGGAAACTGCCCTGCAAGGCCGCCATACTGACCTGGTCGCCAGTCACCATGCCTTCAAAATACCCATTCAGGGCAGCTTGCAAGCTGCCATCGTAGACGCGGCTTTGCGCGCCCGTGACGCCATAGTTCAGCAGGCGCGCCGTGATGTCGGCCGTGCCGTCCAGCGTACTCGCGGCCAGGCTATAGTTGCCCAGGCCATTGCCGCCCAAGGCCAGGCCGCTGGCATGCACGGCCTTGCCGCTGCCGGCGTTCTTATCGAGGAAGGCGGCGCTGCCGCTGATGCTGAGGTTGTCGCCCGCCACCACGTTACCCAGCGCAAAACTGGCGCCGTCGTAGCCCAGCGTGCCGTCATACACCTTGCCATTGCCGCCCATGCTCACCGTCAGCGCGCGCGGCGTGATGGCAAAGGTCGTCGTGCCGCCCAGGCTGATGTCATACTTGCTTGACCACAGGCCCGTCGCTGCATAGTTGCCCACATTGCGCGCATTGCTGCCGTAGCCGAGGCTGCCATTCACGCCCGTATCGCCATCGAGCAGCCCCACATAGCCTATCGAACCGAGGAAAGCGGCCAGCTGGCCATCGTAGACCTTGCCCGCGGCATTAGCAGAAAGATTCACTTGCAGCGGCTTCAGGAAAACCTTCAGCATCGGCGTCGTGTAGCCGTCATAGATGCGCCACACGCTGCTGAAATCGTAGTCGTTGAAAATGCCTTGCTGCTTCATCTGCGCCGTGCTGCGGCCGCTGGAGCCACCGCCATCGATTTGCACCAGCGAGGTTTCAAAATTGAAAAAACCATAGCCGAACGGGGAACCGGTAGCCACGTGGCCGGCCACCGCGCCCACTGCCGCATAGCCGTCGTCCGTCACGGCGCCGCTGCTGAAGACATGGCTGACGCTGCCCGTACTTTCACCGACCAGTCCGCCCATGTTTTCCCTGGCCAATGAAGAATCGGCAATGCCTGCCCGGCCCACGGCGCCGCTGGCATACGCATCATTGATGCTGCCGCCGTTCAGGCCAACCAGGCCGCCGATGCTGCGCGCGCCGCTGACATTGCCCGTAGCATACGATTGGCTCAGCGCGCCCTGGTTGTTGCCCACCAGGCCGCCGATCATTTCACGCGCGCCCGTCACCACGCCGGTGGCGTACGAGGTTGCGATGCTGGCGCCAGACGCATTCCATCCTGCCAGGCCGCCGATGGCGCCGCCACTATCGGCATTCACGCCGGTGACCACGCCGCTGCTGGCGGACAGCGTGATGGCGCCGCCGTTGCTGCCCACCAGGCCGCCGACGTTGCGCTGGCCGCTGACGGCCATGCTGCTGTTCACGCTATCGATAGTACCGCTCACGACATTGCCCGCCAGCGCGCCCACGTTCGCCGTGCCGGCGACGCTGCCGCCGCTCAGGGTAAGGTTGCGCAAGGTAGCGCCCTGTACAGTGCCAAACAGGCCTGCCGCCGAACCGGGGGCCAGGCTGCGGTCGATTTTCAAATTGCTGAGCGTAAATCCGGCACCATCGAACACGCCGGAAAAACCGCTGCCGCTGCTGGCAATCGGCACAAAACCCCGACCATTGTTCCAATTCACAGTGTCGCTGGCATCGATATTGCCGGCCAGGCGATAGCTGTCACCGAGGCCAAGGCTGGCGATGCCTTGCAAGCCATAGATATCGGCGATCAGATAGGGTGAGGACGTGCCGCCGTTGCCACCGGCCACGCGCAGGAAACTGGCGCCATTACCGATGGTAAAGCTTCTGGCACTCAATCCTGGCAGGGTCGCCGCGTTTTGCACCCAGCTGCCGCCGTCGAGGGCAAACGCGCCGCCGACTGTAACAGCGCCCGTGGCCGTAATGGGGGAAGCTGCATTGAGGTGCAGATCGCCTGCCCTGGCAAGCGCATCCGATATCAGTATGCCGCCCGTGTTCGTGCCATCGCCTATGGTCAGCGACGAGGCCGAGATACCAGCCAGCTCAATCGCGTTCAAACTCAGGGCCGTACCCGATTTGGTGCCCAGGTCGATGCTGCGCGAACTGCTCAAGGGCTTGATGATGACATTCGCGCCGCCCGCCGTGCCGCCGACATCGATGCCGCCGGCAAGGGTGATATTGTCGGCCTGCAGGGTCACCGTCTGGCCAGCGATGCCGCTGCCGGTGAGCTGGTTTGCTCCGCCCGACAGGTTGATGCCGCCCAGCGCGTCATTCGCGCGCAAGCTCAGATTGCCGTTGCCGACATTGACGGCAGCGGCCCCCGCCACACTGGCACCGGATAGCGAAATATTGCCGCCATTGCTGTTGATGGACGCGTTCAGGTTGACGTTCGATCCCGGGCCATAGGTGCCGCCGCTGCTAGCATCGTTGGCCGACAAGATCACATTACCACCGTTGGTGGTGATGGCCGCATACACATTGATGGTTTCGCCCGCTGTCGCCGTCAAGCTGACGCCGGGTGTGAGCATATTCACCGAACTGCTGAAATTGATGCGGTGCAGGGCCTGCAAGGTGACATCGCTGGTAGCGCCGGAGATGGTATCGGCGCCGATGCTGGTGCTGCCCGTCGTCGGCATGTCGCTGAACTGATCGACATTGGCCAGGTTGCCGCCCGCCCCTTGCACCACGTCGACATCATAAGGATCGAGCAGCCAGTTGCCGCGCTTGCCACGCGCCGCGCTGGTATTCACGCGGATGCCATCGACGGCCAGGGTATGGCCGGACGTTTCCACGAAGCCGCCATTGCCGCCCTGCATGCCGCCGCGCGCGGAAATGCTGCCATGCACCTGGGCCGACTCGTCGCCCCAGGCGATGACCTTGCCGCCGTTGCCGCTGTTGACGGCATCGGCAAAGATGCTTGCATCCTTGCCGACCAGCACCTGGCGCGCATTCTGCACGGCCGCGTTCTTACCCTGGTAATCGCCGCCCAGCAAGACCGTGCCGCCGCCCGTGGCGCCACTGGCATCGATGCTCGCATTGCCCAGCAAACCTACTTGCTCGCCCAGTACCATTACCTCGCCGCCCTTGCCGGCCGCGCCCGTGGCGCTGGTGACGCTGCCCGCTTCGAGCAGCGCCTTGCCGCTGGCCTTGAGGACGATCTTGCCATGCTCGCCGACGACGGCGCTGTTCGCGTTGAGCACGCCGCGCTGGCTGACCAGCGCACCGGCCATGCCGATGCTGCCGCCCTGGGCGATGATCTGTCCCAGGTTCAGCGCCTGGTCGTTCGGTGCCGAGACCAGCACGCGCAATTGCGGATTGCCGGGGTCGGCCAACTGCACGCTGCGCCCGGCCGCCAGGATCACTTCGCCATTCGGCGCCGTGATGATGCCCGTGTTTTCCACGTTCGGCGCGATCAGCAGCACTTGCCCGCCCTTGCCCGCATTGATCAGGCCCGCATTGCTGACGCCGCCGGCCACGCCACCGGCCGTGAACTGGCGCTTGCCGGCCAGGAAATCGTCATTCGATAGGCCAAGGCTGGAAGCGACCAGCCCGTTCACGTCCACTTTCGCACCCTGACCGAAGACGATGCCGTTCGGGTTGATCAGGAAGACCTTGCCATTCGATTCGAGCGCGCCCAGGATCTTGCTGGGGTCTTGTCCTGTGATGCGGTTGAGTACGGCACTATTGCCGTTTTGCTGGATGAAGCGCGTGATTTCGCCCGCATGGATGGAGAAACTCTGCCAGTTGATGATGGTGTTGGGCGTGTTCGTGATCGAGAAAATGTTGCCCTGCTGGTTGAAGGTCGCCTGTCCATTCACCACCTGCGGCAAGGCGGGATTGGCTTGCGCCACGCCGAAACAGCCGGCCAGCAGCAGCGCCAGCGCCGTGCGGCGCAAGGGCGGCGCAAAGGGTGATGAAAAGGATGGCGTCAGGATGAAAACGGAGGCGTGCTGGACGTGATTGTGCATGGTGTTCATCCTGATGCTAGTAGGCCAAGGCGAGGCGGAAATGCAGGCGCTTGGCGCCCCGCTGTCCCGTATCGCCGCCATTGACGACATGCGCGTAATCGAGTTGCAGATTGGCGTAGCGGCTCAGCAGCAAACGCAAGCCGAGGCCACCGCTGCTGATGCCTTGCGACGCGCTCTCGCCGGGCAGCCCATGGTTGCGGCGCAGCCAGGCCGTGTCATAGAAAGCCAGCGCGCGGCACTGATAGCCGAGCGCCTGGCCGTACCCGTTCGGCGTGTACAGTTCCAGGTTCAGGTTGACGCCGCTATCATTGGCTACCTCACGCTCGGCAAAGCCGCGTACGGAGGCGGCGCCACCGGCGCCGAACTGTTCGCCCGGCACCAGCGCATCCGGCGTGATTTGCGCATTGACCAGCGCGCGCCATTGCCAGTCGTCGGCCAGCACACGCACCGAGCTGGCGCTCAGGCGCACGGTGTTGTAGGCTGCCTTGGCGTGCGCGCGCACGCGGTCGAAATCGGCTTGCGCGCCGTGTTTTCCACCGGGAATGTTATGCGCGAACGTGAGCGCCACGCTGGTCACACCCGTGGGCAAGGTCCAGTTGCCGATGTAGCTGACGCTGAGCGGGTGCACGCTGACGTCGGCACCCAGTTCCATGCCGAACAGCTGCACGCTGTTGCGGTAAGCCTTGTGATCAATGCCATATACAAGCTTGGGTTCGAAATCGTCGCTACGGGCAAAGTTCTGGTTGTAACGGATGCCCGCCATGCTGCCCTGGCCGCTGACGGCCAGATCGAAAATACCGGCCGAAATGCTGCCCGAATCGACGTTCGAGTAACTGGCAAAAAAATCCATCGATTCGCCCAGCGCATACAGCGGCAAGTGGTAGCCGGCGCCATACACGCCCACCTTGTCCGGCTTTTCCAGGCTGCTCGTGTATTGCAGGCTGGCGACATGATCGCGCCCGAACAGGTTGGCATGCTGCAGCACCACGCCCACGTGCGTCTTGCCCGTCTGCGCATTGCCCGTGTTGTCCACATTGAGCATGGCTTTCCAGGGCTTTTCATCGGCCACCGTGACGAGGGCGTCGATGGCGCCCGCCTGCTCGTCGGCCTGCAGGCGCACTTCGATCTTGCGCGCCGGATTTTCATTGGCCAGCTTCAGGCTTTGCGACAGGGCCGGCAAGTTCGGCGTCTCGCCTGCGCGCAGCGACGGCAAGGCGCGCCGCACATTGGCCTCGTCAACGTAGGCATTGCCGTTGATGGCGACCTTGCCCAGCGGCGTTTGCAGCACGCTCAGGCGCACCACGCCACGCTCCAGTTCCTGCTCGGGCAGTTGCACCTGCACGGCGCTGTAACCACGCACGCGGTAGGCCCCCTCCAGCGCCTCGACGGCGCGGGCAATGTCGGAAAAATCGCGCTGTCCTCCCACATAGGGCGCCAGCAGCGCTTGCACCTGCGCTTGCGTGAGCAGGGTGTTGCCCTGGACGTCGAAGCGGCGGATCTCGAAGCGCGGCACGCCGTCTTCCTGCATGGCAGGAGCCGCGTCATCCATGGAAACGGCAGCGCCGGCAGCGCCGACGGCGAACAGCAGCGCGGAACCCGCAAGCAGGTGCACCAAACGATATGTCATGTGTAGGATTTCTTGTGTAACCGGACAAGCGCGCGGCCCGCAGGCGCCAGCGTATCCGGCAATGGATAGAAGGCAAATTTTAGACGTCTTTTAGTTTCCAGTCAGAAATTTCTAACATTTTTCCCTGATTTTCATCGCAGCGCAGCAAACGGTTTGCCCACCATGCTGAAAAATGCCGCCATTGCGTGCATTTACCGCCACGACGGCAGGCTTACTTGCTGTTCAATACGGTTACGCCATCCCAATCGGCAGGCGGCGGCATGCTGCGATAGCGTTCCAGGCGTGCCGCGTACAGGTGGTACAGGCTGTCGTCGGGAAAGTCCGCCTGCAAGCGTGCCAGCTGCGCGCCAGCGGCCGCCCAGTCGCGCGCGCGCAGCCAGGCCAGCACCGCGTGCCAGCGCTCCAGCTGCTCCAGTTCGGCGGCAGGGGCACCGGCCAGCAGGCAGCGCGGCTCGAAGACCGCCACCGCTTCCTGCTTGCCCAGCACGCGTATGCGATCGAGTTCGCGGTAGGCAAAGTCCGGCGCGGCAGCGCGCGTGGCCTCGCCCACCACGATGCCCACGCCATACAGCTTGCTGGCCCCTTCCAGGCGCGCCGCCAGGTTGACGCTGTCACCCATCACGGTATAGGCGCGGCGAATGCGCGAGCCCATGTCGCCCACATGCATGGCGCCCGTATTGATGCCGATGCCGATGCGCAGCGCCGGCCAGCCGCGCGCGGCAAACTCGCCATTCAGTTGCGCCGCGCTGCGCTGCATCAGCAGGGCGCTGGCCACGGCCCGGCTGGCGTGGTCGGCAAAGGCGACGGGCGCGCCCCAGAACGCCATCACGGCGTCGCCGATGTATTTGTCCAGGGTGCCGCCATGGCTGTCGCGAATATCTTCCGACATGGCCGTCAGGTACAGATTGATGTATTCGCGCAGCACGGCCGGTGCCAGCTGCTCGGAAATGGCCGTGAAACCACGCACGTCGGCAAACAGCACCGTCAGTTCGCGGTTCTCGCCCTCCATGGTGTAGCGCTGCGGATCGTCGGCCATCTCGGCCACCAGCTCGGGCGCCACATATTCGCCGAAGCGCGCCACCAGCGCGAGGCCCTTGCGCACCTCGAAAAAATAACCCCAGGCCAGGTTGGCGATGAACAGCGCAACGATCAGCAGCAGCTGCACGGCCCCGCCCAGCACCAGGTCATACACGGTGTACAGGTACAGGTTGATGGCGATGGCGGCCGCCAGCGCGCCCACAGTGGCCAGCATCACGCCGGCTGGCGGCAGCATGGTCAGGGCACCCGCCAGCAGCAAACCAGACAACACGATCTGCACCAGTTCGAACGCCAGCGCGTAGTCGGGCCGCGCCTTGAAGCGCCCGTCGAGCATGGACTTGATCAGGTTGGCGTGCACTTCCACTCCCGGATACTCGGCATTCACGGGCGTGGCGCGGATGTCGTTCAAGCCGGGCGCCGTGGTGCCCACCAGCACGATGGTACCCTTCAGCAGCGCGGGCGGCACCGTCCCGGCCAGCACATCGGAAGCCGACACATAGCGGAAGGCGCCGCCAGCGGGGCCGCCAGCGCCGCGGTACTGCACCGTGGTGCTCAAGGCTTCGCCCACCGGTATCGCCAGCGCGCCGCGCGGCGTGAACAGCATGATGTGTTCGAGTCCGCCGCTGGCCAGTTCGCGCGCCGACAAGGTATCGGCCGTGCCTGTGAAACGGGGGGCGATGGCGCGCGCCTGCAGGTAGACGGCCACGGTGGCCAGCGATAGCGAAGGATAATAACCGTCGCCGATACGCTGCAACAGGGTCGAGGAACGCACCACGCCATCGGCATCGGTCAGCGCCGTGAAGATGCCGGCACCTTGCGCGGCGGCCTGCAGGGGCGCGATATTGGCTTCGTAGCCACGCGCCACGTAGGCGGTGACGCTGCGCCCGTTCAAATCGGCGACTGTGAAGGCTGGCTTGGGCAGCACGCCCTTTCTTTGCTGCTCCGAGACGCTGTAGCCCAGTACCACGGGCTGGCCGCGCATGGCCTGCGCAAACAGGCCGTCGTAGTCCATGGCGGGGCGCAGTTTTTCCAGCTGCGCCGGCAAGCCCGCCACACCCGCCAGTTCGCCGCGCGCCAGGCCTTGCAGCACGGCGTAACCGGAACTGGTGTCGGCTTCGGGAAACGAGATGTCAAACGCCAGCGTGGCAACGCCATACTTGCCCGTCAACTGGCGCACCAGGCGCGCCTGGATGTCGCGGCTCCAGGGAAAACGGCCCACGCGGGCCAGGCTTTGCTCATCGATGTCGACGATGACGATGCGGCGGTCCAGCTGCGGCGCATCAAGGCGCATGCGCCAGTCGCCCAGCATGGCATCGAGGCGGGCAATATTCTCATTTCCGGCCAGGCACAGCACGGCGGCCGCCACGCTCAGAAGTACACCCAGCAAAAAGCGCGCACCATGCTTGCGCAAGGCCAGCGACAGCTTCAAGGGGTATAGCCCGGAATGGCTGCCTCGTCGACGGCATCGATCTGGCTCGGATGCAAATGCTTTTCAGCGAAGATCAAATAGACTTTGCTGCGGATGAAAACGTCGAACAGTTCCGGGTCGATATGCCCGTTCAGACTGAAATTGCCGAGGATGCGCAAGGATTCGGACAGCGACTTGCCCTTTTTGTAGGGGCGGTCGCGCGCCGTCAGGGCCTCGAAAATGTCGGCAATCGCCATCAGCCGCGCCGGCACCGACATCTGCTCTTTCGTCAATCCCCGCGGATAGCCCTTGCCATCCATGCGCTCGTGGTGTCCGCCCGCATATTCGGGTACCTTTTGCAGGTGCTTGGGCCACGGCAGCGCTTCGAGCATGCGGATCGAGACGCTGATATGGTTGTTGACGATGGCCCGCTCGGCTGCCGTCAGGGTGCCGGCGCGGATGGTCAGGTTTTCCGTCTCGTCGGCGTCGAGAAAATCGCGCAGCTCGCCATCGGCCGCGCGCCAGCGGCGCCCGGCAATCTGCCGCACGCGCTCCTGGTCGGCCTGCGCCATGCTCTCGCCGCCGATGTTCACCGTGCGGATGAAATCGCGCTCCTCGCGCAGGGCGGCCAGCTCCAGCTCCAGCGCGCGGGCAATCGCATCCTTGCGTTCCGGCTGCGCCGCCTGCTGGCGCAGGGCCGCGATCTCGGCGTCACGCAGCAGCACCTCGTAACGCGTGTCGATCAGGGCGATGCGGTCAAAAATGGTTTCCAGCTTGGTGGCCTTGTCGACCACGTGCGCGGGTGTGGTGATCTTGCCGCAATCGTGCAGCAGGCCGGCCAGCCACAGCTGCTTGCGCTCGTTCTCGCTGAGCCGGAAATCGGCCAGCGGGCCGCTGTCCGTCGCATGCACGGCGTCGGCCAGCAGCATCGTCAGCTCGGGCACGAACTGGCAATGCCGTCCCGTGTAGGGCGACTTTTCATCGATGCCGATATTGATCAGGGTAACCAGCGATTCGAGCAGCTCTTCCAGCTGCAAAATAAGCAGCTGATTGGTCAGCGCCACGCCCGCCTGCGCAGCCAGGGCCTCGATGAAGCGCTGGTCGGTGGAGGAAAAGGCGCGCACCTGGCCAGTTTCCCCATCCTTGGCATTCACCAGTTGCAGCACGCCGATCAAATCGCCCTCGTGGTCGCTCATGGGCACCGTCAGGATCGATTGCGTGTGGTAGCCATGGTGACGGTCAAAATCGCGCATGCCGGAAAAATTGAAGGCCTCGTCGCGGTACACGTCGGCGATATTCACGCTGCGGCGCATATTCGCCGCATACGCGGCCACCGATGCCAGGTTGGGCTGGCCAGCGCCATCGAACAGGGGCACGCCCGGCAAGCCCATGTCGGCCCCCTGCGCGATGCCCAGGCTATCGTTGACGCTGATATCGAACGCCAACTGGCGGCCCTCGGCCATGGGCCGGTACAGCGTGACGCCATCGGCGCCGCTCATGCTTTTTGCCAGCAGCACGATGCGCTGCAACAGCGCACCGATAGCGTGTCCCTCGCCACCCAGGCCGTGGCCGAGCGCGACACTGAGCTCGGTCAATTGCTCCAGTCTGTGGGCGATTTTCTCAGGGTGCAACTGAGGCATGTTGGTGACAATCAGGTAATGGGCAAGCAAAAAAAGGGATGTCGGCAAGCGCCAGTGTAACGGCCGCCTACCGCACTGTACATTACTTAGCTACAACAAAATGAAATAACTTGCCGTATCGCAACACACATAAATGTTGCCGCCAATTTCATTAATTAGAATAGAATCAACAATAATTACACCGTAACAAGGTACTGAATGAAATTCACGTTCAGGGGCGTGCGCGGCTCCATCCCCTCCCCCGGCCCGCGCACGGCGCGCTATGGCGGCAACACCACGTGCATCGAAGTACGCACCGACAACGATAGCCTGATCATTCTCGATGCTGGCAGCGGCATCTTCTCGCTGGCGCAGCAACTCCCGCCCGGCTTGCCGGTCGACGCACACGTCTTCATCACGCACAGCCACTGGGACCACATCCACGGCCTGCCCATGTTTAGCCCCCTGTTCGTGGCCGGCAACCGTATGCGCCTGCATGGCGCGCACGATGCCGTCGCCGGACGCGGCATCGAGCACGTGATGGCGGTGCAGCTGCAAGACAGCTATTTCCCTGTCAGCGAAGCGGCCATGGCGGCCTGCATCGAGTACCGCACGCTGGCGCCCGGCGAAACCGTCGAGGTGGGGGGGGCATGCGTGCGCGGCGCGGAAATGAACCATCCGGTGGCCAACCTCGGCTACCGCATCGACTGCGGCGGCGCCTCGCTATTTTTCAGCGGCGACCATGAACCATTCTACAACCTGCATCCGCCCGGCCATGCCGACCATGCGGCCTGCGCAGAGCGCAATGTGCAGCGCCAGGACGGCATCGACGCCTTGGTCGCCGGCATCGATGCGCTGATCATGGACTTCGTACACGCGCGAGGAATACCCGGGCAAGCAGGGCTGGGGCCACGGCACCTTCGACGCCGCCTTCGACCTGGCCCTGCGCTGCCGCGCGCGGCGCCTGTACTGCACCCACCACGAACCGACCCGCAGCGACGAACAGCTCGAAGCCGTGTTTGCCGACGTAATGGGCCGTTATGCGGGCCGCCTGGATGGCTTGCAGGTATTCCTCGCCTGCGAAGGACTCACGGTGGAACTGGCCTCAGCGGCGGCGGCACTATGTTGCACACCGAACGGTGGGATCGCCCGCCACGCGGCATCATGGACACCTACCATTCAAGGAGAGCGCCATGAGCAAACCCCACGACACTCCACGCGAGCAGCAACAGCAGGAAGACCAGCAAGCCCAGCAGGAAGCAAACAAGATCCGCCAGCAAGCTGAACATGATAAAGGCGCGATCCGACAAAATGATGGCCTGAAGCAACATCAAGGCGGCGACAAGGGGCCTCGCGGCCAGTAAGCATAAAAAAAGGGAGCCGCAAGGCTCCCTTTTTACTGACGTTGGCTATCCATTACATTAT
The DNA here is from genome assembly GCF_002869965.1 of Janthinobacterium sp. ROICE36. Classification (GTDB taxonomy): domain Bacteria; phylum Pseudomonadota; class Gammaproteobacteria; order Burkholderiales; family Burkholderiaceae_D; genus Janthinobacterium. Next base: position 46,684 of record NZ_PEBS01000028.1, read on the forward strand.
ATGGTGGCCAATCCACCAGGCGACTGCGGCAACAAACGCGGAAGCGGGAATCGTGAAGATCCAGGCCCAGACGATGTTGCCGGCCACGCCCCAGCGGACGGCCGACATTTTTTGTGCCGAGCCGACGCCGACGATGGCGCCCGTGATGGTGTGCGTGGTCGACACGGGAATGCCCAGCGCCGTCGAGAAGAACAGGGTGATGGCGCCACCCGTTTCAGCGCAGAAGCCGCCCACCGGTTTGAGCTTGGTGATCTTTTGGCCCATGGTCTTGACGATGCGCCAGCCACCGAACAGGGTGCCGAAACTGATCGCCGTGTAGCACGAGATGATGACCCACAGCGGCGGCATCTTGTCGGCCACGTTCGAGTAGCCGGCGGCGATCAGCAGCATCCAAATGATGCCGATGGTCTTTTGCGCATCATTGCCGCCGTGACCCAGGCTGTAGGCTGCCGCCGATACCAGTTGCAAACGGCGAAACCATTTATCGACCTTGCGCGGCGTCGAACGCACGAATATCCACGACACCAGCAGCATCATGATCGAGCCGAATACAAAGCCGAGCACGGGTGCGATGACGATGAAGGCGACGGTTTTCCACAGGCCGGCCGCGACCAGCGCGCCCGTGCCCGACTTGGCGACGGCAGCGCCCACCAGGCCGCCGATCAGCGCGTGCGAGGACGATGATGGAATGCCGTAGTACCAGGTAAACAAATTCCAGAAGATGGCGCCCATCAGCGCGCCGAAGATCACGTACTGGTCGATCACTGTCGGGTCAATCGTGCCCTTGCCCACCGTGGCGGCCACGGTCAGCTGGTGGAACACGAAAATGGCGACGAAGTTGAAGGTGGCAGCCATGGCAACCGCGGTCTGCGGTTTCAATACGCCCGTCGAGACCACCGTGGCGATCGCGTTGGCGGCATCGTGGAAGCCGTTCATGAAGTCAAACAGCAGCGCGAGGGCGATCAACAGGCCTAGCACGTAGATGCTGATTTGTATGGTCATTGTAGTTTCTTTTCTGATTCTGGTTCAGGACAGGCCCAACGCTTACGCGTTTTCGACGATGATGCCTTCGATAATATTGGACACATCTTCGCAACGGTCGGTCACGGTTTCCAGAATTTCGTAGATCGCTTTCAGCTTGATCAGGTTACGCACGTCCGGTTCGTCGCGGAACAGTTTGGACATGGCGGCGCGCATCACGTGGTCGGCATCCGATTCCAGGCGGTCGATCTCTTCGCAGATGGCGACGATCTTGCGCGAGTTGTCCATGTTGTGCAGCATGGCGACGGCGTCGCGCACTTTTTCGGTACAGGCCAGCACCAGTTCGGCCAGGCGCTTGGCTTCCGGCGTAACGGCTTTCAGGTCATACAGCGAGACGGTTTGCGCCGCGTCTTCCAGCAGGTCGAGGATGTCGTCCTGGCGCGTGATCAGCTGATGGATGTCGTCGCGGTCGATCGGCGTGATGAAGGTCTTGTGCAGCATTTCCACGGTGGCGTAGGTGACTTTGTCCGCCTGTTTCTCGATGCTTTCGATCGCATGTACGCGGTTTTCCAGATCGTCGAAATTGGTCATCAGGCCGAGCATTTCTTTAGCGCCTTTGACGCACAATTCAGCATGCTGGTTAAACAATTCAAAAAACTTGCCCTCAGTGGGCATCAAGCGTCCAAACATGTCATTCTCCGTTAAGCATTGAGTCGTGTTATTTACTACTGAAAGCCGCCTCGTATGAGGAAGCGGCCAATGGAATATCAGTGCTGCTGAGTCTTAGTCGCCTTGGTAAAGCGCCAGGCCACCACTGTAATTGCCAAATTTGGTGTACTGCCCCATGAAGGTGAGGCGGATGCTGCCGATCGGACCGTTACGTTGTTTACCGATGATGATTTCGGCCGTTCCCTTGTCTGGCGAGTCGGGGTTATACACCTCGTCGCGGTAAATGAACAGGATCACGTCGGCATCTTGCTCAATAGCGCCCGATTCGCGCAAATCCGACATCACGGGACGCTTGTTCGGGCGTTGCTCCAGCGAGCGGTTCAGCTGCGACAACGCAATCACGGGGCAACCGAGTTCTTTCGCCAGACCTTTCAAGCCCCGCGAAATCTCGGAAATCTCCGTGGCGCGGTTGTCGCCCGGGGAATTGGCGGACATCAGCTGCAAGTAATCGACAATGATCAGGCCCAGCTTGCCGCACTGACGCGACAAACGGCGCGAGCGCGCGCGCAATTCGATGGAATTCAAGGCCGGCGTTTCATCGATGTACAACTGGGCGTCGTTCATCTTTTGAATCGCATTCGTCAGGCGTGGCCAGTCTTCGTCGTTCAGGCGGCCCGTGCGCAGGCGGTGCTGGTCGAGCTGCCCGACGGAGCCGAGCATACGCATGGCCAGCTGGGCGCCGCCCATCTCCATCGAGAACACGGCCACGGGCAAGCCGCTGTCGATGGCCACGTTTTCGCCGATGTTGACGGAAAACGCCGTCTTGCCCATCGAAGGACGGCCCGCCACGATCACCAGGTCGCCCGGCTGCAGACCGGAGGTCATGCGGTCCAGGTCGATGAAACCGGTGGGCACGCCCGTGATTTCACTCTGGTTGTCGCGGCTGTACAGCTCGTCGATACGCTCGACCACCTGCGTCAGCAGGGGCTGGATGGCGGTCCAGCCCTGGGCGCCTCGCGCGCCTTCTTCGGCGATGGCAAAAATCTTCGATTCGGCCTCGTCAAGCATCTGCTTGACTTCCTTGCCTTGCGGGCTGAAGGCCGTGCCGGAGATATCATCGGCGACCGTGATAAGTTTGCGCAGCACGCCGCGGTCGCGCACGATCTCGGCATAACGCCGGATGTTAGCGGCCGATGGCGTGTTTTGCGCCATGGCGTTCAGATAAGCGAGTCCGCCCACATCATCGGCCTTGCCGAGCTGGGTCAGGGTTTCAAAAACAGTAATGACATCGGCTGGCCTCGAGCCGTTAATCATCTTGACGATTTGTTCGAAGATGATGCGATGGTCATAGCGATAGAAATCCTCCGCATGCATGAAGTCGGCGATGCGGTCATATGCTGCATTGTCGCGCAGCAGACCACCGATAACGGATTGTTCTGCTTCGATCGAATGCGGCGGAATACGGAGGGAATCTAGTTGCGGATCAGAGGGGGCGTTCATGGCGCGAATTATACCCGCTTCGGCGTGCTGGCAAAAATAAAGGGCTAAAATTGAGCGAAAAAAAGGCCACAAAAAAGCCGGGCGAACCCGGCTTTTCATAGTGCGGCAATGCTTGCGGGCCAGGCCCGCAAACGATTACGCGTTCGCGTCTGGAACGACAGCGATAACGACTTCCACGACCACGTCGGTGTGCAGAGCAACCGAAACGCTGTGCTCGCCAACGATCTTCAGCGGGCCGGTAGGCATGCGGATTTGTGCTTTTTCAACAGCAAAACCTTGCTTGGTCAGCGCTTCAGCGATGTCGAAGTTGGTGACGGAACCGAACAGACGGCCATCGACGCCAGCTTTTTGAGCAACTTGAACGGTCAGACCGCTCAGTTTTTCGCCCTGGGCTTGCGATGCAGCCAGTTTGGCGGCAGCAGCTTTTTCCAGTTCGGCGCGCTTGACTTCGAATTCAGCCACAGCGGTAGCCGTAGCACGACGTGCCAGGCGTTGCGGGATCAGGAAGTTACGTGCGTAACCGTCTTTGACTTTGACGACTTCGCCGAGGTTACCGACGTTAACAACTTTTTCTAACAGAATGATTTGCATAGTTCTTCTCCAGGAATATCTGACCGATTAAGCGTGGTGCAGATCGGTGTATGGCAGCAGCGCGAGGAAGCGAGCGCGCTTGATTGCGGTGTCGACTTGGCGCTGGTAGTGCGCTTTGGTACCGGTCAGGCGTGCTGGCATGATCTTGCCGTTTTCTTGGACGAAGTCTTTCAGCGTGTCGACGTCTTTGTAGTCGACTTGCTCAACGTGAGCTGCGGTGAAGCGGCAGAACTTCTTGCGTTTGAACAACGGATTTTGCTGTTTGCGTTTTTCTTTAAGCTTGAGCTTATTTTTGTCGAACTTTTTACCGAATGCCATATCAGGCTCCTGTATCTAAAATGCGCTAGTCAAAGTGACTGCACTAAAATCAATGATGTGAAACACCAAACTCTTGCTGTTGCGGCTCTTCCTGGCCAGGAAACCCGTGAACTGATAGACCCCGCCCAAGCTTGCCTGGCTGAACCGGCCTGAAATTTCGCCAGCGGCAAGCGCGGCAACATCAAACTCGGTCAAACGGGCAATCCCTGCTTCCATCTGCTGCGAACTGTGCTGCAATACTGCATTCACAATCGGCAGCCCTGCCGGGGTATAGCGCAATATTTCGCGCTCGGCAATGATGGCGGTGACTTGTAGCTGGTTCAGCGCACGATCCTGGTCAAGAATTAAGCTGCTGCTGCGGCGGCTGGAGCTGCTGCTGGTGCTTCGGTGCGGTGGCTTTTGGCCGCGTCTTCGCGTTGTACCGATTTCATCATCGGCGAAGGAGCTGTTTCAGCTTTCTTCATTTTAACGGTCAGGTGACGCAACACGGCATCATTGAATTTGAATGCTGTTTCCAACTCGACCAGGGTCTCGTTGTCGCATTCGATGTTCAGGCAGATGTAGTGTGCTTTAGGCAGCTTTTGGATCGAGTAAGCCATTTGACGGCGGCCCCAATCTTCCACGCGATGAACCGAACCGCCGCGTGTGGTTACGCTGGCTTTGTAGCGTTCGATCATCGCGGGCACTTGCTCGCTCTGGTCCGGATGGACGATAAAGACTATTTCATAATGACGCATGCAAACTCCTTCAGGTCGGATTAATAATCGCCCACCCCGGCGTCAAGACGGGTGTGGGAAGGTCAGCCGAAGATTATAACCGCCTTTTGCAAACGTTTCAATCATTCCTTCACCACGCGGCCGGTGCACGGGGCCCGCCAGGCGCTTTTTCCTGCGCATTCCAGTATTTCGCACGAAAATCACGCAAATATGGCAAATTCCCTTGCATAGTGGGCGATACTGTACAAAAATACAGACTGTTCATATAGACAGCATTTTAATATGCACCCACCGCTCATGATCAAGCTGACAGCACGACAAGAACAAATCCTGAACCTGATCAAGGACGCGATTGAAAATACGGGTTTCCCTCCTACCCGTGCCGAAATCGCCAATGAATTGGGTTTCAAATCGGCCAATGCGGCCGAAGAGCATTTGCAAGCCCTGGCCCGCAAGGGCGCGATCGAGATTTCGCCCGGCACCTCGCGCGGCATCCGCCTGATCGGTGCCGCGGCGAGTGCGGCCGCCGACACGCTGTCCTCGAAGGTGCCGGCAGCACTGCTGATGTCACTGCCGCTGATCGGCCGCGTGGCAGCCGGCTCGCCCATCCTGGCGCAGGAAAACCTGGAAGCGAGCTACAACGTGGACCCGGCCCTGTTTTCGGCCAAGCCCGACTTCCTGCTGAAGGTGCGCGGCTGGTCCATGCGCGACGCCGGCATCATGGATGGCGATTTATTGGCCGTCAAGAAAGTCGACAGCGCCAAGAACGGCCAGATCGTCGTGGCCCGCATCGGCGATGAAGTCACCGTCAAACGCTACAGGAAAACCGGCTCCGTCATCGAACTGCTGCCGGAAAACCCCGACTTCAAGGTCATTACCGTGTCGCCGGAAGATGAATTCGCCCTTGAGGGCCTGGCTGTGGGACTGATGCGCAGCTGGCATTAAGTTGCATGCCGGGGTCAGACCCGCCGGGCCTGACCCCAGTTTTTAGTTGTGGCCCCTCTCATGCCTGACACGCAAGTTTCAATGCTCAAGCGCGCTACGGAAGTCTTCAAGCAAGTCTGCCTCATCCTCGATACCGACTGACACGCGGATCAGGGACTCGGCAATGCCCATACTGGCGCGCCGTTCGGCACCCATCTCGTAGAAAATCGTATGGGCGACGGGAATGACCAGGGTACGCGTGTCGCCAAGGTTGCTCGCTGGTATGGCCAGGTTCAGGCGATTGAGGAAATCGAAGCAGTCGATGCCGTCCTTCAATTCAAAGCTGAACAGCGAGCCATAGCTGCGGAACAAGTCCGTCGCCAGCGCGTGCTGCGGATGCGACGCCAAGCCAGGATAGTGCACGCCAGCCACGCGCGGGTCCGCTTGCAGCATGCTGGCCAGCGCCAGGGCGTTCGAGCAGCTGCGGTCCATGCGCAAGGCCATGGTTTCCGCGCCGACGGCGATGTGGTGCGCCGCTTCCGGGCCCAGCGAGGCGCCGAAATCGCGCAAGGCCTTGGCGCGGATTTGCGCGATGCCCCACTGCGCGGGCGCCGCCTTTTTATAATTGTCGAAAATGTTCGGGTACTGCGTCCAGTCGAACACGCCCGTGTCCGTCAAGCTGCCGCCCAGCGCATTGCCGTGGCCGCCGATGGACTTCGTCAATGCATTGACCACCAGCCCCGCGCCCACCGCCTTCGGGCGGAACAGGTATGGCGTCGTCATGGTGTTGTCGACGATATACAAAATGCCACGTTCCTTGCACAGCGCACCGATCTTCGCCAGGTCGGCGATCTGCGTGCGCGGATTGGCGATGGTTTCCACGAACACGATGCGCGTGGCTGGCGTGATGGCGGCGGCCACGTTGGCCACATCGGTGGCATCGACAAACGACACGGCGATGCCCTGCCCCGTCACCGTTTGCCACAGGCTGTTGGTATTGCCAAACAGAAAGGCCGACGACACCACATGGTCGCCCGCGCGCAGCAAGGATTGCACCACGGCGCCGATGGCGCCCATGCCGGTGGCGAAGCACAGGGTCGCCACGCCGTCTTCCATCTTGTTGACCTTGTCTTCCAGCGCGGAAACGGTCGGATTGCCTTGGCGGCCATAACGAAAGCCCGGTTCCTTGCCCTGGAACACGGAAGCGAGCTGGCGCGCATCGCCATAGCCAAAAGCGACCGAGGTGTGCACGGGCTTGTGCAGGGAGCCGTGCTCGATGCTTTTGCGGCGGTCGTTATGCAGGATGGTGGTGGTAAAGCCGTAGTTTTTTTTATCGTTCATGATCGCAGAAAAAAAAAGCCCGGCGCAGGCCGGGCAGGTTACTTATGCTTCCGTTGTCGCCAGGTTCAGGTTCAGCTGGGAACGCGGCGTATCTTCGGGCGCTGCCGCCTTCGGATGGTGGCGCGCATATTCCAGGCGGTCCAGGTATTCCTGCGACACGTCACCCGTCACGTACACGCCATCGAAGCACGAAGCCTCGAAGTTCGTCAATGCCGGATTGACATCGGCAATCGCCTGTTTGAGCGCGCCGATATCCTGGTACACCAGGTAATCGGCCGTGATTTCGCGGCACACTTCTTCCGTCGTGCGGCCGTAGGCGATCAGCTCATCGCGCGTCGGCATGTCGATGCCATACACGTTCGGGTAGATCACCGGTGGCGCGGCCGAGGCAAAGATGACTTTCGTCGCGCCCGCTTCGCGCGCCATCTGCACGATTTCACGGCTAGTGGTGCCGCGCACGATGGAATCGTCGACCAGCAACACCACTTTATCCTTGAATTCCGAAGGAATCGCGTTGAGCTTCTGGCGCACGGATTTCTTGCGCGCCGCCTGGCCCGGCATGATGAAGGTACGGCCGATATAGCGGTTCTTGATGAAGCCTTCGCGGTATTCCAGGTTCAGCGCCAGCGCCAGCTGGATGGCGGCCGGACGCGAGGAATCGGGAATCGGCATGACCACGTCGATATGCACGTCAGGCAATTCGGCACGGATCTTTTCAGCCAGGTATTCACCCATTTTCAAGCGCGTGGCGTACACCGAGGCGCCGTCGATGACGGAGTCGGGACGGGCCAGGTAAACGAATTCGAACACGCAGGGATTCAGGCTGGCGTTGTCGGCGCACTGGGCGCTGTGCAATTTCTTGTCAGCATCAATGAAGACGGCTTCGCCGGGACCGATATCGCGCACGAAGCGGAAGCCCATGCCTTCCAGGGCCACGGATTCGGAGGCGATCAGGTATTCAGGACCCAGCTCCGTTTCATTGATGCCAAGGCACAGCGGACGGATGCCGTGCGGGTCACGGAAAGCCAGCAAGCCCACGCCGGCGATTTGCGCGACGGCAGCGTACCCCCCCTTGACGCGGCGGTTCAGCACGGTGATCGCCTTGAAGATGGCTTCCGGGTCCAGGTTCAGGCCCGTCGTCGCTTCCTGGATTTCATGCGCCAGCACGTTGAGCAGCACTTCCGAATCGGAATCGGTATTGATGTGGCGGCGGTCGTTCTTGAACATTTCCTGTTTCAACTGTTCCCAGTTGGTCAGGTTGCCATTGTGCGCCAGGGTGATACCAAACGGTGCATTCACATAAAACGGCTGTGCTTCCTCTTCGCTCGACGAACCGGCCGTCGGGTAGCGGCAATGGCCGATGCCCGTCGTGCCTTGCAGCGAACGCATGTTGCGCGTACGGAAGACGTCACGCACGAGGCCATTGGCTTTGTGCATGGAAAACATACTGCTGTGATTGGTCGCAATCCCTGCCGCGTCCTGACCGCGATGTTGCAAGAGCAACAATGCATCATAGAGCAATTGATTGACAGGTTGATGGGAAACGACGCCGACGATGCCACACATGGTGTGCTCCTAAACTGTGCTACTGATTTTAAAAAAATTCAAAATTTCACATGCTGCGCGTAAGCGGCAGGCAGATAAGGCTTGATGGCACGCGCGCCCTGCTCCGCGAGCGGGCTGAGCAGCGCATTTTCCCAGAATGGCTGCTGCGGTATGGAAGTCATGCCACACAAGATGACGGCGGTCAGCACGATCACAAGACCCCGCGCCACGCCGAACAGGCTGCCCAGGCTGCGGTCGGCCAGGCTCAGGCCCGTCACCTTGACCAGTGCGTCGACCGTCATGGATAGCAATCCCATCAAAATGCGCACGCCGATGAACAGCACCACGAAGGCCAGCAACAGGCGGACGGCTTCGCCCGGCACGGCTTCCGGCAGGAATTTCGCCAGGGTGGCGCCATACGCGTTGGCAATGACGAAAGCCACGATCCAGCTGACCAAGGACAGTATTTCCTTGACCAGGCCGCGCATCATGCTGATCAGCACGGAAGTCACCAGCACGAACAGCACCAGATAATCGAAGATGGTCACGCGCGCTCAGCCTTGCAACATCACGCCGGCACCAGGCTGCCGCCCAGGCCCAGCTTTTGCAGCTTGGCGCGGGTCTTTTCGGCATCTTCGCGGTTGCCGAACGGCCCCACGCGCACGCGGATACGCTCGCCCGCCGGGCTGGAGACTTTCTGCGTATAGGACTTGATGCCCGCTTCGCGCAGCTTGTCCTGCAATTCATCGACCTTGTCCTGCGTCGCCAGGGCCGCCACCTGTACCACGAACTTGCCGTTGCCGGCGTCGTGTGTCTTGTCTTGTGCTTTTTCTTGTGGCTTGTCGAGTGGCTTGCCTTCCAGAATCGCCATGGCGCGCGCCGCATCGTCGGCAGATTGCGCCGGCTTGGCAGGCTTAGCCTCAGGCTTGGTTTCCGGCTTGACCTCATGCTTCGGTTCAGGCTTGGGCTCGTGTTTCGGCTCGGCCTTGGGTTCCGGCTTGCTTTCGTGCTTCGGCTCGGGTTTTGGCTCCACCTTGACAGGCTTGGGCTCGGGTTTGGGTTCCACATAGGCCGGCTTGGCAGGCGCAGGCTGGACGGCGGCCAGCACGGGTGCCGGCGTGGGCCTGGTCGCAGGCGGCAGGGGCGCGTCGATGATTTCCTCGGACTGGTCCAGGCCATTGTGCGCAGCTGCCTGGGCGGGCACAGCGGGCGCAGGCGTAGGCGTAGGCGCAACTACCTTTTCTTTCGAGGGAATGTCGATGGCGATATCGTTGAGTGGCGCCTTCGGTTCGGAATCAAGCAGCATCGGCAAGCCGACAGCCACGCCCAGGGCCAGGGCGATGGCCCCGACCAGACGGCGGCGTGCGCGCTTTTTTTCCGGCAAGACCGGGTCCGGCGCTTCCTTGCCGCCACGGCGCGATCCGCCGCCACCGGAAGTGTTGGCGGCGCGCTTGCGGGTCGGCGACTGTGCTTCGCCAGGGACATAAAAGCCGCTGTCTTCGCCAGAGGATTCTTGCTTGTTTTTAAACAGTTTCGAGAACAAGCCCATGCGTGATTTTCAGTCGAGTGCGTTTCAGTGAAGTGAGGATTTTCGGGCCTTCATCACGCCGGCAACGGTGAGGAAAGAACCAAAGACCACAATTCTATCATTCTCACCGGCCCGGCTCATTGCATTTGCAAAAGCTTGTGCCGGATCATCGAAAATAGACACAGTATGTTCACTGCTGTCGGGCTTATCGTCGAGCATGATCTGCACCTTGGCGGCCAGTTCGGAAGCCGTCGCCGCGCGCGGCGAAGGCAAACCCGTCAGGCACCAGTGGTCGACGTGTTCGCTCATCGCGGCCAGCACGCCATCGATATCCTTGTCGTGCATGGAACCGAACACGGCATAGGTGTACGGGTGATAGCCCATATTGCCCAGGTTCTGGTTCAGCGCCGAGGCTGCGTGCGGGTTGTGCGCCACGTCGAGAATCACGCTGGGGCGGCCAGGCAAGACCTGAAAGCGGCCCGGCAGCTCCACCGTCACCAGACCCGTGCGCACTTCCTGCGCGCCCACAGGCAGTGTCAGCTTCAGCACTTCCAGCGCGGCCAGCACGGCGGCCGCGTTGAGGATCTGGTTGGCGCCACGCAAGCTTGGATACGCGAGCGAATTGCGGCGCTGCTCGCGCCCGCCGTAGTTCCATTGCTGCTTGTCGCCCGAATAATTGAAATCGCGGCCCATCAGCCACAGGTCGGCGCCGATGGCCTCGGCATGGTCGATCAGGGATTGCGGCGGCACGGGGTCGCTGCAGATGGCCGCCTTGCCCGGACGGAAGATGCCGGCCTTTTCAAAGCCGATCGCTTCGCGCGTATCGCCCAGGTAATCCGTATGGTCGATATCGATGCTGGTGACGATGGCCACGTCCGCGTCGATCACGTTGACGGCATCGAGGCGCCCGCCCAGGCCCACTTCCAGGATGGCCACGTCCAGCTTGGCTTGCGACAGCAGGTGCAGGATGGCCAGGGTGGTGAATTCGAAATACGTCAGCGGCGTGTCGCCGCGCACAGCTTCGACAGCCTGGAAGCTGGCGACGAGCTGTTCATCGCTGGCCATCTCGCCCAGCACGCGGGCGCGCTCATTGAAATCGAGGAAATGCGGCTTGATGTACAGCCCCACTTTGTAGCCGGCACGCAACAGTACCGATTCCAGCATGGCACAGGTGGACCCCTTGCCATTCGTGCCCGCCACCATGATCACGGGGCAAGTAAAAGCCAGTTGCATGCGCGCCTTGACGGCTTGCACGCGGTCCAGGCCCATGTTGATCTGGGTTTCCGAATGGCGGGTTTCCAGCATGGCGAGCCATTCCGGCAATGTAGAGGGTAGCTTGTGCATGGGAGACTTCTTGATGTAAGGATGCGCGAGGCGAAAAGACAGGTAACCCAATAAACATCCGGGGTCAGACCCTGGAGGGTCTGACCCCGGCAGTTCAAGGGTTATGGTGCAAGATTAAGCTAACACTTCAACAGCCTGGTTTTGCAACAAGGCCAGCAGACGGGCGATTTCTTCGCGCATCTTGCGGCGGTCGACGATCATGTCGACGGCGCCCTTGGTGACGAGGAACTCGGCGCGCTGGAAACCTTCCGGCAGTTTTTCGCGCACGGTGTTTTCAATCACGCGCGGGCCGGCAAAGCCGATCAGCGCTTTCGGCTCGGCAATGACGACGTCGCCCATGAAGGCGAACGAGGCGGACACGCCGCCCATGGTCGGGTCGGTCAGCACGCTGATGAATGGCAATTTCTTTTCCGACAGCTTGGTCAGCATGGCCGTGGTTTTCGCCATCTGCATCAGGGACAGCAAGCCTTCCTGCATGCGCGCGCCACCGGTGGCGGTGATGCAAATGAACGGCACTTTCTGTTCCAACGCGATTTGCGCGCCGCGCACGAAGCGCTCGCCCACGACGGAGCCCATGGAGCCGCCCATGAATTCGAATTCGAAGCACGCCACGACCACTGGCAGGCTCATGATGGCGCCACCCATGACGACCATCGCATCCGTTTCGCCCGTCGCTTCCATGGCGGATTTCAGGCGGTCCGGGTATTTCTTGCTGTCCTTGAACTTCAGGGTGTCGACGGGCAGGATTTCCTGGCCGATTTCATAGCGGCCGCCCGCGTCGAGCAAGCTGTCGAGCCGTTCACGCGCGCGGATGCGCATGTGGTGGTCGCATTTCGGACACACGTGCAAATTCGATTCCAGGTCCGTACGGTACAGCACGGCTTCGCACGACGGGCACTTGACCCACAGGCCTTCCGGCATGGTCTTGCGCGCGGCAGCATCAGAACGCTGTATGCGCGGCGGCAGCAGTTTTTCCAACCAACTCATATTTTCTCCTTGGGCCCTTGTAGGGGTAGCGTCGATGGACGTCCCCGGCAGACGGTAAACGGCGACGCCCCGCAGGGCGCCACCAACAATTTTATCTATTGCACAATAACAGGCATTCAGTGGCCGAAGTGTAGCCGTTTATCGCCGGGCTGTCGAACTTTGCCGCCAACGCAAATGCGTCAACGGCAAGCTTGCTCAGGCATCCAGTGCGGCGCGGATACCTGCCGTAAAGCTGCGCACGGCGTCGACGGCGCCTCCTGGCGGCGCATTTTCAATCTCCTGGATGATGCGGCTGCCGATCACGACCGCATCAGCCACCTTGGCCACGGCCTTGGCCGTGGCGCCGTCGCGGATGCCGAAGCCGACGCCGATAGGTAATTTTACATGTTGGCGGATGGCAGCGAGGCGCTCTGCCACCTGTTCCGTATCAATGTTGCCTGCACCTGTGACACCCTTGAGCGACACATAATAGCTGAAGCCACCGCCGACCTTGGCCACTTGCGCGATGCGCTCTTCGGTCGAGGTGGGCGCCAGCAGGAAGATCAGGTCGAGGCCGGCCGCGCGCATGGCCGCGGCAAATTGCTCGCACTCCTCGGGCGGATAGTCGACGACGATGGCGCCATCGGCGCCGGCCGCTTGCGCTGCATCAATAAACGCGGCGCTGCCGATGCGCTCGATGGGGTTGGCGTAACCCATCAGTACCACGGGCGTCGTCTGGTTTGTTACACGGAACTGACGCACATAGCCGAACACGTCGTGGATGCCGACATTGAATTTCAAGGCGCGTTCGCAGGCGCGCTGGATGACGGGGCCTTCGGCCATCGGGTCGGAAAACGGCACGCCCAGCTCCAGTATGTCGGCGCCGCCCTCGACGAGCGCGTGCATCAGGGGCACGGTGGCGTCAGGGCCGGGGACGCCGGCGGTAATAAAGGTGACCAGGCCGGTCGTGTTGGTCGATTTTAAATTGGCAAAGGTGGCGGCGATACGGGACATGGTGAGCTTTCTTGACGGTAAATAAATGGAATATTTTTCAAACCCAACCGCAAATGCCGGGTTAAGAGAAATTCAATCCCATGCGCTCCGCCACGGTATGCATGTCCTTGTCGCCACGGCCCGACAGGTTGGCCAGCACGATCTGGTCTTTCGGCAAGGTGGCCGCCAGCTTGGCCGCGTAGGCCAGTGCGTGCGACGATTCCAGGGCCGGGATGATGCCTTCGATATGACAACAGTCGTGGAAGGCTTGCAAGGCCTCGTCATCCGTGATGGACACGTATTGCGCGCGCCCCAAGTCTTTCAGCCACGCATGTTCCGGCCCCACACCCGGATAGTCCAGGCCGGCCGAGACGGAATGCGTCTCGATGATCTGGCCATTCTCATCCTGCAGCAGATAGGTGCGGTTGCCATGCAGCACGCCCGGGAAGCCCGCCGCCAGCGAAGCCGAGTGCTTGCCCGTATCCAACCCTTCGCCGGCCGCTTCCACGCCGATCAGTTTGACATCCTTCTGGTCGATATACGGGTAAAAGATGCCCATGGCGTTCGAGCCGCCGCCGATGCAAGCCACCACGTAGTCGGGCTGGCGGCCCGTCATTTCCGGCATCTGCACCAGACATTCCTCGCCGATCACGGACTGGAAGTCGCGCACCATCATGGGATACGGATGGGGGCCGGCCACGGTGCCGATGATATAAAAAGTGTTTTCGATGTTGGTGACCCAGTCGCGCATGGCTTCGTTCAGCGCATCCTTGAGGGTCTTGGAGCCGGATTCGACGGGCACCACGGTCGCGCCCAGCAATTTCATGCGGTACACGTTCTGCGCCTGGCGCTTGACGTCTTCGCTCCCCATGTAGACTACGCATTCGAGGCCGAAGCGGGCACAGATGGTGGCCGTGGCCACGCCATGCTGGCCGGCACCCGTCTCGGCGATGATGCGCGGCTTGCCCATGCGCTTGGCCAGCAAAGCCTGGCCGATCACGTTATTGATCTTGTGCGCGCCCGTATGGTTCAAGTCTTCGCGCTTGAAATAGATTTGCGCGCCGCCCGCCATCTCGGACCAGCGCTTGGCGTGGTAGATGGGCGACGGACGGCCCACGAAGTGTTTCAACTCGTAGCGGAATTCTTCCAGGAATTCCGGGTCGACGCTGTAGCGCGCGTAGGCGTCTTTCAGCTCGGCCAGCGCGTGCGTAAGCGTTTCGGCAACAAATGCGCCGCCGTACGGGCCGAAGTGGCCGCGCAGGTCAGGAAAAGGGTAATCGGTGGCGTGGAACAATGCGGCGGCGGCGCCGGGCGCGGCGCTATGGTCGTTCGTGTGGTCATTCATGGTGGTTTCCTCTGGCAATGATGGCATCGGCATCCTGCACCGCGGCGATAAACGCGCGGACTCTGGATGCGTCCTTGATACCCTTGGACGCTTCGACACCACTGCTGATGTCGACGGCGTAAGGGCGCACGCGCACCACTGCGTCAGTCGCGTTTTGTACGCTCAAGCCACCACTTAAAACGACCCGAGGCGCGAGTTCTTCTGGAATGAGGGACCAATCAAATACCTTTCCTGCACCGCCGTAGGCATCCACATAGGTATCGAGCAAGAGGCTGGAGAACAAGGGACTGGCAGCGCGATAGCGCTGTTCGTATTCTAGCAAATCTTCGAAAGAGGTGTCAGGTTTGACGCGGAACACTTGCATAAACGGCGTATTCACGGCGCCGGCCAGCGCGGCGCTGTGTTCGGGCGTCTCGTCGCCATGAAATTGCAGCAGCGACAAGGGCCCCACGGCCTTGGTGGCCCGCACTTCTTCCACCGTGGCGTTGACGAACAAGCCCACCGTCGTCACATAGGGCGGCATGGCGGCGATCAGGCTGGCCGCCTGCTCGGGCGTCACGTAACGGGGGCTTTGCGGATAAAACACGAAACCGATGGCGTCGGCGCCCGCCGCCACCACGGCCTGGATGTCTTCGGCGCGGGTCAGGCCGCAGATCTTGATGCGTGTGCGAGACATGCTATTCCTTTATTGATGCAGATCAAAACCAGGGCAAGGCGCTGCTACTGTCTTGCGGCAACGCCCACTTGGGATCGTAATCGATCTGCGCCAGGTACAAGCCGTCTGGCATGAAGGTGGGCGCCGCCGCGTGGCGATCTTTACTTTCCAGCAACTGCCCCAGCCAGTCCGGCTTTTCGCGTCCCGTGCCGATATACACAAGCGAGCCGACCAGGTTGCGCACCATGTGGTGCAAAAAGGCATTCGCCGTAATGGTAAAGATAACGCAATCGCCGCGCCGCTCGATGCGGATGTCATGCATCAGCTTGACGGGCGACTTGGCCTGGCATTGCGCGGCGCGGAAGGCCGTGAAATCGTGCCAGCCCAAGAGCGGCTGCACGGCCTGGCGCATCAGTTCCACGTCCAGCGGACGGAAAAAGAAGCCGGCACGCCCTTCCACCAGGGGCGAGCGGGTGGCGTTGTTATACAACACATAATGATAGGTACGCGCGCGGGCGCTGAAGCGGGCGTGGAAGAAATCGTTGACGGTGGGGTCGCCGGCCAGCTCCTTGGCCCAGCGCACGGCGATGGATTTCGGCAGGAAGGCGTTGACGCCGCGCACCCACGAGTGCACGTCGCGGTTCAGTTCCGTATCGAAATGCACCACTTGCTCAAGCGCATGCACGCCCGTGTCCGTGCGGCCGGCGCAGGTGGTGGCCAGGCGCACGCGGGCAAACTGCTCCAGCGCGTTTTCCAGCTGGTCCTGCACCGTCTGCCCATCTTCCTGTTTCTGGTATCCATGCCAGGCCGTGCCGTCATACTGCAGACCGAGGACGATACGCTTGAATGGCGTTGCTGTCGTAATATTTTGCATCGAAGCATTATACCGGCGCGGCAGCCTGCCGCGCCGGCGGGCATTGCTAACTCAGTAGTGCACGCATGGTATTCGCCTTGGCGACCTGTTCAGCGCTGCCTCCCTTGATGACCTCATCGATCAGCTCGCGCGCGCCTTCCTTGTCGCCGATTTCCTGGTAAGCGATCGCCAGGTCAAGTTTGGTATCCATTTCCATGTGGATGGCCGACAGCGGGTCGTCCACGCCCACGCTGGCCGTCTTGCCATCGTTGAGGTCCAGGTCGATGCCGGACAGGTCGAATTCTTGCGCCGGCGGTATGACTTCCGGCAAGGTGGCTGGCGTTTGCGCGTCGTCAAACAGGCTGTCGATGGAAGGCTCGGCCGCCACCCGCGCGGCAGCTGGCACCACGGGCGCGTCGAGGTCGAAATGGGCCAGGTCCACGTCCTTCAACGGGTCAGGCAAAGGTGTCAGACCGGCGCCCACGCCATTTACGGGACCCGCTGGCGGTTCCAGGTCGAGGCCGAAATCCATGCTGGGGTCATAGTGCGCATCGTGCGCGGCGGACTGCGGCTTGCTGTCCGGCCCCGGCATGACGATCGGGTCGCTGGTAGTGACGGGCTCGAAATCGAGGCTGTCGAGGTCAAAGTCGAGAGGTGCACGCGCATCGCGGGCGCTCACGGAGGAAACAGGCTCTGCCGGCGCCAGGTCGGCCGCTGGGGAAGGCAGATCGTCGGGCAAGTCCATGCTCTGACCGCGCAAGTCGTCGCCGGCTCCCTTGCTGAGGCTGACGACGGCATCGTCTTCCGTATCGCCATACAGGGGGTTGGTGGGGTCGAGCGCCAGGCCCAGCGCGGCTGCCTGCGGCCACTCTTCGCCCTGGCCCCGTGTCAGGCTGTAAAGCTCGCTGGCCTGGTCTTCAAACGCGCGCACATCGTGGCGGGCCGAATAGATTTCCAGCAATTTCAAGCGGGCAGCATGGCGCTCGGGGTGGATGCGCAAGGCTTCCTTGAGGATATCTTCCGCCTGGCCATCGCGGCCATAAGCGATATACACATCCGCTTCGGCGACAGCGTCTGTTTCATTGCCTTCCAGCATGCTGGCACCCGCTGCGGCGGCCACGCCGGCAGCGGCGGCGCCTGTGCCGAACAGGTGGTTGCTCGCTTCGGACTGCTGGTCTTCCGGCGCCAGGCCGGTCGACGGCGCCACTGGCGCTTCCGGCTCGAACACTGGGGCGATATCTTCGGCGGGCGGCGGCGCTTCCTTGCGGCGGCGCGCGATCACCAGTGCGGCCACGGCCGCCAACAACGCGGCCAGGCCGATGCCGATGGCACCCAGGTGGTCGTTGATCTTGTCGGTAATGGTGGGTTCCAGCGGCGACGGTTTTTTCACCAGCGGCACCGGTTTCGCTTTGGGCACTGGCGGCTGGGCTTCGGCCGGCTTGGCAGGCGCGGGTGCGCTCTTGTCGGCCATGGCCTTGCTTTTGACCGCCATCAACTTTTCCAGGTCGCTGACGTTCTTTTCCAGCTCTTTGACGCGCGCTGCCGCTTCATCGACCTGTTTGGCCTTGGCGATCTTGTCTTCCTCGCTGGCGACGGCGCTCTTGCCGGCCGACTTGGCCGCCGACTCCGCCTTCGACAGTTTCAGCTTGTCTTGCGATTCGCTCACGGCCGTCGGCTTTTCCTGCACGCGGGTAGGCCCGATCTTGCCAGCCGTGCTTTGCGTCGCCTGCGCCGCCTTGGCCGGCTTGCTTTGCGATACCTGGCCCGCCAACTTGTTGCGGTAGGCTTCGAAATCGATGGCGTGCGCCGTCACGATACCCTTCGCTTCAGCCGCACCGGTAGCGCGCACGGTGTCGGCACCCGGCACGGCCAGGATGCGCCCGGCCTGCATGCGGTTCATGTTCTCGCCCATGAAGGCATCGGGATTGGCGCGATACAAGGCCACAAGCATCATGTCGAGCGAGACGCCCGATGGCTTCAGTTCGCTGGCGATGCGGCTCAGGGTATCGCCTGTCCTGACCTTGTATTCGCCCGCCGCCTTTTTCGGCGCGGGCGGCGTATCGGCAGCGGCGGCGGCCGGCTTGGCCTTGCCCGGCTCGACTGGCGCCGTCACTTGCGCGCCGCGCGTCTGGCGCGCTTCGGGCGTGTCGAGCACGAACGCATATTCGCGCACCTGGCGACCGCTCTTGCTGCTCAGTTCCAGCAGCAGGTCGACCATGGGTTCGGCCACCGCTTGCGCCGAGCTGATGCGGATGAAGGGCTTGCCGTTGCGGTTTTCCACGGCAAACGTCAGCGCGTTCAGGGCAGGATTGAATTCCACGTTGGCCTGGCGGTAGGCATCCGGCGGCGCCAGCTTGGCCAGCAGGCCAGCTGCCTCGCCTGGCTTGACGGCCGATAATTCGACCTCGGCGCGCAGCGGCTGGCCGGCTGCGGACAGCACCGTGATCTTGCCCAGCTCGGCTGCGGATGCCGCCGGTGACAATAACACCGCACAGGCGACAGCGCTGCTGAGTGTTTTAATGGCAAGGGAGGCGACCCGGGGACGAGTGTGTACAGGCATAATTGGCGGCATCTTAGTTGACATGGGAAAACTGTTACTTTTCCAGAGGTATCAACATATCATCATGCCCAGAGCTATGCAAGCTCCGCATGGTTGAGCCAGGGCGATTGCATGAAGGGTAGGTGCTCGGAGTGACGATAGGGTGAAATATTGCTTGTAAACACGTTGAGAAAGGCGTTTACTCTCGGTATTTGGACGCGTAAATGGCAAACGAACCGATCTCTC